>NZ_JBIUAP010000018.1:0-24853 GCF_044547525.1 Promicromonospora sp. NPDC052451
TGCCCGCATCCGCGGAGGCCGCAGCGGCCACCCCGGCGCGCGGGCTCCCGGCCGTGCCCCCCCCCCCCCCCCCCCCCCCCCCCCCCCCCCCCGCCGCCGCCCCCCCCCCCCCCCCCCCCCCCCCCCCCCCCCCCCCCCCCCCACGGCCTTCTCTCGGCACCTCTGGCGCGGGCGCCGTCAGTTCAGCATCAGGACCACCGCGTCGCCCGCCTCGGCCGCCGCACCGTAGAACGCCGCAAGCTCGCCGTACGCCACCCCGAGGCGTTCGGCGTCCGTCTCCGCCGCGTGCTCGGCCGGGTCCGGGCAGACGTCCTCGTCGCAGACGTGGGCGGCGTCGGCGAGCGGCGCCAGGGCGTCGAACGACGTGCCCACCAGGAACGCGGCTGCCTTCGCCACGTCCTCCGGAGCCAGGTAGCGCACCGGCGTGATCCCGTCGGCGGGACCGAGCTCGGCGCCACCCTGCACCGGGTCGACGGGCATACCGCCGTGCACCCGCAGCACCGTGTGGAGCGGACCCCACACGGTGCCGATGCTGAAGTACCGGGCCTCCTGCGCCGGGAGGTCCTTCTGTACCCACTCGCCCGCGAGCTCGTCGATGTGCTCCAGCGCCCAGGTCAGGTCGGTCCGTGCCTTGTCGAAGTCGTCGGCGGCCAGCCGCGCGTACTCACAATGAATCATCCCCATGGCCCGAGACCGTACCGATAATGCGTTTCCGTGTGTATGGGCAAACCGGACACATTCCGATGCAACAATGTCTCATACGCGGTAAAACGGAAATTCCATCCGAGTGCGTGTCCGTTCTGGGGTTTTTAGCCTCCTGGACCTGGCCGAGAATTCACACCGAATTCACGCGGGGCGTCACTGCAGCCGGCGGTCGTCGCCGGACATGCTCGCGAGCACCTCGGTCGGCGTGCCGTCGTCGCGCCACCGCAGGGTCGCCGCGACGCCGTCGATGAGCCCCACGGATCCCTCGGGCGCGAACGTCAGCCCGGCATCCTGGCCGACGGCGGCCCGCACGAGCGCCACCGACGCCGGGAGCTCCTCCAGCCGCTCCGTCACGCCGATGTCCTCCAGGTCGGACCGGGTCGCCGCGATGTGCATCGGGTCGGGGCCGATCCAGAGCATCCGCCCGTTCACCGCCGACCCGCCCGTGCCGTACTCCTCGGCCAGCACGAGGTCCTTGACCTGCCCGCGGGCCAGCACCGCGACGACGTCGTCCACCGACGTGACGGCGTTGGACTCGCGTCCGAGCTCCTGCCGCAGCTCGGCCAGCACCCGCTCCCGCCGTCGTTCCCGGTAGGAGTCGAGCGCCTCGGCCACCCGCTCCGCGAACGCGCCCTCGTTGACACCGCTGGTGCGCCCGCCGCCCGGCACCTCGACGACCATCTCGGACGTCGGAGCCGTCAGCGCGTCCCGGGTCAGCGAGACCGCCCGCACGTCCCCCGTCAGCAGCACCAGCTCGGGCCTGGTCTCGGCCACGTGGCGCTCGATCTCGGCCGCGACCGCCGCAGCGTTGCGCGCCCACGAGTCCTCGGCCCGGGACTCGATGCGCGACCGCTTCGTGCCGGTGGACGCCGTCTTCTCGATCTCGTCGTGCGGCGCCTGGAAGGTGCTGTGCACCTTTCCCTCGGGACCCACCCGGGCGAAGTCCGCACCCGCACGGTCCACGGCGACCTTGAGCAGCTCCACGGACTCGTCGGCCGCCAGCGCCGCCTGCAGCAGGGCGGGCACCGGCGCCCACGAGCAGGTCGTCGAGGTGGGCGGGTTGCTCACCACGCGGTCCACCAGCACGCCCGAGTCGTCGGCGATGACGACCCTGCCGTGGGGGCCCGGGACCCTCGTCGGTCGCAGCACCACCTCGGCGATCGCGTCCAGCACCTGCGGGGTCGCCCCCTGCTGCGCCAGATCCTTGCGGGCCGCGTTCCATCGGCCCTCGACGTCGCGTTCGGCGGCCTGCTCGGACGGCGTCGCGTCGAGGTGCAGGGTCGCAAAGGGACCCTGGTGGCCGAGGAGGGGCTTGAGCCAGTCGATCTTCATTCGAACCTCCGCGTCTCCCGCCGAGGTCGAGGTGGCGCCCTACCGCACCCCTCGCCCCGGCGTTCCCTCCAGGAAACGACGGATCGCGGGTGCGCGCCACCCCCGTGCCGGAATTGGTTGTGACCCGGTCACCAAATATCCACTACTCGACGTCGACCACTCGCCAAGGCCGGGCAAAACTGCCTCAAGAACGATTCACCTTCAAGCGTAGGTGTCCACCTCAGGGAGGTTGTCGCCCTTGTGCTGCGCGGCGATCAGCTCGTGGTGGCGGATCACCTCGCTCACGATGAACTGGCGGAACTGCTCGGCGAACTCGGGGTCCAGGCCCGACTCCTCGGCGATGCTCGTCAGACGGGCGATCTGCTCCTGCTCACGAGCCGGGTCCGCCGGGGGCAGGCCGCCGACCGCCTTGAGCTCACCGACCCGGCGCGTGACCCTGAACCGTTCGGCCAGCAGGTAGACCAACGCCGCGTCGATGTTGTCGATGCTCCCGCGGAGCCGGATGATCTCGGACGGCATCTCGGCGGGCACCGAAGCGCCGGTCGGTTCGTTGTCAGACACAGGAAGAGGCTAACCGGCCTGACCCCCGGCGGGCGAAGCCTGTTCCGACGTGAGACGTCGATCAGCTACAGTCTGCCGAGCAGGCACGCAACTTGGTGAAGGCCCCTCACCCCTTCCAGACTTCAACGGAGAGCAGCAGATGACACTCGTCTCGTCGCCGGCCTTGGTGAAGGTGCCTGAAGGCACCAGCATCAACACCATCCTCACGGACCGGGTGGCCCGCTCCGGGGACGAGACGCTCATCGAACGGCGGGAGACCCCGGCCGGGCCGTGGATCCCGGTGACCGCGAGCCAGTTCGAGGACGAGGTCCTGGCCGTCGCCCGCGGCCTCGTGGCCCGCGGCATCGAGGCGGGCGACCGCGTGGCGATCATGTCGCGCACCCGCTACGAGTGGACGCTGCTCGACTTCGCGATCTGGGCCGCGGGTGCCGTCGCCGTGCCGGTCTACGAGACCTCGTCGGCCGAGCAGGTCCGGTGGATCCTCTCGGACGCCGACGTCCGCCTGATCGTCGTCGAGTCCCACGCGCACGCCGAGACCGTCCAGCAGGTGCGCACCGCCCTGCCGGGCCTCGAGGACATCCTGGTGCTCGACGACGGCGCCGTGCTCGACCTGCGCCGCGCGGGCACGAACCTCTCGGCCGGCATCGTTGCCGAGCGGCGCTCGGCCGTCCGCCGGGACGACCTCGCCACCGTCATCTACACCTCCGGGTCCACCGGCCGCCCCAAGGGCGTCGAGCTGACGCACGGCAACTTCGCCCACCTGACCATGAACGCCGCCGTCGGCATCCCGGAGCTGCTCCAGGCCGAGAACGCCCGCACGCTGCTGTTCCTGCCGCTGGCGCACGTCTTCGCCCGCTTCGTCGAGGTCGCGACCATCGCCGGCCAGGCCGTGCTGGGCCACGCCCCGGACATCAAGAACCTCGTCGGCGACCTGGGCTCGTTCCGCCCGACCTACCTGCTGGCCGTGCCCCGCGTGTTCGAGAAGGTCTACAACAGCGCGGAGCAGAAGGCGTCGTCCGGCCTCAAGGCGAAGATCTTCGCCTGGTCGGCCCGGGTGGCCGAGGACTACTCCCGCGCCCTCGACACGCCGTCGGGCCCCGACGCCCTGCTCAAGGCGAAGCACGCCATCGCCGACCGGCTGGTGTTCAGCAAGCTGAAGGCGACCATGGGCGGGCAGCTCAGCTGGGCCGTCTCGGGCGGCGCGCCGCTGGGCGAGCGCCTGGGCCACTTCTTCCGCGGCGCGTGCGTCACCATCCTGGAAGGCTACGGCCTCACGGAGACCACGGCGCCCACCTCGGTCAACCTGCCGGGCAAGATCGTCGTCGGTTCGGTGGGCCCGGCGTTCTTCGGCACGGACATCGCCATCGCCGACGACGGCGAGGTGCTGCTGCGCGGCCCGCACATCTTCCGGGGGTACCGCAACCAGCCGGGGCTGACCGCCGAGGCGCTCGTCGACGGCTGGTTCCGCACCGGCGACCTCGGCCGCCTGGACGAGCACGGTCACCTGCACATCACGGGCCGCAAGAAGGAGATCATCGTGACGGCCGGCGGCAAGAACGTCGCCCCCGCCGTCCTCGAGGACCGCATGCGTGCTCACCCGATCGTGAGCCAGGTCGTCGTGGTGGGCGACCAGCGCCCGTTCATCGGCGCCCTGGTCACGCTCGACGCCGAGATGCTGCCGGGCTGGTGCGCGGCGAACGGGCTGCCCGCGCTGACCGTGGCCGAGGCCCGCGTGCACCCGAAGGTGCTGGCGGAGCTGGACAAGGTGGTCGCCCAGGCGAACGAGGCCGTGTCCAAGGCCGAGTCGATCCGCAAGATCACGGTGCTGGACCTCGACTTCACCGAGGCGAACGGCTATCTCACGCCGTCCATCAAGGTGAAGCGCGGCAAGGTCGTCGCCGACTTCGCGGACACGATCGACGCCCTGTACGGCGCCCCGCTGGCCCGGACCGAGCCGGCGACCAGCCGCTGACCCGCCGGTGCCGTGGGGCCGTGCTGCCCGCGGCACCGAAAGGTGCGCTTCTACCCAGTCATGGGGCCCAGAACTCGTGTGAGTTCTGGGCCCCATGACTGGCTAGAAGCGCACTTCTGCTGCGCGCTCCCCCACGGCTGCGGGAGGGCTGTCAGGCGCTCTTCTCGCGGGGATGGCGGGAGCGGACCGCGGTCTTGCGGGGGACGACGGTCGGGTTGACGTTGTCCAGCACCACGTCGCGGGTGATGACCACGCGCTCGACGTCGTCGCGGCTCGGCACGTCGAACATGACCTGCTGGAGCACCTCTTCCATGATGGCCCGCAGGCCGCGCGCCCCGGTGCCCCGCAGCAGCGCCTGCTCCGCGATGGCCTCGACGGCGGGCTCGTCGAACTCGAGCTCCACGCCGTCGATCTCGAACATGCGCTTGTACTGCTTCACCAGCGCGTTCTTGGGCTCGGTGAGGATCCGCACCAGCGCGTCACGGTCCAGCGGCGAGACGGAGGCGATGACGGGCAGGCGGCCGATGAACTCGGGGATCAGGCCGTACTTCTGCAGGTCCTCGGGCCGGACCTCGGCGAACAGGTCCTCGTCGCGGGCGATGGACTCCATCGGGGCGCTGAACCCGATGCCCCGCTTGCGGGAGCGGGCGGCGACGATGTCGTCCAGCCCGGCGAACGCGCCGGCCACGATGAACAGCACGTTCGTCGTGTCGATCTGGATGAACTCCTGGTGCGGGTGCTTGCGCCCGCCCTGCGGGGGCACGGAGGCCGTGGTGCCCTCGATGATCTTCAGGAGCGCCTGCTGCACCCCCTCGCCGGACACGTCCCGCGTGATCGACGGGTTCTCGGCCTTGCGGGCCACCTTGTCGACCTCGTCGATGTAGATGATGCCGGTCTCGGCCTTCTTGACGTCGTAGTCCGCCGCCTGGATGAGCTTCAGCAGGATGTTCTCGACGTCCTCGCCCACGTAGCCCGCCTCGGTGAGGGCTGTGGCGTCGGCGATGGCGAACGGTACGTTCAGCATCTTGGCGAGCGTCTGCGCCAGGTACGTCTTGCCCGTGCCCGTGGGGCCGATGAGCAGGATGTTGGACTTGGCGATCTCGACCGGGTCCTGGTCGTCCGGCCCGATGGAGCGACCGGCCTCGCCCGCCTGGATCCGCTTGTAGTGGTTGTAGACCGCGACGGCCAGGGCACGCTTGGCCGGGTCCTGGCCGATGATGTACTGCTCGAGGAAGTCGAAGATCTCGCGCGGCTTGGGCAGCTCCGTCAGGCCGAGCTCAGCCGCCTCACCGAGCTCTTCCTCGATGATCTCGTTGCACAGCTCGATGCACTCGTCGCAGATGTAGACGCCAGGTCCGGCGATCAGCTTCTTCACCTGCTTCTGCGACTTGCCGCAGAAGTTGCACTTCAGCAGTTCCGCGCCGTCACCGATTCGCACCACTACCTGTCTCCTCGCCTTGTGCATCCTCACGGAGTCCCGCACAGGCCGGCTGACCCAGCAGATCCGCAACGTCAAGCGGTCTCAGATCCATTCCACACCACCAGTGGCCCGTTGTCAGCCCGGCGGCCCGGCGGGTCGCTGAGGCGACTTTCACCACTTCATGACAATTTTGTCATGAAGTGTGCAGCAGGTCCCACAATGCCCGAACGCCGGGGCTCGCGTCCAACCAGTATCGGTGGAGCTGCCCCGGCGTCGGCCGGTGCGGGACCGGCCGCGTCGACGTGATCGATCAGTTCGTGACGACCGCGACGGGCTTGCGCGACTGGAGCACCTCGTCGACCAGCCCGTAGTCCTTCGCCTGCTCGGCCGTGAGGATCTTGTCGCGCTCGATGTCGTCGCGCACCTCCTCGACCGACTTGCCGCTGTGCGTCGCCAGCGTCAGCTCGAGCCACTCGCGCATGCGGATGAGCTCGTTGGCGTGGATCTCGATGTCCGAGGCCTGCGCGTAGCCGCCACCCTCCATCGCGGGCTGGTGGATCAGCACGCGGGAGTTCGGCAGCGCGAGGCGCTTGCCCGGCTGGCCGGCGGCCAGCAGGACCGCCGCGGCGGAGGCCGCCTGGCCCAGGCACACGGTCTGGATCTGCGGCTTGATGAACTGCATGGTGTCGTACAGCGCCGTCATGGCCGTGAACGAGCCACCCGGCGAGTTGATGTACATCATCACGTCGCGGTCCGGGTCCTGGGTCTCCAGGACCAGCAGCTGGGCCATGACGTCGTCCGCGGACGCGTCGTCGACCTGGACGCCCAGGAAGATGATGCGGTCCTCGAACAGCTTGGTGTACGGGTCCTGGCGCTTGAAGCCGTACGCGGTGCGCTCCTCGAACTGCGGGAGCACGTAGCGGGAGGACGGCATGGCGCCGGCGGTGGCAAAGGGCATCCCCGCACCCGAACGGACGCCGGCAAGGCGCTCCGCGGCTGCGACGAACTGGGCTTCAGGGCTCACGGTAGTTCTCCTCTGTGGATCAGGTCTGGGTGCGTGGGTGCGGTCGGTCAGCTCGTCATGCCGCCGCCACCGGCCAGCGCGGCGGTCTCGACGACGTGGTCGACGAAGCCGTACTCCAGTGCCTCGGAGGCCGTGAACCAGTTGTCCCGGTCGTTGTCCTTGATGATCTTCTCGACCGGCTGGCCGGTCTGCTCGGCCGTCAGCTCGGCGAGCACCTTCTTCATGTGCATGATGAGCTGCGCGCCGATCCGCACGTCCGTGGCCGTGCCGCCGACACCGCCCGACGGCTGGTGCATCAGCACGCGGGCGTGCGGCGTGATGTACCGCTTGCCCTTGGTGCCGGAGGACAGCAGGAACTGCCCCATCGACGCCGCCATTCCCATCGCGACCGTCGCCACGTCCGGCTTGATGAACTGCATCGTGTCGTAGATCGCCATGCCGGCCGTGATCGAGCCGCCGGGCGAGTTGATGTACAGCCAGATGTCCTTGTCAGGGTCCTCGGCCGCGAGAAGCATCATCTGTGCGCTGATCGCGTTCGCGTTCTCGTCGCGCACCTCCGACCCCAGCCAGATGATGCGCTCCTTGAGCAGCCGGTTGTAGATGGAGTCGTTGAGCCCGAAGCCAGCACCCTCCGTCCGCGCCACCGGCCCAGCATCCATCCGCAGCAGATCGTTCACGTCCATCTCCTCGGTTCTGACTCTCGTCTGTGGACCACGTCCTACGACGTAGTGTCGCTCGACCCTAACGTGCCTCCGGCCGCCGGAACTCCCGATCCGGCAGCCGTTTCGCCTACAGCGCACCGGTGCTGCCCACGGCGAAGTCAGGGGTAACGCGGACGGCGGTCCGCACCCTCTCGCAGAGGGTGCGGACCGCCGTCGGGACGTCGTGCCCGGCCTGCCCGAGGCCGGCGCGGACGTCAGGCCTTCGCGGGCTCCGCGGCGTCGGAGTCGGCGCCCTCGGGAGCGTCGGCGTCCTGCGCCTGGGCGACGGCGTCGGCGAGCGCGGCCTGGGCCTCGTCGGCCTCGTCCGAGCCGATGTACTCGCTCAGGTCGACCACGTTGCCCTCGGAGTCCTTGACCTCGATCTGGCGCAGCGCGACGGCGAGCGCCTTGGAGCGTGCCACCTCGCCGACCATGGCGGGGATCTGGCCACCCTGCTCGAGCGTCTTGATGAACTCGCCCGGCTCCATGCCGTACTGCTGGGAGGCGCTCACCAGGTACTCGACGAGCTCGCCCTGGCTGACCTGGACCTTGAGCTTCTCGGCGAGGGTGTCGAGCAGGATCTGGTTCTTGATCGCCTTGGTGGCGTCCTCGCGGACCTCCTCGCGGTGCGTGTCGTCCTCGAGGCGGTTCTCGGACTCGAGGTGACGGTGCACCTCGGCCTCGACCACGCCCGTGGGGACGGGGACCTCGACGGTCTCCAGGAGCTTCTCCATGAGGGCGTCACGCGCGGTGACGGCCTGGTTCGAGGTCTTGATGCCGGCGACCTGGGTCTTCAGGTCCTCCTTGAGCTCCTCGATCGTGTCGAACTCGGAGGCGAGCTGGGCGAAGTCGTCGTCCACCTCGGGCAGGTCGCGCTGCTTGACCGAGGTGGCGGTGACGGTCACGTCCGCCTCCTGGCCCTCGTGGTCGCCGCCGGCCAGCGGCGCCTTGAACGTGGTGGTCTCGTCGGCGGACAGGCCGGTGAGGGCCTCGTCCAGGCCCTCGAGCATGTTGCCGGAGCCGATCTGGTACGAGACGCCCGACACGGAGTCGACCTCCTCGTCACCGATGACGGCCTTGAGGTCGATGACGACGTAGTCGCCCTCGGCGGCGGGGCGGTCGACGCCCACCAGGGTGCCGAAGCGCTCGCGCAGGGCCTCCAGGCGCTCGGCCACGTCCTCGTCCGTGACGGTCGTGGAGTCGACGGTCAGGTCCACGTCGGCCAGCTCGGGGAGCTCGATCTCGGGACGGACCTCGACCTCGGCGGTGAACTTGAGCTGGCCCTCGCCGGCCTTGGCCGGGATCTCGGCCACGTCCACCTGGGGCTGGGCCAGCGGGCGGAGCTCGGTCTCGCCGAGCGCCTGCTGGTAGAAGCCGGAGAGCCCGTCGTTCACGGCGTGCTCGATCACGGCGGCCCAGCCGACCCGCTGGTCGATGATGCGCGGGGGCACCTTGCCCTTGCGGAAGCCGGGGACGTTCACCTGCTCCGCGATGTGCTCGTAGGCGTGATCGATGCTCGGCTTGAGCTCGTCGTAGTCCACCTCGACGGTCAGCTTGACCTTGGTGGGCTCCAAGGTCTCGACGGCGCTCTTCACTTCGATGGTCTCCAGAATGTCGGGGGTGCGCGCACGCCGGCGTACTGCCTCCCGGGTGGCGCGGGGATGCTCAACTCAGTTGCCGCTGCTCGCTGACAGCGCTGTGCGGCAGGCGCACGGGCAACCCGTCAATGGTACGCCTCGCGGCCACGGGCGCCGAATGCAGGCCGGTGGCATGCCGCACACCCACCAGCCTCCCACAGCCGGGCGCATACGCCACGGTTGTCAGCCCAGAGCGCAAGCGCGCCGGAGCTCAGCGCCCGATCCCTGCGGTGAGCCCCGCCACGATCTGCCGGGTCGCCACGAGGAAGAGGACCACGAGCGGCAGCGTCGCGATCACGAGGCCCGCGAACAGCGTGGACCACGACGTCTGGTACTCCCCGAAGAAGGTGGTCAGGCCGACGGGCAGCGTGTACTGCGCGCGGTCACGCACCAGGATCAGCGGGTAGAAGAAGTCGTTCCAGATGGGCACGAAGCGGAAGACCACCACCGTGGCGACGGCGGGCTTCACGAGCGGCAGCAGCACCGACCAGAAGGTGCGCAGGGGTCCGGCGCCGTCGATCCGGGCGGCGTCCTCCAGCTCGTCGGGGAGCTGGCGCAGGAACGTGGCCAGCACGAACACCGAGAACGGGATGGAGACGGCCGCGTAGACCAGGATCAGGCCGGTGCGGGTCGAGGCGAGTCCGATGGTGTCGAGCAGGTAGAAGATCGGCACGATCATCAGGAACACGGGCATCATCAGGCCGGAGACGAACACCTGCTCGATCACGGCCATGAGCCGCGAGCGCGACCGGGCCAGCGCGTAGGCCGCGAGCAGCGACACGGCGGTCGACAGGGCCACGGACGCCGTGGTGACCAGCACCGAGTTGAGGAAGTAGGTGGAGAAGGAGGCCTCCACCCAGGCCTCGCGGTAGGCGTCGAACGACGGGGCGTGCGGCAGGCCCAGTGGTTCGGCCACCAGCTCCTGGTCGGACCGGAACGAGTTCCAGACCATGGTCAGCAGCGGCACCAGCGCGACGACGGCGTAGCCCCACAGCACCACGTTCACCACCACCCGGTTCAGCACCGGGCCGGGCCGCCTCACGTCAGCCTCCGCTCGACGCCGCGGAACCACCGGGTGAACGCCACGGAGACGCCCACGATCACGACGAACAGCACGATCGCCACGGCCGACGAGATGCCGATCGCGTTGGACGCCCCCGAGTGGAACGCCGTGCGGTAGAAGAGCAGCGACATGACGTCGGTGGCGCCCGCCGGGCTGCCGCTGGAGCCGCCCAGGGCGTACGGGATGGGGAACGCCTCCATGGAGAAGATGAAGGTCAGCACGCTCACGGTGCCGATCACGGGCGTGAGCATCGGCAGGGTGACGTGCCAGAACCGCTGGGCCGACGTCGCGCCGTCGAGCATCGCGGCCTCCTGGGTGCTCGGGTCGAGCGCGCCGAGGGCGGCGCCGTAGACGAGCAGCGGGAAGCCGACCCACTGCCACGCCGTGACGAGCACGACCACCCACAGGGCCGTGTCGGGGTCGCCCAGCCAGGGCTGGGCCACGGCGTCCAGGCCGACGGCGCGCAGCAGGGCGTTGACCGGGCCGAAGAGCGGCGAGAGCAGCAGGGACCACAGGTAGCCGACCACGAGCGGCGAGACGAGGTACGGCATGGTGAACAGCACCTGGAACAGGCGACGGAACCGCTCGCGCTGGTGCAGCACGTACGCGAGCAGGAGGCCGACGGTGTTCTGGGCCAGCATCGCCCCGGCGAACAGCAGCGCGTTGTGCCCGAACGCGCGCGGGAGCTGGCTGCGGTACGGCTCGGTGGTGAACAGCGCGACGAAGTTGTCCACCCCGGCGAAGGCCCCCTGCGCTGTGCCGCGCCAGGAGAACAGCGAGTAGGTCAGCGCGGTGGCCATCGGGTAGAGCACGAAGACGGCGAACAGCGCCGCGGCGGGCAGGAGGAAGAGCAGTGCGACGGACGTGGGCAGCGCCGCTGTGCGACGGCGGCTCACTCGCCCGGCGTCCACCAGGCCGACAGGCCGTCCTGGATGATGTCCGCCGCACCGGCCGCGTCGGTGTCACCGAGGAACAGCTTCTGGCCCGCCTCGCCCATCAGGTCGGTGCCGACCGGGTCGCCGTAGCGGTAGTCGACGAGCAGCAGGTACGGCGCGGGGTTCTCCTGGTACAGGTCCCACATCTCCTGCTGGAGGGGGTCGGAGTACTCGACGCCCGGGATGGGCGAGAACTGCTTGAGCTCGTCGGCCACGAGCTGCCCGAACTCGGGGCTCGCGAGCCAGCTCAGCAGCGCCTGGGCCTCCTCGGGGTGGTCCGTGGTGGCGGACAGGCCCCAGTTGCCGTCGGCATACCCCGGGGTGACCGGGTGGTCCAGCGCCGAGCCGGGCGGCGGCGGCACCTGGAACACGCCGAGGTCGAGGTCCGGGTTGGCGTCCTGGAAGAACGCCTGCTCGTACGAACCGCCGGCGAACATCGCCGCCTGCTCGGAGGTGAACAGCACCTGCGCGTCCGTGTAGGGCACCCCGGTCACGTCGTCGGGCATGTACTGCTGGAGGTCCGCGAGCGTCTGGATCGAGTCGACGTAGGCCGGGTCGGTGAAGTCCGTCGCGCCGTCCCGCAGGGCCTGCTGGAAGTCCGCGCCGCCGTACTGGGCGGCCGTCAGGGCGTCGTGCACCGTGGGCACGAACCAGCCGTCGCGGGCGCCGACCGCCAGCGGCGTCACGTCCTTCTCCAGGAGGGTGTCGTTCAGGGCGATGAAGTCGTCCCACGTCTCCGGCTCCTCGAGGCCGTTCTCCTCGAAGATCCGGGTGTTGTAGTAGACCTGGATGGTCTGGGTGGCCAGGGGCACGCCGTAGACCGCACCGTCCTGGCGGCCGCGGGCGCCGTCGAGGGCGGCCTCGTCGAAGTCCGCGAGCGCCGGGACCAGGTCGTCGAGCGGCTCCAGGTTGCCGCCCTCGACGAGCGGCTGGAGCAGGCCGTAGGACCGCACCTGGGCGATGTCCGGGCCGTCCGAGCCGGTCAGGCCGGTGCGCAGGATCTGGTCGTACTCGGTGTTGAGGTGAGCCTGGAAGGTCACCGTGACACAGGGGTTGGCCTTCTCGAAGACGTCGAAGATCTGCTCGTAGGTCTTCACGTCCTCGGTGCGCCACGACCAGACGTCGAGCGCGACGGCGTCACCGTCGCACCCCTCCCCCGCGACCGCGCCGGGCTCGGGGCTGTCCGCGGACGGCGCGCAGGCGCCGAGGGTCAGCGCCACGAGGGCAGCGGCGGCGGTGGCGAGGGTCTTTCTGCGGCTCATGCGGCGGACGCTGCCGGTCGGAGGTCGAGGTGTCAAGCATTTCGACCGAATCGATACGTCGTGTCGGGATCGGCTACCTGCCGCGGGTCGCGTGGCGCGCGATCCGCCGTGCGTCCGCCGCCATCTCCAGGAACATGCCGCTGATGGGGTTGGTGAATCCGGTGAAGTAGAGCCCGGGCGCGGCCGGACGGCCGTTGGTCGCCACGGGCTTGCCCCGCTCACCGAGCACCCCGAGGTGGCCGACGACGGGTTCAAGCGAGCGCCGGTAGCCGGTAGCGGCGAGCACGACGTCGGGGGCCAGCCGGGCGCCGTCGGCCAGGACCGCCTCGGCGCCGTCGAACCGCTCGACCGCCCCGACCACGCGCACCGTGCCGGCCTCGACGGCGGCGACCAGGCCGATGTCCTGCACGGGGATGGCGCCCTGGGCCACGCGCGTGGCCAGGCCCACCTCCGGGATCGGCAGGCCGAGGTGAGCCAGGTCGGGAAGGCTGGCCCGGCGGACGGGGACGCAGAGAGCGTCGACGAGGGCCGTCGGCAGGTGCCGGATGAGCAGGCCGGTGTACTGCGCGGCCCACGGCCCCTGGTTGCGCCGCACGATGTGCGGAGGCGTCCGCACGGCGAGGTGCACGCTCGCCGCGCCGTTCTCGGCGAGATCCTGCGCGATCTCGGCGCCCGTGTTGCCCACGCCCGCGACCAGCACGTGCTTGCCCGCGTAGGGGGCCGGGTTGCGGTAGCGGCTCGCGTGCACGACGTCGCCGGGGAAGCCGTCCTGGCCGGGCCAGTCCGGCAGGTGCGGGGTGTGGTTGTAGCCGGTCGCGACGACGACGACGTCCGCGGTGCGGGTGCCGTCGGTGGTGGTGATCGTCCAGCGGCGGGCGGCATCGCCGTCGGCGGCGGAGCGGTCCAGCCGGGTGACCTCGACGCCGTGCTCGACGTGCAGGCCGTGGTGGGCGGCGTACGCCTCCAGGTAGCGGACGACGTCGTCGCGGGCGACCCAGCGGCCGTACTCCCGCGGGATCGCCAGGCCGGGCAGCTTGGAGAGGCCGCGCGTGGTGTGCAGGTGCAGGCGGTCGTAGTGGTGCCGCCAGGCGTTGCCGACGTGCTCCGACTTCTCGAGCACGGTGACGTCGGCGCCCCTGTGCTGCAGGGTGGCTGCGGCGGCGAGGCCTGCGGGTCCGGCGCCGATGACGGACACGGTGAGAACCATGGAGGGAGCGTAGTGCGCCTCTTCCACCACTCTGCTGCAGGGACGGGGCGAAGACAAGACTGCCGTTCTCGGGACGGAAGCCGCACACTCGGGAGGGGCGGTGAGGGGCGCCGCCCCCACCGGGAGGACCGTGATGGCAGAGATCTGGGACCCGCACGGCAGCCTGCGCCGCATGCTGTGGATCGGCGGAGCGCAGTGGGCCGGCAAGACGACCGTCAGCGACCTGGTCGCCGACCGGCACGGGCTGACCGTCTACCACTACGACTACCACGACTCCCGTGGCCACCGGGACCGGCGGGTCGCGCACAAGGTCGCGCGCGGAGAGCCGGTGACGGAACCTGATGCCGAGGAGATCTGGATCAACCACGGCCCGGAGGTCCTCGCGGCCCAGGTGCTGGCCGGCTTCCCGGCCCGCTTCGAGTGGGTGCTCGACGACCTGCGCGCCTGGTACACCAGCCGCCCGGCGATCGCCGAGGGCTGGGGCCTGCGACCGGAGCTGGTGGCGCCGCTGGTCGACTCGTCCCGCCGCATGGTCGTCCTGGTCCCGACGGAGGAGTTCCGGCAGCACCAGCTCCGCACCGTGCCGCGTGCCCTGGCCGTGGAGGCCGCCGTCAGCGACCCGGCACTTGCCCAGTCCCACCGCGTCGAACGCGACCGTCTGATCGCCGACGACGTCGTGCGCAGCGCCCGGCGGCTCGGGGTACGCGTGATCGAGGTGGACGGCACGCGCGACGCGACGGCGGTCGCGGCCGAGGTCGCCGACGTGTTCGCGCCCTATCTCCGGGACCTGGGGGACCCGCGGGTGTCGCCGGCGCTCGTCTGAGCACTGCTCCGGGCGGACGGCGGCCGCTCAGTCGAGGGGCGGGCCCGCGAGGAGGTCGTGGTCACGGAGGCCCAGGGTGTCTGCCGAGGTCTCGACGATCACCGCGAGCAGGTCCGTGGTCGCGGTCGTCCGGTGGATCTCGCCGGGCTCCCAGACCGCGGCCTGGCCGGGCTCGATGTCCCAGCGCTCGTCGGCGTCGTCGTTCGCGCCCCGCGACGTGACGACGCCCTCGCCGGCCAGGACGGCGAAGATCTGGAGGGACGTGGCCGGGTGCTCGCCCAGCACGCCGCCGGCGACGATCCGGGCGACGTTCACGGTGGTGCGCTCGGCGTCGAGCACCTGCGGCAGGAAGTCCATGTCGACGCCTGCACTGCCGAACCGGGAGATCTCCCGCGCCGGGAGCTGGATGATCCGCACCGGACGATCTTCTCGCGGGTCCCTGGGTTCGTCATGCCCGCAGAGCAGGTGCCGGGCGGGCTGGAGTTCGTTCCCGTCAGACGCAGCGCCGCCATCACGCAGGACGTCACCGCGCCGGGCGGCCGCCGCACCGGGCGGCCGCCGGCGGGTCGCCTAGAAGTCGTCCGGCGTGCGGATCTGGTCGCGGATCCAGGTGCCGGCCTCCTTGAGGCGGTCCGTGCCGTACGAACCGCTGCCGCAGGTGCCCTCGGTGAAGACCGCGCCGGAACGGTGGTCGTCGGAGTAGTTCCAGTTGACCCAGCTGATCTTCTTCGACGCCGCCAGGTCGAGGTAGCGCTGCGCCATGGCGAAGTCGTTGGCGCCCTCCCCCGCGTAGTCCTGCGTGCCGAACTCGGTGATGAACATCGGGATGCGGTCCGCGGCGCGGGACAGCGCGTCCAGGAACTCCTGGCCGTGCGACGCCGCGTAGAAGTGGAACGTGTACATGACGTTGGAGGCGTCGACCGGGTTGTTCACGACCTCGGACTCGCTCGCCCCGTCGGAGACGCCCAGCGAGGACCAGGCACGCGTGCCGAGCAGGATGACGGCGTCCGGGTCCTTCGCGCGGACCACCGGGACGATCTGCTCGTGGTAGCCCTTGATGGTCTGCCACGACACGCCGTTGGGCTCGTTGGCGACCTCGTAGA
The DNA here is from genome assembly GCF_044547525.1 of Promicromonospora sp. NPDC052451. Lineage (NCBI taxonomy): Bacteria > Bacillati > Actinomycetota > Actinomycetes > Micrococcales > Promicromonosporaceae > Promicromonospora > Promicromonospora sp. NPDC052451. The sequence goes on from NZ_JBIUAP010000018.1 coordinate 15,746, forward strand.
TGATGTTGTTGTTGCCGTTGTTCCGCTCGGCGACGGCCGTGAAGAACGTCTTGGCGCGCTCGAGGTTGAAGCCGGGGTCGCCCGGGTCGAGCATGTGCCAGTCCACGATCGCGTACAGGCCGCGCTCGGTCAGCATGTCGATGTACTGGTTGACCAGGGCGGTGAACCGCGCCGGGTCGGTCTCGTAGCCGTCCTCCTGCACGTACGTCGAGATCCGCATGACGTCGGCGTTCCAGTCGTACGCGAGGGTGTCGAGCGACGCGTCGTCCACGCACTGCGCGTACCACTGGGTGCCGTGCGTGCTCATGCCGCGCAGCTGGACCTCCGTGCCCTGCTCGTTGCACAGCCGCACGCCGCACACGCTGAGCTGCCCGTTGGCCTCGACCGGGGTCACCGCCGCCGGTGCGGCGTCCGGCCCGTCGGACTCGGCCCCGGTCCCGGCCGGGGCCTCGGCGGCAGGCCCGGCGTGGACGGCGACCGCCGGGGCCGACAGGCCCGGCGCGAGCGCGGCTCCTGTCAACAGCAGCGCGGCCGTGGCGACGGCGACGACGATCGGGGCGCGACGGAGGGCCATGGGAGACCACCTCGGTTCGGGTCAGGGCGACGCCGGCGGCGGTGCCGGCCTGCTGGTCGCAGCGACGCTAGCAAGCACCGGCCCGGGTGAATATCGGGGATTCCCACACTCCCGGCCGGCGCCACCCCTCAGTACGCGGCGAGCCCGTTCTGGTAGGCCCAGACCACCGTCTGGAGGCGGTCGCGCGTGCCGATCTTGGCCATCGCGCGCCCCAGGTGGGACTTCACCGTGCTCGTCTCGACCACGAGCGCCTCCGCGATCTCCGCGTTCGACAGCCCCCGTGCGAGCTGCCGCACGATCTCCGCCTCCCGCGCCGTGAGCTGCGCCGCGGCGTCCGACGCCGGAGCGGGCGGGGCCTTGCGCCGCGCGAACTCCGTGATGACGCGGCGGGTCACCGCCTGGTCGATGAGCCCGTGGCCGTCGGCGAGGCGCCGGACGGCGTCGATCAGCTCCTCGGGCTCGCAGTCCTTGAGGATGAACCCGCCGGCGCCGGCCTCCAGTGCGCCGAAGACGTACTCGTCGAGGTCGAACGTCGTCACGACCAGCACGGCCGGCGTCGTCCCTCCGTCGTCCGGGCGGGCCGTGATCTCGCGCGTCGCGGCGAGCCCGTCGCCGCCCGGCATGCGCACGTCCATGCAGACGACGTCGGGGCGGTGCCGCCGCACGAGCTCCACCGCCGTCGGCCCGTCCGAGGCCTCGGCCACCACCTCGATGTCGTCGGCCTGTTCCAGCAGGAACCGGAATCCCGCACGGACCACCGCCTGGTCGTCGACGAGCACGACCCTGATCATCCCTGTCCCCCTTCGCCGGGCGCCGCGGGCGCCGCCACGGGCACCGTACCCGTGCTCTCGTGGTGCAGCGGGAGCGTGAGCAGCACCCGCCATCCGCCGGACGGCGTGGCGCCGGTGGCGAGCGTCGCCCCGACGAGCTGCGCCCGCTCCTGCATGCCGATCAGGCCCATCCCCCGGCGGTTCTCGTCGCGGCCCGGCGTCGTGCCCGGGGCGGGACCGTTCACCACCTCCAGGGCGACCTCCCGCGCCCCGAACCGGACGGTGAGCCGCACCGGCGCACCGGGTGCGTGCTGGCGCGCGTTGGACAGCGACTCCTGCGCGACCCGGTAGAACGCCGCGTCCGCGATCGGGGCGAGCGGCCGCGGCGTCCCCTCGCGGACCAGCTCCACGTCCGCGCCGAGCGTCCGCGCCGTCCGCACCAGGCCGTCGAGGGCGCCGAGGCCCGGCGGCGGCGCGTCGTAGGCGTCCTCGGTACCGGGACGCTCACGAAGCACCCCGACGATGAGCCGCAGGCTCTCGAGCGTCTCCTTGCCCTGCCTGCGGATCCAGGCGGCGCCCTGCTTCGCGGCCTCGGGGTCGCCGTCGATCTGCCGCTCGACCGCGGCCGCCTGCACCACCAGCCCCGAGAGGTGGTGCGCGGCGACGTCGTGCAGCTCGCGGGCCATGCGCGACCGCTCCGCGACGATCGCCGCCTGGGTGGTGGCCCGCTGGGTGCGCACGGCCTCGGCGGCCCGGAGACGGAGCAGCTCGGTGTAGCCGCGGCGCGTGGCGACCGCGTTGCCGATCAGGGCGCACACCAGGTAGGTGAGCACGCCGGACACGAGGTGGTTGAGCACCGGGACCATCAGCCCGTTCCCGGTGACGACGACCGTCCCCGCCGCCGCGAGCACCGCGACCAGGGCCGCGGCACCCGTGACGGTCAGAGCCCGGCGGGCGGGCAGCAGCAGGCCCACGGTGTAGCCGGCGACGACCTGCGCGATGCCGCCGATCGACAGGTCGTCCGGCGAGGCCATGATGATGACGACCTGGCACGCCACGACCAGGCCGAGGCACAGGACCGGCCGGACCCGGCGCAGCACCAGCGGCACCGCCTGCGCGCACACGGCCACCGCGAGTACCACGCCCTGCACCGGGCCGAGCACGAGGCCCTCCTGCCCGAGCACCTGCCCGAACAGCCCGGCCAGGAGGGCGGCGGTGACGGCCAGGACGGCCGCGGCCAGCAGGGCGTCCCGGGCGAGCACCCCGGTGATGCCCGCCCGGGTGAGCAGCGTGTCGAGCCAGCCGCGGCGGGGCAGGGGCAGCACCGGGTCGTCGCTCGCCGTGGGGCCGTCCGTCGTGGGCATCGTCAGTACGATACCGACGGCGCCAGCAGGCGGAACTCGACGGCGAACCACGCGACGCCGGCCAGGGCGAGCAGCACGAGGAGCGTGCCGAGCACGCGCCGCCAGCCGTGGCGGTGCCGGACGGCGTCCACGACCTGGAGCACCGCGGGGACGGGCCCGAGCACACCGACCGCCTGGACCGCCTGGAGCTGGCGCAGCGAGAGCTCGGTGACGTCCTGGAGGCTCATCACCGTCAGGACCGTGGCGGTCCAGCCGCCGGCGGCGAGCAGCACGGCGACGGCCGCGATCCTGGTCAGGAGCCGGGACACCCGTCCGGTGCGCTCCGGCAGGGACGGCGCGCCCTGGGGCAGTGCCCGCCGGCGCACCCGGCGCCGGATCGCGCCGACCGGCCACGCGACGACCGTCACCAGCAGGATCAGCAGCGACGCGCCGAGCACCGGGAGCGCGACGGCGGGGTTGCGCTCGGGCTGGGCGGGCAGCATCGCGAAGGCGCCCTCGAAACCGATCGCGTCGACCTTCCCGTCCTCGACCCGTACGGCGACGGTGCGCTGCCCGCCGACCTCGCGGTAGACCCAGGGCGAGACCTCCTCGTAGACGGCGGGCTCGGCGCTCGCGGGGCCGGGGGTGAACAGCAGGCGCCCGTCCTGCCGGGCCGTGACCTGCGTGACGCTGAAGGCGTCGAGCATCGCGAGGAAGGTGCTGTGCATGCCGCGCGAGGCGACGTAGCTGCCCTCGACCAGGGCCGCGTGCTCGGCGGCGGTGGCCTTGTCGACGGTGCCGGCCGCGGGGGCGGCGTCGGCGGGGAAGTAGCGGTCGGTGAAGCCGTGCAGCACGGACTCCCGCAGGGTGAGGGTCGCGTACGGGGAGGCGCCCGTGCTGTTCAGCGAGACGAAGATGCCGGTGCGCTCCTCGGGGTAGATCTGCAGGTGGGAGTGGAAGTAGTTGGTGTCGCCGCCGTGGCCGACGATCCGGTGCCCGTTGCGGCTCTCGTCGAACCAGCCGAGCGCCATGCCCGGGGCGCCCGCGAGCGTGCCCAGGGTGCTCTCGTCGAGCGCCGGGCTCTGCATGAGCTCACGGGTGGCCGGGGTGAGCAGGGTGCCGGCGCCGGGTTCGCCGAGCTGGGCGAGCATGAACCGGGCCATGTCGGGCGCCGTCGCGCTCAGGGCGCCGGCCGGGGACGTCCCGACGATCTCGAACCCACCCGGCGCGTCGGCGGCGGACGGGTACCCGTTCGACATCTGGTCCCGCAGCCCGGCGGGCAGCGGCTGCTCGAACGTCGACGACGTCATCCCCGCCGGCTCCAGGACGTTGCGGCGGACGTACTCCTCGAACGGCACGCCGCTGACCCGCTCGACGATGTAGCCCGCCAGGGCGTTGCCGTAGTTCGAGTACGCGGGCACCGTGCCCGGCTCGAAGACCTGCTCGGGCGGCTCGGTGGCCAGCGCGTCGCGCAGCACGGGCGACTCGTCGCCCGTGCCGATCAGCCCGTCGATGCGCTCCTCGAAGCCCGCGGTGTGGGTGAGCAGGTGGCGCAGGGTCATCGGCTCGTCGAAGTTCCGCGGCACGTCGAAGTCGAGGTACTCGGCGACGTCCGTGTCCAGGTCGAGGTCACCGCTCTCGACGAGCTGCATCGCCGCGGTGGCCGTGAACAGCTTGGACACCGAACCGGGGCGGAACAGCGTCCGCTCGGGGTCGACCGGTACGGGGTCGCCGCCTGTCGTCCCGGTGTCCGCGTACCCGTACCCGCGGGTGGTGACGATCTCGCCGTCGTGCACCACCGTGACGACGCCGCCCGCGATGCCCGCGTTCTCCAGCGCGGCCGGCAGCAGGCCGTCGAGCCAGGCCTCGACGTCGGGCCGGTCCAGGGTGTGGGCCTCGGCCGGGGCCACCACGGGCGGTGGCGGTGGCGGCTCGGCGGCGGCTGCGGCGGGCGTGGCGCCGGCCGCCGGTGCGGCCGCGAGGCCGACCGCCAGGCCGAGTCCGACCAGCGCGGCGGCGACCCGGTGGGCGGCGCGCGGTCCGCGGGCGGACGCCGCCGGGCGCGGGACCACGCCGTGCGGCCCGGGCCGGGGCGGGCCGCCGTCGGGCAGCTCTGCGGGGGTGTGGGGGTGGGACGGGGACATCGTCGCGCTCCTCGGGTTCGGCGGCTCTCCGGACTGGTTCTTCCGGACACCACCACCCTGTCGGCCGGCCGCCCGCACCACATCGGGCACGGGTACCCACCTGACCTGCGACCTTTGGTGGAGACGATCTCCTCCCCGCGGAGGGCGTGCGTGAGTAGGCTCGGCGCGTGATCACCTCGGAGATGGTGTCGATCCTGTCGGTGGGGCTGCCGGCGGTGGGTGCGCTGGTGTCGGCGCTCGTCTCGTTCCTCGGTGTCCTGCCCGGCACGGAGCGCCGGCTGCACCGCCTGGTGGCCATCCACCGGGACATGCCCGACGGCCACGGCAAGGCGGCCCTGGAGGACGCGCTCAACGAGCTGGCGGTGCGCACGGCCCGCCGCGCGGTGTCGGGCCGGGTGGACCGCAGGCCGCAGCGCCCGCGCCGCCGGGTGGACGGGGCCAAGGTGACCATGGTGGTCATCGTGGTCCTCGTGGGCGGGGGCCTGGCCTGGTTCTTCTGGTGGCTCGGGACGCTGGCGCCCTGGGCCTTCCTGCAGTGGACGCTGTGGGTCGTGGCCGCCCTGGTGACCGTGTTCACGACGTTCGTCGTGACGCTCGACAACGTCTTCAAGGACGACGACGCGGCACCGCGCCGGGGGACGGCGGAGCCCGCGGAGACCGAGGCGGACCCCGGCACCGCTGCCTCCACCCCGGGGACGGACCGGTGAGCACGCCCGGCATCGCCACCACCGACTACCACACGGCGGGCGAGCCGTTCCGGATCGTCGCCGAGCCACCCGTGCCGCTGCCGGGCGGCTCCGTCGCCGACCGGCGGGCCCGGGCGCTGGCCGACCCCGCGGCCCAGGGGCTGCGCCGGCTGCTGTGCTCCGAACCGCGCGGGCACGCCGACATGTACGGCGGGTTCGTCGTGCCGCCCGACGACGACGGCGCGCACCTCGGCGTCCTGTTCTGGCACAAGGACGGGTTCTCCACGGCCTGCGGGCACGGCACGATCGCCCTGGGCGCGTGGGCCGTCGACACGGGTCTGGTGGCGGCTCCCGACGACGGTACGGCCGACGTCGTCGTCGACGTGCCCTCCGGGCGGGTGACCGCCCGCGTGCACCGGGCGGGCGGGCGCACCGTCGGCGTCGACTTCGTGAACGTGCCCGGCTACGTGCTCGCCCGCGACCTGCTGGTGCCCACGACGCGCGGTGCCGCGTCGGTCACCCTGGCGTACGGGGGCGCGATCTACGCGAGCGTCGACGCGACGAGCCTGGGCCTCACGGTCGAACCGGCCCGCTATGCCGACCTGATCGCCGTGGGACGCGAGATCAAGCAGGCGCTCGACGCCGACGGCGTGGCCGTCCACCCCGGCGACCCGCGGCTGAGCGGCGTGTACGGGACGATCCTCCACGAGGACCTCGGCGCCGGTCGTGCGCCCGACGTGCACCAGCGCAACGTGACGGTCTTCGCGGACGGGCAGGTCGACCGCTCCCCCTGCGGCTCCGGCACGGCCGCCCGGCTCGCCGTCCTCGCCGAGGACGGCCGGGTCGGCGTCGGCGGCCCGGTGCTGCACCACGAGTCGATCGTCGGGTCGGCGTTCACGGGCGCCGTCGTCGGCACGACGCGCGTCGGGGACCGCGCCGCCGTGGTCCCCCAGGTCAGCGGGACGGCCTACCGGACGGGCGAGCACCGCTTCGTGGTGGACCCGGCCGACCCCCTCGTGCCCGGGTTCGTGCTGCGATGAGCGCGCCCCTCGTGCTGGACGCCGCGGCCGTGGCTGCCGCGTGCCCGCCCGCCGACGCCGTCGCCGCGATCGTGGCCGCCCTGCGCGGCGGGCTCGACCCTGCCGCCGACCTGCCCCGCCAGGCCGTTCCCGTGGCGGCCGGCGAGCTCCTGCTCATGCCCTCGGACGGCGGCGGCCGGGCGCACGTCGGCATCAAGGTCGCCACCGTGGCCCCCGCCAACCCTGGCCGGGGCATGCCCCGGGTCCAGGGCTCCTACCTGCTGCTCGACGCCGCCACGCTGGGCGTGGTCGCGGTGCTCGACGGCATCGCCCTGACGACGCTGCGCACCCCCGCCGTGTCGGTGGCGGCCGTGCTGGACCGGCTGGCGGCCGGACCGGGGCCGCTGTCCGTGGCGGTGATCGGGGCCGGCCCGCAGGCGCACGGGCATGCCGCCACGCTCGCGGGTGCGCTGCCCGGCCGGCAGGTCGCCGTCACCCAGCTCGTGCGCGACCCCGCGCGGTCGGTGCCCGTGCGCGGGGCCCGCCTGGTACGGCTCGGCACCACGGAGTCGGACGCCGCGCTGCGCGCCGCCGACGTCGTGGTCTGTGCGACGTCGGCCCGTGCGCCGCTGTTCGAGGCCCACCTGGTCGCGGAGACCGCGGTCGTGCTCGCGGTGGGCTCGCACGAGCCGGACGCGCGGGAGCTGCCCGCGGACCTGCTCGGCCGCGCCACCGTGGTGGTCGAGGACGTCGGCGCCGCCCTGCGCGAGGCGGGCGACGTGGTGCTGGCGATCGCGGACGGCGCGCTGGCCGCCGAGGACCTGGTGCCGATGCGTGACGTCGTCACGGGCGCCGTGCGCCCCGACCCCGCCCGGCCGCTCGTCGTCAAGACCACGGGCATGTCCTGGGAGGACCTGGTCGTGGCCGAGGCGGTGCTCGCGGGCGCGGGGTGAGCCGGGGGCGTGCCCACGGCACGCGTCGGCGTACCCGTGACCCGCGTCACGGACGGGCCCTGTCACATCCGCACGGGCTGCGGAGTCTTCCCTGGGTCCGGCCGGCACGCGGCCGGGTCCAGGGAAGGAACGTCATGAGTTCAGTGCACGAGACCCTTCGCCGTGACTTCGGCGGCACCATCATCGAACCGGGCGACGACGGCTACGACGACGCCGCCCGCACCGCGCTGGCGGCAGCGCACCCGGCCGTCGTCCTGCGCCCCCGGACCGTCCAGGACGTGCAGGCGGCGGTCCGGTTCGCGGCCGGCTCCGGGCTCGCCCTGTCGGTGCGCGGCGGCGGGCACAGCTTCGCGGGCTTCGGCACCGGGGACGGCGTCGTCGTCGATCTGGGCGGCCTGGCGGCCGTGGAGGTCCTGGGCGACACGAGGAACACCGTGCGGGTCGGGGGCGGCGCCCACTGGGGCGACGTGGCCGCGGCCCTGGCCCCGCACGGCCTGGCGATCTCGTCCGGCGACACGAAGAGCGTGGGCGTGGGCGGGCTGACGCTGAGCGGCGGCATCGGGTGGAAGGTGCGCCGGTACGGGCTGGCCCTGGACGCCCTGGTCGCCGCGGAGGTGGTGCTCGCCGACGGCACGGTCGCGACCGCGAGCGCGGACGAGAACACGGAGCTGTTCTGGGCGCTGCGCGGGGGCGGCGGCAACCTCGGCGTCGTGACCACGTTCGTGTTCGAGGCGCACCCGACCACCGACCTGTTCTTCGGCAGGATCACGTTCCCGGCCGCCGAGGCCGCCGAGGTGCTCCAGGGCTGGGCGGAGTACCTGCGCACGGCGCCGGAGGAGCTCACGTCGATCGCGAACCTCGCCAACCCGTTCGCGGGCGGCCCGGAGGCACCGCTGGAGATCCACGTCGCGTTCGACGGGGACGACCAGGAGGCCGCGGACCGCGCGCTCGACCCGGTCCGTCGGCTGGGCACCGTCCTGGTCGACGACGTCGCCCTCACCGCCTATCCGGACGTGCTGGTCGAGGGGGCCACGCCGCCGCCGGGCATCCGGGTGCTCGCCCACGACGGGTTCGTGGAGCGGGAGCAGGTGCCGGAGGTGCTGCAGATCCTGGCGGAGGTCGGCACGTCGGCGGGATCGCCGTCGATCGCGATCCGCACCGTCGGGGGCGCGGTGGCGCGGGTGGCGGGCGATGCCACCGCGTACGCGCACCGGCAGGCGGAGCTGATGGTGGCCACGGTCACGGGCGGGCCGGAGGCGGTCGTCGAGGCCGCGCGTCCGGGCGTGGAGGCGATCTGGGACAAGCTCGCGCCGCACCTGCGCGGGGCCTACGCGAACTTCCTGACGTCGGCCACGGAGCAGGACGTGACGGACGTCTACCCGGCGGGGACCTACGACCGGCTCGCGGCGGTCAAGCGCCGGTACGACCCCGCCAACCTGTTCGCGCACAACCTCAACGTACGGCCGGCGTAGGACGCGCGTGGTGGGGCCCCGCCCCCGGGGGCCCCCCCCCCCCGGGGGGGGGGTAAAAAATATGGGATAAAAGACACCCCCGAACAACGCAGTCCCCCCCCCCGCCACCCGAGTGTTTAATTGTTGGCGGCCCGGCGTACGGAGGGG
>NZ_JBIUAP010000018.1:24863-96205 GCF_044547525.1 Promicromonospora sp. NPDC052451
GCCGTAACCACCCCGCAAACGTGTGCGCCCACACCATCACCGTCGGGCGGGGTTGGGCGGGGGGGGGGCCCCCCCGCCCCGGGGCCCCACCACAGGCCGGAGTGACGTATCTCATGTCGGATATAACCGTCAAGCGCTACCAGGACTGACCCCTCGGCCGTAACGCGATTGTGACTTTCTGGCCGACCCGGGTTACGGTCGGTCCCGCTCGCGGGGAATTCCGTGGGCACTCGTGGTGGACGCCGAGCCCTGTCACCGCCGCGAGATCTGCTCGAGAACAGATGACAGGGACGGGGGAACCACGAAGACGGGCACCGACGGTGCCCTTGGGGTGAAGCCGCACCAGCACGACGCGGCCGGGTCATTCTCCGATCCGAATCCGACAGCTCACCTCGCAGGCGCCGGGAGAAATCGTTGTGAACACACGCACGCCCGGGCGGCATCGTGCTGCCCACCCGCCCATCACACCGCTGACACCGTTCTCACGCGCCGCCGCACGCGGCCTGTCCGCGACCGCCCGCCGTGGTGCGGTCGTCGCCGCCGGCTCGGGACTCCTCGTCTCCCTGCTCGGCGCCCCCGCCCACGCCGCCCCCGCGAGCGACCCGGGCACCAGCACGGCCGAGCTCAAGACCGTGAAGGACGCCGTCAAGGACGCCGCCCGCAAGGACGCCGCCCGCACGGAGGCGGCCGCCGCCGAGGTGACCACCGCCGCGCTCACGACGGCGCAGGCCGACACCGCTCCCGCGGTCCGGGTCGCCGCCGACAGCGAGTTCACGCTCGAGACCGGCACCATCAAGGTCACCCCGGCCCCCGAGCCGGAGCCGGAGCCGGAGCCCGTCGTCGAGCCCGAGCCGGAGCCCGTCGTGGAGGAGGCCGTCGCCGAGGCGGAGCCGGTCGCGGAGACCGTCCAGGAGCCCGTCGAGGAGGCCGCCCCGGTGTCCGCCTCGGGGTCCGCCATCGTCGACATCGCCATGCAGTACCTCGGCGTGCCGTACCTGTGGGCGGGCTCCACCCCCGCCGGGTTCGACTGCTCCGGCTTCACCTCGTACGTGTACGCGCAGGTCGGCATCGACCTGCCGCGCACGTCCTCGGAGCAGCGCTACGCCGGCACCGCGGTCTCCGCGGACGCCGCACAGCCCGGTGACCTGATCTGGTCCCCCGGCCACATCGCCATCTACGCGGGCGACGGCATGCAGATCGAGGCCCCGGTGCCCGGCGAGACCGTCCGCTACACGTCGATCTGGCAGGACGCCCCGGTCTTCATCCACGTCGGCTGACCGCCGTCGTCCGACCGAGGTACCCCGAAGGGCCCGCACCACGTGGTGCGGGCCCTTCGGCGTCCCAGGGGGTGGCCGCACGCTCGCCGCGGGGGCGGTGGCGGTGGCAGGATCACCGGCATGAGCTCACCCACGAGCGTCGAGACCAACGCCCTGAACACCATCGACGAGTCCGAGCGGCGCGGGTCGCCGCGGAACCTGTTCTGGCCGTGGTTCGGCGCCAACGTCTCCGTGCTGGGCCTCGGGTACGGCTCCTACCTGCTCGGGTTCGCCGTGTCGTTCTGGCAGGCCGTGGTGGTGGGCGTGGTCGGCATCGTGGTGTCGTTCCTGTTCTGCGGGTTCATCTCGCTGGCCGGACGGCGCGGCTCGGCGCCCACCATGGTGCTGTCCCGGGTCGCGTTCGGTGTCCGTGGCAACGCGCTGCCGTCGCTCCTGTCCTGGATCCTCACCGTCGGCTGGGAGACGGTCCTGGTCGCCCTGGCCACGCTCGCGACCTCCACCGTGCTCGGCGCCCTGGGCTGGGGCGGTGGCACGGTCACCAAGGTCGTGGCCCTCGTGGTGGTGGCGGGCATCGTCGTGGTGGCCGGCGTCTTCGGCTTCGACCTCGTCATGCGGCTGCAGGTCGTGATCACCGTGCTGACCGCCGTGCTCACCGTCGTCTACGTCGTCCTGGTGCTCGACCACGTCGACTGGGCCACGGTCGCCGCGATCCCCGCGGGCGGCAGCCCGCAGGTGATCGGCGGGCTCGTGTTCATGATGACGGGCTTCGGCCTGGGCTGGGTCAACATGGCCGCCGACTACTCGCGCTACCTCCCCCGCTCCGCGTCCGGCCCGGGCATCGTCGGCTGGACCACGTTCGGCGCCTCGCTCGCCCCCGTCGCCCTGCTCGTGTTCGGCCTGCTGCTCGCCGGTTCCGACCCCGTGCTCGACGAGGCGATCGGCGCCGATCCCATCGGCGCCCTGTCGACCCTCCTGCCCACCTGGTTCCTCGTCCCGTTCGCCGTCGTGGCACTGGCCGGGCTGATCGGCGGCGCCGCCCTGGACATCTACTCCTCCGGGCTGGCCCTGCTGTCCCTCGGGCTGCCCGCGCCGCGCTGGGTCGCCGCCGCCATCGACGGCGCCCTCATGGTGCTCGGCGCCGTCTACGTCGTGTTCGTCGCCGACTCCTTCATCGGCCCCTTCCAGGGCTTCCTCATCACGCTCGGCGTGCCCGTCGCCGCCTGGTGCGGCGTGCTGCTCGCCGACATCCTGCTGCGCCGCCGCGACTACGCCGACGCCGACCTGTACGACCCGGCCGGCCGCTACGGCTCCGTGAACTGGGCCGCCGTGCTGCTGGTCGTGGGCGGCACCGCCGTCGGCTGGGGCCTGGTGACCAACACCTACGCGCCGTGGCTCGCCTGGCAGGGCTACCTCCTGGGCCCCCTCGGCGGCATCGAGGGAAGCTGGGCGTTCGCCAACCTGGGCGTGCTCGTCGCCCTGGTGATCGGGTTCGCCGGGACGCTCGTGCTGAGCGCCCGCCGGGTGCGCCGTCAGGAGGGGCGATGACGAACGGGGCCCGGGCGGGCGGGGCGCTCGACGTCGGGCCCGGTGGTGCCGGGGCCGGTGGTGCCTGGGCCGGTGCGGGCGGGCCGGATGCCGCGCTGGTCGTGATCGACATGCAGGACGTGTTCGCCCGGCCGCCCAGCCCCTGGGCCTCCCCCGACTACCCGCGCGCGCTCGCCGGCACCCGCCGTCTGCTCCCTGCGTTCGCGGGCCGCACGGTGCTCACGCGGTACGTCGCCCCCGCCGTGCCCGACGGCGCCTGGCGCGCCTACTTCGACCAGTGGCCGTTCGCGCTGGTGGCACCCGGCGACCCCCTGTACGAGATCACCGACCTGGGCGACGTCGCAGCGGCGGGTGCACCCGTGGTCACCGCCACCACGTTCGGCAAGTGGGGCCCCGACCTGGCGGCCGCCACCCGCGACGCCGGCGAGCTGGTGCTGGCGGGCGTGGCCACCGACTGCTGCGTGATCTCGACGGCGCTCGCCGCCGCCGACGCCGGCCGCCACGTGCTCGTCGTCGAGGACGCCTGCGCGGGCTCGACGCCGGAGAACCACGAGTGCGCCCTGGCGATCATGCGCCTGTACGCCCCGCTGATCGAGGTGACGACCACCGAGGCCGTCCTGGCGACAACCCACCCTTGACCATGCGGTTGCTGCCAGGATCGGGTCCGTACCGGCAGCAACCGCATGGTCACCATGCACGAAGGAGGTAGGTGTGACCGGCAACAGGATCCGTGCCCGGTGGGAACGTCACGACGAGCGGTTCTCGCCCGTCCACGGCGACACGTACGCGACGGTGCACTACGACGAGGGCAGCTGGCTGGAGGGCCCCGCCTGGTCGGCCGCCTGGCGGACGGTGCTGTTCAGCGACATCCCGAACGACCGGGTGCTCTCCTGGGGCGAGGCGACGGGCGCCGTCGGTGTCTGGCGGAGCCCGGGTGGGTACGCGAACGGCCGCACCGTCGACCGGGCCGGCCGCATGCTCCAGTGCGAGCACGGCAGCCGCTCGGTCACGCGCACCGAGCCGGACGGGACGGTGACCACGCTCGCCGACCGATGGCAGGGCAAGCGGTTCAACAGCCCCAACGACCTGGTCGAACGCAGCGACGGGAGCGTGTGGTTCACCGACCCGTCCTACGGCATCCAGAGCGACTACGAGGGTTTCGCGGCACCACCCGAGATCGACGGCTGCCACGTCTACCGCCGCGACCCTGACGGCACCGTCACCCAGGTCGCCGACGACCTCACGGGGCCCAACGGCCTCGCCTTCTCCGCCGACGAACGCACCCTCTACGTCACCGACAGCGAGCGCAAGCACCTGCGGCGCTTCGACGTCGCCCCCGACCTCACGCTCTCCGGCGGCGATGTGCTGGCCACGTGCGACGCAGGCACGTTCGACGGCATCCGGGTGGACGACGCCGGGCGGATCTGGGCGGCCGCGCACGACGGCCTGCACTGCATCGACCCGGACGGCACCCTGCTCGGCAAGCTGCTGCTGCCCGAGGTCTGCTCGAACCTAACCTTCGGCGGCGCCAAGCGCAACGTGCTGTTCGTGACGGCGACGAACCTGCTGCTCTCGATCCGAGTGACGGCGACCGGGATCCGCTGAGGCGCTCGACCGGGCGGACGGACGGGCGCGCGACCGGACGACCGCGCGAGCACGCGAGCACGCCGAGGCCGTGCCGGACGCCGCCGGGCGTCGAGCACCAATGCCGAGCGGCCGGGGAAGGTGCCCCGCGAAGGTCGGTCACTCTGCGTCGACATTGTCTACACGGAGTGACCGACCTTCGCGGGGCACCTTCCCCGGGCGGCAACGGCACACACCACGGACACCGCACGGGCTACGGTCCAGGTCCGCTTGCCCGCCCCGCCCTCCGGCAGTCCCAGATCAGTGCTCGAGCACACTCAGACCGCCTCCACGCTCGACGCTCCGGCACACCAAGCCCGCCTCCACACTCAATGCTCCGGCACACCATGCGCGCCTCCACACTCAATGCTCCAACGTGCTCAGCCGGCTTCCACGCTCGACAGCTCGAGGGCTCAGTTCTCGGGTGTGACCGGTGTCGGCGTGCCGCCCGTGATGCGGACGAGCTCGGCGAACGTCGTCGGGAAGACGGTCTTGGCGTGGCCCGCGGCAGCCCACACCTCGGCGTGCTCGGCGAGCGCCGTGTCCACGTACGTCGGCACAGGTGCCGGATGGCCCACCGGCGCGACGCCGCCGATGACCTGGCCCGTTGCTTCCTTGACCTGGTCCTTCGAGGCGCGGGTGATGGTCGCCCCGACCTGCTCGCCCAACCACGCCGTGTCCACGCGGTGGGCGCCGGAGGTGAGCACGAGCGTCGGCGTCCCGTCGAACAGGAACACGAGGGAGTTCGCGATCTGCCCCACCTCGATACCGAGGTGCGCGGCGGCGAGCGTGGCGGTGGTGGCAGCGTCGTCGAGCCAGCGGACCTGGCCGGTGGCGCCGGCCTCCGCGAGCGCAGCGGTGACCTTCTCGACGGCGGGATGACGGGGCGACGAGTTCGACATGCGCCAGATGGTAGACATCGCCCACCACGACGACCCCGCTGTTTTGGCCCCCCAGTCCACAAGGTGCGCTTCTACCCAGCGATTGTGCCCAGATTCGAGGTGCCATCTGGGCGCAATCGCTGGGTAGAAGCGCACCTTATGAGAGACCGGACGCTTCGGGTGGGAAGAGTGCCATGACGGGGACCTCGTGGACGAGCAGCGCTCCGACCCGTGGCGGCCCGAGGAGCACAGACAGCTCATGGTGTCGCTCTGGTACCCCGCGCTGCACCGACGGTTCAGGGTCAGCCCACGAGCACCACCGAGCTGGTGTAGTCCTCGACCTCGGGCGGGCTCCACGCCGGCTCCTCCTCTTCACCACCCGAACCCTCACCACCCGAACCTTCACCGCCCGAACCATTCTCCGAACCCTCACCGCCGGGTTCAGGCTCGGGCGACGTCCGGCACTCCCCGTCGATCACCCAGCCCGGCCCGCCGTCGGCCAGGCACAGCCCGCCCCGCAGGCGGACGCCGGCCGTGGCGGCCGCCTCCGATCGGATGCCGGTGCCCGGCACCGCGACCTCGTGCCGAACCTCGGCCGTCACCCGCAGCCGCGCCGTGTCGATGTCGAGCCGCAACAGCTCCGCACCGTTCTCCTCGGCGTACGCCCGGGCGACGGCCCGCATGTCCCCCTCGAGCTCCGGGGTGAGCAGGGCCTCCTCGGCGAGGTCCCAGAACGCCTCCGGTTCGTCGACGCCGAGGTGCAGCGCGTGCAGCAGGCCGAGGTGCTCGTCCCACTCCTGGGTCGCGGCGAGGGCCGCGGCGTCGGCGGCGGTGCCCGCCTCGCGACGGTCGTCGGTCGCCGTGCCCACCATCGAGATCACCAGGACGGCGGCGGTGAGCATGCCGACGGCGACCGGGATGGTCATCACGTGCATCGACCCGCGCTCGCGGTCACCGGACGGCCGCCGCGCCGTCATCGCTCCCCGGCCTCGGTCACTGGTACGTCGGTGATCCGGAACCGGTCCGGCGCGTCCACGGTCACGGTGTCCTGGCCGCTGTCGGGCCAGTACACGGTAACGGTCGCGCGCTGACCCCGGTCCAGGGTCTGGACCTCCTCGTCGCCGAGCAGCCGGCGCAGCACGAACCCGCCCGTGCGCTCCTCGGCCACGTAGTCGAACGGCAGCACCCGTTCGCGCGCGCCGAGCAGCGACAGGTTGTGCGGGCCGGCCACCTCGGCGAGGGCCCCGAACTTCCGGTCGCCGAGCATGGTCAGGTGGGCGGGGAGGAACCAGGCGGGGTCGATGGCGCTGCCCTCGGTGCGCTCGGTCACGAGCGTGCCGACGAGCGCGCCCGAGCGCCGCTGCACGGACTCGACCTCGACCCTGTACGCACCGCGGTCCGTCGCCACGGTGACGGCGGCGTCCCTCGCCGTCGGGGCGTCGGTGCCGGGTGCCTCGCTGCGGGCCGTCGTGTCGACCACGAGGTGGCCCTCGAAGTGGATCTCGACGCGCCGGTTGGCGGCCCGCGCCTCGTCACCGGTGCCCTCCGCGACCGGTTCGGCCTCGCCCCGGCCCTCCTCGGTCACGGTGAAGCCGTCGCCCAGGCCGGAGCGCAGGCGTTCGGCCACGGACCGGGCCCGCCGTTCGGACAGGGCCTGGTTGTACGCGTCGGTGTCGACGACGTCGGTGTGCCCCACCACATGCACCTCCCCGGCGTCGGCCTGCTCGACGATGGCCGCGGCGGCCCGCTCCACCACGCCTCGCGCACGCCGGGACAGCGCGTGGGAGTCCGAGGCGAACAGGACGTCGGACGCCAGGGTGACCGTGACGTCGTCGTCCTGCGCGGCGGTCGCGGTCCCGGCGTCGTAGCCCTGGGTGAAGGCCCGTAGCTCCTCGGTGCGCGCCTCCCCCGCTCCGCCGACCTGGTCGACGGCCTCGGCGAAGTCGCCGCCCGCGGCGACGACGGGCACGGAGACGGCGCCGTACCCGGGCAGCAGCACGTCCACGAGGTCCGCGGCGGGGGCCGCGAAGAGCGCGACGGCGGAGCCGTGGAGCGTGTCGTCGTCGGCTCGTTCCTGCTCGATCTCGGCCGCGGGGGTGCCGTCGGCCGCCTCGGCCACGGGGTGCACCACGCCGGCTCCGGTGTCCACGAGCCGCACCCCGCGTCCGTCGGTGACGGACTCGCCCAGCCCGCCCAGGCTCAGCGGGACCGTGCCGGACCCGAGCGGGTCCGGCCCGGCGGGCTCGGCCGTGTACTCGTACCGCAGCACGGCCAGGTCGCCGTCCACCTCGACGGGGTGCAGGTCGAACCGCACGCGCGCCTCGTGCAGCTCGCGCTCCACGGAGACGACCTCGTCCGGGGGCGGGGTGCCCGCGGACGAGGTCCAGGCCGGCGATGCGTCGGGTGGCGGCGTCACCGTGCCGGCCCGGTCGGGGCCGGTGAGCCCGCAGCCGGCCAGCGCGCCGACGAGGGCGACGGCGAGCGCCGCGCGGTGGACCTGACGCATCCAGTACCTCCGGTGTGGTTCGGAAGAGCCTTACTCGCCGCCGCCGCCGGCACCCGCGATGTCGTTCACGGCCTCGGTGAGCTGCGTGACGATGGCGTCGCCCACGTCGCTGGCCGCGGCGATGACGATACCGACGACCGCTACCACCAGCAGAACCGCGCCGACGTACTCCACGGTGCCCTGGCCGCGCTCGTCGTCGCGGGCGCGCCGGGCGGCGCGCTCCGTGACGGCCGCCAGCGCGACCCGGGCGGCCGTCGCCTTCTCGATGAGCTTGTTCATGGTGTCCCTCCGCGTTCGGTGTCCGGTGACCTGCCGCGGATCTGCGGACCGCGGCCACACCGGCAAAACTACGGAGCGGCGGCCCGCGGACCCAGGGTATGCGGACCCGGTCGAGGGCCTGTTCCGCCTGGGCCCACGGCACTACCCGCGTCCGGGCCCTGCTGGAGCCACCGCACGATCGCCTGGCTCCGCGTGGTGACACCCAGCTTCGCGAACAGGCTGTTCACGTGGTTCTTCACGGTCTTCTCGGAGATGAACAGGCGGGCCGCCACCTCGCCGTTGGCCAGGCCGTCGGCCACCAGGTCCATCACCTCGGCCTCGCGGCGGGACAGCAGGTCGCGCACCGCCGGCCCGCGCGGCGGCGCCGCGGACGGCGCGGCCACGCCCGAGACCACCTGGCTGCCGTTCCGGCAGAGCCGGATCGCATCGACCATCGCCCCCGGCTCCAGGGCACCGTGCACGAGGTACCCGGCGGCGCCCGCCGCCATCGCCTCCGCCACCGTGGCCGGGTCGTCGGTGTGGGTCAGCATCACCACGGTCGCGGCGGAGAGCTGCGGGAGCAGCTCCAGCCCGCTCATCCGGGGCATCCGCACGTCCAGCAGCACCACGTCCACCTGGCCCGCGCGGACGTACGCGATCGCCTCGTACGGGTCGCCCGTGTCGGCCACGGACGTCACGCCCGGTGTGCCGTCCAGGAGCGTCCGCAGGCCCATCCGGATGATCGGGTTGTCGTCCACCGTGAGTATGCGCATCAGGCCACCTCCCTCAGTGCTCGTGCCGGTTCGGCGGGCAGCACCACCGTGACCACGGTGCCGCCCCCCGGTCCCGGCTCCCAGGTCGCGTCACCCCCGCAGAGCTGGGCCCGCTCCCGGACGCCGCGCATGCCGTAGCGGCCACCTCCCGGCGCCCGGCCACCACCCGGCCCTCGGCCCGCAGCACCCGCACCCAGCCCAGCACCCAGCCCGACGCCGTCGTCGGCCACGCGCACCCGCACGACGCCGTCGCGCACGGACACCGCCACCTCGACCCGCGACGCCCGCGCGTGCTTGCGCACGTTCTCCAGGAGCTCGGTCACCACGGCCCGGGCGTGCCGTGCCCGGTGCGGCCCGGCCGTGCCGTCGGTCTCCGGGTCGACGTCGACGGTCGTGGCCACCCCGGTCCGCTCCGTCCAGCGCCGGGCGGTGTCGGCCAGGGACGCCGCGAGGCCGTCCGGGTCGTCGCGCAGCTCGCCGAGGGCGCGACGGGTGTGATCGTGGGCCGTGCGGACGGCGATGCCCAGGCCGCGCGCGACCGCCACCGTCTCCGCCGCCGCGCCCTCGCGGGCCAGCCGCTCGGCCAGCCCGCGGGCCGCCAGGGCGAGACCGGCGAGGTCGCCCGCGACCGTGTCGTGCAGGTCCCGGGCCAGGCTCAGCCGTTCCGCCAGGGCTGCCTGGTCGGCGCGGGCGGCCGCCAGCTCGGCCGACTGCACGGCCTGCCGTCGCAGCCGCCGGCCCAGGTGGGTACCGGTCCAGGTCATGACGATGGTCAGGACGGTGCCGGCGAGGCCCGTGACCAGGCCGCGCCAGCCGCCGTCGTACCCGGTGAGCTGGTAGAGGCACAGGGGTGCCGCCATCACCAGTGCGAGCCGCAGCCCGGCGAACAGTCCCCACAGCGCAGCGGTGGCCGCGGCGTAGACCGCCATGAGCGGCGACCCGGCCAGCGGCAGCAGGGCGACGACGGCCACGGCGGTGTCCCCCGCCAGCAAGATCCCGTTGCGGGCGTAGAACCGGCCCCGGGTGTCCCAGTTCAGCGCGGGCACGAACGAGAACGGGGCGGCGAGCACCACGAGGAACACGCCGAGCCAGCCCGCGCCGTCGAGCAGCGCGAGCACCAGGGCGAACGCCAGGACCACGAGCCGCACCTGGCACAGCAGGCGCACCGCAGGACCGATGGCGCGCTGCGTGAGGGCGTCCATGGCGTGCGGCGGGCTGAGCCGCTCAGAAAAGCTCACCGAGCACCCCCGCGTTCGCCACCAGCACGGCTGAGACGATGAGGATCAGGGCGCCCGGCAGGATCGTCATCGTCACCGCCAGCGACACCAGCGGCGCGGCACGCGCGGCACGCTGGCGCACGGTCTCGGCGTGCTCCCGGCGCACGTCGGAGGCGATGCCGGTCAGGGCGTCCGCCAGCGGCACACCCAGCTCCTCCGCCTGGAGCAGCGCCGTCACGAACGCACCGACCGCAGCCGACCTGCTGCGCTCGCGCAGCGCCACGAACGTCTGCCGCCGGGACGCACCGACGTTCATCTCCTCCAGGGCCGTGCGCATCTCGGCCGCCAGCGCGCCGCCGTGGAACTCGCACACCCGCTCCAGCGCCTGACGGAAGCCCAGGCCCGCCGTGACGGTCACCGCCAGCACGTCCAGGAAGTCGGGCAGCTCGGCGTCGATCTGCCGGCGCCGCCGAGCCGCCTCCGTGTACAGCCACACACGCATCCAGGCGCACAGCACCAGGGCGAGCGGCACGCCGATGGACCACAGGCCCTGCGCCGTGAACAGCAGGCCGAACAGCAGGCCCAGTGCCACGAGGCCCGCCTCGCGCCGCACGAACATGGTGAGCGTGACGCCCTCGGGCCGGCCCGCCCTGCGGATCACGGTGTCGAGGCGCTGGAGGCGCAGTCGCCCGTACAGCCGCACGGCCAGCGGCAGCAGCGGTGCCCCGATGCGGTCCAGGAGGGCGACGAACCCGCGCTGCCGTGCCTCGGCCTCCGGAGCGTACTCGGCCTCGACATCCTCCAGGCCCGTGCTGGTCAGCAGCCGCAGCGCGACCATCCCCAGCACCGTCAGCAGCGCAGCCCCCGCGGCCAGCAGCGGTCCCTCCACGTCAGACCTCCACCCGCGACAGCCGGCGGACCACCAGGTACCCGACGACGAACAGGCCGGTCGCCACCAGCAGCACCACCTGACCCGCCAGGTTGGTGATCATCACGTCCACCACGCCGGGGCTGAACGCGTTCATGAGCGCGACCGCGCCGAACGCCAGGAAGATCACCGTGTAGCCCGAGAACTGGGCGCCCATCGTGGACGTCACCACCTCGCGCCGCAGCCGGCGGCGCTCCTCCAGCGTCTGCCCGATGCCCGCGAGCGCCGTCACGAGCTCGCCACCCGAGCGGCCCTGGATGGTCAGGGTCTGCACCAGCACCGACAGCTCGCGTGACGGCAGCCGCTCGCTCAGCCCGGACAGGGCGTCTCGCATCGACCGGCCCACCGCCATCTCGGCGCTGACCTGCGCCACCTCGGAGGCCGCCGGCTCGGCCATCTCCTCGGCCGCCATCTCGAGCGACCGGCGCACGGCCAGCCCGGCCGACGCGCCGTTCGCCAGCAGCCGGGCCAGCTCCGGGAGCTGCGCCACGAACCGGTCCACGCGCTGCTTGCGGCGCCGGTCCAGCCACCGCTGCGCGCCGACGGCGACCAGCAGCACCGCGAGCGCGGCCGTCGCCCAGCCGAACAGCGGCAGCACGGCGAGTCCCGCCAGTGCGGCCCCCGCGCACGCGGCCGTGAGGAACAGGGACGGAGACCAGGCGGGCAGCCCCGCTCCGGCCAGGAGCGCCACCAGCCGCTGACCCCAGCGGGCGCGGGCGAGCCGCTCGTCCAGCCGGGCGAAGAGCGGGACGCCCGCGAGCTGGTCCAGGTCCGCGCTCTCGACCATGCGTCGCTCGGTCTCCGCGTTGCTGACGAGCGTGGCCACCGTGGCGGCCGCCATCAGCAGGGTCACCAGCAGGCCGGCGGCGATCAGCAGGACGATCACGCCGCACCTCCCGGCCCGCCGACGGCGGCACCAGGCCGGCTGTCACCGTCACCGCGCGCCGTGCCTGAGGCCGTGCCTGAGGCCGTGCCCGGAACCGTCAGCACCGTCTCGCCCGCCCGGTGCAGCCGCTCCAGCAGCGCAGCCGGCACGGGTTCGGGCACGAACCGGCCGGTCACCGTGCGGTCGGGGCCCAGGGGCTCGGCGACGAACCGCATCAGCGGCGTCAGCGCGTACTCCTCGCGCCGCTGCGAGGTGACCGCCTGCACCTCGATGACCCGCCGCGTGCCGTCCTGCGCGCGCTCCAGGTGCACCACGAGGTCGATCGCGGAGTTGATCTGGTCGCGCAGCGTCGCGGCGGGCAGGTCGAGCTCGCTCATCGACGCCAGCGTCTCCAGGCGGCCCAGCGCGTCGCGGGCTGTGTTGGCGTGCACGGTGGCCACCGAGCCGTCGTGGCCGGTGTTCATCGCCTGGAGCATGTCGAGCGTCTCGCCGCCGCGCACCTCGCCCACGATGATCCGGTCGGGCCGCATGCGCAGCGCGTTGCGCACCAGGTCGCGGATGGCGACGGCGCCGCGCCCCTCCACGTTCGCGGGCCGGGACTCCAGCCGCACCACGTGTCCCTGCTGCAAGGAGAGCTCGGCGGCGTCCTCGATGGTGACGATGCGCTCGTGGTCCGGGATGAGCCCCGAGAGGGCGTTGAGGAACGTCGTCTTGCCGGAGCCGGTGCCGCCCGAGACCACGATGTTCAGCCGCGCCCGCACGCACGCGCCCAGCAGGCTCGCCGTCGTGACGTCGAGGGTGCCGCGGTCCACCAGCTCGCCCATCCGGAACGGCGTCGGGAACCGGCGGATCGTGAGCGTGGGCCCGTCCAGCGCCAGCGGCGGGATGATCACGTTCACGCGCTCGCCGCTGGGCAGGCGCGCGTCCACCATCGGCGAGGACTCGTCCACGCGGCGGTTCACCTGGGACACGATCCGGTCGATCGTCTGGTAGAGCTGCTCCGCCGACGCGAAGCGGGCGGGCACCCGCTCCACCTTGCCGTAGCGCTCCACGAACACGTCGTCCGGGCCGTTGACCATGATCTCGGTGATGGACTCGTCCGCCAGGAGCGGCTCCAGCACACCCAGGCCGAGCGCGTCGTCGGTGATGCGCTGCACCAGCGCGCTGCGCTCGCGCGCGGACAGCACGGGACCGTCCACGGACAGCAGCCGGGACAGGACACGCTCCAGCCGCACCCGCCGCTGGGACGGCGAGAGCCGGGCGAGGTCGTCGACGTCGATCTCCTCGAGCAGCCGCTCGCGGTACACCTTGGCGAGGTCGTTGTCCTCGTCGTGCCGCTCGTCGGCGGCCAGCCGGTCGCGCAGCGCCATGTCAGTCCTCCCCTGCGAACGCCATCGGGAACGCCGCCGTGCGGGTCAGCGCGACGTCGACCACCGTCATCCCCGCCAGCCCGAGCGGCGCGGAGACCGTCACCCGCACGCGCGCGGTGCCGTCGTCGACGACGGGTCGCACCTCGCGCACGTCGAGGCCGTCCGGGACCGACCGTTCCACCTCGGCCCGCGCGTCCTGGCCCAGGCTCAGGGCCCGGGCCCCGTTGCGGGCGGCCTCCTGCGCGAT
Organism: Promicromonospora sp. NPDC052451; assembly: GCF_044547525.1. Lineage (NCBI taxonomy): Bacteria > Bacillati > Actinomycetota > Actinomycetes > Micrococcales > Promicromonosporaceae > Promicromonospora > Promicromonospora sp. NPDC052451. The sequence continues at coordinate 38,375 of NZ_JBIUAP010000018.1, forward strand.
CGACGCCGTCTGCGCCACGGTGATGCCCTGGATCGCCAGCAGCCCCACCAGCACCAGCGCGAACACGAGGCCGACCAGCTCGACGGCCGCCTGCCCGCGTTCGCCACCGTCGCCGGGCATCCCTCAGCCCTCCCGGTAGACGGCCGCGGACGACGACGCCGACAGGTCCACGCCGGGCACGAGCGTCGGCACGGTCACCCGCACGCTCACCGTGTCCGAGGACACCTCGATGTCGGAGTCGCTCACGACCTCGCGGAACGTGCCCGGCAGCTGGTCGCGCACGTCGTCGCGCACCTGGTCGACGACGTCGTCGCGGCGCCCGCCCAGGTCGTCGTAGTAGCCGAGCACGCCGACGGTCCGCGCGCCCTCCTGTGCCGCGGCCCGCGCGGCGAGCAGGCCCGACGCCCAGCCGATGCCCTGCACGCACAGCAGCAGCACCATGAGCACCACGAGGACCACCACCGGCAGCTCGACGGTGGACTGCCCCGCCTCGGGGTCCGCGCCCGCCCGGCCGGGACCACGACGTCCGGCCACCGTGCGCACGCCGGCCCTGCGGCGTCCGGTGCCCTTGCGGCCGCCGGACCGCCGGGCCGAACCCGCGACCAGCGCCTCGACCTCCGTGGGGCCGTCCGCTGTACCCTCGCGCGCCGCGGACGCCTCCTGCCGGATCGCCGCGACACCGACCTTGGCGACGGCGGCGTGCACCGGCGTGGGCGTCTCCAGCAGCGTGGCCGTGTTGACCGCGCCGGCAAAGGCGACTCCGCCGTCGGGCACCGTGAAGGCGATCGGACGTTCCACGATCCGTTCCACGAGGGCGGGCGTCACCTCGTCGCGCGGCGTGCGCCGGTTGAGCACGAGCTCGACCGTCGACGGGCGGCGGACGGCCAGCCGGTCCCACTGCGCGAGACTACGTCGCGCGGCCCGCAGCGCGGGCAGGTCCGGGGTGGTGACCAGCAGCACCCGGTCGGCGAACTCCAGGGCCGTGGCGCGCGGCTCGTCCAGGTGGCTGCCCACGTCGATCACGGCCAGCCCCGACTCGAACCGCAGCGCGCTGACGATCGAGCGCGTCGCGGCCGCGGTCATCGCCTCCCCGCGCTCCCCCTCGCTCGGCGCGGGCAGCAGCCGCAGGCCGCCGGGCACCTCGTAGGTGGTCTCGCGGAGCATGCGGCCGGTGACCTCGCCCTCGACGGCGGCCAGGTCCACCACCGAGCGGCGCGTGCGCACGCCCGTGTAGGCGGTGAGGTCGCCCGCGCCGAGGTCCAGGTCCACCAGGACGGTGTCGTTCGAGCGGCCCGCCCGGGCCAGGAGCAGGGCCAGCACCGACGTGCCCACGCCACCCTTGGCACCGGCGACGGCGACGACCTGGCCGCTGCGTCCGCCGTTGCGCTCCGCGGCGATCGATGCCCGGGCCATCGCCGACCAGGAGGCCACGGTCTCCAGCCGGGTCAGCACCTCCTCCAGGCCTGCGTTCCGGGCGATGACGGAGCGCGCCCCGACCTCCATCGCGGAGGCCATCGCCCGGCTCATCTCGGCGGGACTGTGCGCGTCCACGACCATGACGATGCCGGTGAGCGGCGTGGCCAGGCCGACGCTGCGGGCCACCGCGTGCCCGTGGCCGTCGTCGGCGGCCTCGTCGACCACCACGATGTCGATGTCCGGCTGCCTGTCGAGCGCCGTGAGCACGCTCGCGCCGTCGGACACGGCCGCCGCGAGCTCGAACCCGCCGGACTCCCCGAAGACGTGGCCCAGGTGGTCCCGGACCTCGTGCGACGGCGTGGCGAGCAGCACCTTGGTCACCATGGTCAGCCCTCCGCCTTCGGGGCGGCGCCGTCGTACACGCGCTGCTGCTCGGGAAGCATGTCCTCGTCACCCGCACCGCGCAGCGCGAGGCGCATCTTCACGGAGAAGGACTCCACGTAGGCCAGAGTCAGTGCGTCCTCGGTGCTCAGCGCGAACGTGACCGGCAACCCGCTGCGCGTCTCCAGGTTGTCGGACGCCTCCACCGTCCGCGGGAGGCCGACCTCCAGGACCAGGACGTTGGACACCCAGACCCGCGAGACGGGCTTCTCACCGCCGGTGCCGCCCATGGTCGCGATGATGTCCACGTGGTCGCCCGGCTCCACCTTGCCGGCCACGCCCGTCTCGGCGTCCACGATGATCGCCACCTCGCGGAACCCCGGCTGCACGCCCGGGCGCTCGATCAGCATGCCGCTCTGCAGCAGCGCCCCCTCGTCGAAGGCGGTCGCCGCGACGAGCCCGTCGGCGTCCTCCGCGCTGCGCACGGCCGTCTCGGGCACCCAGCGCTCCGGCACCCGGACCCGCTCCAGCATGGACTCGTCCACAGGCTCCAGGGCGTCGACCGAGCGGTTGAGCTGCAGCACGGTGACCATGGGCCCCACCTGGGAGCTCACGGTGCGCACGTAGGAGAGGACGCCGACGAAGACGGCGACCGCCAGGATCGAGGTGACGACGAGGAAGAACACTCCCCGGCGCTGACGCGGGTTCAACTGATCACTCCCTGGGTCTCGGTCGGTGTCCCGGTCGGCGTGTCGGCGTCGGTGCCGGCCGGCGGTTCCGTCCGGGCGCGGACCCGGCGCTCCGCGATGTCACAGAAGACGCACGCGCCGGCCACGGCCCGGCCGCACGCGTCGCAGGCGCCCCACAGGTACGACCGGGACAGCGCGGTCGCGACGGCGGCTCCCAGCGAACCCTCGACGGTCGAGGCCTCCAGCCAGCGCGTCGCCGTCCAGCCCGGTTCCGCGGCCACGAGCTCCGCGTCGGGCGACCGGGGCAGCAGCGTGCCGTCGTCGTCCGGCACGACGGGACGCGGGGAACGCGCCACGACGAGCAGGTCGCCGCCGTCCGGCACCCCGAGGCTGCCGCGGAAGCGACGCACGGTGCCGCGGGTGGACCCACGACCCGGATCGACGACGAACGCCGTGCGCGGCAGGTAGCTCCCGGCGTGCTGGCGGAACGTCGGGGTGGGCCGGTGCAGCGAGGCGACGCTCGACAGCAGCACCCGCGTGGTCGTGCGGGACAGCACCTCGTCGGCCACCGCACGCGCTGCCGATGCCGTGAGCCCGGGCGAGCACAGCCCCGCGAGCAGCACCGCCCAGGCGGTCATGGGGGCGTCGACGTGGAGCACCCCGATCCGTTCCGGGCCGAGCACCAGGCGCGTGGAGCGAGCCACGCGGCGGGCCGGCTCGTCACGGGTGGTCAGCACCACGTCGTCCGCCCGGAGCGCGGCGACGGCGTCGACGACCTCACCGAGTGTGCGCCCGACCCGGCGTGCCCCCGGGTGCGCACCGACCGGGCCGCCGATCGCAATGACCTGCACGCTACCCCCTCACGATCGCCACAAGCGCCCACGGATAGCCATGTGGACACCACGGACTGTACTAATTTTGCCCATAAACGTATACATGTCCGGCGGATGAATTCGACTTTTGAGCGTTTTCCCGTATCTCTGCGCTCATATGAGCGGCTACGATCCCGTGGTGGCCCGACCGAGAGGACTCCCGTGACACCGATGCAGCTCGTGGTCGACGACCGTCCGGTGGCCGGCGTCGAGGTCGCCGACACCGCCCTGGCCCGCGCACGCGGCCTGCTGTTCCGGCGCGAGCTGCCCGAGGCCCTGCTGCTGCGACCGTGCTCGTCGGTGCACGGTGCGTGGATGCGCGTGCCGCTCGACGTCGCCCTGCTCTCCGCCGGCCTGGAGGTGCTGCATACGCAGGTGCTGCGCCCGTGGGCCGTGACCCGGCCCCGCAGGGGCGTGCACCAGGTGCTCGAGGCGCCCGCCGGGAGCTTCGAACGCTGGGGCCTGCGCCCGGGCAGCCGCCTCGCCCTGGTGCGGGAGTGACCGGGGGTCATGGGTTGCCGAAGCTCTGGCCGCCGCTGAACGTCGGGGTCGGCGGTGCGGAGAAGTCGCTCGTGTAGTAGTCGTCGGGCGCCTCGAAGTCCTTGGCCCGGCACTGCGGCGCCGGCGACGTGGTCTGCTTGTTGCCGTCCACGTCGGTCACCTCGAACGACGACTCCGACAGGGTCCGGTTCTCGTCGACCGAGGTGAAGTCGACCTTGAAGAGGTCCAGGCCCTCCCACTTGAGGCCGTACCCGCCCCCCTCGGTGACCCTGTCCATGTCGTACGTGAGCTCGCGCACGTTGGCGTAGTCCTGGGCGGCCTCGTACAGCTCGCCGCCCTCGGAGTCCTCGCCGTTGATCTCGACATCGCCCTTCTTCAGGGTGCCGTCGTCGTTGCGGGGGAAGATCTCGTCGATCTTCGGGCCGAGCTTCTCGCGCAGCTCCGGGTACTGGTTGAAGTCGATGATCAGCTCCGTCTTCGAGAGAGTGCCTTCCTCCTCGGACTTGCTGTACCCACCTGTCGCCTTGAAGCCGTACGGGAGCACCACGTCGATGTCGATACCGGCCTTGTAGAGCGTCTTCATCACCTGGTCGTCCATGGCGATCGTGAGCTTGGACAGCTTGCCGTCCTTGTCCCAGATCACCGACGTGCTGGTGGTGCCCTTCCACTCCATGCCGACCTGCCCCTTGCCCTTGCCCTTGCCGGAGCTGGTCTCCTTGTCGTTCTTCTTGGTGAAGGGCTGCTTGCCGGACAGCTCGGCGCCGATCAGGAACCCGCCGATGTCGGACGAGGTGTACGTGGCGGTCACCGAGCCGTCCGACCACTGCCGGTCCTCGACCTGGATCTCGCCCTCGTAGCCGCCGTCGACCATGCCCTTGAGCTCGACGGGGCCCACCCCGGCACCCCACTTGAGACCACCCTTGAGCTTGACCTTCTTGATGTCGCTCGTGGACGTCGCGACGAGATGGTGGTCGGGCTCCTCGTCCTGAAGGTCCATCACGTCCCCGACGTCGGGCATGTGGTCCGGGGGCGGCGGGCAGTAGGAGCTGATGTGCGGCGGCGGGCAGTGCGTCGGCGGGGAGCTCACGATCTCCGCCGAGAGGGAGTACTTCTTGTACCAGTTGATCCAGTCCTGGGCCTTCTGCATGTCCGTGAACTCGTAGGTGTAGTCCTCGGCGTAGCCGGTGATGCCCGCGATGTCGAAGGCGATGGGCGTGCCGCCCACGTCGCTGCCGCTGGCGCCCACGCCGAACTCCACGCCCTTGAGGATGTGGATGCGGATGCGGCCGTCGCCCAGCTTCTCGATGAGCGTGCCGTTGCTGTCGCCCCAGCGGAAGAACAGGAACTGGATGTTGGTGCTGTCCACGTGTCCCGTGGCCTCCACCACGCAGGGCAGCTCCATGGAGCCGTACTTCTCGGTGACGCAGTTGGCCAGCTCGCCCGCGCGTGCGGCACGCTCCTTGCCGGGCTCGGCGTCCTCGTAGGCCGCCCATTCCTTCTCGCAACCCTTGGGCACAGGCAGCTCGCGGCAGCCCACCTGCACCTTCGGCGGGGCGTCCTCGTCGAACTCCTCGCTCGTGGGCAGGGTGGCGACGCAGGACTCGTCGTTCGGGTCGTCCCTGGGCTCGCCCCGGCCGTCGAGCACGCAGTCCACGAAGTCCTGGATCTCGTCCTCGCGGTACACGCGGTCCTCGCGGTCGCGGTCCAGGTGCCCCTCGGGCATGTTCGCCGAGAAGCAGATGGTCGGGCCCGGGTACCAGACACAGTCGATCTGCACGACGGCCGTGTCCCACTGCGACTCGGGCTTGTCCACGAAGTCGAAGGTCACGTCGTCCTCGCAGCGGCCCGTGGGCGGGCTGTACCTGTCCCCGGGGGACTCGTCGTCGCCCGGGTCACCGGGGTCCCCCGGGGAGCCGGGGTCGCCGCAGCTGTCGACACCCTCCTCCTTGACGATCGGGTCGACGGCACACAGCCACTGCTCGCTCACGTCGGCCGCCACCGGGGTCGCCGCGGCGAACACGATGCCGACCACCAGCAACAGGAGACCGATGACCGCGACGTACTCGGTGAGCGCCTGTCCCGCCTCGCGGTCTCGTCTGGTCATGCTCGAAAACTAGGACGGGAGCGTGAACTCGAACTGTCCGGGAAACGTCCCGTCGGCGTACAGATTTGCACCGAAACCGCAGGTCATGGGCCTGCGGCACCACGCAGTGGGGCCACGGGCCCAGAGCGCGGGAAGGTTTCACCCGACCGCTCACGGCTGCTTGAACTTCACGGTCCTGGTGTCCGGGTCGTAGTCGTAGCTGCCCGTGAACCCCCAGTTGATCCAGCCGCCGTCACCCTTGTTCTTCACCGTGCCCTGGTTGATCCCGATGACGTCCATCCCGTCGACCGTCGCCAGGTGCACGAACCCGAACAGGCCGCTGAAGCTGAAGTTGCCGAAGTCCTTCACCACCAGGATGTTCTTGTCCGGGAAGGCCGCGGAGTACTCGTCCAGCAGCGAGTGCACCCGCTCGGCCCGGTCGCCCGGGACGTCGCCGTCGTAGTCCGTGCCCGGGTAGGTGCCCTCGGTGAACTTGGGCGACTTGTTGTCCACGTACTCGGTGCCGATGTCGTGGCTCTGCTGCCCGATCTGCGTGGGCGGGTCGGAGAAGTCGTCGCTGTAGTAGGCAGGCGGCTGCTCGAAGTCCTTGGCCTTGCACTGCGGGGCCGGCGAGACCTTCTGCTTGGTGCCGTCCACGTCGGTCACCTCGAACGACGACTCCGACAGGATCTGCTCCTCGTCCACCGATGTGAACGACACCTTGAACAGGTCCAGGCCCTGCCATGTGATCCCGCCGCTGCCGCCCTCGGTCGCCCGGGTCGCGTCGTAGGTCAGCTCGCGCACGTTGGCGTAGTCCTCGGCGGTGTCGTACAGGAGCCCGCCCTCCTCGTTCTCCCCGTCGATCTCGACGTCGCCCTTCACGAGGTTGCCCTCCTTGTCACGGGGGAACACCTCGTCGATCCGGGGGCCCAGCTTCTCGCGCAGCTCCGGGTACTGGTTGAAGTCGATGATCAGCTCGCGCTTGGAGATGGTCCCCGACTCCTCGGACGTGCTGTAGCCGCCGTTCACCGCGAACCCGTACGGCAGCGCCACCGACAGGTCGACGCCGGCCTTGTAGAGCGTGCGCATGACCTGTTCGTCCATCGAGATGATGAGCTTGGCCAGCTTGCCCTCCTTGTCCCAGGCGGCCGTGGTGCTCGTGGTGCCCTTCCACTCCATGCCCACCGAGCCCGAGCCGGCCCCCGAGCCGGAGCTGGTCTCCTTGCCGTCCTTGTCCTTGGTGAACGGCTTCTTGCCGCCCAGCGAGGCCCCGATCAGGAACCCGCCGATGTCGGACGACGTGTACGTGGCCGTGCGGCTGCCGTCCGACCACCGCCGGTCCTCGACCTGGACCTCGCCCTCGTAGCCGCCCTCGACGCTGCCCGTCAGGGAGAACGGCCCGTTCTTGCCGGTCAGGCTGAGGCCGCCCTTGAGCTTCACCTTCTTGATGTCGCTGTCCGCCTCGGCCAGCTCGTGGTGCTCGGGCTCCTCGTCCTGGAGGTCCTGCACGTCGCCGACGTCGGGCATGTGGTCGGGTGGCGGCGGGCAGTAGCTCATGGGCGGCGGGCAGTTGCGGCCGCCGCCGCTGTAGACGATGGACTTGGCCATGTCGTACTTCTTGTACCAGTTGATCCACTCCTGAGCCTTGGTCATGTCCGTGAACTCGTACGTCTTGTCGGTGCCGTACCCGGTGATGCCGGCGATGTCGAAGCTGACCGGCGAGCCGCCCACGTCGCTGCCGCTCACGCCCGCACCCGTCTCCACCCCGGTGAGGATGTGGATGCGGATGCGCCCGTCGCCCAGCTTCTCGATGAGCGTGCCGTTGCTGTCGCCCCACCGGAAGAACAGGAACTGGATCTCCGAGCTCTCCACGTGACCGGTCGCCTGCACCACGCACGTCGGTTCCATGGACTTGTACTTCTCGACGATGCAGTTGGCCAGCTCCCCGGAGCGTGCGGCGCGCTCCCGGCCGGGCTCGGCGTCCTCGTAGGCCGCCCACTCCTTCTCGCACCCCTTGGGCACGGGGTACTCCCGGCAGCCCACCTGCACGCGGGGCGGGGCGTCCTCGTCGAACTCCTCGCTGGTGGGCATCGTGTTCACGCAGGAAGCGTCGTCGGGGTCGTCCTTCGGCCCACCGCGGCCGTCCAGCACGCAGTCCACGAAATCCTGGATCTCCTCCTCCAGGTACACGCGGTCGCCGACGTCGCGGTCGAGGTGCCCGTCGGGCATGTCCGCCGAGAAGCAGAGGGTCGGGCCCGGGTACCAGACGCAGTCGATCTGCACCACCGCCGTGTCCCACGGCGAGTCCGGTCTGTCGACGAAGTCGAACGTCACGTCCTGCTCGCAGTCGCCCGTCGGCGGGCTGTAGTCGTCGCCGGGGCCGGGCGTGTCGCCCGGCTCCCCCGGGCCGCCGTCCTCGTCCACGCAACCCTCCGCGCCGTCCTCCTTGACGATCGGGTCGACGGCGCACAGCCACTGCTCGCCGATGTCCGCCGCCACCGGGCTGGCGGCCGCGAAGACCACAGCGACCACCAGCAGCAGCACGCCGATGACCGCGACGTACTCCGTCAGCGCCTGCCCGGACTCGCGCGACGAGCGCCGGGCCCGGTCGCGCACCCCAGCACGACAACTTGCGTTCACCTCGACGTCGCCGGCCATTCACTCACGGTAGGAACGGGCGCAGCGAGGAACGACGGCCCGGCGACCCAACCGTGTACCCAGATTCCCTGGGCCCGGAGGCCCAGCACGGGCGCCGGACCGGACCGGGCCTGCCATGGCGCGGCCAACCGCCACGCCCATGAGCACACCCCTGAGAAAGACGCCGGAAAGGACACCGGGGCAATTCCGCGCGCCCGCACCGGGAGCACCTCGCACGGATTTCACCCTGGGACGGGAGCCGCGGCATCGCGCCGTTCACCGCCCTCACTTCACCACCACCGACGGGACGCCAGGAGCCAATTCCGTATGCTGTGTCATCGACCCCGGGCGCATTTCAGGGGCCCATTTAGGACATAAATCCCATCTGCCTTTAAAGGGTCGTCCATCGGTGTGGCGGGAGGAGGAGACATGAGCATGCTGGAGCCGGGCGTGCACGACTGGGTCGTGCATCGTCGTAACGTCGTGCGTTCGGTAGCAGCCCGGGTACCCGGGATCGATGCCGAGGAGGCCACCAGCCGCGCCCTGGAGAAGATGATCCGCATCGTCTCCACCGGCGGCACCATCACCGACCCCGCCCCCTACTGGCGACGCGCCGCGGTCAACGAAGCCATCTCCATGACCCGCGAGCAAGGCCGCACCACCCTCGTGGAGGACGACACCCTCGACGGCCTGACCCCACCCGCCCACGGCGCCGAGCTCGACGCCGAACGCCAGGCCGACGCCGGCATGCTCCGCACCGCCCTGGCCGACCTGGCCGACGACGACCGCCAGATCCTGTTCGACCGCCACGTGCACGACAAAGCCGTCACCGACATCGCCACCGGCCTGGGCGTCCGCCCCCACGCCGTGACCATGCGGCTACGCCGCGCCGAGGAACGCCTCGCCGGAGCGTTCGCCGCCGCCCACGCCCAGGCCGTGACCGAACCCGAGTGCCGCACCACCCGCGCCGGCATGCACGACTACCTCAAAGGCCGCATGCTGCCCCGCCGCCAGCACCGCCTCGAGGTCCACATGGACGGCTGCGCCGACTGCACCCGCGCCTTCATCGACGTCCGCGAAGTCTCCTGGATGCTCCGCGACCTCGGACAACACCTGGTCGCGGGCGCGGTGGCCACGGGCACGCTGGGCGCCGCGCTCGCCACCGCAGGGGTCGGCACCGTGGGCGGTGCCGCGACCGGACCGCGCCTGCCCCGGGCACAGCAGGGTGCGGTGGCGGCAGGTGTCGCGGCCGTGCTCGTCCTGGGCGGGATCGCCTGGGCCTCGCTCGGCGGCCAGGGTGACCAGCCACCCGCCCAGACCATCGCGGGTCCGGACACCGGCACCGCACCGGCCCGCCCGACGGCGCCGGAGGCTCCGCCGCCCGGGCGTCCGGCGCCGGACACCCCCGCGCCGGGCGGCGCGGAGCCGACCTCCGCGGCGGCCCCACGCCCCGAGGACGTCTCCGAGCCGGCCGAACCGGTGATCGAGCAGGTCGCGGCGCCCGAGCCGCCGGCCGGACCCGAGCCCGAGCCGGAGGCGGCGGAGCCGCTGTCCGACCCGCCGCCCGCCGACGCCGCGCCGGACGCCGGTACCGACGCGCCCGGGTCCGCCGCTCCCCCGGTCGAGCCCGCCCCGGAGGAGCCCGCGGCACCCGCACCGGAACCCGAGGCGCCGCCCGCACCCGAGCCACCCACCGCGCCGGAACCCCCGCCCGCACCCGAGCCGCCGGCCGAGCCCGAGCCGCCGGCGGGCGGGCCTCCTGGCAACCCCGGCAACCCGAACGGCAAGGGCCCGACCCAGGACAACGACCAGGGCCCGGGCAACGGCAACGGCGCCGGACCAGGCAAGGGGCCCGGCGCCGGACCAGGCAAGGGACCCGGGCACGGCAACGGTGGCGGTCAGGGCAACGGCAACAGCAACGGCAACGGCCGGGGCAACGGTTCCGCGCGGACCCTCGACGGGACCGCGGTGCCCGCCACGTTCGTCGTCGACCTCCTGCCGGTACACGCGCGGCAGGCCCACGTCACGGACTGAGCACGACCCCGGCGGCGCGCGCCCCGCTCCCCGGTCGACGGGTCGGACGCAGGCGACGGCCGGGCCGCCAGGTGATGGTTCTTATCATCCGGTTGACCGGGTCACCGCCCTGGCCCGACATTCGACACCTAGTGGCCCGGCGTGATCCGCCGTCGCGCACCGGAGCGCGGCAGCCGCACGGGCCGGAGCGGAGTCGCCATGACGTTCGACGACAGGTTCGGCCCGGGATCCACCGCCGGCACACCGGGCGCCGGTTCCGACGCCACCGGCACACCACCGCTGCTCGGCCGACGGAGCCTGCTGGTCGGCGCCGCGGTGCTCGGCTCGGCCGCCGCCCTCGGCGTCGGCGCGGCGGCCGGTGCCCCGGCCGCCGCCGCGGTGCCGGGCTTTCCCACCTTCACCCGGCTGGGCGCCGCCATGGACAGGTCCCAGCTCGCCTACGCCCCGGCGCGCAAGGAGATCATCTTTCCCTCGGTGCGCCACGTGGCGGGCAAGGTCCGCAACCCGCTCGGCGCCTGGTACATGTACTACGCGCCGCACGACGCCCCGGGCGGGATCTGCCTGGCGTACGCCGACTCGCTGGCCGGCCCGTGGCGCGAGTACCCGAACAACCCGATCATCTCCCGCACCTGGTCACCGCACTACTCGGTGAGCCACGTCTCCAGCCCGCACGCGGTCTGGAACGCCGACGACGGCCGCATCTACCTGTTCTTCCACGGGGAGAACACGACCACCCGGGTCGCGACGTCGGACGACGGCGTGAACTTCACCTACGGCGCCACCGTGCTGCACACGGGGATGCTGCCCTCCGACGTCACCGAGACGTCGTACGCCCGGGTGTTCCCGCACCCGACGCAGTCCGGCACGCACATCATGCTCTTCATGGGCGCCCAGGCCGGGACGCGCAAGATCTTCATCGGCTGGTCCGACCGGCTCGCCTCGGGCTGGCAGTTCAAGCACCAGCCCCTGATCTCGCCGCGCTCGGGCGAGGGCGGCCAGCTCTCGGGAGCGCACTACTGGTCCCGCAACGGCGGTGGCCACGTGGTCTACCACAGCGGGTCCGGCACCATCCACGTGGCCGACGTCGGCACGAGCTTCGACCGGGAGAACCACCTGGGCGTGCTCTACACGGAGCCGGTCGCGACCCGGGCCGCGGCACCGAGCTTCGCCGAGGAGGGCGGGCGGCTGTACATGTTCTACGAGGCCGGGGCGCGCAGCAACACCAACATCGCCATCGCGCGGACGGCCTGACCGCCGGCGGCCGTCGTCCGGGCCTCACGGACGGCGGCCGCCGCCGGCACGATCGCCCGGGACGGTGCCGCCCCCCCGACCCGTGCCGGTGGAACCCGGCGCACCCCCTGCGAGAGGATGGCCTGGGACGACACCGGCCCGCGCGCCGGCGACAGGGCGACGACGGGGGCCGTATGACCGACGAACCACGCACCGGACCGGTGAGCCTCGCGGGCCGGGGGCGCCTGCTGCGGCTCGGGGCACCACGCGACACCTCCGCGGTCCGGCACCTGGTGACGTTCCTCGTCGCGAGCGTGGTGACGGTGCTCGCCACCCGGGCCTACCTCGCCGCGACGGGCTACCCGCAGATCGGCGGCGGTGGCCTGCACGTCGCCCACGTGCTGTGGGGCGGCCTCCTCATGGCCCTGGCGATCATGCTGCTGCTCTCGTACGTGGGCCCGGTGCCCCGCTCGCTCGGCGCGATCCTCGGCGGTGTCGGCTTCGGGCTGTTCATCGACGAGGTGGGCAAGTTCGTCACCTCCGACAACGACTACTTCTACGCGCCCACCGCCGCGATCATCTACGTCGTCACGGTGCTGCTCGTGCTCGTCGTCGAGGGGCTGCACGGCCGCCGGCCGCACCACCCGGCGGAGTACCTGGCGGTCGCCGCCGACCGGCTCGCCACCGGCCTGGCCGGCGGGTTCACCCCGGACGCCCGCGAGGAGGCGCGCACCCTCGCGCGGCGCGGTGCCGGCGAGCCGGGCGCCGACCTGGTCACCCGCCTCGTCGAGGCCGTCCCCGACGACGACGCCGACGTGCCCGACCTGGTCCGTTCCGGCGTGGACCGGGTGGTGCGCGGGCTGGACGCGCTCGTGGACCGCGCCTGGGTGGCATGGCTGGTGATCTCGCTGCTCCTGGTCACGAGCGCCGCGGAGGCCACGGTCGGCGTGCGCATCGTCCAGGGTCTGGTGCCCGGGCTGCCCACGTGGACCGGTGTCGCGATCCTCGTGGCGGTCACGGCGTCGGTGGTGCTCCTCGCCGTGGGCGTCGTGGTCGGCCGCCGGGACCGCCTGCACGGTGCCGCCTGGGTGCGCCGGGCCGTGCTGGTCAGCCTGCTGTTCACGCAGGTCCTGGTGTTCCGTGCGGTGCGGTGGACGGCGGCCTTCGGACTGCTGCTGGACGTGCTGGCGTTCCTGGCGCTGGAGGTCGCGCTCCGCGAGGAGCGGACGGCGGGCCGGTCGCGCCGTCCCGTGTGACGCGCACCCCAGGACGCACCCGTTGACCCTGTTCCTGGGACACGGTTTCTACTGGCTTACGCCGGCGGACAGCCGGCCGTAGAAACCCGGCGCCCGTCTCGGGCGCCCCGTCGGAAGAGACGCCCATGGCAGGCTTCAACCCCTACGAGGACCTTCAGGACCTGGTGGCGCAGGTGCCTGAGCTGGTGCAGCCCCTGATCGTCGCGTTCGCCGGCGCGATCCCGTACATCGAGGGCGAGGGATCGGCGGCGCTGGGCGTCCTCGCGGGCATCAACCCGGTGGTCGCCGGCGTCTCCGGCGCGGCGGGCAACATCATCGCCGTCGTGCTGGTGGTGCTGCTCAGCTCGCGGGCCCGAGGCGCGGTCCAGGCCCGCCGCGCCCGGAAGGTCGCGGCGGACGCCGGTGCACCCGTGGCGGCCCGGGCGGTCCCGGCAGGCGCCGGCACCACCGTCGCGGCCGGCCCTGGTACGGGCGCGGGGCCACGCCCCGAGGCGGAGCCGGACGCCACGGCAGGCCCGGGGGCCGAGCCGCAGCCCGACGCCGACGGCAACGGCGTCGGCGACGCCGAGCCCACCACCCGCAAGGCCAAGGGCCAGAAGCGTCTGCGCCGCTGGCTCGTGCGGTTCGGCGTCCCCGGGGCGAGCCTGCTCGGCCCGCTGGCGCTGCCCACCCACCTGACGGCCGCGACCCTGGTCGCCTCCGGCGTGAGCAAGAACTGGGTCATCCTCTGGCAGGTCATCGCCATCGTCGCCTGGACCACCGTCCTGACCCTGGCTGCTGCCGGCTTCATCACGGCGATCACGGCCGCCTGACCCTCGTTCACCAGGCCGCTGGGGACCGTCATGCATGGCATGACGGTCCCCAGCGGCCTGGTGAACAACCGTCCACCTCCGGGGGCACCCGGACAGGTCGTGGCGTCAGGCGTGCGACGCCGCCGTCGTGGTCGAGCGGGCCGGCCACAGGGCGATGGCCAGGCCGGCCAGCGCGCTCAGGACGTGCAGCACGTTGTCCGCAGCGTTGATGTTGATGATGTTGATGCCGGGGTTGTTCACCGCGAACAGGCCGAACACGAACGTCGCGCCGTACCCGACGGCGAGCAGCCAGCCGAAGGTCCGGGCCCGGCCCGGCGTGGACCACAGCGCGAGGCCGAGCAGGCCGATCACGATGTGCACGATGTTGTGCAGCGGGTTCACGGCGAAACCGAGCAGCGTCTGGCCGTGGTCGTGCTCGGCGAAACCGCTGAAGCCGGTCACGAAGAACCCCGCGATGCCGACCACGAGGTAGACCGCGCCGATCGTCACGGCGAGCCACTGGTGCGGTGCCCTGGTACGTGTCGAGGGCGTGTACTGCGTCATCGCTGATCTCCATCCTGGGTGGGTGTCCGTGCGCACCCCTCGGCCGTCGTACCGGACGGCCGGCGGGGCTCAGCAGGGGTTCGGACCCACGCCCGGATCGGATGGGTCAGTGCGCGGCGGGATCTCCGGTGAGCGACCAGCTCGCCAGCAGGTCCAGCGCCCGGGCCGACGGCGAGCCCGGCTCCGTCGAGTAGACGTACAGCGTGGTGTCGGCGTCGCCGGGCAGGGTGAGCGTCTCGTACCCGACCGTGAGGTCCCCGACCACCGGGTGCCGCAGCCGCTTGGCGCCGTACGTGCGCCGGTTGACGCGGTGCTCGTCCCACCACCTGCCGAACTCGGGTGCGGACTGGCGCAGCTCCGCGACCAGCTCGGCCGTCGCCCGGTCCTCGGGATCGTTGCCCGCCTCCAGGCGGAGGCTCTCGACGGCCACGCGCGCCTGCTCCTCCCAGTCGACGAACAGCGACCGCGCCTCGTCGTCGAGCAGCATCCACCGCGCGTAGTTGCGCCGCGGTGCGGGGAACCGCTCGAAGTCGGTGAACAGCGCCCGGCCCATGCGGTTCTGTGCCAGCACGTCCGACCGGCGGCCGAGCACCAGCACCGGCACGTCGTCCAGCGCGTCGAGGAGCTGGTACAGGCCGGGGCGCACGCGCTGGACGGGACGGGACCGCTGCTGCGGCCTCGTGGTGCCCAGGCCGATCAGGTCGGCGAGGTGGGCCCGCCCCGCCGCATCGAGGTCGAGCGCGCGGCCGATGGCGTCCACGACCGACGGCGACGGCACGATCCGCCGCCCCTGCTCCAGACGCGCGTAGTAGTCGGTGGACACGCCCGCCAGGAAGGCGACCTCCTCCCGGCGCAGGCCGGGCACGCGGCGCACCCGGCCGTCGGCCGGCAGGCCGGCCCGCGAGGCGTCGCACTGGCTGCGGGCGCGCCGCAGGAAGTCGGCCAGCTCGGTGTTCTTCTCGGGCATGTCCTCATTCTGCGCGGCCGGGTCCGTGCGGCGCAGCCGTCTGGGTGGACCTCCGCGTCCTGGTCAGGCGCGACCGAGGTTCCGCCGGGCCCGGTATGCGCCCCCGGAGTGCCTGTTCCGGCGGAAGGCTGGTGGACGTCGGCAGGCAGTGCCGGCATCCACCGCACCACGAAGGAGAACTCCCATGACCTACCCCACCGACCGCCCCGCCACCTGGTTCGTCACCGGCGCCTCCCGCGGGCTCGGCCTCGAGCTGGTGCGCCAGCTCCTCGACCGCGGCGACCAGGTCGCCGCCACCACCCGCTCGACCGAACGCCTCACGACGGCCCTGGCCGGGAGCGACACCACGCGCCTGCTGCCCCTGACCGTCGACCTGGCCGACCAGGAGCAGGTCACCCGGGCCGTCACGGAGACGATCGACCGCTTCGGCACCCTCGACGTCGTGGTCAACAACGCGGGCTACGGCTACCTCGCCGCGGTCGAGGAGGTCTCGGACGCCGACGCGCGCGCCATGTTCGACGTGCAGGTCTTCGGCGTCTGGAACGTGCTGCGCGCCGTGCTGCCCCACTTCCGGGCGCACCGCAGCGGCCACGTCATCAACGTCTCCTCCGTGCTCGGGCTGCTCTCCTTCCCGGGCTGGAGCCTCTACACCGCCGGCAAGTTCGCGCTGGAGGCGATCACCGAGTCCCTGGCCGCCGAGGTCGCCGACCACGGCATCCGGGTGAACAGCGTGGAGCCCGGCTACATGCGCACCGACTTCCTGCGCCCGGTCTCGGTCGGCCTGCCCGCCGCCACCAGCGACGCCTACCCCGCGATCCGCGAGATGGTCGACCAGCACCTGCACCAGATCCCCGGCACCCAGCCGGGCGACCCCGCCCGGGCCGCCACGGCGATCATCACCGTGGCGACCGGCGGGGACGCGCCGCTTCACCAGCTCCTGGGCTCGGACTCCCTCGCCCTCGCCGACGGCCGCCTCCAGGCCCTGGCCGACGACGTCGCGGCGTCACGGGCGCTCGCCGTCACGACCGACTACCCCGCCGAGAGCTGAGCACCTCCAGCGCCGCGCCCACGCGCTCGCGTGCCGCCGGGGCCAGCCGTGTCAGCTCCTCCTCCAGAGTGCGCTGGTCGGTCCACTCCCGCAGCGAGCGCAGGGCGCTGGTCCGCCGGCCCGCGAGCTCCTCGACGGTGGCCTGGACCAGCGCGTAGGCCTCGGCGTCGTCGGCGACCTCGCCGAGCGTCGAGCCCAGCGTGACGGGGGCGGGCGCGGGCCGCGTGCGGGGGTCGGCGACGGTCCACTCGTGCCGGCCGGCCCCTACCTCCAGGCGGTCTCCCCCGGGCAGCAGCACCTCCGCGCGGGTGTTCGGCGGCACCACCGCGCGGACCACGACCTGCCCGTCGCGGGCCGTCCACCCGGCCTCCGCCGTCCCGTACGGGCTCTCGAACCGGGTCGCCGCGTGGTCGAGCCCGGCGATCGGCACGGGCGCGACCCGCAGCCGCCGGTACCCGTGCGTGCCGGGCGCCAGCCCGGCCACCGTGCGGTGCAGCCAGTCCGCGACGGCGCCGAACGCGTAGTGGTTGAACGACGTCATCTCGCCGGGGTTGATGCTGCCGTCGGGCAGCATGCTGTCCCAGCGCTCCCAGACCGTGGTGGCGCCCATGGTCACGGCGTACAGCCAGGAGGGGACGCCGGTCTGCAGGAGCAGGCGGGCGGCGACGTCGGCGTGACCCGTCGAGGTCAGGGCGTCCTGGACGATCGGGGTGCCCACGAAGCCGGTGCCGATCCGGTAGCCGGCGCGGCGCACGAGCCACGCGAGCCGGTCGCCCATGAGGGCGCGCGTCGCGTCGTCGACCAGGTCGAAGGCGATGGCGAGCGCGTAGGCGGTCTGGGCGTCCGACACGACGCGGCCGGACGGCGTCGTGTACTCGCGGACCCAGGCCTGCCGGGCGCGCTCGGTGAGGTCGGCGTACCGGGTGGCGGCCGCGATGTCCCCGAGCTCGTGCGCGGCCGCGGTGACGAGCTGCAGCGACCGCACCACGTACGCGCTCGCGACGATGTCGGGGTCGGTCTTGGCTCCGGCGGGGTCGTCCGGCGGCGCGTCGGGGTCGAGCCAGTCGCCGAACTGGAACATCCCCTCCCACAGCAGCCGCTCGCCCGACAGGCCGACCAGCACGTCGGCCCAGGCGCGCATGCTCGGGTACTGCTCCGCGAGCGCCCGCCGGTCGGCGAAGCGCTCCAGGAGGGTGGTGGGTACCACGGTCGCGGCGTCGCCCCAGGCGGCCGCGGGCTGGGAGCCGAAGGGCAGCACGAACGGCACCACGATGGGGCAGACGCCGTCGCGTGCGGCCTGCTCGGCGGCGACGTCGCGCAGCCAGGAGGCCAGGAAGGCGTCGCTGTCGTAGAGGTAGCTCGCCGTGGGGCCGAAGACCTGGATGTCGCCCGTCCAGCCGAGGCGCTCGTCGCGCTGGGGGCAGTCGGTGGGCAGGGAGACGAAGTTGCCGCGCATGCCCCACACGACGTTCTCGTGCAGCCGGTTGACGCGCTCGTCGGAGCACTCGAACCACCCGGTGCGGCGCATGTCGCTGCTGATCACCACGGCCGTGACGGCCTCCTGGGCCGTCGCGAGGTCGAGCCGTCCGGGCCAGCCGTCCACCTCGGCGTACCGGAACCCGTGGAACGTGAACTCGGGCTCGAACACGTCCTGCCCGCCGGACAGCACGAGGCGGTCGGTGGCCTCGGCGTGCCGCAGCGGGCGGACGCCGAGCTCGCCGTGCTCCAGCACCTCGGCGTGCCGCAGGGTGATCACCTGGCCGGCCTCGCCCGACACGCGCACCCGGAGCCGGCCGACGAGGTTCTGGCCGAAGTCCAGCACGGTGCGCCCCGACGGCGTGGTGATGACGTCCTGGACGCCGAGCTCGTCGACGCGGCGCACGGGTTCGGCCAGGGCGGGCTCGGGCACGACGGCGTCGTCGTCGGTGCGGACGGGCGACCAGGCCGAGTCGTCGAACCCGGGCAGGCTCCAGCCGGGCAGCGCGCGGCGGGCGTCGATCCGTTCGCCGGCGTAGATGCCGCTGGCCGTGACCGGGCCCGCGACCGCGCCGCGCCAGTCCGGGCCCGTGGTCAGCACGCGGGTGGTGCCGTCGGTGAGCACGACGTGGAGCTGCACGGCCACGGCCGGCTGCTCGCCGTAGAAGGGGCGGGCCTCGCCGTGGAACCCGTAGCTCTCGGTCCACCAGCCGCCGGCCAGCCGCACGCCGACGGCGTTCGCGCCGGGGCGCAGCAGGGCCGTCACGTCGGTCGCCTCGTGCACCAGGCGGTGCTGGTAGGCGGTCCAGCCGGGCTTGAGCACGGCGTCGTCGACGTCCTGCCCGTTGATCTCCACCTGGTAGACGCCGTGGGCCGACGCGTACAGGGTCGCGCTCGCGACCTCGCCGCCCAGGTCGAGCTCGGTGCGCAGCAGGCCCGGGGTCGCGGGCACGGGTGGTTCGGCGAGCCCCACGAACGGGGCGGTCCACTCGCCGTCGGCCAGGAAGGTGCTGCGCAGGGCGACGGGGGCGCTCCAGGGCGAGGTGCCGCCGTCGGTACCCGTGACGCGCACCTCCAGGGTGTGCCGGGCGTGCGGGGCCAGGGCGTCGAACGGCCAGGGCACGAAGTGCGACTCGTCGGTGTCGAGGCGGGCGACGTGCTCGCCGTCGAGCCGCACCTCGGCGCCGGCCTGCCACCAGCCGGGCACGTCGCTCTCGACGGTCCAGCTCAGCCGGGGCGTGGGGGTGTCGGCGTACGCGCCGTCGGTGCGGCGCTCGACGCGCAGCTCGCGGACGTGGGTGTAGTTGCTCATGCGATGCGAACCTCTCAGCCCTTGACGGCGCCGGACGTCATGCCGGCCACGATCTGGCGGTTGAAGAAGATGTACATGACCAGCGGCGGCACCGTGATCAGCAGGATGTCCATGAACAGCAGGTTGAACTGGCTGACCATCTGGCTCTGGAAGTTGTAGAGCGTGAGCTGGACGGTCGCGTTCTCGTCGCCGGGCAGGAAGTACAGCGGGTTCGTGAAGTCGTTGAACACGTTGACGGCCTGCACCACGACGATCGTGATGATCACGGGCCGCAGCAGCGGCAGCACCACGGTGAAGAAGAGCCGCAGCGGCCCGGCGCCGTCGATGATCGCCGCCTCGTCCAGCTCGCGCGGGATGGTGGCCACGAACGCACGGAACAGCAGGATGCAGAACGACAGACCGAACGTGGCCTCGACGAGGATGAGGCCGGGCATGGTCTTGAACAGGCCGGTCTGCTGCAGCACCCAGATGGTCGGCACCACGGCGGGCGGCACGATGAGGCCCGCCAGCACGAGGAAGTTGACGACCGGGTTGAGCCGGGTGCGGCGCCGTTGCAGCAGGTAGCCGACCATCGCCGCGAGCACCACCATGATCGCGACGCTCACCACGGTCAGCACCGTGCTGTTGACGAACGCCCGCACCACGATGCCGTCCCGCGTGGTGAGCACCTCGGTGAGGTTGTCGAAGAACGCCCACTCCTGCGGCCAGGAGAACTCCAGCCGCGACGCCGACGACGCGTCCTTCGACGCCGTGAGGAAGATGAAGGCGAACGGGACGAGGAAGACCACCACGGAGAGCGCGATGGCCACGATGCCGACCACCCAGGAACCGGTGCGCCTCATCGCTCGACCTCCTTGCGGTTGAGCAGCATCGAGACCGGCACCATCACCGCGGTGACCACCAGGAAGAGGATCACGTTGCCCGCGGTGGACAGCCCGTAGAAGCCGGCCTGGTACTGCTTGTAGATGACGGACCCGATCACGTCGCTGGTGAACCCCGGCCCGCCGCCCGTGGTGGCCCAGATGAGATCGAACGACCGCAGGCCGCCGATCAGCGACAGGATGATCACCGTGGCGGTGGCGGGCTGGACCAGCGGCAGCGTGATGGAGCGGAACTGCTGCCACCGGCCCGCACCGTCGACCCGCGCGGCCTCGTAGTACTCCTGCGGGATCGCGACGATGCCCGCGATGTAGATGAGCGTCGCGATGCCGAGCCCCTTCCAGACGTCGACCGCCGCGATGGTCAGCAGCGCCTGGTTCGGGTCGGTGAACCACCCCGGCCCCTCGATCCCGAACGCGGCGAGCATGGTGTTCACGACGCCGTCGAACGGGTCGAGCAGCGCCTTGAACGTGATGCCGACGCCGATGGTGGAGACCAGCACCGGGAAGAACACCACCGACCGCAGGTAGCCGCGGCCCACGAGCTGCGAGGTGAGCAGCACCGCGAGCGCCAGCCCCAGCACCACCTTGGCGCCCGAGGTCACGAACCCGTAGATCAGCGTGTTCACGAAGCCGCGGGAGAGCTGCGGTTCGCTGAAGAACTGGACGAAGTTCTCCAGGCCGATGAACTCGGTGTCGAACAGGGTCCAGCGGGTGAGGCTGAACCAGAACGACGCGAACGTCGGCACCGCGAAGAACACGAGGTAGAGCGCCGCGGCCGGCAGGTAGAACCACGACGGGTAGATGCTGCGCTGGGTGGCCGAGGTGGACCCCGCCGTCCGGCGGCGCCTGCCGGTCCGCACCTCGGCGGTCGCCGCCGCTACCATCCCTCGAGGCCGAGCTGACGGGCCTGGTTCTCGACGTCCTGGTCGTAGAACTCGGCGGCCTCCTGCGCCGTCTTGATGCCGGAACCCACCTCGACCGTCACCTTCTCCAGGTTCGGGCCCTTGACCGGGGAGCTGAACTCCAGGGCGTTGGCGGCCTTGCCGGCGTCGAAGTAGGCCTGGATGTCGTCCAGGAGCGGCGGAGCGGAGTCGAGCACCTCGCACGTGCCCGCGTACGGCCCGGCGGGCGGCAGCAGCTCGTTCTGGATCTCGCACCCGGCCTCGCTGTTCGCGAACGCGACGAGCTCCTTGGCCGCCTCCAGCTCGGCGCCCTCGGTGGACCGCGGGACGTAGAGCGCGTTGGGCTGCCAGATGGTCGCCTGCGTGTGCTCGGCGTCCTGCGCGGGCAGCGCGAAGAAGCCGATGTCGTCCACGGCGTCGGGGGTGTTCTGCAGGATCGTCTGGATCACGCTGGAGAGCATCGGGTAGTGCGCGCCCTCGCCCTCGGCGACCATGCGGGCACCGTCGGGGAACGTGGCGGACGGGAAGTCCTCGTTGAAGTACCCGGCCTCGGCGACCTCCTGCTGGTGCTCGAATCCCAGCAGCGCGGGCTCCTCGGCGTAGGAGCGCTCGTGTGCCGTGTACTGGTCGGCCCACTCGGGGTCGACGGCGAGCACGTTGGCGAAGTCGCCCAGCACGAAGAGCTGGCTGGTCCAGGTCTCGCCGTAGGTCTGGATGACCGGGGCCACGCCGTCGCCCTCGGCGGCGATGGTCTCGTTGTTCGCCATGAACTCGTCCCAGGTCTCCGGGATCTCCAGACCGAGCTCCTCGTAGAGCGGCTTGTTGTAGACGATGCCGCCCGCGAACGAGGCGCCCAGCGGCGCACCGTAGGTGCCGGCGTCGGTGCTCACCGTCGGGACGAACTCCTCGGTGAGCGAGCCCACCCACTCCTGGTCGCTCAGGTCCACGAGCGTGGAGTCCGGGTTGAGCGCCTGGAGCAGGGAGCCGGAGTTGTAGTAGAAGACGTCGGCCATCTCCCCCGTGGACAGGCGGGTCTTGACCAGGTTGTCGCCCTCGGTGCCGCCGGGCCGGATCTCGACGGTGACGGAGACGTCGGGGTGCTCCTCCTCGAACGCTGCGGCCAGAGCCTCGGCGGTCTCGGGGTTCGGGGCGTCGTTCGAGGTGAGGAAGGTGATCTCGGTGGTGCCGTCACCCGATCCGCCGGACGAGCAGCCGGCGAGGACGGCGAGCGGGAGCGCCGCGGCGGCCACGACCGCCCGACGACGAAGTGCGCGGTGCATCTCTCTACCTCCTTGTAGAGCGAAAGGATCGTAGAGCGATCTACACTCTGCGGAATGAATCCTTTCAGTGCGCTCACGCTAGCGAGCGCCCTATAGGGTGTCAACCGATCTACAGAATCGGGAACAGAGCCGTGACCTCAGAGCCCCGGGCCGCACGACCGCCGGTCCCCCGCACACCTCCGGCGCCCGCCGGACCGGGGCTGCGCCCCTCGACGATCCAGGACGTCGCCCGCGAGGCCGGCGTCTCCCGCGCTGCCGTGTCCAAGGTGATCCGCAACGCGTACGGCGTCAGCGACCACATGCGCACACAGGTCGAGGCGGCGATCGAGCGCCTGGGGTACCGGCCCCGGGTCGCCGCGCGGGCGATGCGCGGGGCAAGCTTCACGCTCGGTTTCGAGGTGCCCCAGGTCGGCAACGACTTCCTCACCATGATCGTCGACGGCGCCACCGAGGCCCTGGCCGCCACCCCGTACGAGATGATCATCGCCCCGCTCGGCCGGGACCAGAAGAGCGACGTGGCGATCAACAGCCTCGCGGACCGGCAGGTGGACGGCATCGTGGCCATCTCTCCTCGCGTCGACCCCGCCTGGCTCGACCAGATCGCCGAGCACACCCCGTTGGTGATGATCGGCCGGCACGACCGGTCCGACCGCTACGACACCATCACGGGCGACGACCGGTCCGGCGCCGACCAGGTCATGTCGCACCTGTTCGACCTCGGCCACCGGCGCATCGCCCACCTGACCATCCACCCGTCCCGGCCCGAGCCGCCGTGGGCAGGCCAGGCCGGCGAGGAGCCGCACGTCGCACGCACCGCCGTCTACCGCGAACGGATGCGGGCCAGGGGCCTCGAGCCCGTGGTGGTGCACACGATGTTCGACGGCTCCGAGGCCCACGCCGCGACCCGCACCCTGCTGGCCTCCCCCGAACCGCCCACCGCGATCTTCGCGGGCAACGACACCCTGGCGATCGGCGTGCTGAGCGCCGTCGCGGAGGCCGGCCTCGACGCCCAGGACGTCACGGTGGTGGGCTACGACGACGTGCCGATCGCCCGGCACCCCCTCGTCTCCCTCACCAGCGTGGACCAGAGCGGCATCACCCTGGGCCGCGAGGCGGTGCGGCTGCTGCTCGAACGGCTGGCGGGGCGCACCGAACCCGTGCGGTACGAGGCACCCGCCGTGCTGCACGTGCGACGTTCGAGCGCGGCGCCGCGCCAGCCCTGAACGGTGCCGGGCCGACGGCGGGACGGTGGCGGGACGGTGGCATTCGGTCACCTGCACGGACCTCGCGCGAGAACTCGGTCGCTTGCCTTGAGATCGGTCGGTTGAGCGACCGATCTCAAGGCAGGGGACCGATCGCGCACCAGCCCGGGCGGGCAACCGACCGATCCCCCACTAACCCGGCAGGCAACCGACCGATCACCGACCAGCCCGGCGGGCAACCGACCGATCACACACCAGCCCGACAGGCAACAGACCGACCACACACCAGCCCAACAAGCAACCGACCAACCAAACACCGCCAACGCGGCCTGTGGCGCACCCAGGGCTCAGGCCGGGGCGTGCTCCGCCGACCAGGACGCGAGCAGGCGCAGCCCCTCCGCCGACGGCGAGCCGGGCTCGGCCGTGTAGACGAGCATGACCTGGCCCGGCTCGGCGGTCAGCGCGAACTCCTCGTAGACGAGGGTCAGCTCGCCCACCACCGGGTGCCGGAACCGCTTGGTGCCGCTGCCGTGGGTGCGGACGTCGTGCGCGGCCCAGAGCCTGCGGAACAGCTCGCTGCGCGTCGACAGCTCGCCCACGAGGTCCTGGATGCCCTTGTCGTGCGGGTCGCGCCCGGCCTCGGCCCGGATGATGGCCACGCACATCTGGGCGAACCGGTCCCACTCCGGGTAGAACTCGCGGGCCGCGGGGTCCAGGAACTGGAAGCGGGCGAAGTTCGGCGTGCGGCCGCCGTCGCCGATCAGCGGTGAGTAGAAGGCGCGCCCCAGCGCGTTGGTCGCCACGAGGTCCTGGCGCTGGTCGCGTACCACGGCCACGGAGTCCGTCATGGAGTCGAGCGCCCACTGCAGGCTGGACCGCGGCGGTCCCGGACGGGCGGCCCGGCGGCGGCTGCGCCCCGACGACGGGATGCCGTCGGCGGCGCGCGCCAGGTCGAGCAGGTGGGCGTGCTCGGCGTCGTCGAGGTGCAGGGCGCGGGACAGCGCGTCCAGGACGGCCGCCGAGGCACCGCCGAGCGCGCCACGTTCCAGCTTCGCGTAGTACTCCACGCTGACGCCGGCGAGCGCGGCCACCTCGCTGCGGCGCAGGCCCGTGACCCGGCGGTGCGTGCCCGCGGGCAGCCCCGCCGCCTCCGGCGTGAGCCGGGCGCGGCGGGTCATGAGGAACTCGCGCACCTCTGCTCGGTTGTCCATGCCCCCAGGCTAGGTCGGATGCCCCGGCCCGGGGGTGCCCTGTCGGTACACCCCACGCCAGGGACTCCCTGTCCCGGCGACCGGGACGAACACTGAGGAGGTGCCGCTCACCAGGCGGCCTGCCGTCCCGGTGCGATCACCGGAGCAGATCATCGGAGCAGGTCTCCGGAGCAAGGAGTACCACCATGCGTGGAGTAGTCATGCACGCCCCCGGCGACGTCCGCGTCGAGGACCGTGAGGACCCCGCGATCGTCGAGCCCACCGACGCGATCATCCGGGTCACCGCGGCCTGCATCTGCGGGTCGGACCTGTGGCCGTACCGGGGCATCGAGACCCTGAACGGTCCCACCCCGATGGGTCACGAGTACATCGGCCTGGTGGAGCAGGTCGGGGACGACGTGCGGGACATCAAGGTCGGCGACTACGTCGTCGGATCGTTCGTCGCCTCCGACAACACGTGCGAGATCTGCCAGGCCGGGTACCAGTCGCGGTGCATCCACCACGTGATGATGGGCTCGGTGGGCACCCAGGCCCAGCTCGCGCGCATCCCGCTGGCCGACGGCACCCTCGTGCCCACGCCGGGCGCGCCCGACGCCGACCTGGTTCCGTCGCTGCTCGCCGCCTCCGACGTGCTCGGCACCGGCTGGTTCGCGGCCGTGGCCGCCGAGGCGGGGCCGGGCAGGACCATCGCGGTGGTCGGCGACGGCGCCGTCGGGCTCTCCGCGGTGCTGGCCGCGAAGCAGCTCGGCGCCGACCGGATCATCGTGTTCAGCCGCCACCCCGAGCGCCAGGCGCTGGCCCGTGAGTTCGGGGCCACCGACGTCGTCGAGGAGCGCGGCGACGCGGGCGCCGCGAAGGTCAAGGAGCTGACCGGCGGCTACGGCGCCCACGGCGTGGTCGAGGCCGTGGGCACCGAGGAGTCGATGTGGCAGGCCATCCGGTCGGCACGGCCCGGCGGGTACGTCGGGTACGTCGGCGTGACGCACGGCGTGCAGCTCGACGGCCTGGACCTGTTCTACACGGGCGTGCACCTGCACGGCGGGCCCGCCCCCGTGCGCCGGTTCCTGCCCGAGCTGATCCAGCTCATCTGGGACCGCACGATCGACCCGGGCAAGGTCTTCGACCTGACCCTGCCCCTGGAGGACGCGGCCGAGGGCTACCGGGCCATGGACGAGCGGCGTGCGACCAAGGTGCTGCTCACCGTCTGACCAGAAGCATCCTGACCATCGCCGGCGGTGCGGGCCTCAGGCTGAGGCACGATCCACCCGTCTGCGCGGTGGTCCAGGGGTCTCCGTGGAAGGGTGCCCCGCGGGCAGGGGTTGCAGAGAGTAGACGTTGTCTACACCGAGTGACAGCCTCCCGCGGGGCAGGTCGTCCCTGGTCGCTCTCACGACGGCCGGCCCGCCCGGTCCGCCCGGCCGCCGGGTCCGGCCGGGCGGTCCGACGTCGCCCGCGTCATCCGCGGGTCACGACGCCCCCGGCGACGGACTGGGCGTCGAGCCGGGAGTCGGGCCGGGGCTCCGGCGCGGGCACAGGCAACCCCTGCGCCCGTGCCGACAGGTCCTGCCAGTCCGCCCACGTCCGGAGCCGGTCCGCGTAGACCTTCTGCAGCAGCCCGTGGAAGCCCTGGCCGAACAGCACCCGCAGGGGCGGGTTCTCGGCGTCGACGAGGGTGAGGAGTGCCTGCGCGGCGGCGGCCGGGTCCCCCGCGGGCTGGTCCCGGGTGAACTCGGCCAGGCGACGGCGCAGCCCGTCGTAGGCCGGGTCCGGCGCGGAGACGTGCCCGTTGTCGAGCGGGTCCGGGTTCTTGCCGCCCCGTGTGGCGTACCCACCCGGCTCGACGATGGTCACCTTGATCCCGAACTCGGCGACCTCCTGCGCGAGCGACTCGTTCAGGGCCTCCAGCGACCACTTGGACACGTGGTAGGCGGCCCCCAACGGCATGGCCAGGAGACCGGCCGCCGACGACATCTGGACGATGTGCCCGCCACGCTGCTCCCGCAGGTACGGCAGCGCCGCCTGGACCACCCATAGCGCCCCGAACACGTTGGTCTCGAGCTGGTCGCGCACCTCCTGCTCCGTCAGCTCCTCGACGGCGCCGACCTGCGCGTACCCCGCGTTGTTCACCACGACGTCGAGGCGGCCGAAGCGCTCGTGCGCCCGCCGTACGCCGGCGTGGACGGCGTCCCGGTCGGTCACGTCGAGCCCGAGCGGCAGCAGCGCGTCGCCGTGGGCCGCGACCAGGTCATCCAGGGTCGACGTGTCCCGGGCTGCGGCGGCCACCCTGTCGCCCCGGGCGAGCGCGGCCTCCACGAAGGCGCGGCCCAGGCCGCGCGACGTACCGGTGACGAACCAGGTCTTGGTCATGATGTGCTCCCGTCCTGCGGTGGATGTTCCGTACACCCAGACGACGGCGGGGCGGGCGAGAAGGTAACAGCGGGCGTCACGCGGGCGTGGCCGGGAGGTCGACGGCCAGCCCGTGCGGGTCGAGCACCGACACCATCTCCACGATCCGCCCCTGCTCGACGGTGCACGACATCACGGCCTGCGCCGTGCCGTTCGCACCCCAGACCACGATGCCCGGCTCGCCGTTGACCAGGACGCGGCGTGCGGTCGCCCGCGCGTGCACGGCCTGCTGCGCCTTGGCGGCCACCTCGGTCGCCCCGATCCGGACCACCACGCCGTGCGGCGTGTGCGCACGCCAGACCACGTCGGGGTCGAGCACGCGCAGCAGCCCGGCGAAGTCGCCGTCGCGCGCTGCGGCCAGGAACGCGTCGACCGCGGCGCGCTGCCGTTCCCGTGCGCCGCGGGACCGCTCGACACCGCGCACCTTGCGGCGTGCACGGCTCGCGGTCATCTTCGCCGCGTCCGTGGACTTGCCCAGGATCGAGCCGACCTCGTCGAACGGCAGCCCGAAGACGTCGTGCAGCACGAAGGCCAGCCGCTCGTCGGGGCCGAGGCTGTCGAGCACCACGAGCAGCGCCAGGCCGACCGAGTCGGCCAGCAGGGCGTCCTGCTCGGGCGTGCCGGCGTCGTCCTCGGTCACCACGAGCTGCGACAGCGGCTCGTCGTGCGGCACGGCAGGCCGGGCCCGGCGCGCACGGAGCATGTCCAGGCACACCCGGCTCACCACCGTGGTCAGCCATGCGGCGAGGTTGTCGATCGTGGCCGGGTCCTGGCCGGACAGACGCAGCCACGCCTCCTGCACCGCGTCCTCGGCGTCGGCGGGCGAGCCCAGAATGCGGCGCGCCGCGGCGACGAGCCGTCCTCTCTCCTCCTGGAACGCCGCGGCCACGGCGTCCTGGGCACGGGATCCGGTCATGCGAGCACCTCTCTCGGGTGGGTGACGTCACCCCGTACGACGGACGGCACCCGGCGAAGGTAACGACGGGCACCGACCGGTCACAGCGGCACCACGAAGAACCTCCCCCAGGCGACGAACGCCGCGAGCGCCAGGTAACCCGCCGTCAGAAGCACGAGCCGGGGCTGACCGAGCCGACCGTGGGTGATCATCGCACCGACCATGAGCACCACCCAGCACAAGGCGGTCACCGGCACCAGGACGGGCGCGACGTCGAGCACCGCGGGCAGGACCAGGCCCACGGCCGCCAGCAGCTCGAGCACGCCGAGCGCCTTGACGAAGCCGGTGCTCGCGCGGGACGTCCAGCTCGCGGGGTGCGCGTCCAGCCTCGCCTTGGGGAAGAACGTCTTGCTGGTGCCGCCCAGCAGCGCCACCGCCGCCAGCAGCCCGGTGGCGATCCAGAGGGTCAGGTTCACGAGGCTTTTCTCCTTGGTCGGACGGGGCGCCGGCCGTGTCCGGCGCCGTCGACCCCCTCGACGAGACGGACCCTGCCCGACGTGACGACCAGCGGGAACGCGCGCTGCCCACCGCGACGGGCCGACCCGCAGCAGCGGGCACCACCCCGGCCGCAGCGCCTCAGCGCACCCGCTCGCCGGCCCCCTCGAGGCTCCGGACGGCCGTGGCGACGCCGTCCTCCTCGCGCATCGCCGCCGCCACGCGCCCGGCCTCCGCCCGGGCCCGGTCGTTCAGGGCGTGCTCCAGCGCAGCGGCGAGCCGGTCGGCCGTGAGCCGCTTCTGGGGCACCGGGGCCGGGCCGACCCCGAGCCGCTCGACCCGCCCGCCCCAGAACGGCTGGTCCGCGACGAACGGGCACACGACCTGCGGGGTCCCCGCCGCGAACGCGACGCCCGTGGTGCCCGCCCCGCCGTGGTGGACGACGGCGGCGACCCGGGGAAACAGTGCCCGGTAGTCCACGTCCGTGACGGCGTGGACGTGCTCCGGCAGGTCCGTGGTGTCCAGGCCGCCCCAGCCCGCACCGACCACCAGGCGACGGCCGGTGCGCCGCACCGCCTCCAGGACGGTGGCCGTGGTGGCCGCCGGATCGGCACCCGCCATCGACCCGAATCCCACGAACACGGGCTTCTCCCCCGCGGCCAGGAACGCCTCGGTGCCGGCGGGCAGCGGAGCCGGCGGCCCGGCCAGGGTCCAGTACCCGGTGAGCTCCGCCTCGCCGGGCCAGTCGGCCGGCCGCGGCAGCACCGCCGGGCTGATCGCGTGCAGCACGCGGGCGCGGCCGCCGTCGGCCACCCGGGTGGGGTCGTGCCGGCCGGGCCGGCGCGACAGGTGCAGCTCGTCCCGCCGCCAACGGTCCACGACGTAGCCGAACATGGTGGTGGTGCTGCGCATGCCGAGGAACGTGGCCCGGTTCAGCGCCCGGGGCAGGCGCCCCGCGACCTCGACCCCCGGCCAGGCGAACTCCCGGGTCGGCACGTACATCGGGATCGGCAGACCGAGCACGGCCGGGACGCCGAGGGCCTCGGCGACGTGCTGCCCGGCCACGATCTGCCCGTTGTGCACCACGAGGTCCGCGCCGGATGCCCGCGCCACCGCCCAGGAGTCCTCCAGCACCCTGGTGAACATCGCCGCCATGCGCGGCATGAGCGCCAGCCGGGCACGGATCCCGCCCTCCAGCACCGCCCCGGCCCCGTCACCGTCGAGGAGGCGCATCGGACCGTCGTCGACGCCGGCGAACGGCACGCCGTGGTCGCTGACGAACTGCTCGAACCGGTGGGGCGCCACCACGAGCGGCTCGTGCCCCGCCGCCACCAGACCCTGGGCCAGGGCGACGAACGGCTGCACGTCGCCACGGGTACCCAGGGTCATCACCAGGACCTTCATCGGGTCGCCTCCCCGTTCAGCACGCATGAAAACACGTGACCATGTTTGTTTTCACGACGCTAGCGCTCCGGGCACGGCGCGTCAACGCACTGTCCGTCCGGCCGGTAGAGTCTGGAAACAGGAATCACACGCGTTTTCAAGGGGTGACGACGATGCCGGTGGCGTTCAGCGAGGCCGAGCGCGCGCGGATCACCGCCTCGCTCCGGGAGTCCGGGCGGCGGCTGTTCGCCACCGAGGGCCTGCGCAAGACGTCCCTGGCGGCACTGGTGGCCGACGCCGGGATCGTGAAGTCCACCTTCTACACGTTCTTCGACTCCAAGGAGGCCCTCTACCTCGACCTCCTGCTCGAACAGGCCGGGCAGACCCGCCGCCGCACCATCGAGGAGGGCCTGCACCGCGGCACCGACGCGCGGGACGCCCTGCGCCGCTTCCTGCGCGCCTCGGTCACGATCCTGGAGGACGACCCGCTCTACCGCAGGCTCGTGACCCACCCCGACGAGATGGCGCTGGTCGTCGGCAGGGTCCGGCCCGAGGACGCACGGATGCCGGGTGACGAGCCCGCCCCGGTGGAGTTCGTCAACGAGCTCGCCGACTACGTCGCGGAACAGCAGGCGGCGGGCACGATCCGGGGCACCGACCCGGCCGTCGTCGTCGGCGCGCTGCGCGCGGTGCTGCTGCTGCCCCTGCACGCGGCCGAGTTCGGCGACCGGTACGCCGACGTCCTGGACCTCACCATCGAGTCGCTCACCGCGGGGCTCACCGCCGGCCGCGCTGAGGCCGGTGGCGGGCGCCACTGACCCCCGCGTGCCGACAAGGTAGGGTCTTACCCAGGGTGTGCCGGGAAGTCTGGTCGGCGTGGACCGGTCGACGGCTGGTCCGCTGCGCCGACCCCTCGAGGAGCCCCGTGCCCCACACCACCACCCTGCCCCAGCGCGTACGCACCTGGGTCTCCCGCGAGACCACCGGAGGCGCGCTGCTCATCGGAGCCGCGCTGCTGGCCCTGCTGTGGGCCAACTCGCCCTGGCGCGAGGCGTACACCGCGCTCTCCGAGACCGTCGTGGGCCCCGCCTGGATCGGGCCCCTGCACGTCCACCTCGACCTCTCGCTCGCGGCGTGGGCCGCCGACGGCCTGCTGGCGATCTTCTTCTTCGTGGTGGGCGTGGAGCTCAAGCACGAGTTCGTCGCCGGGAGCCTGCGCAACCCCAAGGAGGCCGGGGTGCCCATGGTGGCCGCGGTGGGCGGCATGGTGGTGCCCGCCGCGATCTACGTGGCGGTGCTGCTCGCCTTCGGCGACACCGGCGCCCTGCACGGCTGGGCCATCCCGACGGCGACCGACATCGCCTTCGCGGTCGGCGTGCTCGCGATCTTCGGCAGGGGCCTGCCCGTGGCCATCCGCACCTTCCTGCTGACCCTGGCCGTGGTGGACGACCTGCTGGCCATCGTCGTGATCGCCGTCTTCTACACCGAGCAGATCCACTGGTGGGCCCTGGCCGGCGCGCTGGTCTGCGTGGCGCTGTTCGCCTGGCACGTGCGCTCGCGCACGCCGCGCTGGTTCGTGCTGCTGCCTCTGGCGCTGGTCGCCTGGACACTCATGCACTCCTCCGGCGTGCACGCGACGATCGCGGGCGTGCTGCTCGGCTTCACCGTGCCCGCGATCGCCCGCCACGGCGAGACGACGTCGCGCACACACTCGTTCGAGCACACGGTCCGGCCGTTCTCCCAGGGTCTCGCGCTGCCGCTGTTCGCGTTCTTCGCGGCAGGCGTCACCCTGGTGGACGGCGACGGTGCGGGTGCCCTGATCGGCCAGCCGGTGGTGCTGGCCATCACGGCCGGGCTCGTGCTGGGCAAGCTGGCCGGGATCCTCGGCGCCACCGCCGCGATCACGCGGCTCACCCCGCTGCGCCTGCCCGACGGCATCGGGGTCCGCGACCTGCTGCCCGTCGGCTTCCTGGCCGGCATCGGCTTCACCGTGTCGCTGCTGATCAGCGAACTGTCCTTCACCGACTCGGAGCACGCCGACGGCGCGAAGATCGCCGTGCTGTGCGGGTCGGTCGTCGCGGCCCTGCTCGGCGCCGTCGCCCTGCGCTGGGACGCGCGGCGGGCCCGCTCGTCGGACATGAACCTCGACGGCCGGCCCGACCCCGTGGGCGGTTACATCGGCGACGCCGAGGACCGCGAGAGCCACTGAGCAGACCGTTGCCACGCCACAATGTTAGTGACTAACATTGTGGCGTGGTCACCCCTCGGTCCCTGCGCACCCGGGCTCGCATCCTCGACGCGGCGCTCGACCTCTTCGAGCGCCAGGGCTACGCCGCCACCACGGTGAACCAGATCGCGGACGCCGCCGGGGTCACCCCCATGACCTTCTTCCGGCACTTCCCCACCAAGGACGCAGTGCTGGTCACCGACCCCTATGACCCGCTCATCGCCGAGGCAGTGAGCGCCCAGCCGGTGCACCTGCCCCCGCTGGAGCGCACCCGGCTCGGCCTGCTCGCCGCGCTCGGCGACATCACCCCTACCGAGGACGCGACCGCCCGCCGGCGCGTGGCCCTGGTCGCGGCGTCGCCCGCGCTGCGCGCCGCCGTCGTCATCGGCACCGAGGCAACGCAGGAGGCGATCGTCCAACGCCTCGTGGCCGACGGCGTCACGCGACTGGACGCGAGCATCGCGGCCTCCGCGTGCCTGGCCGCCACCACCGCCGCCCTGCTGGCCTGGGCCACCGAGCCCGACGACGTCACGCTCGCCCACCTGGTCCGGCACGCGCTGGCCCAGCTCGCCCCGGCGGGAGCCGCGCGATGACCGCGCCGGCCCTCGTGCTCGACGGCGTCTCGCGCACCTTCGGCGGCCGGGTCGCCCTCGACGACCTCACCCTGCGGGTCGACGGCGGCCGGGTCACCGCCCTGATCGGCCTCAACGGCGCGGGCAAGACGACGGCGCTGCGCACGCTGGTCGGCCGCCTGCACCCAGGTCACGGTACGGCCCGGGTACTGGGCCACGACCCGGCCACGCTGCCCGCGGACGCCGCGGCGCGGTTCGGGCACGTCGTCGGCGCACCCCTGGTGTACCCGGAGCTGACCCTCACCGAGAACCTGCGCTGCGCTGCGCGCCTGCACGGGCTGGGCCGCACCGACGCCGCCGGCACGGCACGCGAGGCGGTCGACCGGCTGGGGCTCGCGCCCTGGCGGGACGCACGGGCCCGCGCGCTCTCGGCCGGTAACCTCCAGCGGCTCGGCATCGGGTGCGCGACGCTGCACCGCCCGGCCGCCCTCGTGCTCGACGAGCCGACCAGCGCGCTGGACCCGCAGGGCGTCGTCCTGGTGCGCGGCCTGATCCGGGACCTGGCCCGCGACGGCGCGGCCGTGCTGGTGTCGAGCCACCACCTGGACGAGGTGTCGCGCGTCGCGGACGAGATCGTGGTGCTGCACGCCGGGCGGGACGTGGGCCGGCTGGAGCCGGGCGGTGCCGACCTGGAGCAGCGCTTCTTCGCCATGGTGCTCGACGCGGACGCGCGCGCCGGGACCAGCCACGACACCGGGGCCCCGGCCGGCGGGACCGACCACGCGACCAGGACCGGGAGCCCCGCATGACCACACCCACCGTGCCGACCTCAGCCAGGCCCGCGCCTGCCGGGCCTGCGTCCCCGCTGCCCGCGGCCCTCGCCGTCGAAACCCTCAAGCTCGGCCGCTCGATCGTGGCCCGGCTGGCCACCGCGCTCCTGGCGGTGCTCGTCCCGGCGGCCGCCGTCGGCATGGTCGCGCTGGCCAGGTCGCCGCAGGCGGGCGGCCCCACGGCGGCCAAGCTCGCCGACTACGCCACCGGCGACCTGGCCACGACCCACCTGACGGTCTGCGCCCAGGTGTTGTCCGTCGCGGCGCTGGCCGCGGGCGGGTTCTTCGTCGCGTCGTCCTTCGGGCGCGAGCTCGAGAGCGGCACGGCCGGCGCGCTGTTCGGGCTCGCCGTCCCGCGCAGCACGACCGCCCTGGCGAAGTGCCTGGTCACGCTCGCCTGGACCACGGCGTCCGTGGTGCTGACCGTGGGCCTGTCGGTCGCCGCGTCGGCGGTGGTGACGGCGTCCTCGGGCGCCTCGTTCGGCGCCTGGCGGGAGGCCGGCATCGCAGTGGTCGCCGGGCTGCTGGGCGGCGGGCTGGCCCTGCCGTTCGCGTGGGTCGCCACCGTGGCACGCAGCCAGCTCGCGACGGTCGGGGCGCTGGTCGGCGTCGTCGCCCTCACCCAGATCGTGGTGCTGCTGGGCGGCGGCTCCTGGTTCCCGTACGCCGCGCCGTCCCTCTGGACGGGGATGGGCGGGCCCGACGCCGCGGCCGCCGTCGGCCTGCCGCACCTGCTCGTGGCGGCCGCCGTGGTGCCGCTCGCGGTGGGCGCAGTGGTGCGGGCGTGGCGGCGGCTGACCAACGTGTGAGGCGGGTGCAGGGGTCGCGTGCGTCACCGGCAGGTGTGCCGGGAAACGGCTGCGCTCAGGCCCGGAGACCCCAGAAGGCCAGGACCTGCGCCAGGCTCAGGACGACCGAGACGGCCGCCACGACGCCGGCGACGCGACACACGTCGCGACCCTCCGGACGCCCGAGCCGTTCCGCCCTGCGCCCGTACCACGCCGCGGCGCAGCACGGGACGACGAGCACCAGGAGCGCGGGCACGGTGGCCCGGAGCTCGACCACGGCGGGGAGGCCCGGGTTGCCGTCGGGGTGCCATCCCTGGGCCGTCAGCAGCACACCGCGCAGGAAGATCCCGAGCGCGAACGCCGCGGGTGCCAGCGCCAGGAGCACCCAGCCGGCACGCAGCATCCGCCGGGCCACGTAAGGAGCCACCGGCCGGGCCGGGGACGGGGAACGCACGGATCCCGACATGACGCCCGCCCTCCTGTCCGCTGCGCCGCGTCGCGCCGGCGCACTGCCAGGCTGCACGCCCCCACGACGCTCGCGGCAGGGCCAAGGACCATCGGCACACGGGACCTTCGGCCCGGTTCTGGTCCGCTCTGCGAGACGGCGGCATCTCGCGGGTGACTCGGCCGACCAGGACGACGGCGCCTGAGGTCTCCCCGTCCGGGCCGACGGCGTGACGGTCGGCAGCGCGAGGACCTGGCGGGAGAACGGCGGGGAGCTGACTGCTCCCCGCCGTGTTCTCTGGTCGGGCTGACTGGATTCGAACCAGCGACCCTCTGCTCCCAGGTGGGTGCATCGCCAACCCGTACCGGCAACCCGCGGGTTCGTGGTCGCCCTTCCGCTCTCACTGTTTCCACGGCCGGCGTTTCTGCAGGTGGCAGCGACTCACGTCTGTCTCTGGTGACTCTGGCCCGCGATGTGTGCGGGGTGAGAAATCACCCTCGTGAGCGCAAGCGTAGTCCGTTGGTGACGGTCAGCAGCGGCTGAATCCGTCGGGTTTCTGTCGGGGGTCGAGTACGGCCCGCACCCGCAAGGATCACGAAAGGCCACCCGGGGGTCTGACCGTCGTACGCTCGCTCACGGCATCGAGCGCGAGTGCTCATATGCGCGTTCGTCTCAGGTGTCCACGACGCAGCGCGATCAGCAGTGCTCCGCCGAGGCTCAGGCTGAACGCGACCGCCAGGAGAGAACCCACGCCCGACGCACCCGTCGCTGCCAGGACGCCGCCCGCAACCTCCGGCCGGTCGGCACCCGGCGACGCCGGAGCATCGGCTTCCGGGTCCTCCGTGCCGTCACCTGTCCCTGCAGCCAGCTGGTCGCCATCAGGACCCTTGCTTCCGGACCCACCAGGCTCGTCGGTCTCAGGCCCTTCGTTCTCAGGGCCCTCGGTCCCCGGAGCGCCGGACGGATCATCGGCGCCGGGCTCCTCGGTGCCCGGGTCCTCGGCGCCCGGGTCCTCGCTGCCCGGATCGTCGTCGGGCGCCTGGGTCACGTTCAGCGCAACCGGTTCGGACGGCCCGTAGGCGACCACGCCGGCCGGCGTCACCGGTGCGGCGCGATACTGCGCGCCCTCGTCGCCGATCCCCGCCTCGAAGGTCAGCACCGGTCCCGTGCGGCCCTCGACGACGGTGAACTCCTCCAGGCCCGGTGCCTTGCGCTCCCAGCGGTAGTCGGTCAGCACGGTCGTCGGCTCGACGTTCGCCGTGAGAGTCACGACATCGCCCTCGACGTAGGTGGTCTCGCCCGAGACGGTGACCTTCTGCCGTGCAGGAGAGCCGTGGTCGTCGACGTGGATCGTGCGGGTCTCAGAGATCACCGATGGTGTGACCGGGTCGGCGTAGTCCAGGACGGCTCGGAGCTCGACGCCGTCGAGCGCCTGCTCCGCGACCACGTCGTAGCGGTTGTCCTCGACTCCGGTCATCTGCGTCCACGCGTCCGACCCGGGCCACTTCCACTGCCACTGCAGGTCGTCGCCCGCCACGGGTTGGGGGTCCACGGTCAGCCCGAGACTGATCCGGTCTCCCTGGTGGTAGTGCCCGGAGAGGGTGCCGAACTCGAGGATCTGGGAGGTCAGGTCGTCGGTCACGTTCACCGTGTACTCGGGTGACTGCTGGGCGAGCGCGCCGTTGTTGTAGACGTCGAGGCGCAGCGTGCCGCCGTGGTGCTCCGCGAGACGGAGAGGCGGTCCGGTCATGGCGCCGGTCTGCTGCTGCTCGGTGCCCCAGAGCTCGGTCGACTCGCCCTGGGTGAACCGCCAGGTGTAGGTGAAGTCGTCTCCCGCGCGCTCGGGGTAGACAGTGGCGTCCATCGTGACGGTGCCGCCCTCGCGGTAGAGGTTGCGGTGGCCCGTGACGTTGAGCTCGCGGTGCCCGGTGGTGACGGTGTGGAAGCCGGAGCGGGCGATGGCGATGCCGTCCTTGACGATGCTCGCGGTCAGGGGCCCGTAGTACGGCTCCGTCTGGTCGGGGTTGACCTTGGAGCGGAGGCGGATCGTGGTCCGGTTCTCGTCCGGGTAGGTCGCTTCCCAGGACCACTCGCCGATCTCCGCGCCGAAGAAGGCACCGTACGGCAGGAAGCCCCAGGTGATCGACTCGCCCGGCCCGAGCTCGCGGCCGCTGAGGGTGTACTCGATGACGTCTCCGGGCAGCAGCGGGTCGTGATGTCCCTCGGTCACGGTGACGACGGGCGTGGCCCCCTGGTTCTCGACGACGATCGGCACCCACGGGGACTCCGCGAGGGTCGTCCGGGTGCCGGGATCGTAGACGGTGACGCTGATCTCGGTGTCGTCGGCGAGCGCGTCGAGCTCGCGCGTGAAGGACGTCGCGGTGGAGCCCTGCGGTATCACCGTCGAGTCGAAGCCCTGGGTGCGCAGCCGCCAGCGGAAGACCTGGTCCCCCTGGAGCGTGGCGCCCACCACAGTCGCGGTCATCGTGTCACCGGGCCGGTAGGAGTCCGCGACGCCGACGATGCCGAACTCGGCACCGGAGCCGTCCACCACCGTGACCTCGACCGGTTCCGAGGTCGAGCCGGTCGTGAAGTTAGCGACCACGGGTACGAACACCGCCGTCAGGGAGCGGGTCCCGACACCGAGGTCGGGCACCTCCAGCTCGGCCTCTCCCGTGTCGGACACCTCGGCGTGGCCGAGTGCCCTCGTGCCGTCGCGGAACTCGACGTACCCGTCCACCCCGGCAGGAGCCACCCGCGCGGACAGGGACAGCGGGCTGCCCTGGACGATCTCGGTCGCCGACGCCGTCAGCCCGGTCGTGGTCTCGACCGTCTCGGGCAGCCCACCGACGACGAACGTGTAGACCTCGCTGTCGGTGACCGGCTCGCCGCCGATCGTCGCGGTGCCCTCGACGGTCAGCCGGTAGGTCCCCGGGCGGGTGAAGGCCCAGTTGGCGTGCAGGTGGGTGCGGCCGACGGCGAACTGGGCGATGCCTTCGTCCGACGACCACATCCGGGTCAGCCCGGCGCCCGCACCTCGCCACACCTCGACCTGCCCGCCCTCCGGGGCCTCGACGGACGTGAGGCGGAAGGTCGTCGCGTTGTCGTCGACGCCACCGGACGGGACGGACTCGGTCGAGAACCCGGGCCAGAGCTGCGTGTACCCGTCGCCGCCGGACGGGTTGGACTCGGGCGCGATCCACGCGGTCTCCCCCGCGGGGCCGACGAACTCGTACCCGGCGGGGATGGTCTGCCGGGCCGCGTCGTCCACGTGGAACAGCGTCTGCGCGGGATCCAGGCGGGTGCCGTTGCCCTCCGGCAGGTCCGCCCGGGTGCCCAGCGTGAACCGCCCGTCGTCGAGGAACGTGGAGACCGCGTCGGTGTGCACCTTCTGCAGCACCCGGTACTCGGTCGGTCGCGGAGCGGGGCCCTCCGCGGCGTGCGCCGCGGCCACAGGGGCCGCGAGCGCGGCGGCGACGCCGACGGCGAGGGCTGCCGCGGTGCGCCGTCGCCGGCCGGCGCCGGTGCCACGCCGCAGTGGCGTCCGTGCGGCCTCCTCGGACCGGCGGCGGAGTGCCAGGGGGGTCATGGTGAAACCTCTCTCGTGCGGGTCGTCGCGCGGGCCACCGCGCCGTGCCGGGGTGCGAAGAGCCAGGCCAGGAGGAAGACGGCGGTCGCGACGAGCACGATCGTGCCGCCCACCGGGAGGTCCAGGCTCCACGACAGGTACAGGCCCACCAGGGCCGAGCCGCCGCCGATCGCCGGGCCGAGCAGCATCATCGGAGCGAGCCGGTCCGTCAGGAGCCGGGCCGCGGCCGCCGGGGTGACGAGCAGCGCGAGGACGAGCACGTTGCCGATGGTCTGCACCGAGATCACGATCGCGGCCGCCACCACGACGTACAGCAGCAGGTCGAGCCGTAGTACCGGCAGGCCGAGCGCCCGCGCAGTCTCGCGGTCGAGGCTGACGGCCACCAGCTCCTTGTGGAACAGGAACAGCACGGCCATGAGCACCAGCCCGACGACGACGGCGACGGTCACGTTCTCGTCGGGAATGCCGACGATGGAGCCGAACAGGAAGTCCTGGAGCGACCCCGCGTACCCGGGGGCGGCCGAGATGATCACGATGCCGAGTGCGAAGGCCGCGACGAAGAAGACGCCGATCACGGAGTCCTCGCGCAGCCGCCGGTTCTGCGCGAACAGCGCGACCAGCAGCGCCGTCGTCACGCCCGCGACGGCGCCGCCCAGCACGAGCGACCCCTGCAGCACGAACGCCACCGCGAGCCCGGGGAACACGGCGTGGGCCACGGCGTCGCCGATGAACGCCATGCCGCGCAGCACCACGTGCGTACCCACCACGCCGCACACCACGCTGGAGAGCACCGCCATGAGCAGGGCCTTGGGCAGGAACGCGAGGTCGGGGTTGAGCAGGTCGTTGACGAAGTCGACGGGCGAGATCATGCGCGTTCCTCTCCGTCCGGTCCGGCGTCCGGCTGAGCGTCCGGTCGAGCGTCGGGTGCGTCGTCCGACCGGGACCGTGCGACCCTGCCGATCGCTGCCAGGAGCGGGGAGCCCGCCGAGACCCCGAACGCCGCCATCCAGGGCTCGGGGCTGCCGAGCTCTGCCGGGGTGCCGGAGGCCACGACGGTGCGGTTCAGCAGGTACAGCCGGTCGGTGGCGTGCACCGCGCCGATCAGGTCGTGGTTCGTCATGACGACGGCTCTCTTCTCGCTCGCCAGCTCACGGAACAGGGTCGTGAGGTGTTCCTGCGTGGGCACGTCCAGGCCGGTGAACGGCTCGTCCAGCAGCAGGACCCGGGGGTCGAGCGCCAGGGCACGGGCGACGAGCACCCGTTGACGCTGCCCGCCCGAGAGCTCTCCGACGGGCCGACGGCGCAGGTCGGTCATCTCCACGCGGTCCAGGGCGCGGCGCACCTTCCGGAAGTCCTCGGCGCCGGCACTGCGCAGCCAGCCGATCCGTGCCACGCGCCCGGTCAGCACCGCCTCCTCGACCGTGGCCGGGAAGTCCCAGGCGAACTCGTGCCGTTGCGGCACGTAACCGATGTCGCCGGCGGCCGCGTGCCGCATTCGCCCGGCCCGCCGACGAGCCTCCCGCACGGCACTCCCCGCGACGCTGATCCGGCCCGACGACGGCACCAGGCCCAGCACGGCTCGCAGCAGGGTCGTCTTGCCGGCACCGTTCGGGCCGACCAGGCCGACCAGCTCCCCCTCGGACACACCGAGCCGGACGTTCTCGAGCACGCGGCGCCCGCCGAGCGCCACGGAGAGGTCGTCCACCTGGAGAACCGGCGGTGCCGCGGACGGCGCCGGCGCCGCGGACGTACCCGTGGCCGTGGCCGTCATCGCCCGGCCTCGGCGTCCTGGTCCGCGACCGCCCGTGCCCGCCGGGCGCGTACGGCACGCAGGACGAGGAACAGTACGAGGAGCAGGCCGGCGGGCACGGCCCACCAGAGCAGCGTGCTGCCGCCGTCCGACGCCCCGTCTGCCTGCGGGCCGTTCGGTGCCGGCGTCGCGCTCGCCGGGGCGGAGGCGGTCGCCGGCGCGCTCTCCGCCTCGGTCGAGGTCTGGTCCGACGGCTCGTCCGCGGGGTCGGCGCCCTCGGCCGCGAGGGCGAGCGCCTGATCCGGGTCGGCGTCGGCGCCGACGGCGAAGACGAGCGTGCTCTGGTCCTCGGCCTGCGTCCCGTCGGTCAGGTCGGCGAGCATCGTCACGTCGAGCAGGTAGGTACCGGGCTCGGTGAACACCCAGTTCGCGTGGACGTGGGTGTTCACCTCCATCCACAGCTCCTGCGGGAGGGGCTCGCCGGAGTCCCAGAGGACGTTCGGCGGTCCGGTCACACCCTCCTGCAGGAACACGAACACCTCCCCCGGGCCGTCCACCGCGTCGAGCCGGAGGGTCGCACCCTGGTCGATCGCGTCCACGATCGCGGGGTCCTGGGTGTTCCAGCCCAGCCAGGCGACGTCGGGTGCCTGCGTCTGCGGCACGACGTGCAGGGGTGTCCCGGGCTCGACGCCGAGGAACTCGAAGTCGGGGCTGTCCGGTGCCGGCAGGACGGCCGCGTCGCCGAGGTGCAGCACGGTCCGTGCGGGATCGCGCCAGACCGAGGGCACCTCGCGGTCGTCGCGCGCGAGCATGGTCCACTCCTCGTCGAGGAAGCGGGGGCCGATGTCGACGTGACCGTCCGTCACCACGGTCTCGTCGCCGACCACCGCCTCGCCGGACTCGACGGTCTGCTCGAGCGCGGGGTCGTCGGTGTCGGCAACCGCGACCGGTGCGGCGCCGGTGACCAGGGCTGCGGCCAGCGCTGCCACGCATGCGGCGGCCGCAGGGTTCCGCGTGGTCCGGGGTGTCATGGGTGCTCCTTCTACTCGCCGGCGCGGTGCGTCCGCCGTCCGGCGTCGAGGTACGGGGTGTCCGGTCATGTCAGGCACCGGCGCAGGCTGTCGGCGTTGGCGCGCATGAGGTCGATGTAGGTGGTGACGTGGTCGTCGAACGCGTCGGAGTAGATGTCGCAGACCCGTAGGTCGTTCTCGTGGGCCACCTCGGTGAGCACGGTGGACCGGGCCGCGAGGTTCGGCTCGAGGAAGACGGCGGGCACGTCCAGCGCCTGCACGGTCCGCGTGAGCTTGATGCGGTCGGCGACGCTGGGCTCGGTGGCGGGGTTCGGTGTCACGAACCCGGCCACCTCCACGTCGTACGCGCGGCCCAGGTAGGCGAAGGCGTCGTGCGTGGTGACGAGGTAGCTGTCGGAGCGTGGGATCCGCGCGATGGTGCGGTGCACGTAGGCGTCCGTCTCGCGCAGCAGGGCGAGATAGTCCTCCGCGTTGGCCCGGAACTGGTCCGCCCGGGCGGGGTCGGCCGCGACCAGGGTGTCCCGGATCGCCTGGACGTACGCCTGCGCGTTGCGCACGTCCTGCCACAGGTGGGGGTCGATCTCCCCGTGCACGTGCTTGCCCAGCACCGCCTGCGGCAGCAGGTAGACCTGGTCGCCCGGCCGCCCGAGGAAGCCGAACCCCGCCCCGGCCGGCACGGAGGCGAGCGCCTTGTTCGGCACGGAGACGACGGTCTCGGCGGGGTCCAGCGTCCGGGTGCGGGAGTCGGCGTGGTCGTGGCCCGTGTCCGGCTCGTGACCCGTGCCGTCGTCGCCGCTCTCGGCAGGCGCGGCGTCGGTGGCCGGGGCGTCGGCATGCAGCACGACGGCGCCGTCGTCGAGGTCCACGGCCACGTCGGCGTGCCCGGCGTCGAGTACCTCTGCGCCCTCCATGCCGGGCACCGAGTACGGGTCCACCCCGACGGCGAAGGTCAGCGTGGTCTCCCCCACGGTCTGCGGTCTCGCCTCCGGCTCGGTCACCAGCTCCGCGTCCATGGCCACCCGGTAGACGCCCGGCTCGGTGAACGCCCAGCTCATGTGCGTGTGCGCGTCGGTGGGCAGGGTCGCGGTGTCCCGGGCGTACCCGTCGGACGCGTCGAACCCGTCGCCCGAGTCGAAGTACACCCTCGGCCGGCCGAACGTCTCGGTGAGGTACCCGGCCATCCGGCCCGGACCGTCCGCGGCGGTCGCCCGCAGGCGGACCTCGGAGGCCCGGGACGCGCCGAGCTCGGTGCCCGCGCCACGCACCCGCAGGCCCAGCCAGACGGTGTCCAGGTTGACGTTCTCCACCAGCGGGATCACCTCGGCCGCGTACTTCGTGGCGGACTCCGCCAGCGAGACGTTCGGCGCGCCGTCCGGCAGGTTCGCGTCCAGGGTGGTGACCACGGCGTGCGCCTCCAGCAGCAGGTAGTTGCTGAAGGCCACGTCCGCGTAGACGATGTCACGCACGTCCCGCAGCGTCGGGTCGTAGGAGTGCGGGTCGCCCGTGGGCGGCACGATCGAGGTGACCTCCACGCCGTCGCCGGCCACGTTGCGCACCAGGTCCGCCAGGATCCCGGTCGTGGTCACCACGCGCAGCCGGTCGTCGTCCGAGGCGGCGTTCCCTCCCGACGCGCACCCGGTCAGGAGCAGAGCGGTGACCGCGGCCGCGCCGACCACGGCCTGCCGTCGACGCTGCCGCAGCGGTCGGGACGTCACGCCCGTGCCTGCCGACGTCGCGCGATCACGACGAGTGCCGCCCCGACCAGGACCAGCAGGACGGCGACCGCCACCGGGGCGGCCACGCTCGACCCGGTGCTCGCCAGGGCGTCGAGCTGGTCGTCCGTCAGGTCGCACTCCGCGCCCGAGGCCGTGCGGCCCACGTAGGTGGTCTTCGTCGTCGTGCCCGAGGTGTCACCGACGGAGAACCGGAGCGTCGCGCTGTCCGAGACGGTCCCGGCACCCTTGAGCCGCACCGACTGGCTGATCGTCACCGAGTAGACGCCCGGCTCGGTGAAGGCCCAGTTGGCGTGGACGTGCTGGTTGAGCGGCACGGTCATCGACCTCGGGAACCCGGCCATGGTGCCGAAGCTCTTGGCGCCCACGCCGCCGAACGTGCCGGTGGCGTACACGCCCAGCTCCCCGGGTCCGGTGACCCCGTCGAGCGTGAACGTGACGGGGCCGCTCGCCGCCTCGACCAGGCTGGGGTGCTGTGTGTTCCAGCCCAGCCACGGCACGCCGGACTCCTGGGCCTGGCCGATCGACCAGATCGTCGAGCCGACCTCGCCCAGGAACGCGAACGCCTCTCCCGCCGGTACCTCGTGCTCGGCCGCGTCGTCCAGGCGGAACGTCAGCGAGTCGGGGGCCACCCACGACGGGGGCTGCTCACGGTCGTCCTTCACCTGAGCGACAAGGCCGCCGTCCCGCACCATCGCACCGAAGTCGAAGTGGCCCGAGGTGACGCCACCCACCACCAGCGTGCCCACCTCCTGCGTGACCGGCTCGGGCAGGCACTGCTCGGGCTCGTCCCGTGCGGCGCCGCCGGACGGGGTCGACTTGTCGTCGGGGTTCCCGTCGTCCGCCGGAGGCACGTCCGGTCCGCCCGCGCCGGCTCCCGGCCCGTCACCGGGTGTGTTCCCGGGCTCGTCGCCGTCGGCCTGCCGCTCCCCCACCCGTACGTGGTAGTCGACGGCCGGGCCGGTGATGGTGCGCCCGTCGGCCGTCCGCAGGCGCGGCGTCACCTCCAGGTGGTAGTCGCCCTGCGCGGTGAACACCCAGTTCGTGTGCACGTGCGCGTTGGCGGCCACCGGGATGGTCCCGCCGTCCGACGTCGTCGTGTCCAGGTATCGGTTGACCGGCTGCCCGAACGCGTCGTTCTGAAACGTGAACACGTCACCCGGTCCGTCGACGTCGACCACGAGAGAGACCGGCCGACCCGAGGCCGGCGTGATGCCCGTGCCCGACAGCGAGGACAGCAGGCGCTCCGTGCTCCAACCCGCCCACGGCAGGTACTCCTGGTCCGCTCCCGTCTGAGAGCCGAGCCAGGCGGTCCTGCCGCCGTGCTCGCCGAGGAACGCCCAGGGCCCGGTGGCCGCGGGCAGCTCGACCCGGCCACGCGGGTCCTGGTAGGCGATCGTCACGTCGGACGGCGCCCGGAGCACGGAGCGGTCCGCGTGGATCCGGGTGTCGTCCTTGACCGATAGGCGCAGCCGCTCGGTCTGCTCGTCATAGGTGGTCTCGAACGCGTCGATGTGCCCGTGGTCCAGCACGAGCTCCCGGTCCTGGTCCGGATCCTGCGTGCCGGGATCGTTCGGGGTGGGGTCCGGGCTCGGGCTGGGTGTGGGGGTCGGGGTGGGCGTCGGCGTCGGGGTGGGCGTCGGAGTCGGTGTGGGGGTCGGCGTCGGCCCGGGGTCGGCCGCGACCGCGAGGGTCACCGGCTCGGACGTCCCGGCCACGCGCTCGCCGTCGAGCAGCACGGCGCGCACCCGGGCGCCGTCGTCCGCGAGCTCGAGGCTCCGCTCATAGGTGGCGGCGGCCTGCCCGGCCACCGGGGCGAACCTGTCGGAGCCGGCGGGCGCCACCTCCCAGCGATAGGTCGACAGCTCCGTGGCCGGGTCCTGGGTGGCGGTGAGCACCGCGGTGTCACCCTCGGTGTGGTCGGGGCGGTCCGCCGAGACGGTGACCGACGTCGTGACGGGCCGCTCGCCGACCCGCACGTGGTAGGTGGCCGGGTCGCCGGTCACCGTCCCGCCGTCCGAGGTCGCGAGCGACGGCGTCA
Source organism: Promicromonospora sp. NPDC052451 (assembly GCF_044547525.1). Taxonomy (NCBI): domain Bacteria; kingdom Bacillati; phylum Actinomycetota; class Actinomycetes; order Micrococcales; family Promicromonosporaceae; genus Promicromonospora; species Promicromonospora sp. NPDC052451. Next base: position 83,293 of record NZ_JBIUAP010000018.1, read on the forward strand.
CGGTCAGCGTGTAGTCGCCCTCGGCGGTGTAGATCCAGTTGGTGTGGACGTGCGCGTTGGCCGCGACGCGGATGGTCCCGCCGGCGGAGGTCGTGGTGTCGACGTAGCGGTTGATCGGCTGCCCGAACGCGTCGTTCTGGAACGTGAACACGTCACCAGGCCCGTCCACGACGACGTCGAGCGACACCGGCTGCCCGGCGGCAGGCGTGATGCCGGATCCCGCCAGCGAGCCGAGCAGGCGCTCGGTGCTCCAGCCGGCCCACGGCGCGTAGTCCTGGTCGCTGCCGGTCTGTGAGCCGAGCCACGCCGTCCGCCCGCCGTACTCGCCGAGGAAGGCCCAGCCACCCTCGGCCGGGGGCAGCGTGGTCCGGCTCCGCGCGTCCTCGTAGGCCAGCGTCACCGACTCCGGCGCCCGGTGGACCGGCTCGCTGCTGTAGATGCGGGTGTCGTCCTTGACGGACAGCACCAGCCGTCCGCTGTCGGCGTCGTAGCTGGTCTCGAAGGCGTCGATGTGACCGTGGTCCAGCACGAACTCACGGTCCGTGGCCGCCTGCGCGGGCGCCGCCACGGACCCGGCCACGGGCACGACGAACGCCGCCAGGAGCGCGAGCACGCCACCGACGGCTGCGCTCACGCGTGGGAGCGTCGGGGCAGGGGGACGGGCTTGGACAGGGGCTGGGTATCTCACGGCTGAGACCTTTCCGGGGAGTTCGTGCGTGGTAGGAGTGCTGCGGTCCAGCGACGGCGGGCGAGCAGAAGCCCCGACCCGGCCGCCAGCAGCACGGCCGCGGCGACCACCACCGCCAGCGGTTCGGCACCGGTTGCCGCCAGGCCGCCGCCCGGACCGGCATCGGGCGTTCCGCCACCAGGTCCCGGTGGGTCCTGGGAGCCGGTGCCACCGAGCTCCCCGGGCGGCACGGAGACGCCGGGGCTCGGGTCGGGGCCCTGGCTCGGGTCCGGGGCGCCGGGCCCGGGAGCGCCAGGGTCGGATGGTCCGGGGTCCGGTTCGCCGTCCGGCGGGGTGGTGGCGTCGTCCTCGGTGCAGGTCTTCGTCAGGGTGTCGGCGTCGTGCTCGAAGCCGTCGCCGTCGGCCACGACGGTGAGGGTGCGCGTGGTGGAGACGGCCCCGTGCTCGCGGGTGGGCGCCGACCACGTCATCTCGACGCAGTACTTCCCGGGCCGCGTGACGGCCCACGTCGTGTTCGACGTGTCGGTCTGCGGCCAGAGGCTCGCCGTCGTGAGACCTGCCGACGTGTCGAGCACGGTGCGCCGGGGCTTCTCCTGCTGGACCCACAGGCCGCCGGGCCCGTCGAGGCGGTCGATCGTCCAGGTGACGTCGCCCGTCACCTCGTCCCGCGGGACGCCGAGGGTGTTCCACCGCAGGTACGGCACCTCGTCGCGGGCGTAGTAGGAGAGCTTGCCGCCGTCGTGCCCGAACCGGTAGGTGCCGTCGTCGGCGAGGAAGGCCCGGAAGATCGCCGCCTCCAGGTCCAGCTGCTCGGGGAGGGTGTCGCGGTGGCTGCCGGACCGCAGCAGGTCCGCGCCGAGGTCGGTGCCGTCCAGGCCCAGGGAGACGTCCCAGAACCCGCCCTGGACCAGGACAGGGCCGTCGGTGGGATCGGCGGGCGGGACGCTCGGCCGCCCGCCGACCGCCGGATAGCGCGCCGTCGTACCGCACGGCTGCACGGTGGCCGGGTCGACGGTCTCACCGACCACGTGGGTGAGCTGCCCGGAGGCCGTGTGCAGCGTGCCGTCCGCCAGCTCGGCGCCGACGGTGACCGCCATGCAGTACACGCCCGGCCGGCCGAAGAACCAGTTGTAGTGCACGTGGGTGCCCACCGGGAGGAGATATCCGGCCGGGAGCCCGTTCCGCGTGGTCGCGAGCAGCCCGGCACCGTTCTTCTCGGAGCCGTAGTTGTGGGCGCGGCCCGTGTCGAGGGCGAAGTGGCCAGGGGCCGGCGTCCCGCCGGGTCCGGTGACGGCGTCGATACGGACGCTGACACTGGCGTCGTCCGCCGTGGCGGCCCGAAGCGTCGGTGCCTGGGTGCTCATCCCGACCCAGGGCAAGCCCTCCGCCTGGGAGTAGGGACTGTTCCAGATCCTCTGCCCGGGCTCTCCCACGAAGGACCAGTCGTCGGCGGGAGTGAACGGGGCGGGCAGGGTGAGGCGCGCGGTGTCGTCGGAGTGCAGCACGAGGTCGTCCCAGTCGATCGTGCCGAGCGTGTCGTGGTGGGCACGCAGGGCGAGCGAGGGCGCCCCTGACGCGTCGGTGACGACCTCGGGCGCGACCGCGTCGATGTGCCCCTCCGTGACCACGTGCACCCTCGGCTCGGGGTCCGGGCTCGGCTCGGGGTCCGGGCTCGGCTCCGGGTCGGGCGCCTCGCCGGGTATCTCGCCGGTCGCCGTCCCGCACGGTGCGTCGGCCGCGACCGTGTCGCCGACGGCGATCCGGACCGTGCCGCCAGCGGCGACAGCGTTGCCGTCGGCGAGCGTCGCGGTGAAGCCGAGATCGAAGCAGTACATGCCGGAGGCGCCGAAGGACGCCCCGGTGTTGAACATCTCCCGTGCCGGGAGGGCGTAGGTCGCGTCCATGCCCTGCGGCGAGCCGTCCCGCTGTTCGCCCGTGCCCCAGCGGAACAGGTCGGTCGGCGCGTCCGGCCCCGGCGCTCCGGCTTCGCGGCTCTCCGGGAGGCCGTACAGCGCGAACGAGCCGGGCGCCACGACGTTCGAGACCGCGAAGTAGAGGTTCGGGTCCGCGGCCGCGAGGGTGGCCGGCCGCACGGACCGGGTACTGAGCCGCAGTGCGGCGACATCCTGGGTCTGGTCGTAGTCGAGCAGCGAGACGGTGCTCCAGCGCGGCTGCCCCGACGTGCCCAGCCACGAGAACGACGGATCCGCGGGAATCTCCTGGACCAGCCGTGACGGCACCCGCAGCTGCAGGTCGGGAGCCGTACCGTTGGGCGAAGCACTCCCCCGCACCGTCCCCGTTCCGCCCGCGATGCTCGCGGCGACGTTGACGAGCTTCGACTCCTCCGGCGTGTCCGCGGTGGCGGCTCCGACCGGCACGAGCATGGCGGCGACCGCGGTGAGCACCACGAGCCACGCCGGATACCTCGTCCGCCCGGCCGCCCGGGACCGTCGCCCGGCTGTCCTTCTGTTCCGCACTGGTCCTCTTCTCCGACTCGTGGCTCGCCCTGACTCACGTCGGGGCCGGTCGCGGTCGCGACCGGCCCCGGCGGAGGAAGATCAGCCGTTGATCACGAACTCGATGTCGCGGTCCGCGCCGTTCGTCCCCGGCGACGCCTCCAGGACGTCGAAGTTGAGGACGAAGCTGTGGCTGCCGCCGCAGGAGCCCGCGTCGAACGTCCACGCACCGTGCTGGTGGGTGCCGGAGCCGAGGGTCAGGACCTCGCCGGTCGCGGTGTCGAGACCCCCGGCGGAGGCGGTGTAGGTGACGTCGCCCGGGCCGCTGACGAGGTCGAGGGTGATCTCGTAGTCGCTGGCGCTGTCGTTGTCGAAGCCGATGAAGGGGACGTCGTCCTCGATGCTGAAGTCGTTGGGGACGGTGTACACGCCGCCCGAGCAGGTCACGCCGGTACCCGCGACGTCGAACACGAGCCGGTAGTCGTAGGTGGTGTCCCAGGGAGAGAAGGTGCCGCCGAACTGGTCGTAGATCGAGCCGACCTGGTGGGCGCTGGTGACCGCCACGACGTCGGCATGGCCGGCGGTCACGTCGGTCGCCGCCTGCGCAGGCAGCGCCGCGCCCAGGGTGAGCAGCGTGGCTCCGGCCAGGGCGGCCCCCGCCCGGGCGGCGCTCCGCTGCGTGCGCGCACCCGTGCTGCCGTGGCGCATGTGGTTCATGGACATCGTTTCTCCTTCGTGCCGGTTCGATGGGGGTGGACTCAGCTGGAAACGAGACCGCAGGCAGAGCGAGGTCGGGCCTCGCCAGGGCATGCGGAACCAACAGACATTCCTCACAATGAGAATGATTCTCGCAATCATCTAAGCGGTGCGTGAGGACCGGTGTCAACGAGTTGCCGAGAATCGTTCTCATCAGGAGCCGGTGCCCGGGCGGCACCGCCGCGCGCTGAGCAGGCACGTCGCGACCACCCGGCGACCTTTGCCACGCACTGGCGAGAACGGTTATCGTTCGCGACTGTGACCGTCGCGCCAGGGACGGCGAGCCAGGAGGAGCACATGGACCCCGCTGAGTTCTGGGCGACGGGCGACTACGCCGTGGTCGGCGACCTGTGGGCGCAGCCCGGCCGCGACCTCGTCGCGTCCCTGCCCGTCCAGGGGCAGGACGTGGTCGACCTGGCCACCGGTACCGGCGTCACCGCGATCGCCGCGGCGGCGCACGGCGCGCGATCGGTGGTCGGCGTGGACGTCACGCCCAGCCTGCTCCGCGAGGCCGCGCGCCGGGCCGGGCAGGCCCGCGTCGAGGTCACCTGGGTGACGGCCGACTTCCTCGCCGTGCCGCTGCCGAGCGGATGCGCCGACCTGGTGACCTCGACCTTCGGTGTCGTCTTCGCCGCCGATCCGCGCGCAGCCCTGGCCGAGGCACGGCGCCTGGCCCGGCCCGGCGGCCGGATCGTCCTGACTAGCTGGTCCGCGACCGGCCTCTTCGGCCGGATCCGGCAGACGCTGGCCCCCTTCTTCCCCGAGGCTCCCGAGCCGTGGCACGAGACGATGGCCGGCGTGCACGCGGTGGCGGGCCCGGACGCTCAGGTCACCGAGGAGTCGTTCGTCATGACCGTGGAGTCCCCCGAGTGGTTCGTCAGCCGGCTCGAACGGCACAGCGCGCCCGTCGTCCTGGGCGCCGCGCGCCTCGGCGCCACGTGGCCGCAAGCACGTGAACGGCTCCTGGCCACGGTGCGCGACGCGGGCGAGCCCGCCGACGGCGCCTTCCGTCTTCCGGTCGGCTACCTGCGGACCACGCTGGACGCGACCACCGTCAGGCCGCACGCATGACGAGGTCGATCGCGCGTCCGGCGGCTCCGGGGCCCGGCGCGTCGGCGCCCGGTCGTGTCCGACGGCGCCTGGTACGCAGGACCTGGCTGCTGTGCGCCGCACTGGGGCTCGCCGCCTGCCTGCTCGTCGTGGTCTCGGGCACGGTGGGGTCGGTGGCCGTCAGCCCGGTCCAGGCAGCCCAGCTCGTGCTCGGGCACCTGCTGCCGGGCATGCCGTGGATGTCGGACGGGTCGCTGACGCCGTTGCAGGACCAGGCCGTCTGGCAGTTCCGCCTGCCGCGCGCACTGCTCGCCGGCCTGGCCGGAGCCGGTCTCGCACTGGCCGGAGCCCTGATGCAGGTCACGGTCCGCAACCCGCTGGCGGAACCGTACGTCCTGGGCGTGTCGTCGGGCGCGAGCGTGGGCGCGGTGCTGGTGATCGTGCTCGGCTCGGCGGCGCTGGGCGGTCTGTCGTTGAACATCGCGGCGTTCGCCGGCGCCCTGGGGGCCTGCGTCTGCGTGGCGGTGCTGGCCCGCAAGGACGGCGCACTGTCCCCTACCCGGATGATCCTGGCGGGAGTGGCCCTGGGCACGCTGTTCAGCGCCGTCACGAGCTACCTGACCATCTCCACGAGCGCCCAGAACGTGGTCAGCGTGCTGTTCTTCCTGCTGGGCAGCGTCTCGGCGGCGACCATGTCCAGCCTGGTCGGCCCCGCCGTCGCCCTCCTCGTCGCCGGCGTGACCGCACTCGTCCTGGCCCGGTCGCTGAATGCGCTCATGACCGGGGACGAGTCGGCCGTGTCGCTGGGCGTGGACGCCGGCCGGCTACGCGGTGTGCTGCTGGTGGTGGCGTCCCTCCTGACCGGCACCGTGGTCTCGGTGGCGGGCGGCATCGGCTTCGTCGGCCTGGTGGTGCCGCACGTCGCACGGATCGCGGTGGGTGCCGACCACCGGCGCATGCTGCCCGTGACGGTCCTGGGCGGCGCGGTCTTCCTGATGGCCGCCGACCTCCTGGCACGCACGGTCGCGGCCCCGACCGAGATCCCGCTCGGGATCCTCACGGCATTCGTGGGCGCCCCGTTCTTCCTCTGGCTGATGCGCCGCGGCGGCGCCGAGCGAGCGGGGTTCGGGCGATGAGGGTGGAGTTCGACGACGTCACCGTCCGGCTCGGTGGCCGCGACGTCGTCCAGCGGGCGTCGCTGACCATCGAGCCCGGGACCGTGGTCGGCCTGGTCGGGCCCAACGGCAGCGGCAAGTCGTCCCTGCTGCGCACGCTCTACCGGGCCGTGCGCCCACGGGTGGGCAGCGTGCGTGTCGACGGGCAGGACGTCCTGCGCCTGAGCGGCCGCCAGGCGGCCCGGGCGGTCGCCGTCATGCTGCAGGACGCGCCGACCGACTTCGACCTGAACGTCGAGGAGACGGTGCTGCTCGGCCGCGCCCCGCACCACGCCGCCTTCGGCAGGGACACCCCGGCCGACCTCGACGTGGTCGCCGACGCCATGCGCCGCACCGGCGTCGCCGACCTGGCCGACCGGATGGTCGCCACCCTGTCCGGCGGCCAGCGCCAGCGCGTCATGCTCGCGCGCGCCCTCGCCCAGCAGAGCCCCGTCCTCGTCCTGGACGAGCCCAGCAACCATCTCGACATCAGCCACCAGCACGAGCTCATGACCACGGTGCGTGGCCTGGGCCGCACCGTGATCGCCGCCCTGCACGACCTCAACCTCGCGATCCGGTACTGCGACGAGGTGGTCGTGCTCGACGCCGGCCGGATCATCGCCGCCGGGCCGCCCGCCACGGTGCTCGTGCCCGAGCTGATCCGCGGCACCTTCGGCGTCGACGTCCGCGTGCACGGTGACGCCGGACAGCCCGTCCTCTCGTTCCGCCCGCTCTCCGTGGCCGACGGCCACCCCACCACCGGCTCCCCCGAAGCCCGAGCAGAAAGCAGCATCCCGACATGATCCCCACCGCACACGCCCGCTTCCGATCCGCCGCCACGCTCGCCGCAGGCGCCCTGCTCCTGGCCGGGTGCGGGTCGTCGGTCACGGCCGCCCCCGGGCCGTCCGGCTCCGCGGAACCGGTCGCCGTGGAGAACTGTGGCCGCCAGGTCGTCGTCGACGACGCCCCGACGGCCGCCGTCGGCATGCACCCCGCACAGACCGAGCTCTTGCTGCGCCTGGGCCTGGCCGACCGGCTGGCGGGGCAGGCCCAGGCCACCGCGCAGGAGCTGCCCGGCGACGTCGCGCCGCTGGCCGACGACGTCCCCGTCATCGGCGAGGCGATGCCCCCGAGCCGGGAGGACCTGCTCGCCGTCGAGCCCGACTTCGTGTACTCGCCCACCACCTACGAGTTCACCGCGGAGCAGGGCTTCGCCAGCATCGAGCAGCTCGAGCAGGCCGGGGCGGCGGTCTACGTGGCCACCGGAGGCTGCGCGGACCGGCGCATGTCCGGCGAGGTGACCGACCTGTTCACGGACCTGGAGAACGTCGGAGAGATCTTCGGCGTCCAGGACGAGGCGGCGGACCTCGTGGACGTCAGCCAGGCAGAGCTGGACGAAGTGGCCGCCGCCGTCGCCGACGTCGACAAGCTGCGCGTCGCACAGGTCTACGTCGAGGGCAGCACGCTGCAGGCCATCGGCGCGGGCGTCGAGCACGACATCCTGCGCCGCGCCGGGGCCGACAACGTCTACGGGCCCGACGACCCGGCGTTCGCGGAGTTCTTCGCCGCGACGATCACCCCGGAGGCACTGGCCGCGCAGGAGCCGGAGGCGCTGGTGTTCTCGGCCTACGACGAGCAGCACGAGGCCGCGACGCGCGAGTACCTGACCACCACGTTCCCCGACATGCCCGCCGTGCGCGAGGACCGGCTGATCGCCGTGTCCAGCGCCGACGTGTTCCCGGGCACCCTGGGCAACGTCTCGATCGTGCGGGACATCGCCGAGCAGCTCTACCCGGACGCGTTCTGACCGGTGGTCCACCGCCGTCTGCTCCAGCTCGCCGGGGCCGTGCCAGGAGCGATCCTCGCCCTGGCCGGCCTCGGCGTCGTCCTGTCCGCGCTGCACGTCGCGTTCGCGCTCGCCGCGGGGTCGGTCGTCACCGCGGTGGTGCACGACGACGGCGACCCCGTACCCGGCCTGGCGGCGCTGACCGGCATCGCGCTGCTCCGCGGCGTGCTCATCGGGCTCCGGGAGCCCACCGCCACACGCGTCGGGGCGGAGGTGCGGATCCGGTTGCGGCGCCGGCTGCTGCTCCAGCTCGCGGCCGTACCGGTCGCGGAGCGCGACTCCGGGCGGACCGCGGCCACGGTGCTCGACGGGGTAGACGGCCTGGACGCCTACTACACGCGCTACCTGCCGCAGCTGATCGTCGTGCTGGTCGTCCCCGCCGTCGTCGTCGCGCTCGTCTGGACGCGCTCGGGGGGAGCGGGTGCCGTGCTCGCCGTCGCCACCGCGGTAGCGGTACTCGCCCCGCGGGTCTGGGACGCCCGGCTCCTGCGCACCGGGCGGCGGCGCTGGGACCGGTTCACCCGGTTGTCGTCGGACTATGTCGAGGCGCTGCAGCAGATCCCGCTGCTGCGGTCCTTCGGCGCGACCGACCGGATCGCCGCCCGGATCGCGGCGGACGCGGACGGACTGCGGGTGTCCACCATGGCCCAGCTCCGGCTCTCGCTCGTCGAGACGGTCGTCAGCGGCATGGCCCTGCACCTCGGCACGGTCCTGGCCGTCTTCGCCGCCCTGGCCGCCGTCGTCTCCGGGGACGCTCGCGCCACGGCGGCCATGACGGTGCTGTTGCTGGCACGGGAGTGCTTCCGGCCGGTCCAGGACCTGGGGACGAACTGGCACGCCGGCTATCTCGGCCTGACCGCCGTGGACGGGCTGGAACGACTCCTGTCCCGGCAACCGGCCGTGATCGAGAACGGCGCCCACGCCGCTCCCGCCCCCGCCGGGTCCGTGGTGGTCGACGACGTCACCTATCACTACCCGGGCACCACCACCGGCGTGCGGGGTCTGAGCCTGCGGGTGGCTCCCGGTGAGACCGTCGCAGTCATCGGCCCGTCCGGGTCGGGCAAGAGCACGCTCGCGCGGCTGCTCGAACGTGACATCGACCCGGACGCCGGCCAGGTCCGCGTCGACGGCGTCGACCTGCGCACCTACACCCGCGGTGCGCGCAGCCGCAGCGTCGTCGTCGTGCCGCAGGATCCCGTGCTGTTCGCCTGGAGCGTGCGCGACAACCTGCGCCTGTACCGGCCGACGGCGACGGACGCCGAGATCGAGCACGCGTGCCGCGTCGCCGACGTCCACGACGTGGTCGCCGCCCTGCCCGACGGGTACGACACCGTACTGGCCGAGAACGGCGAGCAGCTCTCCGGCGGCGAGCGACAGCGGCTCGCCATCGCCCGCGCACTGCTCTCACCGGCTCCGGTTCTCGTGCTCGACGAGGTCACCTCGGCGCTGGACCCCGACACGGAAAGACGTGTCGTGGACGCCGTCGCCCGGGACTCGTCGGCCCGGACCGTCCTCGTCATCGCCCACCGGGCCGGTGCCTGCCTGCACGCGGACCGCTGGATCGCTCTGCGCGACGGGCGCCTGACCGCGAGCGGCGACGGACCACCCCCGGCACGGGTCCTCATGGCGGGGAGTGCGTCGTGAGAGCGGTCCTCCGGCTGCTCCCGGTCATCACCACGCACCGGGGCCTGTTCGTCGAGACAGTGCTGTGGAGCGTCGTCACCCAGAGCGCCGTGCTCGCGATCGCGCTCGGCCTCGCCGTCGCCGTCGGGCACGTCGTGGCGGGCGAGCCCGTCGACCTGAGGGCGCTGGCCGCAGGACTGGGCGCCCTCGGGGTGCTGGCCGCCACCACCGCGTGGCGGGAGTCATGGGTCTCGCACGACCTGGCCTACCGGCTGATCGCCCTGCTGCGCGGCAGGGTCTTCGACGCCCTGCGCCGTGCGCTGCCGACGCGTACCCGCCGGCAGCGCACCGGCGACATGGTGACCGCCGTCGTCGCCGACATCGAGACCCTCGAATGGCTCTACGCCCACACCGTGGCGCAGACCCTGAGCGCCCTGCTGGTCCTCTCGGTCAGCACCGCCGTGTCCGTGTCGCTCAGCCCGCTGCTGCTGCTCGTGTGGGTGCCGCTGCTGCTCGTCGGTGTCACCGTCCCTCTGGCCACCGCCCGCCGTGCCCGTCGCGACGGCGCCGCGCTGGCCGCCGGAGCCGCCGGGCTGCGGTCCGAGCTGCTCGACACCGTCCGCGGGCTCCGGGAGCTGACCGGAGCGGACGCCCTCGGCAGCCGGCTCGACCGGATCACCGAGGAGACCCGGAGGCACGCACGCACCCAGGTGCGCGAGGCCCGGCGCCTCGGTCTGGAGCGTGGCATCGCCGACGTCTCCCTCGCGGGTGCCGCTCTCGGTGCGATCGGCATCGTGCTGCTCGACCGCGGCGCCGTGGCTCCGGCCGACGCCCCGCTCGCGGTGACCGTGGCCGTGGCAGGCCTCGGCCCCGCCGCGCAGATCGCCGACCTGCTGCGCAACGCCGGCACCCTGCGGGCCGCCGCCCAGCGGGTCGGCGATGTGCTCGCCACCCCGCCGGCCGTCGACCGCCGTCCCGCAGGTCGCTCCCCCTCGGTCCAGGACGAGCAGGGTCTCGTCCTGGACCACGTCACCTTCGCCTACGGCGCGGGGCGTCCGGTGCTCGACAAGTTCAGCCTGCACGTGCGCCCCGGGCAGGTCGTCGCCCTCACCGGGCCGTCCGGTGCGGGCAAGACCACGGCCGCGCGGCTCGCGCTGCGCCTGTGGGACCCGGACGGAGGCGCCGTCCGCGTCGACGGGACCGACCTGCGCGACCTTCCGGACACCGGCCTGCGCCACCTGGTCGCCGTCGTACCGCAGGGATCACCTCTGCTGCGCGGAACCGTGCGGAGCAACATCACGCTCGGCGACCCCGGCGCCACGGCGACGATGATCGACCGCGCGGCGCGGGCGGCCGGTCTGCTCGACCCGTCTGGCGGGCTCCCGCTCGGCCTGGCCACCCCCGTGGGCGAGCACGGGACCGGCCTCTCCGGAGGGCAGCGCGCACGCGTCGCCATCGCCCGCGCGCTGCTCCGGGACCCCCGAGTGCTCGTGCTGGACGAACCGACCGCATCCCTGGACCCCGACGCCGACGCGGCCATCATGGAGTTCCTGACGCGGGCCACCGACCGGGCCACCCTGCTCATCGCGCACCGGCCGGACACGATCGCCGCCGCGCACACCCGCGTCGGGCTGCCCGGTCCGCTCCCGGAGACCGGCCCGCGCGTCGTCACGTCGTAGGCGTCCGTCGACGACGAACGGCCTGAACCTACGATCCGTAGGTTCAGGCCGTTCCGATGCCGTGTCGCATCACGGGGTCGGGCTGACTGGATTCGAACCAACGACCCTCTGCTCCCGGGCCGGCACGCGATCAAGCCGCACGACGTGGGTACCGATTCGCTCAAGGCCGTCGCCGTGCGTGGTGTCGTCGACGTTCCTGGTGGAGTCGCACTGGATCGGCGCCAGGCCAGATCAACTAGCCGTCCAGTCGAGGGCGACCACCATGGTCATGAAAACAGTTGGGCGAGGAGGCAGCCTGCCGCGCACGAGGACGTCTACATCGCCCTGCGCACCGCAGGGGCGACGCGGCAGCAGTCGGCGACGTCCACGATCCGGTACCGGTGACGGGCCCTCCGGCGTACTTGAGCCGACCGCCTCCTCATCTCGCACGGAGTTCGAAGGGATACGCAGATGCAGATCGACCTGACCGGACGGGTAGCTCTCGTGACCGGTTCCAGTGCCGGCATCGGCCGGGCAATCGCGACCTCGCTCGCCCGAGCGGGAGCGGACGTCGTCGTCAATGGCCGCGACGAGCGGCGGGTCACGGCCGTCGCGCAGGAGCTCGGCGCACGCGGGGTCGTCGCCGATGTCGCCACCGCTGAGGGAGCGGAGCGCCTCGGCACCGAGCTGCCCGAGGTCGACATCCTCGTCAACAACACGGGTGCCTTCCCCGCGCGCCCGGTGTTCGAGATCGACGACGCCGAGTGGCGGGAGCTCTTCGAGATCAACGTACTGTCCGGGGTCCGGCTCACCAGACGCTATGCCCGGGGCATGGCCTCACGCGGGTGGGGACGAGTGGTGTTCATCTCGAGCGAGGCGGGTGTACAGCCACCGACCAACATGGTGCACTACGGCACCACGAAGACCGCGCAGCTCGCGGTGGCGCGTGGCTACGCACAGGCCCTCGCCGGCACAGGGGTGACCGTGAACAGCGTGCTCGCCGGCCCGACCCTGAGCGACGGCGTCCTGGCCATGTGGGACGACATCTACCCGGGACTGTCCCGCGAGGAACAGGAGGGGCAGTTCATCGAGGAGGGCCGGGTAGCCGGATCACTCATCGGGCGGTTGATCCGGCCCGAAGAGATCGCACACCTGGTGACCTATCTCGCGTCGGACTACTCCACGGCCACGACAGGCCGGGCGCTCGGTGTGGACGGCGGGCTCGTACCGACGATCCTGCCGTAGCAGGTCAGCCGGTCGGTAGAAGGTCAGGTGGTCGGCACCCCGGGGTACCGACCACCTGACCTTCTACCGACCACCCGGCCGGGCCGTGCGTCTCAGCGTCGCTTGACCTCCAGGTCGGCGGTCGCCTCGGAGGCTCCGAGGTCGTCGGTGCCGGCGTACCCGGCCGTGATCGTGTACTGGCCCGCGCGCAGCAGCGGCGGGATCAGCACGTCGGCCTTGCCGTGGCGCAGCGTCACGGTGCGCTGGTAGGGGTGGCGGTCGCTGTCCTGGCCCACGGTGACGGTCACCCGGCCCGACGGCGTGACGTCCTCGGCGGACACGGTGACCTTGACCAGGAACGGTTCCAGCGGGCGGACCGAGGACGGCGCCTTGACCTGCGTGCTGGTGGCCGCGGGCAGCAGGTCCGCGGGTACCAGGGCGGTGACCGCGCTGCGGTG
>NZ_JBIUAP010000019.1:0-24575 GCF_044547525.1 Promicromonospora sp. NPDC052451
TGTTGCGCTTCGCCCACCCCCCCCCCGTAGGGCCCCCGGGCCCCGGGGGGGGCCCCCCCCCCCCGGGGGGGGGGCCCCCGGGGCCCGGGGGGGCCCCGGGGGGGGGGGCCCGGGGGGGGGGCGGGCCCCCGCGGGGGGGGGGGCCCCCCCCCCCGCCGGTCGGTCAGTCCCGGGCCATCGCGGCCCGCAGGTGGGCCTCGACGTCCACGTAGGCGTCGTCGGCGACGTCGAACACCACCTTGTGGATCGTGCCGCCCGTGAACTCGAAGCTCGACCCGGCGTACAGGCTGGAGACCGCGTCCCCGCTGTCGTAGCCGATGCACAGTCCCTCGCCGCACAGGGAGAAGTGGCCCAGGACGGTCCGGATCTCCTGCTCGGCGACCAGCTCGTCGTCCACCCACAGCCGCAGCGGACCGATCGCCTCGCGGTACTCGCCCGTGCGCTCCTTGGCGAAGTCCACGCCGACGACGTGCCGACCGCTCGTGGGCGCCGGTGCCGAGACGCGGATCTCCGGCGGGATGCCGAGGAAGTTGTACGAGTAGGTCAAGGTGCCGTCCTTGAGGAAGAGCGCGTGACCGCCGAACCGCGAACCGTGGGCAAAGACGACGCCCTCCGCGCCCGGGTCGAGGTCGAGGTCGGCGAGCACCTTGTAGGACACGCCGTGCACGTTGGCGGCCGAGCGCTCGGGAATCTCCGACGTGCCCGGGTAGTAGGTGTACTGGCCGGTGGGCGGTACCGGAACGTGGAACTCCATCTTGATGAAGGTCTCGAAGTCGTCCGGGTTGCCGAGGATCTGCAGGTCGTTGAGGGGCAGCACGTCGTTGGCCCGCGCCTCGCGCATCCAGAGCTCTTTGAGCTCCGCGACCCGGTCCGGGTGCTGCTGCGCGAGGTCGTGCGCCTCCGCGCGGTCCTCGTCGGTGTGGAAGAGCTGCCACCGGTCCTCGTCGAAACCGCTCGCGCCGCTCCCCGGCCCGTGCTCGGTGACCGCCTTCCAGCCCCGGTGCCAGATGCCGCGGCTGCCGAACATCTCGTAGTACTGCGTCTCCTTGCGGGTCGGGGCATCGCCGTCGGCGAAGGAGTACACCATCGAGACGCCCGACAGCGGCGTCTGCTCCACGCCGTCGACGACGTCGGGGAACTCGACCCCGCACGCCTCCAGGATGGTCGGCACCACGTCCGTGCAGTGGTGGTACTGGTGCCGCACCTCGCCTCGGGCCGAGATCCCCGCGGGCCAGTGGATGACCAGCGGGTCGCACACGCCGCCCTGGTACGTGTACCGCTTGAACATGCGGTACGGCGTCGAGAACGCCATGGCCCAGCCCGTCGGGTAGTGGTTGTAGGTGTCGGGGCTGCCCAGCCGGTCCACCATGGCGAGGTTCTGCTGGAGGTCGTCGGGGTAGCCGCCGAAGATCTTGCCCTCGTTGACCGACCCGTCGGGGCTGCCCTCGCCCGAGGCTCCGTTGTCCGCGCAGTAGAGGATCAGCGTGTTCTCGAGCTGTCCGGACTCCTCCAGGTAGTCGACGATGCGGCCCACCTGGGCGTCGGTGTACTCGGAGAAGCCGGCGTACACCTCCGCCATGCGGCAGAACATCGCCTTCTCCTCGTCGTTCAGCTCGGCCCAGGGCCGCACCGTGTCCGTCGGCGTGAACGTGCCGTCCGGCATGGGGTTCATGGGCGTGAGCTCGGTGCCCTCGGGCAGCACGCCCCGCTCGATCATGCGCGGCAGCACCCACTCGCGATAGGCCTCGTACCCGTCGTCGAAGGCACCCTTGTACTTGTCCACGTACTCCTGCGGCGCATGGTGCGGGGCGTGGTTGGCGCCGGGGCAGAACCACAGGTACCAGGGCTTGTCCGGTTCGGTCTGCTTGCTGTCCCGGATCATGCGCAGTGCCTGGTCGGCCAGGTCCTTGGACAGGTGGTAGCCCTCGTCCGGACCGTACGGCTGGCTCACGTAGCGGTTGCCCTCGGCCAGCGACGGGAACCACTGGTTGGTCTCGCCACCGATGAACCCGTAGAACTGGTCGAACCCCTGGCCCAGGGGCCAGCGCTTCTTGGACGCTCCCGCCGTCCACTCGTCGATCGGCACGTTGTGGTTCTTGCCGACCCAGAACGTGCTCCATCCCGCGTCGCGCAGCACGGTCGCGACCGTCGCGTTGGACGGCGGGATGTGCGAGCTGTATCCGGGGAACCCCGTGGAGCTCTCCGAGATGGACGCGAACCCGTTCTGGTGGTGGTTGCGCCCGGTGAGGAACGTCGAGCGCGTGGGCGAGCAGAGCGCCGTCGTGTGCCACTGGGAGTAGGTGAGGCCTCCGGCCGCCAGCCGGTCCATCGTGGGCATCCGGATCCGGCCGCCGTAGGGCGACCAGGCGGCCTGCCCGGTGTCGTCGTACAGCACCACCAGCACGTTCGGGGCTCCCTGTGGCGCCTTGTCAGGGAGGAACGCGTCCCAGTCCCCCTGCGAGTCGCGGACGTCGAGCTCGATCCTGCCCTGGAACTCCCGTGTCATCTCCGTGTCCTCCCGCTCGGCACAGTGCCCCCGCCCCTGGATCCTGTGCGCGGCCGGCGGCGGTCCACCTCACCCGATCCAGGTGAACGGGTCGGACCTCCGCCCGGCTTGGCTGACCGGTGTGGACGCGACCTCGGCACTCCCAGGCTGGCTCGCCCCCTCCCTGCGGGGGTACCGCGGGACCTGGCTGCGGGCGGACGTCGTCGCGGGCCTGGCCGCCGGCGTCGTCGTGGTGCCGCAGGCCATGGCCTACGCGACCATCGCGGGCCTGCCCGTGGCCGTCGGGCTCTACACCTGCATGGTGCCCGTGGTCCTGTACGCGCTGCTCGGCGGCTCGCACACCCTCAGCGTCTCCACGACGTCCACCATCGCCGTGCTGACGGCGTCCACGCTCGCGGCGTCCGGCGGGTCGGCGGGCGGAGCGGCGGACCGGGCGGCCGACGACGTGCTCGGCGCCGCGTTCACCCTGACCGCGCTGGTCGGCGCCTGCCTCCTGGCGATGCGGCTGTTCCGGCTCGGCTCGCTCGTGGAGCAGATCAGCCCGGCCACCCTGACCGGGGTCAAGACGGGCGTGGGACTGACGGTCGCCGTGGCGCAGCTACCGACGCTCCTGGGTCTGGCCACACCGGCGGACGACCCGGGGTTCCTCGGCGCACTGGGCGACGTGGTGTCCGCACTGTCCACGACGCACGTGCTCACCGCCGTGGTGTCGGCCGCCGCCGTGGGCACCCTGCTGGTGCTGCGGCGGGTGGCGCCGCGGGTCCCGGGCGCGCTGGTGGTCGTGGCGGCCTCGATCCTGCTGGTGGCACTGACCGACGTCGAGGACCGCGGGCTGGCGCTCATCGAGCCGGTGCCCGCCGGGCTGCCGGGCGTGAGCCTGCCCGTGTGGGACGAGGTCGTGCGCCTGCTGCCCGGCGCGCTGGCCATCGCCGTCATGGCGTTCCTCGAGACGGTCCTGGTGGCACGCGCACAACGGCAACGGTCCGAGCCGGCGATCGACAGCGACCGGGAGCTGCTCGCCGTCGGTGTCGCGGCCCTCGGCGGTGGCCTCAGCCAGTGCCTGCCCCCGGCGGGCGGCTTCTCCCAGAGCGCGGTCAACCTGGGTGCAGGCGCCCGCACCCAGGTGTCGGGGATCACGACGGCGGCGCTGGCCGTGCTCGTCGCGCTCTTCCTCGCCCCCGTGCTGAGCGACCTGCCGGCGGCGACGCTCGCCGCCCTGGTGCTGGTCGCGGTCGTGGGTCTCGTGTCGCCGGCCGAGTTCGTGCGGCTGTACCGCATCGACCGGACCGAGCTCTGGGTCGCGGCGATCACCACGGCGATCGGGCTCACGGCGGGCCTCCTGCCCGCCGTGGGCGCGGGCGTGGTGCTCACGCTGTTCCTGGTGCTGCGTGCCGTGAGCCGCAGCGCCGTCCGCCCGCTCCACCCCGCACCCGACGGCGGCTGGACCACCAACCCCCCGCCCGACGGCGAGGCCGCGCCACCCAGGCTGATGCTGCTGCACCTCGACCGCACGATCTACACGGGCAACGCCCGCCCCACGCAGGACGCCGTGCTGGCCGCGGCCCTCGCCGCCGACCCGCCGCCGCGCGCGGTGGTGCTGGAGGGCACGGCCGTCGAGCGGGCGACGGTACCGCTGCTGGACGCCGTCGAGGGGCTGGACGCAGACCTCGCCCGGGAGGGGATCAGGCTCCTGCTGGCGGCCTTCCCGGCGCGGGTGCGCCGCAGGGCGACGGTGTCGGCGTGGTGGGCGGCGGCGGAGCGGGACGGCCGGGTCCTGCCCACCGTGGGAGCCGCCGTGGCGGCGGCCGCCCCGGAACGGGCCGCGGAGCAGGCCACGGAAGAAACCACAGGCGAGGCCACGGGAGAGGCTCCGGCATGACCGGGCCGGCGGAGCGCTCCGCGCCTCGGGGCGAGGCCACGTCCCGGCGTCCGCCCCGGTGGCTGCCGCGGGCACTGCTCATGACGGTGCTCGCCGTCTACCTCGCGGCGTTCGGCTGGTACGCGCTGGGCGCTCTGCGCGGCCTCGCGATCAACGTGCTCATCGCCTTCTTCCTGGCGCTCGCGCTCGAGCCCCCGGTCCTGTGGTGCGTGCGGCACGGCTGGCGGCGCGGTGCGGCAGCGGCGACCGCGCTCGGCGGCTCGCTCGTGGCCGTCGCCGTGGTGCTGGCACTGTTCGGCAACCTGTTCGTACAGCAGCTCCTCCAGCTCCTGGACGTGGTGCCCGAGGTCTACACGGCGGTCCAGGACCTCGCCGCAGAGCGGTTCGGCGTCGCCCTCCCCGACTCGGGCGATCTCGTCCGTGACGTGCTGACCACCTTCGGCGACGACGTCGCCTCCGGTGCACTGCTGTTCGGCACCACGGTGATCGGGGCCCTCTTCGCGATGCTCACGGTGCTCCTGGTGACCTACTACCTGCTCGCGGCCGGCCCGAGGTTCCGGGCGGCCGTCTGCCGGTGGCTGACACCCGCACGGCAGCAGGAGGTGCTGACGCTCTGGGAGATCACGCAGGTCAAGGTCTCCGACTTCATCAGCTCGCGCATCGTGCTCGCGGCGCTGTCGAGCGCCTTCACGGTCGTCTTCCTGCTGATCCTGCGCACCCCGTACGCGCTGCCGCTGGCACTCTTCGTCGGCGTGGTGTCACAGTTCGTGCCGACCATCGGCACCTACCTGGGCGGGGCGCTGCCCGTGGCAGTCGCCCTGACGGCGCAGGGCCTGCCCCAGGCGCTGGCCGTGCTGGCCTTCGTGATCGGCTACCAGCAGCTCGAGAACCTCTACTTCTCGCCCAAGGTCTCGGCCCGGGCGCTGGAGATGAATCCCGCCGTGAGCTTCCTCGTGGTGCTCGCCTTCGGCGCGCTGTTCGGGGCCCTGGGCGCCTTCCTCGCGCTGCCGGTCGCCGCCACGATCCAGGCGACCGCGAACACCTACCTGCGACGCCACGCGCTCATCGAGTCCCACCTGCTGCGGGACCCGACCAGGTGGCAGCGCGTCGGCGACGACGAGGCGGCCGGCCCCGGACCACGCCCCTAGACGATCTTGGGAAATGCGGCCAGGAAGCCGATCCCGACCAGCAGCAGGACCCCCGCCCCCGCGAGCACCGCCCACGACCTGCGCTCGGAGTCGAACTTTCCCGCGAGCGCCCCGAAGAACAGCACGAGCGCGAACAGGACCGTGAGCAGGGTGTAGTTGTCGCCGCGGCGGTTCTCCGCGAGCGCGTCCGCGAAGTACCGGTCCGCGCGGTCGTCAGCCTCCTGCGCCTCGACCTCGCCGGGCGGCACGTAGCTGTCCAGCATGAACGGGCTGCGCGGCGCGCCGGGGTCCTGGAGCGGGCGCGCTGCCAGCCACTCGTCGAACGCCGGTGTGAAGTGGTCGGTGAACCGTTCGCGCGCGAACTGCGCCAGGGTCCCGTCCCCGTCCGCCGTCGCCTGGAGCCAGATGCCGAACACCTGCAGGTCCACCGCACGCGCCGCTTCCGCCGTGGTGGCCTCGCGGGCCGCCTCGATGCGCTGGGTGGAGGCGCGGGAGAACGCGATCGACATCTCGCCGCTCCACTTGCTGGACTCGAACCCGCTCCACGCGGTCAGCACAGCCGTGACCGCCAGCAGCACGACGGCCACGGTCTCCAGGGGCCAACGCCGTCCGGGGCGGCGCCCCTGGTCCGGCTCCGTCTCGACGGTCTCCTCCGGCATGCCCACCACCGCTCCCCGCGTCGTCGTCGGCCTCCCCGTACGGTGCCGCTGTCAGCACCCCAGCTCGTCCACCATGGCCTCGCGGGCCTCCTGGACGTTCTCCGCCTCGTCCTTCAGGGACTGTGCCGCGTCCTGGAGGGTCTCGTCGCCGTCCACGTCCTCGACCGCCTGCTGCATGCCGTCCCATGCCTCGTCGAGTGCCTGACCGCGGTCCTGGGCCACCTGGTCCGCCGCGTCGTCGAGGTCCTGCCAGGCGGCGCGGACCTCGTCGCGCGCGGTCATCACCTCGTCGACCGTGGCATCAGGGGTAGCAGTCGTGGCGAAGTCGTCCAGTGCCGTGCCGAGCTGCTCGGCGGCGGCACAGGCCTGCTCGGTGTTCTCCTCGGGTGTCTCGCTGGAGCAGGCCGCCGTGGCCAGGATCATCAGCCCGGTCGCGACGCCCGCCGCCCGTCTCGTGGTGCTGCGCATGTCGATGCCCTTCTGTCGTCGGTACGGATCTGTCGTGGGTAGGGCGGGCGGGCGCTCAGCCCAGCAGCTTCGCCTTGGCCGCCGCGAACTCGGCGTCCGTGAGGACGCCCTGGCCGTGCAGCGTGCCCAGCTGCGCGAGCTGGGCCAGCAGCTCGTTGTTCCCCGCGCCGCCGGACGCTGCCGCAGGCGGTGCCGCCTGGGGCTGCGCGACGGGCTGCGCCGGGGGCGGGGCCGCCTCGTACCGCTGGGCCTCGTACTGCTGCTGCGCGCGGTTCGCCTGGCGGCGGCTGATCGCACCAGCCGTCGCCTGGGCGGTGCCCGCGATGACGGCGGTGCGTGCTGCCGTGCCCAGGAGTCCGGGCCTGCCGAAACGTCTCAGGGGTGCCATGTCGGTGCTCCGTTCACTGATGGGGTTCACTGATGGGATTCAGGCGGGAGATCCGGCCGCGGTCTCGGCCTGAGCCGCGACCTCGTTGACCGTCGTGGCGGGTACCCGCTCGTGCAGGATCACCTCGGCGTCCGCGTCCACGGCCGCCTGCACGAGGGCTCGTGACCAGGTGTGCTCGATCGCCAGGACGAGCACGGACGTTCCCGGGTCGACCGCCGCGGCGATCTCCCGCAGGTCCTCGTCGCCCGTCAGCCCGGCGGCGGGGAGCTCCACGGTGACCAGGTCGATCTCGTCGCCCAGCTCGTGCGCCTCCAGGAGCGCGATCTCGCCGTCCTCGCCGCGGCGCACGACGGCGAGGTCCAGCAGGGTGACGGCGCCGCCCGCGGCGACGTCGAGGACGGCCCGGGTGACCGAGGGCGGGATGCGCGGGGTGTCGAAGGCGAGCGCGACGAGCTCGACGGGACCGAACGAGGGTTGCATGATGACCTCCAGGGACTGTTCGCGACAGGAGTTGCGGGACCGGGCGGGGGGACTACCCGGCACGTGCCACGGCGGTGCGAGCGATGCCCGAGACCAGACCGAGGATCGCGAACCCGATGACCACGTTGATGAGCGCGCTCGCCAGCTTGCTGCCCAGCGGGGCGTCGGTGACGAACGGCGCCACCCCGGCGACCACGGTCGCCAGGCCCACGATCCAGCCGAAGAACGACAGCGCCCGCGGCGTGCTCAGGAGCAGCAGGTGCACGAGCGCGACGGCCAGCAGAGCGGCGACCGCGGCAGCCACCATGAACCGGACCGTCGACACGTCACCCCACACGCCCTCCCCCTGGGGCGCCAGGAGCGGGATGTCGAACACCCCCCGGAAGACGAGCACGCCCACCAGTGCGATCAGGGCCACGACCAGCGCCGTCGCGCCCCCTCCCGACCAGAGCGTGCGGGCGTCCACGGCGCGGGCGCGCGGTGCGGGATCCCGCGGTTGTCGTGGGACGGCCACCGTCTCACCTGACCTCTCGTCTCGCTCGTGCCGACCCTGCGACCCTGCGCGGGCGGTGCGGCAGGCGGCTCACCCGTTGCGGGTGAACCCGGCCGGTTCGCCGTCCGTGAGGCCCCCGGCGAACACCGTGGCCCAGTCCCGCCGCATGCTGACCACGGTCCAGCCGAGCCGCCGCGCCGTGTCCGTGATCGGCTCGTCCGCCGCGAACGTCTGCGCCTGACCGGCGTAGGCGAACTCCCGGTCGGCGTCGTCGTGGTCCACCAGCAGCGAGAGGTGCGGTCCGTCGGCAGCGCAAGCCCACTCGAGCAGCTCGGTGTCACCCGCGGAGTTGCCGGCGGCGAGCGCCGGCGGGCGCCCGAGCTGGGTCTGGATGTTGGTCACCTTGGCGGCGCCCTCGTTGACGTCGCCCAGCACCCGCCCGGTGCGCCGCAGGACCGGGCGGCCGGCGTCGTCCCGGTCGAGGACGTACGCGATCATGGTCCCGACCACACGCTCGGGCGGCACGTCGTACAGCTCCTGGCTGACCGAGCGGACGAACTCGGTACCACCGCCGGTCACGACGCCCACGGTGAAGTCCAGCGCCCGCAAGGCGCCGAGCAGCTCGAGCATCGGCCGGTACCGCGTCGCGGCGAGGGGCCGGCCCAGGGTCGGGTGGGCGGCCGAGCGCAGGAACGTGCGGGTCTCCCGGGTGAAGGCCGCGGGGTCGAGCCCCCGGAAGAGCCCGGCCAGGGCCAGCGCGATCCGCTCCAGCCCGATCTCCCCCACCGCCGCCGAGTCCCCCGCGAGCACGGCACGGAACTCGGCCTCGTGCGCGAGCGCCGGGTCGTCCCGCACCCGCCGCCGCAGCGCGTCGAGGTAGAACTCGTACTGCACGTAGGTGGGCCGCTCGCACCACAGGGTGCCGTCGTTGTCGAAGTACGCCACCCGGTCCTCGGGCGGGATCTCCGGCACCGCGCCGAGGAACCCGAGCAGGGCGTCACGAGTAGGTCCGGCGCGCCAGGACGGCAGCGGGTCGCCGGTCAGGTCGGTCACGTGGGCTCCTCGGGTCGTTCGGGCGGACGGCACGCGCGCTCAGGTCCGGTCTCCCCCGGCGGCCGCCACGGGGCGGGACAGGAGCTCGAGGAGCAGCACCAGCACCAGGACGCCCACGGCCACGCCTGCCACGAGACCTGGCGTCGGGCTCGGCGCGAGCAGCAGCACGACGGCGGCCAGCGCGACGACGGCCACCCGGACCACGGCGCGGTAGCGGGCGAGCCAGGTGCCCACCGGCCCGGTGGTCGCTCCCCTGCCCTCGGCCCAGCCTCGCGCCCCGCCCAGGCCCTTGCCGACGGCGGCCCGCAGGCTCCGCGCCGACGCGCTGGACCCGCCCAGGTAGGCCGCCACCGCCACCACGAGACCGAGCACCCCCACGGTGCGGAGCGTCACGCGCAGGAACGACACCACCTGGTCGAACACGACCTGCGCGGCGTCGAGGCGCAGCACCAGGCCGCTGAGCGCATCGAGGTACAGCCCGCGGGCGACCGCGAGCGCGAGGGCCAGCACGAGCATCGCGGCGACCAGCGCGAGACCCGCCACGACCAGGGTCCGCAGGCGGTGCACCGCCGCGACCACGCCCGCGCCCAGCAGGACCAGCACCACCCACGGCAGCCACTGCCCCAGCGCGACCACCTGCGCGTACCGGTTGCGCACCTCGACGAGCTGGGACGACTCCAGGACGACGAACGACGCGCTGACGGTGGGCAGGTTGGCCACCAGCGTGAACCCCCGGTCCACCAGCCGGTCCTTGAGCAGGTCGATCACCCCGGCGAGCTGGATGGTGAGCTGGCCGTCCTCGCCGACCTGGACCACGTCGCCGCCTTCGCCCCGCATGACGTCCACGAGCTGCTGGTGGGCGACCCGGTTGGCCTGGGTCCAGGCGTCCCGGAACTGGTCGCTCGCGACCACGCGGTCCGCGGCGTCACGGACGAACGACTCGACCCCGCCCGTCAGCGGCGCTTCCAGCATCGGCAGGGCGCCCGCCACCCGCGGCGCGAGCCCCTGCTCGTCCAGCCCCTCGGCGACCCCGTCGAGCAGCGCGCCGACGTCGATCTGCTCCATCAGCGCCGACGTCATCCGGGCCGACACGGCGGACCGGACCGCCGGGTCCTCGGCCAGGGGCGCCACCGTGGCGACGTACCGGTCGGTGTCGGTCAGGGTGCGTTCCGCCCACGCCGCGACCACGCCGACGGGGGCCAGCAGCGCGCCGAGCACGATCAGAACCACGGCGGCCGTGCTACGCCCCCGGTGGCGTACGGGCCGCGGGGCGCCGGCCGTCCGCCCGGCCGCGGCCAGGGCATCGAGGCGGCCGCGCAGCTCCGCGTTCTCGCGCTCCAGCGCGGCGAGGCGCGCGCCGTCCTCCCGTGCTGCGGCCGCGTCGTCGTTCATCCGCCCCTCCGTGCCCGGGGCGTGCTCCGCACGCGAGGTCGCGCGCCGCCCCCACCCATGCTGGGCGGACCCGCAGGCCAGAGCCTCCCCCGGAACGGGTGAGCCGCGCCGTCAGACGGCCGACAGCATCAGCGAGACGGCGAACCCGATCGCCACCAGGGAACCGGTGGCCACGCCCTCCACGCGGTAGGACTCCGGCAGCAGCGTGTTGGACACCATCGCGAGCAGCGCACCGGCCGCGAAACCCTGGGCGAGCGCCCCGGTGCGGCCGCTGGCCGGGTCGAGCAGCAGGTACCCGAGAGCCGCGCTCACCCCGGCCACGAGCACCACGACGGACCACATCCACAGCACCCGCGACCGCGTCCACCCGGCCGTGCGCAGCCCGCTGGAGGACGACAGCCCCTCCGGGAAATTGCTGAGGATCACGCCCGCCAGCAGCGCCACGCTGACGTTCCCCTCCAGCACGGTCAGGCCGAGCACGAAGGACTCCGGGATGCCGTCGAGCACCGACCCGAACACGATCGCGAGCGGGGCCCCGTCGGCCTGGGCCCCGCCCGCGTCCTTGCGTGCCGCCGCGCCGCGCCGGCCCAGCCACCAGTCACCGGCGGTGAAGGTGGCCGCGCCCAGCAGGGTGAGCAGCCCGACCTGGCCGACCGACGCCGTCTCGACGGCCTCGTCCACCAGCTCGAAGGCGACCGACCCGATGAGCAGGCCGGCACCGAGCGCCATCACCACCGCGATGAACCGGCGGCTCGGCCGCCCCGCGTACGCCACGAGCGCCCCCGCGACCAGGGCGGCCGCCCCGAGCGCACCCCACCCGAAGGCTGCCAGCACGCGCCGGGCCCGTCAGGCCAGCGCCTTGGCCTTGAGCCGCTCGAACTCCGTGGGCGTGATGGTGCCGGAGTCCAGCAGGTTCTTGGCGCTCGCGATCTGGTCGGCGGGCGCCACCGCGGCCACGTCGCGGATGTAGCTCTCGGTGTCCTGGCGTGCCTGGGTGACCACGGCGGCCTGCCGCTGTGCCATGCCCCGGCCGCGCGCGATCAGGTAGACCAGTGCGGTCAGGACGGGCAGGAAGATCAGGAAGATGATCCACACCGCCTTCCACCACCCGGAGAGCTCCTTGTCCCGGAACAGGTCGGCGACCACCTGGAACAGCACCATCAGGTAGGCCACGAAGAAGAAGCTGTAGACCATCAGCCAGAAGAAGTCCCAGAAGTCCATGACCGTCTCCGCTCTCGACGTTCCTCCATGGGGGTCTTTCCCCGGCACGAGCCGAGAGCTCCACGGTAGGCGCGACGTCCTGCCACCGCCTCGTGGGAAACGGGTGAACGCCCCGCTCTCCTTGCCCGCTCCCCGTACTTCCCGGTACTTCCCGGTACTTCCCCTACTCGTACCGCAGCGACGAGATCGGGTCCTGCCGGGCCGCCCGCAGCGCCGGCAGGGTGCCGGCGAGGAACGCGATGGCCATGACGCCCAGCACCACGGCCGCCACGGTGACCGGGTCGAAGGCGACGAGCGTCAGCCCCGGCAGGTTCGCCAGGAGGTCGCCCGAGACGCTGCCCACGAGCTGCCCGACGCCGATCGCGGCCAGCACCCCCAGCGCGCTGCCGACCAGGCCGATCACCACCGCCTCGATGCTGAACAGGGAGAAGACGCGTGGGCTGGACAGTCCCATGGCCTTCATGAGGCCCACCTCGCGGGTGCGTTCCTGGACCGCCATGAAGAGCGTGTTGACGATCCCGATGCCCGCCGCGATCAGCGCGATCACCGCGAACCCGTTCAGCACCAGCACGATCGCGTCGATGACCGATGTCAGCGTGCCGAGCTGGTCCTCCAGGGTGCTGGCGGTGTACCCGGCGTCGGCCAGGCGGTCCACGAGCGCCTGCTGGGCCTCCGGTCCGGCGTCGGCGTCGAAGGTCACCGAGGCCTGCGCGTAACGGGAGGCCTGTGCCGCGGGCACCCCGGTGGTCTGCAGGTCGTAGAGCTCCTGCGTGAGCACGTCGTTCGGGATGGCGCCGCCCATGCTGATCACGCCGGGCTCGGCCACCCCGACCACTGTCGCCTCGGTCGTCACCTGCTTCCCGGTGCCGTCGGTGACCGCGAGGGTGACGGTCTGTCCCACGGCGTCGGACGCCGTCCCGAGGCCCAGGGGCTCCACGTGATCCTCCGGGAGCACCAGCTCGGGGTCGGGGGCGTCGAGGTCGACCTGCCGGCCGGAGGCGAGCTCCACCTTCATCCCGGGCACGAACTGGGAGACGGCGAGCTGGTACCGGTCGCCGTCGTCGTGCTGGACGTAGTCGGTGGTGACCGCCTTGACCGGCTCGACGCCCAGCACTCCGTCGATCCCGGCGAGGGTGTCGATGTCGTCGTCGGTCAGGGCCGTCGTCGTGGTGCCGGGCGGGCCGTCGGCGGCGATCTGGTCGGGGTCGTACTCGGCGGGGCCCTCGGTGGGCACCGAGTCGTCGGTCTTGGTCACGGTGAGCACGTCCTCGACACCGACGGACGCCACCGTGTCGTCGATGTACCGGTTGATGCCCGTGCCCAGGCCGTTGGTCAGGGACAGCGTGAAGGCCCCGATGAAGATGGCCAGGACGGTCAGGCTGGTGCGCAGTCGCGACCGGAAGGCGTTGCGGAACGCGGTGGCGACGACGTCGACGGTCCTCATGCCGCCACCTCCTCGTGCGCGGCGACCAGTCCGTCGCGCATCTGGATGCTGCGGTCGCACCGGGCGGCCAGGTCGTCGTCGTGCGTGACGACCACCAGGCTGATCCCGTGGCTGCGGTTGAGGCCGAACAGGATGTCCTCCACGACGCCGCCGGTGGTGGTGTCCAGGTTGCCGGTCGGCTCGTCGGCGAAGATCACGCGCGGCCGGTTGATCAGCGCGCGGGCGATGACCACGCGCTGCTTCTGCCCGCCGGACAGGTCGTTGGCCCTGTTGCCGGCCTTGTCGTCCAGCTCGAGCTGCGCCAGGGCCGCCAGCCCGCGGGCGTGCCGCTCACGGCGGGGCACCCCGGCGATCTTCAGCGGCAGGGTCACGTTGTCCAGCACGCTGGCCTGGGCGTTGAGGAAGAACTGCTGGAACACGAACCCGAACGTGCGGTTGCGGGTCTGGTTGAGCTGCTTGGCCGAGAGGCGGGAGGTGTCTGTCCCGTCCAGCGTGATGGTGCCCGAGGTGGGCCGGTCCAGCAGGGCGAGCAGGTGCATCAGGGTCGACTTGCCCGAGCCGCTCTTGCCGGTGATCGCCACGGACTCACCCTCGGCGATGTCCAGGTCCAGGCCCTTGAGCGCCTCGAACGCGCTCGGCCCGGACCCGTAGGTCTTGTGCAGGTTGCTCACGGAGAGCAGTGGGGATGCCACGTCACGGCCTCTCTCTGGTGCTGGTTCGTCGGACGAGTCCCACCCTGCGCGTGCGCGCGCCCACGCGGATCAGCCTGGCGATGACTCTCGTGTACCCCGCTGGTAGCACTCCCCGCCGCCCGCCTACCTGGGACGACACCACGCGACACCACTGATGACGTCATACCTCTTGCGCTGACACCACGAGTGGTGTCATAGTGGCGTCATGGACCTGACGAGATATGTCGACGAGCTGCAGCGCCAGCTCTCCGCCGCGGCCGCCGCGGGCGGGGACGAGGCCCGGGAGCTCGCCGGCCGCCTGACCGCCCCGCTCGACGCCGCCGCCCGGCTCGTCCTGCTGGAGGCGCTCTCCGCGGCGGCGGGCGAGATCTCGGCGGAGCTCGCCCCCGGCTCGGTCGACGTGCGGCTGCGCGGCGGCGACCCGGAGTTCGTGGTCGCCGTCCCGGAGACCGCCGCACCGGCCGCCGTCCCGGCCACCGCGCCTGCGGCGCCGGCACCTGCGGTCTCGCCGGCGGCGGTCGAGACCGAGGCGGGTGCCACCACCCGCACCACGCTGCGCCTGCCCGACCACCTCAAGACCCGCGCCGAGCTCGCCGCCGCGCGCGAGGGCGTCTCGGTCAACACGTGGCTCGTCCGGGCGGTCGCCGCCGCCCTGGAGCAGCCCACCGGCCGCCCGGAGCAGCAGGGCCCGCCCGGCAAGCCCGGCAGCACCCGCCTCACCGGCTGGGTGCGCTGACACCAACCCGCCCGCCGTGACACCACGGCGACACCACATCACCCCACAGCCTCACCACCTGGAGTCGTCATGCCCACCTTCCCCGCGCCCACGCCCGTCCCGGTCGTCATCGACGTCCCCTTCGGCAACCTGCGCGTCACCGCGAGCGACCGGGACGACGTCGTCGTCACCGTGCTGCCCGCCGACCCCGCCAAGTCCGGGTCGGTGCGCGCCGCCGAGGAGACCCGGGTCACCCGGGACGGCGACGCCGTCTCGATCGTCTACCCCAACTCCTGGAAGCAGTACGTGCTGCCGTTCTCCGCCGGCGGGGCGATCGTCACGATCGAGGTGCCCACCGGGTCCGACCTGCGCGGCAAGGCGGGGTCGCTGTACGCGGAGGGCCGCCTCGGCGCCGTCGACCTCACCCTGAACGGTGGCGACGCCCGGGTCGACGAGGCCGACCGCCTCGACCTCAACGTCTCGGCCGGGTCCGTCGTCGCCCGCCGCGCCACCGGGCCCACCCACGTCAAGGCGGGCGCCGGCGGCGTGCGGATCACCGAGTTCTCCGGCGAGGGCACCGTCCGCGCCAGCAACGGCGCCACGATCGTGGGCTCGATGACCGGCACGCTCGAGGTCATCGGAGCACACGCCGAGATCGTCGTGGACCGCGTGCACGGCACGCTCGCGGTGCGGTCGGCGCACGCCGGCATCCGCGTCGAGCGCGTCGACTCGGGCAGCGTCACCGCCACGACGTCGTACGGGTCCATCGAGATCAACGTGCCCGAGGGCACCGCCGCCTGGCTCGACGTGAGCTCGGAGCACGGCAGCGTCCGCAACGACCTCACGCCCACCGAGGGCCCCGTCGAGAACGAGGCTACCGCCGAGATCCACGCCAGCACCGGGTGGGGCGACATCATCGTCCGCCGCCCGTGACCGTTTCCCCGCACCACTCCTCCCCAGGATCAGCCCCAGAGAATGGAAGTGACATGAGCCAGCCCACCGAACAGGGACGCGACATCGCGATCCGGGTACGGAACATCGAGAAGTCCTACAAGGACCTGCACGTGCTGAGGGGTGTCGACCTCGAGGTCGCCCGCGGCAGCATCTTCGCCCTCCTCGGCTCCAACGGCGCCGGCAAGACCACCATGGTGCGGATCCTGTCGACGCTGCTCACCGCCGACGCCGGCACGGCGAGCGTCAACGGGTTCGACGTCGCCACCCAGGCCGACGATGTGCGGGAGTCGATCAGCCTCACCGGCCAGTTCGCGGCCGTCGACGAGATCCTCACCGGCCGGGAGAACCTGGTGCTGGTGGCCCGGCTGCGACACCTGGCGAACCCGGGCCAGGTGGCCGACGACCTCCTGGCCCGGTTCTCCCTGACCGAGGCCGGCGGCCGCAAGGCCGGCACCTACTCCGGTGGCATGCGGCGTCGCCTGGACATCGCGATGAGCCTGATCGGCGACCCGCCGATCATCTTCCTCGACGAGCCCACCACGGGCCTGGACCCCCAGGCGCGCATCGAGGTGTGGCAGACGGTGAAGGCCCTCGCCGAGAACGGCACCACCGTGCTGCTCACCACCCAGTACCTGGACGAGGCCGAGCAGCTCGCCGACCGCATCGCGATCCTCCACGAGGGCCGCATCATCGTCGACGGCACGCTGGCCGAGCTCAAGGCCCTCCTCCCGCCCGCCAAGGTCGAGTACGTCGAGAAGCAGCCGTCCCTGGAGGACGTCTTCCTCTCGCTCGTCGGCGGCAACGGCACCACTCCTGCGACCACGAAGGAAGAGCGATGAGCAAGAACTTCTTCGGCGACACCGCCGTGCTGACGGGCCGGTCCCTGACCCACATCAGCCGCAGCCCCGACACCATCATCACCACCGCGGTCACCCCGATCGCCCTCATGCTGCTGTTCGTGTACGTCTTCGGCGGCGCGATCCAGACCGGCACCGAGAACTACGTCAACTACCTGCTGCCCGGCATCCTGCTGATCACCGTGGCCTCGGGCATCGCCTACACGGCCTACCGGCTGTTCCTCGACATGCAGGGCGGCATCCTCGAGCGGTTCCAGTCCATGCCCATCGCCCGCTCGTCGGTGCTCTGGGCACACGTGCTGACCTCGCTGGTCGCCAACCTGATCTCGGTGGCGGTGGTCGTGCTGGTGGCCCTGGCCATGGGCTTCCGCTCGGGGGCCGGCGTGCTGGCCTGGCTCGGCGTGGCCGGCATCATCACTCTGTTCACGCTGGCCCTGACCTGGCTCGCCGTGATCGCGGGCCTGTCCGCCAAGACCGTGGACGGCGCGAGCGCGTTCTCCTACCCGCTCATCTTCCTGCCGTTCATCAGCTCGGCGTTCGTGCCCACCGACACCATGCCGGGCCCGGTGGGCTGGTTCGCCGAGAACCAGCCCGTGACCTCGATCGTCGACGCGATCCGCAACCTCCTGGCCGAGCAGCCGGTCGGCACGGACATCTGGGTCGCGCTGGCCTGGTGCGTCGGCATCCTGGTGGTGGCGTTCGCGTTCGCGACGTCGGCCTACCGCCGCCGCATCAGCTGAGGACGGGGCGGGGCCGGTCCGATCCAGCCTGGTCCGGTCCCGGCTCGTCCCCGCCCGAAGGTGCGCTTCTACCCAGTCATTGGGCCCAGAATCCCGTCTGATTCTGGGCCCAATGACTGGGTAGAAGCGCACTTTGCGTGCGCGGGCCTGGCAGTTGGACGACGGCGCACCGTGGCACTGCTTCGTGCACACTCGCGAGTCGCGCTCCCCCGGACCGGACCGCACCGCCCGGCCCGCACCGCCCGGCCCGCGCTCCCCCGGGCCCAACCCCCGCGGCTACTCCCAGACGGCGACGCTGCGTCGCACCGGCACCGACCCGTCGTCCGCGGCAAACAGCTCCGGCGAGCGCTGCCGGGTCTTCTCGATGTCGTCGAACACAGCGCGCAGGTGCCCGCGCAGGCAGTCGCGTGCGCTGGAGATGTCTCCCGCGACCACGGCGTCGAGGATGGCATGGTGCTCGTCGACGAACCGGCCCACGCCGTCGGACTCGTGCAGGCCCAGGCGCCGCGCCCGGTCGAGGTGCCCCTTGGCCGCCACGACCGTGGACCACGCGCGGCCGTGCCCGCTGAGCCGCAGCAGCCCGTGGTGGAACGCCTCGTCGAGCTCGAAGAAGCGCTCGATGCCGAGTCCGGGCTCCCGCTGCTGCTCCAGGTTGGCTCGCAGCTCGGCCAGGAGGTCCGGGGCGAGCACGTCTGGGATGTCGTCGAACGCGGCGAGCTCGACCGCCTCGCGCAGGAACTGTGCGTCCGCGACCCGCTCGGCGTCGACCCGGGAGACGAACGACCCGACCTTGGGGAACACCCGGACCAGCCCCTCCTCGCCGAGGAGGATCAGGCTCTCGCGCACCGGTGTGCGGCTCACGCCGAGCGACGCCGCCAGCTCGTTCTCCGAGAGCGAGGCGCCCGGCGGCAGCTCGAGGGTGAGCACCTTGCGGCGCAGCGTCTCGTACACGACGCTCCGGTTGGATCGCGAGCCTTGCCCCATGCCAGGGAGTCTAGACGAGGCACCGGGCAGGCACGGCAGTTGACACCAACTTGTCGACACTGCTTCCATACAAGTCCTGCCACACATAGGTCGTGGGCATGTCCCGACAACGACGTCAGTCACGAAGTCAAGGAGCACCTCCCATGGCGGACACCGCTATGACCCCACCGGGGAACGTGGTCACCCGGTCGACCAAGGACCTCACCAAGGCAGCCGTCTCCGGCTGGCTCGGCACCGCCATGGAGTTCATGGACTTCCAGCTCTACTCGCTGGCGGCGGCGATCGTGTTCAACCAGATCTTCTTCCCCGGGGTCAGCCCCGCCATCGCGCTCATCGCGGCGATGGCGACCTACGGCGTCGGCTACGTGGCCCGCCTCGCGGGCGCGATCTACTTCGGCCGCATGGGCGACCGGATCGGCCGGCGCAAGGTGCTGTTCCTGACCATCGCCCTCATGGGCGTGTCGACGACGCTGATCGGCGTGCTGCCGACGTACCAGATGATCGGCATCACCGCGCCGATCCTCCTGGTGGTGCTGCGCCTGGTGCAGGGCTTCGGCGCCGGCGCGGAGATCGCCGGGGCCACCGTGATGCTCGCCGAGTACGCGCCGGTCAAGCGGCGCGGCCTGGTGGCGTCGCTGGTCTCGCTCGGCACCAACTCCGGCACGCTGGCGGCCTCGGCCCTGTGGGCGCTGCTGCTGGTGGTGCTCAGCGAGGAGCAGCTCCTGTCCTGGGGCTGGCGCGTGCCGTTCCTGCTCAGCTTCGTGCTCATGATCCTCGCGGTCTGGATCCGCCGGAACGTCAAGGAGAGCCCCGTGTTCGAGGCGCGGGCCGACGTGGTCGACGGCGTCGCCCTGAGCCGCTCGGAGGTCAAGGAGGCGCCCGCCGCGCCCGTGCTGGAGGCGGCGCTGGCGCAGCGCAAGGGCAAGGCGTTCTTCCTCGCGCTGGCCCTGCGGTTCGGCCAGGCCGGCAACTCCGGCCTGATCCAGACGTTCCTGGTGGGCTACATCGCCACCAACCTGGCCATGGACCGCGCCCTGCCCACCGAGGCCATCATGTGGGGCTCGATCGCCGGCTTCGCCACGGTGCCCCTGGTGGGCATGCTCGGCGACCGCTTCGGACGGCGCGCGATGTACACCACGCTGTCGCTGCTCACCATCGCGTTCGCGTTCCCGATGATGCTGCTGGTCACCAGCGGCAGCACCGCCGCGCTGCTGCTCGGCATGATCGCGGGGCTCAACATCGGCGTGCTGGGCCTGTTCGCCCTGGAGAGCGTGACCATGGCCGAGCTGTTCGGCGCCCGCACCCGGTTCACGCAGCTCGCCCTGACCAAGGAGATCGGCGGCATCCTCGCCACCGCGATCGGCCCGGTCGTCGCCGCCTCGCTCACCGCGGCCACCGGCAGCTGGTGGCCCATCGCCGCGATGCTCGTCGTCTACTCGGTCATCACCCTGGTCGCCGCGCGCCTCGCGCCCGAGACCCGGGGTCGCGACCTGGTCCAGCTGGAGGACGCCGTATGAGGGCCGTCGTCGTGCACGGAGCCGGGGACCTGCGGGTCGAGGAGCGCCCCGACCCCGTGGCCGGACCCGGCGAGGTGCTCGTCGCGATGGAGTGGGGCGGTGTCTGCGGGTCGGACGTGGCCTACTGGCGCAACGGGTCCTCGGGCACGGCCGTGCTGCGCGACCCGCTCGTCCTCGGTCACGAGGTGGCCGGCCGCGTGGCCGCCCTCGGTCCGGGCGTCAGCGGCTGGGCGCCGGGCACCCCGGTGACCGTGCACCCCGCGACGGCGACGGCGGAGTCCGTGCTGCCCGACCGCCTGGCCGGGCGCACCAACCTGCACTCGCACGTGCGGTACTTCGGCTCGGCGGCCTTCCACCCGCACACCGACGGCGGGTTCAGCGAGCTGCGGGCCGTCCCCGCCGCCCAGCTGAGGCGCCTGCCCGACGGCGTGAGCACCGAGCAGGGGGCGCTGGCCGAGCCGCTGGCCGTGGCGATGCACGCGGTGCGCCGCGCCGGCGTCGTCCGCGGGCGGGACGTCGTGGTCAACGGGGCGGGACCGATCGGCTGCCTCGTCGTGGCCGCCGCGAAGCATGCCGGAGCCGCGACGGTCACCGCCGCCGACGTGTCCGGCACGTCCCTGGCCGTGGCCAAGGAGCTCGGCGCCGACCGCACCCTGAACGTCGCCGCCGGCGACACGCTGCCGCAGGACAGCGAGCTCGTGTTCGAGGCCTCCGGCGCACCCGCCGCGCTGGGCGGCGTGCTGCGCGCCACGGCCCGCGGCGGCACGCTCGTCCAGGTCGGCAACCTGCCCGGCGCCGCGGCTCCCGCCGCGCTCGGCGACCTCGTGACCCGCGAGATCACCTGGGTCGGGGCCTACCGGTTCGTCGAGGAGATCAGCGACGCGCTCGACGCGCTGCGTGACGGGCTCGACGTCTCGGGCGTCGTCACGCACCGGTTCGGCATCGAGG
Organism: Promicromonospora sp. NPDC052451; assembly: GCF_044547525.1. Lineage (NCBI taxonomy): Bacteria > Bacillati > Actinomycetota > Actinomycetes > Micrococcales > Promicromonosporaceae > Promicromonospora > Promicromonospora sp. NPDC052451. The sequence continues at coordinate 20,539 of NZ_JBIUAP010000019.1, forward strand.
ACGCCGGCGCCGCGCTGGCGGCCGCCGCCGGGCCGGAGAGCAGCAAGGTGCTGATCCGCCTGGCGCAGGGCTGACCAGTCGTCGCGTGCGGTGCTGCCGCATCTGCTGTGGCATCGTGGCACCGCACGCGACGTCGAGGTCCGAGGGGGAACGATGCGAGGTACTCAGCTGCTGGTCGACGCGTTCGGCAGGATCCGGGAGACGGTGCACGCCGCGGTCCGGGGCCTCGACCCGGACGAGCTGGCCTTCCGGCCCGACGAGGGCTCCAACTCGGTCGCCTGGCTCGTCTGGCACCTGACCCGGGTCCAGGACGACCACGTCGCCGACGCGGCCGGCACCAGCCAGATCTGGTCCGACGACGGCTGGGACCGCCGGTTCGGCCTGCCGTTCCCGGCCGAGGAGACGGGCTACCGGCACGACGCCGACGAGGTGGCCGCCGTCCGCGTCTCGTCCGGCGACCTGCTCACCGGGTACCACGACGCCGTGCACGACCAGACGGTGCGCTACCTGGAGCGGCTGTCCGACGACGACCTGGACCGCGTGGTCGACACCCGGTGGGACCCGCCGGTGACGCTCGGCGTCCGGCTGGTCAGCGTCGTCAACGACGACATGCAGCACGCCGGGCAGGCGGCGTACGTGCGCGGGCTCGTGCTGCGCCGTCGCTGAACCCGCTCCCCCGGCGACGGCCGGCCGGCCACGCCGTCGTTCAGGGGTGGTCCGCGGGGCGCGGGAGCGTGCCGTGCTCGACCAGGCGGTCGTAGATGTCCTCGAACGCGCTCGCCAGCTGCCGGGTCTGCGCCCCCGACAGCGCGTCGAGGAAGACGGTGCGCACGAAGTCGGTGTGCGCCGGCGAGGCACGTCGGAGCAGGGCGCGCCCCTCGTCGGTGAGGGTCACGTCCGTCGCCCTGCGGTCCCGTGCGCTCGGCGTGACCTCCACCAGGGCGCGGCGGGCCATGCGCAGCACCTGGTGGGACACCCGGCTCCGTTCGGCGCCGATGCGCGTGGCCAGGTCGGAGACGGTCATGCTGCCGTCCTGGTCGCTGGTGAGCGCGACCAGGACGTCGTAGTCCGCCAGGGAGACCCCGGCGTCGGCCTGGAGCTGGTGGTTCATCTCGTACCGCAGGCGCAGGTGCACCTTCATGTAGGCGTACCAGGCACGCACCTGGTCGTCGTCGAGGAAGGCGAAGGGCGACTCGGGAGGGACGTCGTACCGGCCCATGCGGTTCAGCGGAACAGGACGGTGTAGACCTTCGCCAGGAGCCCGTCGCGGACGAAGCCCATGTCCGTGCCGCGGACCGCCGGCGGCGAGCCCTCGGGCCCGAGCGCCCACGCGAGGTAGCCCATGTCCTGCACCTGGTAGAAGTCCCCGTCCGGCCGGAACACGAAGCCCGGTGCCCCGTCCAGGATCTCCCGCACCTTGGCGTCCAGCGCCTCGTGCCCCTCGACCTGGCCCTCCGCATCGGCGAAGACCACGTCCTTCGTGTACGTCCGGCGGATCGCCTCCGCCCGGCGGGTGGCGTCCCGCTCCCCGAAGACCTCCAGCAGGTTGGCGCGCATCAGCTTCTCGAGCCCCGGCTCCGACATGGCACCCCTCCAGATTTACGTGAAGTTTCACTCAAAGTAGGTGCCCGCACGCCGCTCGTCAAGCCGATCGTGCGTTGACGCACATTCTGCGGTTCGTCGCGCGGCCCGTGCCCGACCTCGGTGGAATGGTCCCCGAACGGGAGGGGATCAGCCGGTATGACTGCCGCACGCGCGCTGCAGATCGACGACTGGGTCGTGCATCGGCCCAATGTCGTGCGTTCGGTCATGGCCCGGGTGCCCGGCATCGACGCCGAGGAGGCCACCAGCCGCGCCCTGGAGAAGATGATCCGCATCGTCTCCACCGGCGGCACCATCACCGACCCCGCGCCCTACTGGCGCCGTGCGGCCATGAACGAGGCCATCTCGATGACGCGGGAGGCCGGACGCACCACCCTCGTCGAGGACGACACGCTCGACGGCCTGACCCCACCCGCCGAGGGCGCGGAGCTCGACGCCGAACGCCAGGCGGACGTCTCGATGCTCCGCACGGCCCTGGCCGACCTGGCCGACGACGACCGCCAGATCCTGCTCGAACGACACGTGCACGACAAGGCCGTGAGCGACATCGCCACCGGCCTGGGCGTGCGCCCGCACGCGGTGACCATGCGGCTGCGGCGCGCCGAGGAACGCCTCGCCGGGGCGTTCGCCGCCGCCCACGCCCGCACCGTGAACGAGCCCGAGTGCCGCGCCACCCGCGCCGCCATGCACGACTACCTGAAGGACCGGCTGCTCCCCCGGCGCCGCGCCCGGGTGGAGACCCACATGGACGGCTGCGCCGACTGCACGCGTGCCTTCCTGGACGTGCGGGAGGTGTCCTGGATGCTGCGCGACCTGGGGCAGCACGTCGTGGCCGGGGCGCTGGCGACCGGGGCGCTCGGTGCGGCGGTCGGCGCCGGGGTGGCCGGCGCCGCGGGCGGCAGCGCGGCCGGAGGCGGGGCCGCCGGTGCCGGGGCACCGCGCTCGTTCGGCAAGAAGGAGGCCGCAGTCGCCGCGGGGGTGGTCGCCGCTCTGGCGGTCGGGGCAGGTGCGGCGGCGCTCGTGGCGAACCAGCCGGACGACCCGCCCGCGGCGGAGTCCGTCGAGGCTCCTGGTGGGGGTGCGGGTGAGGGTGCGGGTTCGGATGGCGGCTCGGGCGGGGGTGCGGGTGCTCCGGGCGGGGGTGCGGGTGCTCCGGGCGGCGGAGGGGCGGGCGGCAGCGATGAGAACGCACCGGGCGACGACACCGCGGTTGACGCCGGCGAGGCCGCGGGGTCCGGAGGGTCTGGCGACGGAACGGTGGGCGAGGACGGGGGCGCGGCGGGCGGGGGTGCGGGCGAGGACGACCCTGGCAGCGGAGACGGGGGGACGGACGGCGGAGCCGGCACAGCTGATGGCGGAGCTGGCACAGCTGACGGCGGAGCCGGCACAGCCGACGGCGGAGCAGGCACAGCCGACGGCGAGACGGGTGCCGGTGACGCCGACGGTGCAGCAGGTCCCGGCACGGACGCTGCACCGGGCAGCGGTGCGCCGGAGGGATCGGGCGACGGCGAGACGGGAACCGGAACCGATCCGACCGGGGACGGCCGCGACTCCGGCGACGGTCCGGACGCTCCCGGCGAGAACGACCCTGACGCTGCGGGTGCGGACGCCGGCACCACCGACGAACCCGAGTCCCCCACCGACAACGGTGCCCAGTCCAACAATGGGACCGAGTCCAACAACGGTGCCCAGTCCGGCACGGGAAGCGGCGGAACAGGAACCGACAACCCGGAGGGCGCCCCTGGCGGCTCCGGCACCACCCCGGCCGACGGCTCCGACGGCGGCAGCCCTGACCTCGGGGCAACCGTTTCGGACTGGCTCGCCCGGCTCGGCCTGGGCGACGGCTCGTCCGGTGGCACCGGTGACGGCTCGTCCGATGGCACCGACGATGCGAACACGGCATCCGACAGCCGCACCGGCAGCGACACCGCGGACGACAACGGCGACCAAAGCGCCTCCGGCAGCGACTCCGCGGACAGCGAAGACTCCGCGAACGGCAGCGACTCGGCGGACGGCGACAGTTCCGCAGGCATCTCCGGGGCCGACCCCACGACCGGCAACCGCGACCAGACCAGCGCCGACCCCACCACCAACGGCGACGGCCCCGCGTCCGCCGAGGGCACCACCCCCGGCATCGGCGCGGAGCTGAGGAGCTGGTTCGCCCGGCTCGGCGTCGCGGGCGTGCCTGCGTTCCTGCTGATCGTCTTCATTCTCTGGCTCTGGGAGCGCTGGACCCGCTCGGAGACCAAGTAGCGGGGCACCACGTCCTCCCCACTTCGGTCTCTAGCCGCCCCTCCGGCAACGCGTTCGGGGGGGGGGGGGGGGGGGGGGGGGGGGGGGGGGGGGGGGGGGGCGGCCCCCCCCCCCCCCCCACCCCCCCCCCCCGGGGGGGGGGCGCCCCCCCGCCCCCCCCCCCCCCCCCCCCCCCCCCCACG
>NZ_JBIUAP010000019.1:24582-90007 GCF_044547525.1 Promicromonospora sp. NPDC052451
TGCAGGGCCGGGGTCACCGGGGGCTCAAGGGGTGACCTGCAGGCCGCTTTGTTGGTTGGGTTGCCTCGAGATCGGTCCATCGATGGACCGATCTCGAGGCAACCGACCGAACACCACAGCCCAGCGGGTGCAAGGGACCGAACCAGACCGGCCCAACGCCGCCAGCCCAGGCCAGCCGACGCCCCCAGCCCAGCCCGACCCGGCCAAGCCCAGCCAAACCCAACCCGGCCAAGCCCAACCCAGCCCAGCTCACGCCAACCCAACTCACGCCAGCCCGAACCCACTCCCCCGAGGCACCCCAGCCCCCGGCCGCCCCGGCGTCAAGCCCAGAGGAACGGCACCACCATCGTCAGCAGCGTCACCACCGGGGTGATGATCACCATCGACAGGCCCCAGACGGTCAGGTTCCGGTTCACCCGTGGCCGGTCCGCCTCCACCGTGGACGCCACGATGGTCGCGCCGGTGGTGCCGAACGGGGCGCAGTCCACGAGCGAGGCCGAGATCGCCAGCGCGTAGATGAACCCGGTCATCTCCAGGCCGCCGCCGGGCACGAGCAGCGGGACGGCCAGCGGGACGAGCGCCCCGATGATGCCGATCGTGGAGGCGAACGCCGACACCAGGCCGGCCACCACGCAGATGACGAACGCAGCCACGAGCGGGTCGCTCACGGAGCGGGCGGCCTCGCCGAGCTGGTCGATGGCGCCGAGCCGGGTCAGCACCTCGACGTACGTGATGATGCCGCCCAGCAGCAGGATGGTGCTCCAGTCGACCTTGGTCATGGCGCGTCGTCCGACGCCGGGGTCCACCAGCGCGAGGATCACCGCGATGGTCAGCGCGACCACGCCCAGGTTGATGTCCACGTCGAGCTGCGTGAGCAGGAAGAACCCGCCGATCAGCACCACGATCGAGGCCATGACGAGCACCTGCATGCCCGTCGCCCTGGCCGGCGTCGCCGGCGCCTCGGCCCGCGTGAGCGTCGCCGTCGCGGTCCCACCGCCACCGGCGCCACCACCGCCACCACCGCCACCGGCACCAGAGCCGGAGCCAGAACCGGCACCCGCACCCCCACCGGCCCCGCCCTCCGGCGAGACCCCGGAACCCGAACCGGCCCCGCGCGACCGCTGGATGAGCTCCCGCCCGCCGAACATGAAGAACGCCACGAGCACGACCAGCGCGTTGATCCCGACCGACAGCCCGAACATCAGGCCGGCGTCGTACCGCAGGTCCGCGGAGGAGGCCACGGTCTGCACGGTGATGCCCACGATGCTGGTGGGCGCGAGCGCGCCACCGACGATGGCGGAGCTCATCGCGATGGCCATCATGGTCGAGTTGATCCGGTGGGTCGCGGCGAGGCTCATCGCGATCGGCACCACGGCGAACGCCGCGTGCGAGGTACCGAGGCAGGCCACGCCGGTGGCGATCAGCCACAGGCCCCAGGGCAGCAGTGCCACGCGGTCGCCGATGAGCCCGAGCGAGCGGTCCACGAGCCAGTCGATCGTGCCGGTCTCGCGCGCGATCCCGAACAGGTAGGTGATGCCCAGCAGGATGATGAGGGCGTCGACGGGGAACCCGCCCAGCACGTCGTCCAGGCCCTCCCCCACCACGCCGATGCCCACGATGAACGAGGCGACCAGGGCGAGCGCGCCCATGTGGATGTTGCGCACCGCCGAGATGCCGAAGACGGCGGCGAGCCCGATGAGGGCGATGATCTCGGCGGTCATGCCGCACGCTCCCCTCGGGGCGGCACGGCGTGCGCGGACAGGGCGAGAATCGTCATCGATCGTCTCCGTTCGTGGTGGTGCGGGCGATGCCCTGGCGGTAGGCGGCCAGCGCCGGCTCATCGACGCCCTCGACGTCGTCCAGGCCGATGAGGCCGCCGGGCTCGACGGGGCGCGTCAGGCGCGCGCCGTCGAGCAGGTAGTAGGGGGCGACGCCCTCGGGGTCGTCGAGCGCCGCGGGGTCCAGCAGCACCGGGGCGACGCCGTCGATCTCGTGGTGGTGGCCCTGGACGCGCAGCTCGGTGCCGGCCGCGAGGCCGTCCGTCGCGCGCGCGGCGAGCAGGGTGGTCCAGCGCGCCCGGGGTGCGGGCGCGCGGTCGACGGCGGCGTGCACGGTCAGCGGCGTCTCGACGCCCATGTAGTGGTACGGCCAGTACACGCACGCGTAGCGGCCGTCCCGGCTGACCACGTGCCCCTTGCCGCGCAGCAGCTCCCAGGTCGCGGGGTCGCCCGTGCGCACGACGGCGAAGACGCCGCCCGCGAAGCTCGCCTCGCCGGGCAGGCGCAGCGCCGAGAAGACGTCCACCACGCCGTCGTGCGCGAGGATGCCGCCGTCCTCGCGCGCCGCGTAGATGTCGGCGAGCTCGGCGATGCGGGCCACGGGGTAGTGCATGGCCTCGACGTCGGCGCGGGCGCCGGTCCGGGTCGCGACGACCGTCATCTCGCAGTGGTCCGCGGCGGCGGCCCGCTTGAGGTCCCGCACGGCCTCGGCGCGGCGGGCGAGCGTGCCGGGCACGTCGTCGCCGAGCTCCAGCAGGCCGGCCAGCGCGGGGGCGTCGACGGTCACGCCGGCCTGCGTGACGCAGCCGGTAACGGGGTCGAGCTCCAGGTCGTACTCCCCCGACTTGCCGATCGCGACGATGTCGAGGCCGACGGCGCTGACCCAGTCGACCAGGCGCAGCAGGTTGGCGGGCTGGTCGCCGTCGCCCGGGAGGTAGCTGAGGCCGTTCGCGGCGGCGAGCTCACCGAGCGCGACGCCCACGACGGTGTCGACCTCCTTGCTCACCATGACCACGTGCGTGCCGTGCGCGAGGGCCGCCGAGGCGTACCCGTACCCGGCCGCGACCCGGCCGCAGGCCTCGACGAGCACGTCGAGGCTCGCCCAGTCCAGGGCGTCCGCGGAGGCGAGCAGGGCGGTGCGCCCCTCGCGCACCAGGCGGGCGGTGGTCTCGGGGTCGGCGGACTCGCCGACACGCTCGGCCGGGTAGCCGAGGTCGTCGAGCATGCGGCGCACGCCCGCGACGTCGGGGTCCACCAGGACCGCCGGGCGGATCTCGGGGGTCAGGGCGAGCTGGGCGAGGAACGTGCGGCCGTAGCCGCCGTTGGCCCCCGTCAGGGCGACGCGCACCGGGGCGCGCGTCCGGGAGACGTGATGAAGGATCACCGTTGTTCCGATCGTCGTGCACCTGCTCGGCGTTCGAGCGGGCTGGCGGCCACTGTGCCACAGTTTCTAGAATCGTCCAACTTCGCATCAGATCGTCACAGCGTGTGAGAAGATCTGATCATGCTCGGATCCATCGCCGACGACTTCACCGGCGCCACCGACCTCGCCACGATGCTGCGCAGGTCCGGCCACCGCGTCAGTGTCGTCATCGAGAACGGCACGCTCAGCCCCGACCAGCTCCGTGCGGCCGACGCCGTCGTCGTCGCGCTCAAGACGCGCACGGCGCCGCGCGCCGAGGCGGTCGAGGCGTCGCTCGACGCGCTGGCGCGCCTGCGCTCCTGGGGGGCCACGCGCTTCTACGTGAAGTACTGCTCCACCTTCGACTCGACGGACGAGGGCAACATCGGGCCCGTCCTGGACGCGGTGTCGGACGCCGTCGGGGCCGGGCGCGCCGTCGTCGTACCCGCCCTGCCCGCCAACGGCCGCACGGTCTACCAGGGGCACCTGTTCGTGGGCCCGGACCTGCTGGAGAACTCCTCGATGCGGCACCACCCGCTCACGCCCATGACCCGCTCCCGGGTGGCGGACCTGCTACGGCCCCAGACCGCCCACGACGTCGCGGAGGTGCCGCTGGCGACCGTGCACGAGGGCGCGGGCGCCGTGCGGGACTCCCTGGACGCGGCCGGGGCGCGCTACGTCGTCGTGGACGCCGTCTCGGACGACGACCTCGTCACGATCGGGGCCGCCACCGCCGGCGACCGGCTCGTCTCCGGGGGCTCCGGCCTCGCCCTCGGCATCGCCGGCCCGGGCCTGCCCGACGAGCGGTGGTCCCCGCCCCGCACCGGTCGGGGCGTCGTCCTGTGCGGCAGCGTGTCGACGGCGACGCTCGGCCAGGTGGCCGACGCCGCCCGCACCCAGCCGGTGCGGACCGTCGACCTGGCCGCGGCCGTGGCCGACGAGCAGGCCACCGCGGCGGACCTGGTCGACTGGGTCGAGCGGCAGGACGCGGCGTCGTACCCGGTGGTGTGCGCGGCGCGCGAGCGTGCCGACGTGCGGCCCGAGGTGGACGGCGTGGCGGTCGCGCCCGTGGTCGAGCGGGTGCTCGCCGAGGTGGCGCGGCGGCTGGTCGAGCGGGGCACGGTGACGGCGCTCGTCGTCGCGGGAGGTGAGAGCAGCGGTGCGGTGGTGCGCGCCCTGGGCGTGGACGCGCTGCGCATCGGGCCCGAGCTCGCGCCCGGCGTGTGCTGGGCCACGGGCAGCGCCGGCGACCGGACGGTCGCGCTCGCCCTCAAGAGCGGCAACTTCGGCGGCGCCGACCTGTTCACCGCGGCGTGGGAGGTGCTGCGATGAGCCCCGCCGACGCGCTCGCGGACGCCGGCCGCCGCCTCGTCGCGGCGGGCCTGAGCCCGGGCAGCAGCGGCAACGTCAGCGTGCTGGACGGCGACCGCATCCTGATCAGCGGCACCGGCTCGTCGCTGGGCCGGCTGTCCGAGGCGGACCTGGCGCACGTCGGGCTCGACGGCAGCCACCTGGGCGGCGCGCGCGCCTCCAAGGAGACCCCGCTGCACGTCGCGTTCTACCGGCGCGACGCCGCGTTCCGGGCCGTGGTGCACCTGCACTCGCCGCACGCCGTCGCCCTGGCGTGCCTGGAACCGTGGGCCGCGCACAACGCCGTCCCTCCGCTCACCCCGTACTTCGTGATGCGGGTGGGACAGGCGCCCCTGCTCCCCTACCGCCACCCCGGTGACCCGGCCCTGGGCGACGACCTGCTGGCCGCCCCGTGGCCGCTGCGCGCCGCGCTGCTCGCCAGCCACGGCGCCGTGGTGGCGGGGGCCGACCTGGACGAGGCCGTCGACCGGGCCACCGAGCTGGAGGAGGCGTGCCGGATCGCCCTGCTCACCGCCGGGTCACCGCGCCGCGAGCTCACGCCCGACCAGATCGCTGAGCTGGCGCGACGCTGGGACAGCCCGTGGACGCCGGAACCCTAGACTGACGCGCGGGAGGCGATGATGGCGAAGACGACGGGGTTGATCCCGGAGCAGCGCAGGCAGCAGATCCTGCGCCACCTGCGCACCGAGCAGGTGCTCAGCTACCGGCAGATCACCGAGCTGCTCGGCATCAGCCAGATGACCGCGCGGCGCGACGTGGCCGTGCTCGCCGAGCAGGGGCGCGTCCGGGCGACCCAGGGCGGCGCGACGCTGGCGACCCGGCTGCTCGACGAGCCCCGCCGGGCCGAGAAGGCGGTCACCGGGCTGCCCGAGAAGACGGCGATCGCCCGCGCGGCGGCCGAGCTGGTCACCGACTCGATGACCGTCTACCTCGATGCCGGCACCACCGTGCAGGCCATGCGCCCGTTCCTGGAGCAGCGCACGGGGCTGACCGTGGTCTCCAACGACCTCAGCACGGTGCTCGCGTTCCTCGACCACCCGAGCGTGGACCTCATCAGCGTGGGCGGGCGGGTCGACCCGGACAACCAGTCCACGATCGGCCGGCTCGCCGCCCTGACGCTCGCCGAGCTGTCGCTCGACGTCGCGTTCCTGTCCTCCAGCTCCTGGGACGCGCGCCACGGCGTCACGACCCCGGTCGAGGCGAAGATCGAGGCCAAGCGCGCGGCCATGGCCTCGGCGACGACGACGGTGCTGCTCGCCGACAGCGGCAAGTTCGGGCGCTACGCCAAGTACCGCGTGCTGTCCCTGGACGAGCTCGACACCGTGATCAGCGATCCGGGCCTGGAGGAGCCCGATGCCGCCCGGATCGAGGCCCTCGGCGTCGAGGTGCTCCGCGCGCCGCTCGCCTGACCCGTCGGCCGGACGGACAGGTCACCGGGACGACCTGTCCGTCCGGCAGGTCACCCGGGCTGCAGGTAGCGGGCGTGGAGCTGCCCGCACGCCGCGTCGATGCCCGTGCCGAGCTGACGCCGCCGGGTCGCGTGCACGCCCCGGGCACGCAGCCCGTGCACGAAACCGTCGACGTGCCGGGTGGTCGGCGCGCGGTAGGACGGGTCCGCCCCTGCCGCCTCGTTGTACCGGATCACGCTCACGTGGAACAGCTCGGGCCGCGAGCGCTGCCGCACCAGCCCCGCCAGCGCCGCCAGGTCGGCCTCGCCGTCGTTGACACCTGCGATGAGCAGGTAGGCGAGGTAGACCTTGCGCCGGCTGGTGGCGACGTGCCGGTCGAGGACGGCAAGGTTCTCGGCCAGCGGGTAGCGCCGTTCGAGCGGGATGAGGGCGGCCCGCTGCTCCGGGAACGGTGAGTGCACCGAGAGCGTGACCGTCACCTGGGGGTGCTCGGTCACCAGCCGCGCCAGGTTCGGCGCGAACCCGACCGTCGAGACCGTGACGCGCCGGGCCGCCAGACCGGCGAACGCCGGGTCCGTGAGCAGGGTCAGCGCGTCGAACACGTGCGGGTTGGCCAGCGCCTCCCCCATGCCCATGAAGGCCACGCTCGCCGGCCGGGGCAGGCCGTCGCGCGTCCACCGGGGGTGCATCACCTGCGCCGTGATCTCGTCGGCCGTGAGGTTGCGGACCAGCCCGACCGCGCCGGTGGCGCAGAACGTGCAGCCCAGCCCGCAGCCGGCCTGCGAGGACACGCACATCGAGTCCCAGCCGGCCCGGTAGTGCGACACCACCGTCTCGATGCGCGCGCCGGACTCCGCCGCGAACAGCACCTTCTCGACGTGCTCGTCGTGCTGCACCGCGACCTCGTCCAGGGGATGGAGGCGGGACCCGAACCGGTCGGCCAGGTCGGAGCGCAGGTCCGGCGGGAGGGCACGGATGTCCGCGAACGTCTCCGCCGTCGACCCCCGCCACGCGGCGACGACCTGCCGGAACCGGTAGTCCGGCACACCGGTCGCGGACAGGTGCTCGCGCAGGCGCATCCACCGGCTCCGGACGGTGAGCGCGTTCATGTGTCACCGTCCGTCGCGGGCAGCACCTCGCGGCCCCGGTAGAGACCGCAGTACGGGCACGCGCGGTGCGGCGGTACGAGCTTCGCGCACCGGGGGTTGGCGCAGCGGGCGAGGACGGGCGGGCTCGCCTTCCAGTGGGCACGACGGTGCCGGGTACGCGAGCGGGAGGTGCGGTGCTGCATGGGAGTGCCTTTCGTGAACGGTTGCTGATCAGCGGGGAGCAACCGACCACGGGCGTGGCCCGGGAGGCACGGGGCGTCGTCGAGGCGCGGCGGGGCACGGGGACGTGCGCGAACCGCCGGGGAGCCGGAGGGGGTCGTCACGGGGAGACCACGACGCGGACCGTCGACCGCGCGCGGCAGGCGCAGGGACCAGACCGATGGTCGGTGCGTCGCGGGCGTGCCGGGGCCAGGGCCCACGGAAGGGGACTGCAGCGCCGGGACGGCGAGCACGCGTCCCAGGGAGTGCCGGCCACCGGCCGCCCGGTGGCTACAGTCTGTCGACCTCGATCATGATGACCGGGACCGTAGCAGCGCTGCCCGCACGCACCCCAGCCTTTTTCCGCGCGACAGACCGGCGAGCGCACCTGTGAACGTCCGGCCGGGAATCTGCGGATCGCGTGATGGACGTGGGTCGCCGGGCGCGCGGCCCAGGTTCAGCGTCTACGGTCGTCTCGTCCACCCGGCCGGCGCTCGCCTGCCCCGACCAAGGAGCCCCCATGACGTTCGTCGACCTGGTGCTTCTCGCGGTGCTCTTCATCGCGCTGATGACCGGCCTCAGCCGGGGCCTCCTGGCCACGCTCGGCGGCCTGGCCGGCCTCGTCATCGGAGGCGTCGCGGCCTTCTGGGCGGTCCCCGCCGTCAACGACGCGCTGCCGTCGGCGCAGTGGCGGGGGCCGGTGTCCATCGCCGTCGCCGTGCTGCTGCCGATGCTCGGCGCCTCCGTCGGCGCCGGGCTGGGCCGGGACCTGCGCCGAGGCGTGGACCGCACGGCGCTGCGCCCGCTCGAACGGCTGCTGGGCGGGGTGGCCAACGTGGGGGTCGTCGCCCTGGCCCTCTCGTTCGTCGGCCACGCCGTCGGCGCGACCGGCGTGCCCGGCGTGGCGCCCGCGGTGTCGTCGTCCGCCGTCCTGCGCACCATCGACGAGCTGACGCCGCCCGCCATCGGCCGGCCGCTGGCCGAGGCCCGCGCGTTCGTGCTCGACGACGGCCTGCCGCGCCTGAACATCCTGGCGGTGCCGCGGCAGGACGCCGAGGTGCCCGCCGTCGCGCTCGACGACCCGCGCCTGGAGGCGGCGGCACAGTCGGTCGCCCGGATCTCGGGCATCGCCTACGCGTGCGGGACGAGCTCGACCGGGTCGGGGTTCGTGGTGGCGGACGACCGGCTGGTGACGAACGCGCACGTCGTGGCCGGGGTGGACCGGCCGGTCGTGGAGCTGCCCGGCGGCGAGGTACGGGAGGGCAGCGTGGTCTACTACGACCCGGTCGACGACCTCGCGGTGATCGCCGTCGACGGCCTGGCCGCGGACCCGCTCGCCGTGGCGCCCACCCTCGCGGTCGGCGACCGCGCCGTCGTGCAGGGCTATCCCTACGGCGGACCGTTCACCTCCGGCAGCGCCGGGGTGCTCGACGTCAGCACCACGGTCGTGCCGGACTCGTACGGCCGCGGCGGTGCGGAGCGCGAGGTCTACTCGCTGGCCGCCGTCGTGCGGCCCGGCAACTCGGGCGGGCCGCTGCTGACCACGGACGGCGAGGTGGCGGGCGTCATCTTCGCGCGGGCCGAGACCAACCCGAACGTCGGCTACGCCATGACGACCGCCGAGCTGCGACCCGTGGCCGACCGCGCCGCCGCCCTGGACGACGCCGTGTCCACGGGGCAGTGCGCCGGGTAGCGTTGTCGCATGACGACGACCTCTCAGGACTCGCAGTACCTGCGGCTGCTGGGCGAGCAGGTGGGGCACGAGCTCGCGGCCCACCTCCAGTACGTGGCGATCGCGGTGTGGTTCGACAGCCACGACCTGCCGCAGCTCGCGGCGCACTTCTACCGGCAGGCGCTCGAGGAGCGCAACCACGCCATGATGATCGTCCAGTACCACCTGGACCGGTCGCTGCCCGTGCAGATCCCGGGCACCCCCGCGGTGCGCAACGACTTCGCGGACGTGGTGGAGCCGCTCCAGCTCGCCCTGGACCAGGAGCAGCAGGTCACGCGGCAGATCGAGGCGATCTTCCGGGCGGCCCGCGAGGAGGGCGACGCCCTGGGCGAGCAGTTCCTCCTGTGGTTCCTCGAGGAGCAGGTGGAGGAGGTCGCCGCGGCGACCACGCTGCTCACGGTCGCCCGGCGTGCCGGCGACAACCTGTTCGACCTGGAGAACTACGTGGCCCGCGAGACCATCGGCGATGCCGGTGAGTCCGCCTCCGCCCCGCGGGCCGCCGGCGGGACCCTCTGATCCCCGTCGCAGATATCACACGGCTGCTACACGATCCCTGTTGCCTGTGGAAATCTTGCCCCGCGACCTGAACGACCGCGCACGGAGAGGGGCGGGACCGGGGTGACGATCACGAGCAGCTCGTGGATCGGCGGCCCGCACCCGGACCCCGCACGCCTGGCCGCCGTCGCCGCCCTCCGCGCCGCGCTCTCGACCCTCGCCGACGGTCGGCGGGACGACCCGGCCGGCCCCGGCCCGGTCCGCACCCGGTCCGTACCGCCTCCCGCGTGCCGCACCACCCGTGCGGCGATGTACGACTACGTCAAGGGCAGCCTGGTACCGAGCCGCCAGCGCCGCGTCGAGGCACACCTGGACGGCTGCGGCAGGTGCACGCGCGCCTTCGCCGACGTGCGCGAGGAGTCCTGGGCGCTGCGCGGGCTGGGCCGGCGCCTCGCGGCGCACGACCACCAGGGCGGGCGGCACCGGCGCACGGCGCCCGGCCGGTTCTGACCCGCCCGCTCACCGCTCGTTCGGGATCAGGCGCCACGCCACGACGGCGGCGAGGGCCGTGAGCACCGCGGCCACCACGCACGCCGTCTGGAGCGAGGCCACGAACGCCTCCCGGGCGGCCTCCAGCACGTCCGCCCGGTCCCCCGCGAGCGCCACGGCGGAGGCGAGCGAGTCCGACGCCCCGGAGGCGATGTCCGCGGGCAGGCCCGCCGGGAGCGTGACGCGCGCCTGGTACCCGAGCGTGACGAGCGAGCCGAGCACGGCCACGCCCAGGGCCACCCCGAGCTCGTAGGCCGTCTCCGAGATCGCGGACGCGCCCCCGGCCTTCGCGGGCGGCACGGCGCTGACCACGGCGTCCGTCGTCAGCGTCATCGCCAGGCCGACGCCCAGGCCCGCGGGCACCAGGGCCAGCGCGAGCCACGCGTAGTGGTCGGCGCCCTCGGCCACCGCGATGGCGACCATCCCGAGGGCCGTCACGGCCAGGCCCACGGCGATCGCGTTGCCCCGGCCGAAGCGCGCCACGGACCAGCCCACGATCGCCACCACCGCGATGGACGCGATCGTCGCGGGCAGCTCGGCCACGCCCGCCACCAGCGGCGAGAAACCTCGCACGAGCTGGAGGTACTGCGAGAAGAAGAACAGCATGCCGGTCAGCGCGAAGATCGCGATGAGGTTGGCCGCCACGGCACCGCTGAACGCCGGGACCCGGAACAGCCCGATGTCGAGCAGCGGCCCGCGGCCGTCCGCCGCGAGCCGGCCCTGCCGCCGCACGAACCAGACGCCCGCGACCACCGCGACGCCCAGCGCCCCGGCGGCGAGCAGGTCCACGCCGTCGGACGCCGCGTGCTTGATGGACCACACGAGCGGCATCACGGCGGCGAACGACAGCAGCACCGACAGGAGGTCCAGGCGACCCGGGTCGGGATCCTTGGCCTCGGGCAGCAGCACCGCCCCGGCCACGACGAGCACCAGCACCACGGGCACGTTGACGAGGAAGACCGAACCCCACCAGAAGTGCTCGAGCAGCACCCCACCGACCAGCGGGCCGACGGCGGCACCACCGCCCGCCGCGGCCGACCACACGGCGATGGCGCGGCTGCGCTCGCGGGCGTCGGGGAACAGCGTGCGGATGAGGGAGAGCGTCGAGGGCATGATCGTGGCCCCCGCCACGCCGAGCAGCAGCCGGGCGACGATGAGGGTCTCCGCGTCGGGCGCGAAGGCGGCCAGCGCCGACGCCGCACCGAACGCCGTCGCGCCGATCAGCAGCAGGCGCTTGCGCCCGATCCGGTCGGCCAGCGTGCCCATGGCCACGAGCAGGCCGGCGATGGCCAGGGAGTAGATGTCCCCGATCCAGAGCACCTGCGTGGCGGTGGGTTCGAGGTCACGGGTCAGGGACGGGACGGCGAGGTAGAGCACGGTCCCGTCGATGGCGAGGAGGCCGACCGCCAGCACGAGGACGGCCAGCGCGGACCACCGGCGACGGGCGGAGAGGGCGGGAGGGGAGACGGTCACACGACAACTGTACCGTCCAGCCGGTACAGTTTGAAACCCCGGCCCCTATAGTTCGTGCCGAAGGTGAGGTGGTGCCCCCGTGGGCAGGACGGCAGGCAGGGACCCCGAGCAGACGCGTGCCGCGCTGCTGGACGCCGCGGCGGAGGTGGTCCGCGAGCGCGGCATCTCGGCGACCCTCGACGACGTCGCACGCCGCGCCGGCGTGTCCAAGGGCGGGCTGCTCTACCACTTCGCCAGCAAGCACGAGCTCCTCCTCGCGCTGGCCCGCGAGTGGCTCGAACGGTTCCGGGTGGCGGTGCTGGCCGCCGTCGACCCGGCGGACGACGCGCCCGGGCGCCTGGTGCGCGCGTACGTGCGCGTCTCGGTCCACGAGGCCCTGGACGCGGCGGCGACGCGCGACGCGCTCGTGCTGCTCGCGCACCTGTCCAGCGTCGAGGCGATCACCGACCTGGCGCGCGCCGACGCTCTGCGCTGGCAGGAGGACCTCCGCGCGGACGGCCTGCCGCAGGACGTGCTGGCGCTCGTGCTGGCGGCCGCGGACGGCGTGAGCGCCCAGCCCGTGTGGGGCATGGAGCCGGCGCCGCGGGAGCTGGAGCGGCTCCGGGACCGGCTGGTCGCGCTGACCTACGCCGAGGGGTAGCCGGTCACCGTGCCGCCCAGCGGTCCGCCAGGGCCTCCGACCCGCGGGCGAGCAGCGCGACGTCGGCGCCGACCAGCACGAACGACGCCCCAGCGTCCAGGTAGGCCTGCGCGAGCGCGGGGTCGAAGGCGTTGACGCCGACGGGCTTGCCCGCCGACCGCACGGCCTCGAACGCCCGGTGCACCGCGGCGACCACGTCCGGGTGCTCCTGCTGCCCCAGCAACCCCATCGAGGCCGCCAGGTCGGACGGTCCCACGAACACGCCGTCCATGCCGTCGACGGCGGCGATCTCCCCCGCGCTCTCGACGGCCGCGGCCGACTCGACCTGCACGAACAGCGACACGTACCGGTCGGCGTCGCGCATGTAGCCCTCGACGCGGTTCCAGCGCGCCCCGCGGGACAGGGCGCTGCCCACCCCGCGCACGCCGCGGGGCGGGTAGCGCACCGCCCGGACGACCGCGCGTGCCTGGTCGGCCGTGTCCACCATGGGCACCAGCACGTTCTGGGCGCCCAGGTCGAGGAGCTGCTTGAGCACCACGGCATCGCCCGACGGCGCCCGCACCACCGGCGTGACGGGGTACGGCGCGACCGCGCGGAGCAGGGCCGTGACGGTCTCCAGGCCGACCGGCGAGTGCTCGCCGTCGATCAGCAGCCAGTCCAGGCCGGCGCCCGCGCAGATCTCCGCCGCAGCGGGGCTGCCCGAGCAGACCCACATGCCGGCCTGCGGCCGGCCGGCGGAAGCGAGGCGGTCACGGAAGGTGGGCGGGAGGGTCACACGAAGCGGCACGAGACGGTCCCCAGCTCTCGGTAGTCGGCCAGCACGGTGTCGCCGGGCTCCACCCACACCGGGCGGCTGAAGGAGCCGGCCAGCACGATCTCCCCCGCCTCCAGCACGTCACCGTGCCGGGCGAGCTTGTTCGCGAGCCACGCGACGCCCGCGGCCGGGTGGCCCAGCACGGCGGCGGCCACGCCGGACTCCTCGACGGCCTCGTTGCGGTACAGGAGCGCGGACACCCAGCGCAGGTCCACCGCGCCGGGCTCCACCGGGCTGCCGCCGTGCACCATGCCGCCCATGGCGGCGTTGTCGCTGATCGTGTCGACGATGGTGCGCCCGGTCATCTCGATCCGCGACGACAGGATCTCCAGGGCGGGCACCACGTACTCGGTGGCGCGCAGCACGTCGAACACGGTGGCGTGCGGTCCGCTCAGGCGCTCGCGCAGCACGAAGGCGAGCTCCACCTCGATCCGCACGTTGGAGAACCGGCCGTGCTCGATGACCGACCCGTTGTCGTGCACCATGTCGGCGAAGATCGCGCCGTAGTCGGGTTCCGTGATGCCGGTCGCGGCCTGCATGACCTTGGAGGTGAGCCCGATCTTGCGGCCCACGGGACGCCGCCCGGCCTCGATGCCGCGGCGGCGCCAGGTGTTCTGCACGGCATAGGCGTCCTCGACCGTCATGCCCGGGTGGCGGGCGGTCAGGAGCGGCACCATCGTGCGCCCCGACTCGGCCCCGGCCAGCTCGTCGGCGATCGTGGCCACCGCGTCGTCGTCCAGCGTGCGCTCCCCCGTCACAGCTGGTGCCCCAGCTTGTACTCGCCCTGCTTCCAGGACGGCAGCACGTCGTCCTCGGGGTGGGCGGCGGCGCGGGCCGCGTCCTCGGGGCGCGTGTAGGAGAACCCGTCGGCCCCGATGGTCACCGCCATCTCCGAGGTGTCCGTGCGGGCGACGACCGGCTGCGGGACGCCGTCGAGGTCCAGCACGGGCGACGCCTCGGTGTACCAGGACGGCACCACCGGGTTGCCCCACCAGTCGCGGCGCTGGTTGTCGTGCACGTCCCAGGTCACCACGGGGTTGTCGGGGTCGCCCGTCCAGTAGTCCTGCGTGTAGATCTCGACGCGGTGCCCGTCGGGGTCGCGCAGGTACAGGTAGAAGGCGTTGGACACGCCGTGCCGGCCCGGCCCGCGCTCGATGCGGTCGCTCAGCCGCAGCGCGCCGAGCTTGTCGCAGATCGCGATGATGTTGTGCTTCTCGTGGGTGGCGAACGCGACATGGTGCATCCGGGGGCCGTCACCACCGGTCATCGCGGTGTCGTGCACGGTGGGCTTGCGCCGCATCCACGCGGCGTAGGTGGTGCCCTCGCCGTCCTGGATGTCCTCGGTGACGCGGAAGCCGAGGTCCTCCATGTGCCGCACGGCCCGCGGCACGTCCGGGGTCACCTGGTTGAAGTGGTCCAGCCGCACCAGGGCGCCGGGGGTGTGCAGGTCGTACCGCCAGGCCAGCCGCTCGACGTGCTCGACCGCGTGGAAGAACTCCTGCGGGAAGCCCAGCGGGTCCGTCACGCGGACCGAGTCGCCGACGCCGCGCACGAAGCCGTGCGCACGCCGCTCCACGCGGCAGCCGAGCTCGGTGTAGAACGCGACCGCCCGGTCGAGGTCCTCCGGTGTGCGCACCCGGTAGGAGAAGGCGGCCACGGCCGCCGTCGGCCCCTGGCGCAGCACCAGGTTGTGATGGATGAACTCCTCCAGCGTGCGCAGGTAGACCGCCTGCTCGTCCTCCTCGGTGACCACCAGGCCCAGCACGTCCACGTAGAAGTCCCGGGAGGCGGCCAGGTCGGTGACGACCAGCTCCATGGACGCGCACCGCACGATGTCGGGCGGCGGCGCCTGGGGCGTGGGGATCGTGGTGTCGGTCATGCGTCAGGCTCCCTTGCCGAACGTGGGGTTGTGGACCTTGCCGAGCGTGATGTGCACCGCCTGCTGGTCCGTGTAGAAGTCGATCGAGCGGTACCCGCCCTCGTGGCCCAGGCCGGAGTCCTTGACGCCGCCGAACGGCGTGCGCAGGTCGCGCACGTTGTTCGAGTTGAGCCAGACCATGCCCGCCTCGATCGCCTGGGAGAAGGTGTGCGCGCGCTTGAGGTCGTTGGTCCACACGTAGGCGGCCAGCCCGTACTTCACACCGTTGGCCAGGGCGAGCGCCTCCTCCTCGGTGTCGAACGGCGTGATCGCCACGACGGGGCCGAAGATCTCCTCCTGGAAGATCCGGGCCGACGGCGGCACGTCCGCGAACACGGTGGGCGCCACGAAGTTGCCGGTCTCGAAGCCCTCCGGCCGGCCCCCGCCGGCCACGAGGCGCCCCTCGGTCTTGCCGATCTCCACGTAGCTCATGACCTTCGCGAAGTGCTCGGGGTGCACCAGCGCACCGACCTCGGTGGCCGGGTCGTGCGGGTAGCCCACGCGCACCCGCGCGGCCTGGGCCGCGTACCGCTCGACGAACTCGTCGTACACGGCCCGCTCCACGAGGATGCGGCTGCCCGCGGTGCAGCGCTCGCCGTTGAGCGAGAACACGCCGAAGATCGTCGCGTCGATCGCCGCGTCCAGGTCGGCGTCGGCGAACACGACCGCCGGCGACTTGCCGCCCAGCTCCATCGACAGGCCCTTGAGGTGCGGGGCGGCATTGGCGAAGATGACCTGCCCCGTGCTGCTCTCCCCCGTGAACGAGATCAGCGGCACGCCGGGATGCTTCACCAGCGCGTCTCCCGCCTCCTCGCCCAGGCCGTTGACGAGGTTGAAGACACCCCGCGGCAGCCCGGCCTCCTCGAAGATGCCGGCCCACAGCGAGGCCGACAACGGCGTGAACTCGGCCGGCTTGAGCACCACGGTGTTGCCCGTGGCCAGTGCCGGGGCCAGCTTCCAGGACTCCAGCATGAACGGCGTGTTCCAGGGCGTGATGAGGCCCGCGACGCCGATGGGCTTGCGGTTGACGTAGTTGATCTGGCGGCCCGGCACCTTGAACGTGTCGTCGGACTGCGCCACCACCAGGTCGGCGAAGAACCGGAAGTTCTCCGCGGCCCGTCGCGCCTGGCCCAGGGCCTGGGTGATGGGCAGGCCCGAGTCGAAGCTCTCCAGCTCCGCCAGCCGCGCGTCGCGGGACTCGACGATGTCGGCGATCCGGTGCAGCACCCGCGACCGCTCGCGCGGCAGCATGCGGGGCCACGGCCCGTCCGTGAACGCGACGCGCGCGGCGTCCACCGCGCGCCCGACGTCCGCGGCCCGGCCGGCGGCGGCCCGCGCGTAGACCTCGTTGCTCACCGGGTCGAGCACGTCGAACGTGCTGCCGTCGACCGAGTCGACGGACACGCCGTCGATGTAGTGCCGGATGCGGTCGGGCAGGTCGGCGGGGCGGGCGGGCTGGTCGGTCACGGTGCCTCCGGGGGTCGGGACGTGCGGTGCGCGGCGCCGTCGCCGCGCGAGTCGAGGAAGGCCTGCATGGTGGCCCAGCGGTGGTCGCGCGCCGCGATCTCGATCTCCAGCGGGTCGGCCCCGCGGGCGATCAGGTCGAGGATGTGGTCGTGCTCGGCCACGGAGTCGTGAGCCCGGCCGGGGACGAACGCGAACGTCGAGTCGCGCAGCCCGGAGAGCTGGGCCCAGCCGCGGTGCACCATGTCGAGCAGCAGCGTGTTGGGGCACGACTCGAACAGCACCGAGTGGAACCGCTGGTTCAGCGCCGTGAAGGCGTGCGGGTCGAAGTGGTCCAGCAGCGCGCGGAGCTGGTCGTTCACGCCGCGGGCCCGCGCGAGGTCGGCCGCGGAGACGCCGGGCGCCGAGAGCCCGGTCGCCGCGCCCTCGACCACCCCGAGCGCCTGCATGGCGTGGACGTAGCCGTGCTCGTCGATCATCGCCACGCGCGCGCCGACGTTGCGCTCGTAGGTCACCAGCCCCTCGGCCTCCAGCCGCCGGATCGCCTCGCGCACCGGCACCACGCTCATGCCGAGCTCGTCGGCGATGCCCTGCAGCACGAGCCGGTAGCCGGGGCTCAGCTCGCGCCGCGTTATGCGCTCCCGCAGGAATCCGTAGGCGACCTGGGACTTGCTGACGGCCGCGAACGCGTCCTCGACGGCCGACACGCCGCTCACGTCGCCTCCCGCGACGCCTCGTAGCGCGCCCGCCACCGCGCGTCAGGCGGGAACAGCCCCTCGACCGGGTGCCCGTCGGCGACCTGCCGCGCCACCCACGCGTCCTGCTCCTCCTGCGTGAGGGCCGCCTCGGCCACCTCCCGCACCAGGTGCGGCGGGATCACCACGACGCCGTCCGCGTCGCCCACCACGACGTCGCCCGGCAGCACGGTGGTGCCCCCGCAGGCGACGGCGACGTCCGTGTCCCACGGCACGTGCCGGCGGCCGAGCACGGCGGGGTGGGCGCCGTTGCTGAAGACCGGCAGGCCCGTGGCGACCACGGCCTCGGCGTCCCGCACGCCGCCGTCGGTCACCACGCCGGCGGCCCCGCGGACCCTGGCCCGCAGCGCCAGGATGTCGCCGAGCGTGGCCGACCCGGTCTCGCCCCGGGCCTCGATCACGAGCACCTCGCCCTCACCGACCGTGTCGAAGGCGCGCTTCTGCGCGTTGTACCCGCCACCGTGGGCGGCGAAGAGGTCCTCACGGTTCGGCACGAGGCGCAGGGTCCGGGCGCGTCCCACGAGCGCGGCACCCGGCGCGAGGGGCCGCACGCCCTCTACCACGACGTTGTCCAGCCCCCGGCGGCGGAGCTGGGCGGACAGCCCGGCCACCGGCGTCCGCCGCAGCACGTCCCGCAGCTCGTCGGTCAGCACGAACGGCTCCGGCTCGGGCGCCAGCCCCGCGGCCTCGCGGCTCCCCCACGCCTCGGCCCGCTGCGTGTCGTCGACGCGCGGTCCCGCGCCCACGTCGCCGAACGGCACCCCGCCCTGCACCACCGTGGTCACCAGCCGGCCCGACGACGGCGCACCCGGCGCCGAGGGGGCGTCCACCTCGACCTCGACCACGTCGCCGGGCGCCACCACGCTCGACCCGGCGGGCGTGCCCGTGAGGATCACGTCGCCCCGCTCCAGCGTGAGGTGCTGGGAGAGGTCGGCCACGATCTGCGCGAACGGGAACAGGAGCGCGTCCGGCCCCGTGGTGTCCTGCTGCACGAGCGCACCGTTCACCCAGGTGCGCAGCCGCAGCCCGGCAGGGTCCACCGTCCGGGCGTCCACGAGCGCCGGGCCGATCGGCGTGTAGCCGTCGCGGCCCTTGGAGCGCACGTTCGACCCCTTGTCGGCCCAGCGCAGGTCGTACACGCCGAGGTCGTTGGCCGCGGTGACGGCGGCGATGTGGTCCCACGCGTCCTCGACCGCGACGTGTCGAGCGGGCTCGCCGACGACCAGCGCGACCTCCCCCTCGAACGCCAGCAGCTCCGTGCCCGCCGGCCGCTCGACCGTCCCGCCCGATGCCGCCAGCGAGCTGCTGGGCTTGAGGAAGTACGACGGCGCCTCGGGCCGCCGCCCGCGCTGCTCGGCGCGCGAGGCGTACGCCACGTGGACCGCGACGACCTTGCCCGGCCGCTGTGCCAGCGGACCGATCCCGCCGGTCCCGTGCGCTTCGGTACCCATGAGCTCCCTTGCTCCGACTCGTCGGCTGACGCCTCTGGTGCTTCGTATCACAGATCGTATATGGTCGATCAGGACCCGGCAACGGCACCGGGTCACCATGCGCCCGCCGACGACGGCGGGCCCGGATGACGAGGGAGTCATGCGATGAGCCCCACCCCGGACCGGTCCGAGCCCGCCGACGGCACCGCCTCCCCCCGCGAGCGCCGCCGCGTCGTCCTGGCGACGATCGTCGGCACGACCGTCGAGTGGTACGACTTCTTCGTCTACGCCTCGGCGGCGGGCCTGGTCTTCGGGCAGCTCTTCTTCGAGCCCGCGGGCTCGGGCCTGGGCACGTTGCTCGCGTTCGGCTCCGTGGGCGTCAGCTTCCTGTTCCGCCCGCTCGGCGCGTTCGTCGCGGGCCACCTCGGCGACCGGTACGGGCGACGCGTGGTGCTGGTGCTCACGCTAGTGCTCATGGGCACGGCCACCGCGCTGATCGGCCTGTTGCCCACGTACGCGCAGATCGGTGTCGCCGCGCCGGTGCTGCTGGTGACGCTACGCATCCTGCAGGGCATCTCGGCGGGCGGCGAGTGGGGCGGGGCGGTGCTCATGTCGTGCGAGCACGCGCCGGTGCGCCGCCGGGGTCTGTTCGGTGCGGCGCCGCAGATCGGCGTGCCGCTGGGTCTGCTGCTCGCGTCGGGGGTGCTGGGCGTCATGACAGCCGTGGCACCGGGCGACGCGTTCCTCGCGTGGGGCTGGCGCGTCCCGTTCCTGCTGAGCGTGGTGCTCATCGGCATCGGGTACTGGGTGCGGCGCAGCGTCGAGGAGAGCCCGGTCTTCGTCGAGATCGCCCAGCGGGCCGAGACGACCCGCCAGCCGCTCCTGCGACTGTTCCGCCGGCACACGCCGCTGGTGATCGTGGCGGCGCTCGTGTTCGCGGGGAACAACGCCGTGGGTTACATGACCACCGGCGGCTACATCCAGCGCTACGCGTCCGACCCGGCGGGGCCGGTCGGGATGGACCAGGGGCCGGTGCTGTGGGCGGTGACGGCGTCGGCCGTCGTCTGGCTGGTCGCGACGTGGGGCGCGGGCGCCCTGTCCGACCGGATCGGCCGCCGCACCACCTACGCGATCGGCTTCGTGGTGCAGCTCGCGGGCGTGCTGACCCTGTTCCCGCTGGTGCACGGCGGGACGTTCGGCTCGGTGCTGCTCGCGCTGTCCTTCCTGTCGGTGGGCCTGGGGCTCACCTACGGCCCGCAGGCCGCGCTGTACGCCGAGCTCTTCCCAGCGTCCATCCGGTTCTCGGGCGTCTCGATCTCGTACGCGATCGGGTCGATCCTGGGCGGGGCGTTCGCACCCACCATCGCGACGGCGCTCGTGCAGGCGACAGGCAGCGCCGCCTCGGTGACCCTGTACCTGGCGGGCATGACGGTGCTGGGGCTGGCGGCGACGCTGCTGCTGCGCGACCGGACCGGCATCCCGCTGGGCCCGGACCACGAGGAGCTCCAGGCCGCCAGCCCGGTGCACGGCCTGGCCCGCGCCTGAGCCTCGCCCCCGCCCACCCCCCGGCAGGACCCAGCAGAACGGACCCACGATGCAGTTCCACCACCACGGCTACGTCACCGGCGACCCGTACGTGCGCCCGGCCGCCGGGTACGGCGTCGACCGGCCTGCCGAGCTGCCGGACGAGGTCGACGTGCTCGTCGTGGGCAGCGGTCCGGCGGGCATGATCGCCGCCGCGCAGCTCGCGCAGTTCCCGGACATCCGCACGCACGTGGTCGAGCGCCGCGCCGGGCGCCTGGAGATGGGCCAGGCCGACGGCATCCAGGCCCGCAGCGTCGAGACCTTCCAGGCGTTCGGGTTCGCGGAGCGGATCACGGCGGAGGCGTACCGGATCACCGAGATGGCGTTCTGGAAGCCCGACCCGGACCGTCCGGAGCACATCGTGCGGGGCGCCGTCCCGCCCGACGACCCGGGCGGGATCAGCGAGTTCCCGCACCTGATCGTCAACCAGGCGCGGGTGCTCGACTACTTCGCCGAGGTAGCGGCGAACGCCCCCGCCCGTGTGCGCCCCGACTACGGCCTGGAGCTCGTGCGGCTCACCGTCGCGGACGACCCCGGACCGGGCGCCTACCCGGTCACCGTGACCCTCCGCCACACGGCCGGCCCCCAGGAGGGCACCGAGCACACGGTGCGCGCCCGCTACGTCATCGGGGCCGACGGTGCCCACTCCGCCGTCCGGCAGGCCATCGGCCGCAGGGCCGTGGGCGACAAGGCCAACCACGCCTGGGGCGTGATGGACGTGCTCGCGGTCACCGACTTCCCGGACGTGCGCACCAAGTGCGCCATCCAGTCGCACGACGGCGGGTCCATCCTGCTCATCCCCCGCGAGGGCGGCTTCCTGGCGCGCTGGTACGTCGACCTCGGCGAGGTACCGGCGGACGACGCCGGACAGGTCCGGGCCACGACGGTCCAGGAGATCATCGCCCGCGCCAACCGGATCATCCACCCCTACGCGCTCGACGTGAGGGACGTGCCCTGGCACAGCGTCTACGAGGTGGGCCACCGGGTGACCGACGGGTTCGACGACGTCCCCGCCGACCTCGCCGGCACCCGCACGCCCCGGGTCTTCCTGGCCGGCGACGCGTGCCACACGCACAGCGCCAAGGCCGGCCAGGGCATGAACGTGTCGATGCAGGACGGCTGGAACATCGCCTGGAAGCTGGCGCACGTGCTCACGGGGCGGGCGCCCGAGTCCCTGCTGGCGACCTACTCGGCCGAACGGCACGTCGTGGCCCAGGACCTCATCGACTTCGACCGCGAGTGGTCGCGGCTCATGGCCACGCCGCCCGAGGACCTGCCCGACCCCACCTATCTCGAGGACTTCTACGTCAAGACCGCGGAGTTCCCCTGCGGGTTCATGACGCGGTACCAGCCGTCGATGATCGTGTCCGGCACCGGCCACCAGCACCTGGCGACCGGGTTCCCCGTGGGCAAGCGGTTCAAGTCGGCGCCGGTCGAGCGCGTGGCCGACGGCAACCCGGCACACCTGGGCCACCACGCCCGCGCCGACGGGAGGTGGCGCGTCTACGCGTTCGCCGACGCCGCCGCGCCCGGCGAGCCATCGGCGCTGGGCGACTGGGCGCAGTGGCTCGGCACCGCGCCGGACTCCCCGCTGCTGCGGCACACCCCGGCGGACGGCGATCCCGACGCCGTGCTCGACGTCAAGGTCGTCTACCAGCAGGGGCACGGCACGATCGAGCACACCGCCGTCCCCGAGGTGTTCCGGCCGCGGGTCGGTCCCTTCGACCTGGTCGACTACGAGAAGGTGTACGCCGCCGACCCTGCCCACGACATCTTCGAGCTGCGTGGCATCGACCGCGGCGGCGCCGTCGTCGTCGTCCGCCCCGACCAGTACGTGGCCGCCGTGCTCCCGTTGACCGCCCGGGACGAGCTGGCCACCTTCCTCGCGGGCGCCCTCCTGCCGGCCTGACCCTGCCCGCCCGGACCCTGCCCGCCTGACCCTGCCCGCACGGACCCGCACGAAGGGCCGCGGCCCGGGCGTGTCGCCTCGGGCGTGTCGGCCTCCGGGAAAGGTGGTGCGCCGGGGGTGGGTTGCGCTGCGTAGACATTGTCTACACCACGCAACCCATCCCCGCGGGGCACCTTCTCCCGAGCCGCCCGGACCGCCCTCTCGACGGCCCGGCCCGTGGTTATACTCGGCGCGTCGAGGCGGATCATCTCCCGCCTGCGCTCGAAAAAGGGGCGCGCGACGGGCCCCGAACCGGACCCGCCCGGGACACATACGGACTGCACCACTCATCCGTCACTGTTCCCCCTGGAGGCCCCGTGCCCACCGTGTCCGCACACGTCGCCCGTACCGTCGCCCGTCACGTCGACCACGTCTTCGGCGTCATGGGCAACGGCAACGCCTGGTTCCTCGACGACCTCACCCGGTCCACGACCGCGCGGTTCACCGCCGTGCGCCACGAGGCCGGCGGCGTGGTGGCCGCCGACGCCTACTTCCGCGCGTCGGGCCGCATAGCCGCCGCCACCGCCACCTACGGCGCGGGCTTCACCAACGCCCTGACCGCGCTCGCGGAGGCGGCCCAGGCACGCGTCCCGCTCGTGCTGCTCACGGGCGACGAGCCCACGTCCGGCCCGCGGCCGTGGGACGTGGACCAGATCGCCCTGGCCGCCGCCGTGGGCGCGCGCACCTACACGGTGGGCCGTGCCGACGCCGCCGCCACCAGCGTCATCGCCATCGAGCACTCCCTGACCTACCGGGTGCCCGTGGTGCTGGCCATCCCCTACGACGTCGCGGCCCTGGAGGCCGGGCCCGTCCCCGACGCGCCCGAACCGGTGCTGCCTCGCCCGCTGGCCCCCGCCGGGCCCTTCGACGCCGCCGCCATCACCGACCTGGCCCGGCACCTCGCCGACGCCGAGCGTCCCCTGCTGCTGGCCGGCCGCGGCGCCTGGCTCGCGAGCGCCGGCGACGTGCTCGGGGAGCTCGCCGAGACCACGGGTGCCCTCACCACCACGACCGCCCTCGGGCGCGGGGTCTTCCCCGACGGCCGCTACGACCTCGGCGTGGCGGGCGGGTTCGGCGCGGCCGGGGCGATGGAGCTCGTGCGCGCGGCGGACGTCGTCGTCGTGCTCGGCGCGTCCCTCAACCAGTTCACGATGCGGTTCGGCGAGCTGTTCGCGCCCGGCACCCGCGTGGTCCAGGTCGACATCGCGCCCGCCGCCACCCACCGCCACGTGGGCGCTTTCGTCCGGGGCGACGCCGCCCTCGTCGCCCGCGCCCTGGTGGACGAGCTGCACGCGCAGAACGCCAAGCCGTCCGGCTGGCGCGAGACCGTGGACGTCGCCGCGGCGCGCCGTTACGACACCGGCCACGCCGACGGCCTCGCCCCCGACGGACGCCTCGACCCCCGCACCGTCGCCCACCGGCTCGCCGGGCTGCTGCCCGCCGACCGCGTCGTCGTCTCGGACGGCGGGCACTTCATCGGCTGGGCCAACATGTACTGGCCCGTCGCCTCGCCCGACCGGATGATGATGGTGGGTACCGCCTACCAGTCGATCGGCCTCGGCTTCCCGAGCGTGCCCGGCGCCGCCGCGGCCCGCCCCGACGCCACCGTCGTGCTCACCACCGGCGACGGCGGCGGCCTCATGGCGCTCGCCGACCTGGAGACCGCGGTGCGCACCGCGGGCGGCCGCGGCCTGGCCGTCGTCTGGAACGACGCCGCCTACGGCGCCGAGGTCCACGTGTACGGGCGCCAGGGGCTGGCCGAGGACCCGATGCTCATCCCCGAGACGGACTTTGCCGCGCTCGCGGCCGCCGTCGGCGCCCGGGGCGTGGTGGTGCGCACCCTGGCCGACCTGGACCGCCTGGCCGAGTGGACCGCCGAACCGGTCGCCGAGCGGCCCTTCCTGCTGCTGGACTGCCGGGTGTCCGGCTCGGTCGTCGCGCCGTACCAGGAGGAGATCCTGCGGGCGAACCGCACCCGCTAGGTCGCGGCCGGCTCGATGTTCTGGTTCAGGTGGAACACGTTGTCCGGGTCGTACCCGGCCTTGACCGCCGTCAGCCGGGCCAGCTTCTCCGGCGGGTAGGCACGGCGCACGCCGGCCGCGCCGTCGTCGCTCAGCGCGTTCACGTAGACGCCGCTGGCGAACGGCTCCATCCGGGCCGCGCTCGCCCGGGCCGCGCTCATCCGGGCGGCGTCCTCGTCCAGGTCGGTCCAGCCGGTGGCCGCGACGTACTCGAACCGGGTCTGCCGCTGGCTGAACGCGGTCTCGTCGTCCGGCACGTCGGCGATGGCGCCGCCGTAGGCCTGGAGCCCGGCCCGCACCCCCGGCTCCGTGGCGAGCAGTGCCTCGATCGCGGCCCGTGTCAGGTCCCTGACGTAGTGGCCCTTCCAGTAGCGGCGCACCGCGTGGCCCCGCGCGCTGTCCTCCCGCGTCTGGAGCTCCAGGTAGGACAGCTCGTCGACGCGGCGGGCCGCGGGTTCACCCAGCGTGTCCAGCACCTGCGCGTGCGCGCGCCCCGTGGCCGGGTCGCCCACCCAGACGAGGCCGAGCGTCACCACGCCGTCGTGCACGCCCGCGGTGTAGGTGGCGGCCCGCGGGGCGTCCCCGGCGAGGTCGCGCCACCGCTCGACCACCGGGACGGCGCCACTGACAGGGAAGTCCAGCTCCACGCCGAGCGCGCGCGTGCCCACCTCGTGCAGCCGGAGCTCGAACTCCGTGACCACACCGAAGTTTCCGCCGCCGCCCCGCAGCGCCCAGTACAGCTCCGGTCGCTCGTCGGCCGCGGCACGGACCACGTCACCGGCGGCCGTCACCACCTCGAAGGAGACCACGTTGTCGCAGGTCAAGCCGTACTGACGGGCGAGCCAGCCCATCCCGCCGCCCAGCGTGAGCCCGCCGACGCCCGTGTGCGACACGTTGCCCGCCGTCGTGGCCAGCCCGTACGGCTGCGTCGCGGCGTCGAGCGCGCCGAGCAGCGCCCCGCCCTGCACGAAGGCCCGCCTGCGCCCGGGGTCCACGCGCACCGCGCCCATCGACGTCAGGTCAATCATGAGCCCGCCGTCGGGCACGCCGTGGCCCACCACGCTGTGGCCCCCGCACCGCACGCCCACCTCCAGACCGTCGCGC
Organism: Promicromonospora sp. NPDC052451; assembly: GCF_044547525.1. NCBI lineage: Bacteria > Bacillati > Actinomycetota > Actinomycetes > Micrococcales > Promicromonosporaceae > Promicromonospora > Promicromonospora sp. NPDC052451. Next base: position 49,777 of record NZ_JBIUAP010000019.1, read on the forward strand.
CGGGCCAGGGCCAGTGCGGCGACGACGTCGGCCGCGTCCCGGCAGCGGACCACGACGGCGGGCCGGTGGTCGATCATCGCGTTCCAGACCCGTCGTGCCTCGTCGAACCCGGGGTCGCCCGGGTACCGGACGTCCAGCCCGGAGTTGGTGTCCATGCGCTCGCTCCTCCTCGACCGGGGCCTCCCGTACGGGAGCCGACGCTGGTAGGACGGCCGGGCACCGCCGGACTCATCGCGGCGGAGCGGGTGAAATGGCGTTGCCCGCCGCCGCGCCGCTTGCGAGCATGGGGGCCGTGACCACGCCGAACGTCCACGAGCGCCCGGAACCCACCCTGCGTCTGCGTCCGCCCCGGCATGCCGTGGACCCCCGGGCCGTCGGGTGGTGGACCTGGCAGATCGTGCTGTGGGCCGGTGCGCCCGTGGCGACGCTGGTCGTGCTGGGCGCGCTCATCCCGCCCGCCCGCCTGTGGCTGTTCCTCCCCGCGGGCGTGCTGGCCGCCGTGGGGCTCGCCTCCGCCCTCGCGCTCCCCCGCCTCTGGTTCCGGCACCACCGCTGGGAGGTCACCGACGAGGCCGTCTACACGCGCACCGGCTGGTTCTTCCAGGAGTGGCGGGTCGCCCCGCTGTCCCGCATCCAGACCGTCGACACGGTCCGCGGCCCCCTGGAGCAGCGGTTCGGGCTGGCGACGCTCACCGTGACGACGGCGTCCGCCCGCGGCGCCGTGAAGGTCGAGGGACTCGAGGCCGAGACCGCGGCTGCCCTCGCGGCGGACCTGACCGTCGCGACACAGGCCACGCCGGAGGACGCGACGTGACCGACGTCGAGAAGCCCGCCGACGTCGCGGCCGCCGACCCGTTCCCCGCCGACCACCCTGCCTGGCAGCGCCTGGACCGCCGGGCCGCTCTCGCTGCGACCGTCTACACGGCCGGACCGGTGCTGGGCGCGGCGCTCATCACTGCGTACTGGGTGGCGGTCGGCACCTCCGTGGGTACGGCACTCGCCTGGGTGGTGGCGCCGTCGGTGCTGGTCGTGGCCGCCGGCGCCGGCTGCGGTGAGTGGATGTGGCGCGTCACGCGCTACCGCGTCGACAACGAACGGCTCCACGTCCACACCGGCACGGTCTTCCGCAAGCGCCTGGCCCTGCGGCGCGAGCGGATCCGCTCGGTGGACCTCACGGCCGACCCGGTGCTGCGTGTGCTCGGCGTGGTCACCGTGCGCATCGGCACGGGCGAGCACGCCGGCGCCGAGGGCACGGTCACGCTCTGGCCGCTGCGGCGCGCGGCCGCCGACGCGCTGCGCACGACCCTGCTGGCGCACGCCGCGCGCGGCGGGAACAAGGGTGCGGCCGACGGCACCCTGGTCCGGTTCGACCGCCGGTGGATCCGGTACGCCCCGCTGTCCTTCCTCACCCCGACGCTCGGCGCCGCGGCCGCGGGCGGCACGCTGCAGGTGGCCGAGTGGTTCGGCATGCAGGAGCGCGTGATCATGGCCGTCGGGTCGTGGTTCGGCCTCGCACCGGTGCTGCTCGTCGCGCTCGGGCTGGCGGTGGGGCTGATCGTGGTCGGCGGCGTGGCCACGGTGGCGCTGTGGGTCGAGACCTGGTGGAACCACACCCTGGACCGCCAGGCCGACGGCACGCTGCACGTGCGGCGCGGCCTGCTCACCACGCGGTCCATCTCGCTGGAGGAGTCACGGCTGCGCGGAGTGGAGGTCGTCGAACCCCTCGCCGCGCGCCTGGCCGGCGGAGCGCGCGTCGACGCCGTCGCCACGGGGCTCACGAACAGCGAGGAGGACAAGTCGGAGAGCCGGACCCTCGTACCCGCGGTCCCCCAGGACCTCGCCGACCGCGTGGCGGCCGACGTGCTGCGCGTGCCGGGCCCTCCGCCGACGGCGGCACCGCTGACCGGGCACCCGCTCGCCGCGCGAGGCCGCCGCCTGCGCTGGTCGACCGGCACCGTGCTCGCCGTGGAGGCCGTGCTGGTGGTGCTCGGTCTGCTGCTCACGCCCGTGCTGCTGCACATCGCGTGGATCAGCGCCCTGGTCCTGCTGCCCGTCGCGGTGGTGCTCGCGCTCGACGCCTACCGCGCACTCGGCCACACGCTCACCGACAGCTACCTCGTGGCGCGCAGCGGCACGGTCCGCCGGGCGACCGTCGCGCTCCAGCGCCGGGGCATCGTGGGCTGGACCGTACGGCAGTCGGTGCTCCAGCGCCGCGCCGGACTCGTGACGGTGCTCGCCACGACCGCGGCGGGCACCGGCGCCTTCGCCGTCCGCGACGCGGACCAGACGGACGGGCTCGCCCTGGCGGACGCCGCGGTGCCCGGCCTGCTGCGCCCCTTCCTGGTCGACCCGGCGGACCGCGGCTGAGCCGTCAGACGCCGAGCTTCGCCCGCGCCATCGCCACGACCTTGCCCACGTTCAGGCTCCACCCCACGCCGAACACGCGTGGCCCCACGACGTGCTCCGCCTCGGGGTTCCAGAGTCGCTCGCGGGCCCGTTCGAGGGTCGGGAAGCGGAACTCGTAGGGCACCACGGACGCGACCTTGCCGTGCCAGGTGCGCTCCTCCTCGGGCGTGCGCAGCTCCTTGACCACGGCTGCGGCGGTCAGCGCGATCGCCGCCAGCGTGATCAGCCGGCGCAGTCCCCCGCCGCGGTGCTTCGTGTGCTCGGTGCTGCTGGTGCGTCCCATCGTGGCCCTCCGTGCTCTCGGTCGCTCGTCGTCGGCCCCCTGCGACCCATCTTGGGCCATCGGCGGGCGGCGCACCCGGTGAGCGCGCCGGTCAGCGCACCCGCACCGCTCCCGCCTGGACGGTGACGTCCGCCCGGCGGGCCTCGCCGAGGTCCTCGCCGTCGATCTCGAACACGCGCGGCTCCGCGAGCTCCACCCGCAGGGTCCGGACGCGCCGGTGGGTCGTGCTCTGGCTGCTCTCGGCACTCCCGCCGCCCGTGGCGAGGCGCTTGATCCCGTTGTCCCAGACCAGGTTGCGCAGCGTGTCGGCCCACCCTGCCGCGCCGTCGGCGCTCAGCAGCAGCAGGTCGAGCTCGCCGTCGCCGGGGTCGGCGTCGGGCAGGAGGTTGAGGCCGCCCTGGAGGGTGCCGCAGTTGCCCACCAGGAGCGTGTGCACGTCGTCCTGGCCGCGCGGCTCGTCGTCGGCCGTGAGGTGGACCTCCAGGGGCTCGCTCGCCGTCACCGCACGCCCCAGGGACTCCACGTAGGCCAGCCAGCCCACCTTGTCCTTGAGGTCGTCGTCGGTCTCGGTGATCATGTGCGCGTCGAGCCCGAACCCGGCCATGACCGCGAACGCGTGCCGTGCGGTGCCACCGGCGAGCTCGACCTCCAGCCAGCCCAGGTCCAGGGTGCGCGCGTCGCCGGTGAGCGCGCGCAGGAAGGCCCCGGTCACGTCACCCAGGGGCACGCCCAGGTTGCGGGCCAGGAGGTTGCCGGTGCCGAGCGGCACGATGCCCAGCTCCACGTCGGCGCCACTCTGCCCGAGGTGCTCGGCGACCGCCCGGACCGTCCCGTCGCCGCCGGCCACCACGAGCACGTCCGCCCCGGCCTCGACCGCCTCGGCGGCCACGCCCTGGCCGGCGTCGTCCTCGCTGGTCTCGAACCACCGGACCTCGGGCTCGGCCCCGGCGGCCTGTACGGCGTCGTCCAGGGCGGAGGCGAGGTCCGCCCGGCTCGTCTTGGCCGGGTTCCAGATGATGCCGACACGTCGCGGGGTCATGACGGCATGCTCGCACAGCAGCTCCCGGTCAACGACCCGGGGCCTGCGGCCCGTCGGCGGCCTCCGCGACGGCGGCCGCCAGCCGCTCCGCCAGCGCCCCGACGGCCGCCCGCAGCTCGGGGCCACCCTCGACGCGGAACGCGAACGGCACGCTCGCCAGCCACTCCTGGGCGTACATCGCGGGGTTCCGGGTGCTGCCCACCAGGACGCACCGGTCGCCCACGGCCTCCAGCCGGCCCATCTGGGCCCCGACCCAGGGCGCGACGTCGGCGAGGGGCGCGTCGAAGACGACGCGCGTGGCGAACTGCCACCCGGTGCCCAGGTGCTCCTCCAGCGCGGCGACGGGGTCGAGCCCGTCGGGCGGCGTGAAGGCGGTGGTCGTGCGCTCGACGGCGCGCACCCGGTCCACCCGGTAGGTACGGACCGCGCCGGCCCGGTGGGAGTGGCACAGCAGGTACCACCGCCCGTACCGGACCACCACGGCCCACGGGTCCACCTCGGCCACCCACTCGCTGCCAGACTCGCCACGGTAGGTGACCAGCACCCGCCGGCGGGCGGCCACGGCCGCGACCAGGTCGCTGGTGACGGCGGTGTCCGGGCGCGCCGCGTACCGGTCCGGTGCGGCCGAGGCGTGCTCGCGCAGCGTGGCCGCCTGCCGGCCCACGTCCTCGGGCAGGGCGCGGATCACCTTGCCCAGCGCGGTGCCGACCAGGTCGTCGGCCTCCGGGTGGGCGTGCAGCACGGCCATGACGAGTCCGAGCGCCTCGGTCTGGGTGAACATGACCGGCGGCAGCCGGGTGCCCCGGCCGAGCCGGTACCCGCCGTGCGGGCCGCGGGCCGACGTGACCGGCACCCCGGCCTCGCGCAGGATCTCGACGTACCGGCGGGCGGCACGCTCGGTGACGCCCAGCCGGTCGGCGAGCTCGTTCGCCGTCGTACCGGGGCGGGTCTGGAGAACCTCCAGGGCGCGCAGCGCGCGGGCGGTGGGACTGGTCTCGGACGGCACGTCACCACCCTAGGAGCAGGCTAGGGGCGCACCACCTCGAGGATCTGCTTCTGCACGCCGTTCTTGTAGACCTCGTGCTCCACCAGGTCGAGCTTCTGGGCCGGCTTGTCGGCGTCGCTGAACAGCGGCTTGCCCTGGCCCAGCAGCACGGGGAAGACCAGCAGGTGGTAGGCGTCGATCAGGCCGGCGTCGGCCAGCGCGCGGGTCAGCGACACGCTGCCGTGCACCTGGAGCTCGCCGTCGCCGCTCTCCTTGAGCCGGGCGACGTCGTCCAGCGAGCGCAGGATCGTGGTCTCGCCCCAGTTGCCGACGAGGTCGTCCTCGGTCAGCGTCGTCGACACCACGTACTTGGGCAGCACGTTGTAGCGCGGGAACTCCTCCATGTCCGGCCAGACGGGCGCGAACATCTGGTAGCTGGCACGCCCGAGCAGCAGCCCGGCGGCCTCCTCCTGCTCCGTGGCCTTGAGCTCGTAGGCCTCGGGGGCGGGCGCGACGACCTTGAAGGTCCACGCGGTGTCGTGCAGCTCGGGGTCGCCGCCGGTCGGGTCGACCTTGCCGTCGAGCGAGACGAAGTGCGTGGCGACGATGGTGCGCATGGGGGATCTCCTTGTCTGGGGCCGGCCTGGAGCCGGGGGTCCGCGTGGTGCGGTTCTCCCAGGATCAGACGAGCGGGACCAGAAAACTCATCGGCGTCATGATCCGGAAGTAGAACGTCCGGAACTGGTTCTACCGTGGAGCTCAGGCGGCCCGCCGGGCCGCGACTCACGACGGGAGAGAACCATGGACATCCTGCTCATCGGCGGCCTCTGGCTCGACGCCTCGGCCTGGGACCGTGTGGTCCCCGAGCTCGAGAGCCTCGGGCACCGACCGGTAGCGGTCGCGCTGCCGGGCCAGGGCGACGGGACCACGTCGGCCACGCTGGACGACCAGGTCGCCGCGGTGCTGGCCGCCGTCGACGCAGCGCCCGGGCGGCCGCTGGTCGTGGGGCACTCGGCCGCCTGCACGCTGGCCTGGCTCGCCGCGGACGCCCGGCCGGAGGCGGTGGCGGGAGTGGTGCTGGTCGGCGGCTTCCCGTGGGACGACGGCAAGCCGTACGCCGACCTGTTCGAGATCACGGACGGCGTCATGCCGTTCCCGGGCTGGGGCCCGTTCGAGGGGCCGGACTCGGCGGACCTCGACGAGGCGACGCGCGCCACCCTGGCGGCCGCCGCGGTCCCCGTGCCGGCGGGAGTGGCCCGGGGCGTGGTGCGCCTGCGCGACGAGCGCCGGTTCGACGTGCCGGTCACCGTCGTGTGCCCGGAGTTCTCGCCGGCGCAGGCACGCGAGTGGATCGACGCGGGCGACGTGCCGGAGCTGGCCCGGGCCAAGCACCTCGACCTGGTCGACCTGGACTCGGGGCACTGGCCGATGTTCACCCGCCCGGCGGAGCTGGCCCGCCTCCTGTCGGAGGCGAGCGTCAGCGCCTGACGCCGAGGGACCGGAGCTCCAGGTCGGCCAGCCTGCGCACGACGTCGGCATCGCCGTCGCGCCAGGCCGTCAGGGGGTCCGGCGAGACGCGGGCCAGGGCGCGCGGCGGCTGGTTGGTCAGGGCACGCAGGGCCAGCAGGGCCGGGTCCACCGCGAGCAGCCGCCGCCCCGCGCTCGCGCGACGCACGAACCGCACCCGCAGCGGCACGTACAGCACGGCCACCAGCAGCACGGGCACGAGGAACACCGCCAGGCCGGCGAGCAGCGCCACGTCGGCCACCGTCTCGGCCTGGGCGCGGCCGGCGGCGGCCAGGCTCTCGGCCGCGTCCGCGGCCCCGCGGAAAGGGGCCGCCAGGTCGTCACCCACGCCGGGGATGCCGTCGATGCGGCCCTCGACGTCGTGGAACCGGCCGGCCATCTCGTCGGCCGCCGACGCCGTCTCGCGGCCCGGCCGGCCCAGCACCTCGATCGCGTCCCGGGCCTGGAGCCCGGCCCACCCCCAGCCCGCGACCCACGCGAGCAGGAGCAGGTCACCCAGCACCTGCCGGGCGCACCGCGCGGGCGCGGCCGCGTACAGCCTCATGTCTGCTCCTCCGGACGACGACGGGCGGCACGCCGCACCGTACCCGACATTCGGGGCACATCTGGATGGATCTGTGGTTGCATGTCCGCGACCGATGTCCCCCGTGCGGAAGGTACGACCCCATGACTGCCGATGACGAGCTCACCCGGACCTTCGTCGAGTTCGACGGCGACGGCGACGGCCGCATCACCGCCGACGAGTTCCGCCAGGCCATGGCGACCCGCGGCGAGGAGACGAGCGACAAGGACCTGGAGCAGATCTTCGGCAAGGCCGACCACGACCAGGACGGCCGCATCGACCTCGCCGAGTTCACGCAGGCCTGGGACGCCTGAACCCTGCCCGGGCGGCGGACCGGTTGCGCCGCCGCCCGCGAGGCGGGAGAGGATGGGCCCGTGACGAAGCGCGAGCAGCCCCAGGTCCGTGACCTCAACCTCGTGCGCACCTTCCGCGAGGTCCGCGCGGGTTCCGGGTCGACGACGACCGAGCTGGTGCGCGCCACGGGCCTGTCCCGTCCGAGCATCAACTCCCTGGTCGCCGAACTGACCGACCTGGGCTGGGTGGTGGCCGTCGAACCCGTCCCGAACGGGCAGGGCGGCCGCCCGCCGCAGCGTTTCCGCTTCCACGCCGAGCGGGGCCGCCTCCTCGGCGTCGACATCGGCGTGCACCGGATCAGCGCCGTGCTGACCGACCTCGCCGGGACCGTCCTGGCCGGCCACGAGCTCGCCGTCGAGCCGACGGCGGCACCGCCCCGCCGGCTGGAGACGCTCGACGTCGTGGTCGAGGCCGTGCTGGCAACCGCCGACGTGACGCCGGACGCGGTCTGGTCGGTCGCCGCCGCCGTGACCGGGCCGGTCGACGCGCACGGACGCACCTCGATGGTGAGCCCGCTGCCCGGCTGGGCGGAGGTGGACCTCGTGGGACACCTCGGCCGCCGGTTCACCTGCCCGGTGCAGGTGGAGAACGACGTCAAGGTGGCACTGCTCGCCGAGCACGAGTGGGGCGCGGTGCGCGGCGCCCGCGACGTCGTGTACATCCTCGCCGGGCTGCGCACGGGCGCGGCGGCGCTCGTCAACGGCCGCCTCGTGCGTGGCCACGGCGGTGCGGCGGGCGAGATCGGCGCCCTGCCCGCCGTCCGCTGGCTCACCGCGCTCGACGGGCTGCAGGGCCACTCCGGCATGCCCGCCGGGCTCCGGGAGAGCGAGCGGTCGGCGTGGACGTTCCAGCAGGCCCGGCAGGGTGACGCCGAGGCGCGCGAGCTGGTGTGGCAGTACGCGCGCGACCTCGCCACGGGCGCCGCCGCCGTGGTGCTCACGCTCGACCCGGAGGTCGTGGTGCTCGGCGGCGGGAACACCCCGTGGGCGGACCTGTGGGGCGCGGAGTTCGGCGCGATGCTGAGCAAGAGCGTGGTGCGGATGCCCCGGGTCACCGTGTCGTCGCTGGGCGGCGACCACGTGGCCCGGGGCGCGGTGCGGCTCGCGATGGTCGACGTCGAGCGGACCTTCTACACCGAGAAGGTGCTCCGGGCCGAACGTCCGCTCGCCGCGCGGGCCTGACGCCGCCCGACGGCTAGATCGGGTACGGCTAGATCGGGTACGGCGCCGACCCGCCGTCGATCGCGGGCGCGAAGTCCACCAGGCGGGAGCCGATCCGGTAGCGGTAGCGGCCCACCCGCTCGGTGGCCGGCGCGCCGGCGAGGAACTCGCGCAGCGCCGGCAGGTCGGCCGGCTCGATCCACTCCGGCGGGTCGGAGACCGCCCGGAAGGCCGAGAGCAGCGCACAGTCGCGCAGCCACCCCATCTGCTCGTCGCTCAGCAGGTTGCGCCGGCGACGGAAGTACACGACGTCGGGGTCGATCCCGATCAGCCCGCGCAGCCAGAGCCGGTTGACCCCGTTGAAGACGGCGTTGCGCGCCATGGCGTCCGACGGGTCGTCGCTGGCGTAGTTGTCCCACATGGGCGCCACGTCCGGGCCGGTGCGCACGGCGTTCAGCACGCCGAGCGACGGGAAGACCGGCGCACCGGACCCGAGCAGGTACACGTCCGGCCCCACCGCGTCCCGCACGGCCTGGATCGCGGACCGGTAGGCGGCCTCGCGGTCGACGTCCTCGGCCCGCACCCCGGCCACCGCGCCGGCGTTGACGAAGTCGAGCTTGAGGTAGGTGAAACCCCAGTCGTGCACCACCCGGGACACCGTCTCCACGAGCATCTCCCGGGCGTCCGGCCGCGTGAAGTCGAACGTGTGGTAGTGACTGCCCCAGTTCGACCCGGCACGGACCGGGGCGCCGTCGGCGTCGCGCAGCAGCATCTGCGGGTTGCGCCGCACCACCCGGGAGCCGGGCAGCGCGATGAACGGCGCGACCCACAGACCGGGCCGCATGCCGTGGTCGGTGATCATGGCCGCGGCATCCTTCATCCCGGCGGCGAACTTCTCGTTGGGCGTCCAGTCGCCGACCATCTGCTCCCAGCCGTCGTCGATCTGCACGGTGTCGAACCCCAGCTCCGGCAGCTGCGGCACGATCTTGTCGAGGTCGGCCCGCGAGACCGTCTCGTAGAGGGAGTACCAGGAGGACCAGACGGTCCCCGGGTCCTGGTCCAGCACGCCGTAGCGGTCCGCGAGCAGGTCCCGGTACCGCGTGAAGACGGCGTCCTCCGCGCCCGACAGCAGCACCCAGGTGGCCGGCCGGCCCGTCTCGGTCCAGGCAGCGAGCACGTCCCGGTCGGCGTGCAGGCGGGGCGTGTCGCCCTCCAGGCAGCCCAGCAGGTACGCGGCCGAGCCGTCCGTGACGCTGATCAACCAGGACGAGTGGTGGCGCAGCGGGTCGTCCCACCCGGTGTCGTCGGCCGTCTGCCGGCGCCGGGGGTCGGCGACGCGCAGCGGCGCCTGGGCGAGCCCGCGCCACCCGGTGGGCGACCAGGAGTTCTGGCCGTTGCGGTAGACGTCGCCCTCGGCGAGACCGTGCAGCACCGACACCCGGGACGCGGCGAGGTAGGTCTCGGTCACCCCGGTGCCCCCGGGCGGGCTCGCCCAGCCCGGCCGTTCGGCGTGCACCGTGCCCTCCACGCGCATCGGGACGGTGGCCAGGGGTACAGCGGACATGCGGTCTCCTCGGGAAGCAGGGAAAGGGACAGGAAGGACGGCGCAGGGACGGCGGGAGCGACCCGGGCTCCCGCCGTCCGCGCGCTCCGCCGGCTACTCGAACAGCGCCTCGACGGCGGCGTCGGCCTCCGCCAGCCGCTGGGCCGGGTCGGCGCCCTGGGCGATGGCCTGCATGGCGTCCTGGACGATCGTGTTCACCTCGGCCGCGTTGGCGAACGCGGGGATCGCGAAGGTCTCCCCCGCGTCCGCCACGCCCACGAACGCGGACGAGTCGTACCCCTGGGCCTCGCGGGCCGCGAGCGCCGCGTCGGTGCCGGAGCTGAGTGCGGGAAACACCAGGCCTGCCTCGCCCACGGTGTCCTGGCACTGCGCGGAGGCCAGGTACTCGACCCAGGCGAAGGCCTCGTCGGGGTGCTCGGTGCCGGCCCACACGGAGTCGGCCAGGCCGTTGGTGGCCGCGGTGCGCCCCTGTGGCCCCTCGGGCACCGGGGCGAACGCGAGGTCGAGGGGCGAGCCCTCGGCGAGGTAGGTGGACGCCGTCCACGAGCCCGTGATGGTGGAGGCGGCCTTGCCGCTGGTCATCACGGCCTCGGTACCGAGCGTGGACTGCTCGTCGAAGGGCGGCGCGTACCCGTCCTCGATGAGCCCCTGGAGCCATGTGGCGGTCTCGACCAGCGGCTCGGAGTCGAAGTTGAACGTGGTCGGTGCGCCCTCGTCGTCGCTGTAGGTGAAGCCGTTGGAGTGCGCGAAGTTGCCCCAGCCGTTCTGCCCCACGGCGCCGTCGGCCCACTCGGGGTAGTAGCCGTAGCGGACCACGTCGTCCTTGTCGTAGTCCGGGTCCAGGCCGGTGCGGCCGGCGGAGTCGAGCGACATGGCCCGGACCAGCTCCTCGAAGGTGCCGCCGTCGTCCGGGTTCCAGGTGAGCGTGCTCAGCTCCTGCTCCGTGAAGCCGGCTTCCTCGGCTGCCTCGGTGTCGTAGAGCACGGCCACGGTGTCCCAGTCCTTGGGCAGACCGTAGCGCTTGCCGTCGAGCACCCACCGTTCGGCGAGACCCGGCTTCACGGAGTCCAGGTCGACGTCGGAGGCCTCGACGCGGTCGGTGAGGTCCAGGAGCTGGTTGTTCTGGACGAACTGGAGGTAGTAGGAGATCTGGTTGGTGAAGACGTCCGGGGCGGTGCCCGCGGTGATCTGGGTGCTGAGGTTCTGCCAGTACTGGGCCCACCCGGTCTGCGTGATCTGCACGGTGATCCCGGGGTGAGCGGCGTGGAAGTCGTCGGCGCACTGCTGGTAGAGCGGGAGCTGGGTGTCGTCCCAGAGCCAGTAGTCGATGGTGACGGCGCCACCGGCGGCGTCGTCGCCACCGGAGGAGCACGCGCCGAGCGTCAGCAGCGACGCGGCGCAGAGCGCGGCGAGTGCCGTGGTCCTTCTCATGATGGGTCCTTTCCGTCGAACGAAGGTCGTTCGGTCCGTGGGGCGGCGCGGGGTGCGCCTACTTGCCGCCGGAGAAGTTGAGGGACTCGACGAGCTGTCGTCCGAGGAGGACGAGCAGGAGCAGCACCGGGAGCACGGACAACGTGGCGCCGGCCATGAGGCCGGTCCAGTCGGGGGCCGTGTTGGGTGACTGCTGCTGGAAGACGCCGAGCGCGACGGTCAGCACCCGGGTCGCCTCGGAGTTCCCCGCGACCAGCGGCCACAGGTAGTCCTTCCACATGCCCACCAGCGTGATGAGCATCATCGTGGCGACGGGTCCGCGGCTCATCGGCAGCGCGATGCGCCAGAACCGGCCGAGGCTGCCGACGCCGTCGAGCATCGCCGCCTCCTCGACCTCGCGCGGCAGGGAGAGGAAGAACTGGCGCAGGAAGAAGATGGTGAACGGGCTCATGAGCACGGCGGGCGCGACGAGGCCGACCATGGTGTTCAGCAGCCCGAGCTCGCGCAGCAGGGCGAAGTTCGGCAGCAGCGTGAAGATGCCGGGCACCATGAGCCCCGCCAGCACCACGCCGAACAGGACGTCGCGGCCCGGGAAGCGCAGACGGGCGAAGGCGTAGGCCGCCGCCGCGCACGACAGGATCTGCAGCACGGCGACCGAGCCGGCGTAGACGAGCGAGTTGACGGTGTACCGCACGAAGTCGATGGCGGCGCCGGTACCGCCGGCCGCGACTGCCTCCTCGACGCTGGTCAGGCCCAGCACCCGCTGGAAGTTGATCAGCGTGGGGTCGCCGGGCCAGAGCAGCCCGGCGTCCTCGACCAGCGATGCCGCCGGGGTCAGGGCCGTACGCACCATCCAGTAGAAGGGGAACACGGTGGCGACGACCGCGGCGGCCACGGCCAGCCAGGCGACGACGCGGCCGGGCCTGACGGCGCTCATGACAGGTCCGACCGATCGGCGCGCATGAGGCGCATCTGCACGTAGGTCAGGGCGCCGAGGATGACGACCAGCAGGAGGGCGATCGCCGAGGCGTAGCCCATCTTGTAGAACGAGAAGGCCTGCTGGTAGATGTAGTAGTAGATGACGCGGACCTCGGGGATCGGGTTGTTGCCGTAGCCCACCTGGACCAGGTCGAACACCTGGAACGACCCGATGAGCGAGACCACGAGCACGAGCGCGAGCACGGGCCGGATCAGGGGCAGCGTCAGCCGGAAGAACATCCGGGTCTCGCCGGCGCCGTCCAGGGCCCCGGCCTCGTAGAGCTCGGCGGGCACCTGCAGCATCCCGGCGTACAGGAGCAGCGCGGTGTAGCCCAGGCCCGACCAGACCGAGATGACCACGACGATCCAGAGCGCGGCGTCCGGGTTGTAGAAGGTGACGCCCTCGATGCCCACGGCGTCGAGCAGGTTCTTCAGGAAGCCCACGTTGGCGTCCAGCAGCCAGCCCCAGATCAGCGCGATCGCGACGTTGGGCACCAGCCAGGGCAGCAGCAGGAGCGAGCGCACCCAGGTGCGCAGGCGCAGTCGCTGCATCAGCGCGGCGAGCGCCAGCGCGAGCACCAGCATGATCGCGAGGTTGCCCACGGCGAAGACGGCGGTGATGCGCAGCGAGGTCCAGACCTGCTCGTCGGCCGCCAGGGTGCGGAAGTTGTCGGCGCCCACGAAGCCCGGCTCGTTGAGCAGGTTGAAGTCCGTCATCGAGTACCAGGCGCCGCGCAGGGTCGGGTACACGTAGAAGACGGCGAACCCGGCCAGGGCGGGCAGCAGCAGGACGGCGGCAGCGACGGCGTCGGACCGGCGCGTCCTGCCCTGCCCGAGTGCTCTCGGCATCATCGGCGGCATCACTCTCGGCATCACTCTCGGCATCGAGAACCTTCCCCTCGTGGGCGTGGTCCACCGTGGACCAGGGGTTAGGCAAGCAGTATGACAAGGTTCTGTCAACCCTCTTGCATAACCTGCGCGGCCCTGCTGTGATGGTCGCGTCGTGATCCATCCGGTCAGAGAGGACTGTCGATGTCATCAGCACGCACAGCACCCCGCCTGCTCGCGGGCGCGCTGGCGCTCGGTACGGCGATCAGCACGGCGCTCCTGGGCGCCGTCGCCGTGCCCCAGCCCGCCGACGCCCGCCCCCGCCCGCACGCCACCAGCACCGTGAACCTCGAACCGACGGCGGCCCTGGCGGACAACCCGCTCAAGGGCTTCCTGCCGTTCGCGCCCGAGCCGGGCCAGACCCTCGACGCCGCGGACCCGGCGTTCCCGCACACGCTGGAGTGGTTCTACCTGCCGGTGAATGCCGTGGTCACGGGCGAGGACACCTACGACTGGACACGGGTGGAGGCCTACCTCGACAGCATCGCCGGGCGCGGCCACCAGTCGGTGCTCCGCTTCTACCTCGACTACCCCGGCCGCCCCACGGGGGTGCCCGGCTACCTGCTGGGCCCGGACGGGATCAGCCAGGAGCGGCGCTACGACTTCTGGGACAACAACGGGACCAGCTTCTCCCCCGACTACGACGACCCACGCGTGGTCGACCTGATCACCGGCTTCATCGCGGCCCTGGGGCAGCGGTACGACGGCGACCCGCGCATCGCCTACCTCACTGCCGGCCTGGTCGGCTTCTGGGGCGAGGACCACACCTACCCGATGAACGGGATCGTGGAGCCGACCAACCCCGACGGCGTCGACTGGATGCCCTCGACCGCCACCCGCGAGGCGATCTGGGACGCCTGGGACGCCGCGCTCGACGAGACGTGGCTCCAGGCCCGCTACCCGTCGGCCGCCGTCGCCGGGCACGGGTTCGGGCTGCACGACGACTCGTTCGCGTACGCGACCCTGCCCACCACGGACTGGCACTTCCTGTCCCAGGTGCAGGCCGCCGGGATGGGCGAGGCCTGGCGCACGGTGCCGATCGGCGGCGAGCTCTACCCGCCGCTGCAGACGTGCATCTTCGCCCAGCCGCTGGACTGCCCGGACGCGGCCGAGGAGATCGCCACCGGCCGCGACTACGACGTCGCCGGCGCCACCGCGGCGTCGCATGCCACCTGGATCATCAACCACCAGGCCTGGGCCACGGGCTACGACGCCGACGACCGCCCCCGCGCGATCGCGGCGGCCGCCGCCCTCGGCTACGACCTGACGGCCACGCAGGCCACCGTGACCACCGGGGGCGGCCGGACGGCGGTCTCGCTCACGCTCGCCAACCGCGGCGTCGCGCCGTTCTACGGCGACTGGCCCGCCGAGCTCGCCGTCCTGGACGACGACGGCACGGTGCTCGCCCGCACCGCCGTCGACGCCGACCTACCGAGCATCCAGCCCGGTACGAGCCGGACCCTGGAGGCGACCCTGCCGGGCGGCATGTCCGGCGGCACGCTCGCTCTCCACGTGCCGAACGTCATGCCGGGCGGCGCCCCGCTGCGCTTCGCCAACACCACCCAGGACGCGGACGCCGAGGGCTACCTCACCCTCACGACCATCCCCTGACCGTCGAGTGCTGGATGTTCGCCCTCCTGACGTCCCGAGAAGGGCGAACATCCAGCACTCAACGAAGGGCCGTGGCCAGGTCCGCGACGGTGTCCCGGATCGCCGCGCGCGCCGGGGTCAGGTACTTGCGCGGGTCGGTGACGTTCTGGTCGCCCGCCAGGTACTGCCGCACCTGGGCCGTGTAGCCCACGTTGAGCGCCGTGCCCACGTTGATCTTGCGGATCCCCGCGGCGATCGCCGCCCGGAGCGCCGGCACCGGCACGCCCGAGGAGCCGTGCAGCACCAGCGGCACCCGCAGGCGCTCCGCGAGGCGTGCGACCAGGTCGAGGTCGAGCTCGGCGGTCGCCGTCGTCATCGCGTGCGAGCTGCCCACGGCGACCGCGAGGCCGTCCACCCCGGTTCGCTCCACGAACGACGCCGCCTCCTCGGGGTCGGTGCGCACGCCTGGCGCATGGGCGCCGTCCTTGCCGCCGATCTCGCCGAGCTCGGCCTCGATCCACAGTCCCTGGCCGTGACCGGCCCCGGTGAGGTCCGCCGTCGTGGCGACGTTGTCCTCGTAGTCGAGGTGGGCGGCGTCGACCATGAGCGACGAGATGCCGAGCCGCCCCGCCTGGGCGACCACCGACCGGGCGAGCGCGTCGTCCTGCACGTGGTCCAGGTGCACCGACAGCGGCACGCCGGCCGAGGCCGCGACCTCCCGGCACGCCGCGACCAGGGCCGCCATCCGCCCGCCGTGGAACCGCACCGCGTTCTCGCTCACCTGGAGGATGCCGGGCGTACCCGCCGCCTCCAGCCCTTCGGCGATGCCCTCGGCGTGCTCGAGCGTGATCACGTTGAACGCGAGCACGGCGCCGCCCGCGCGGGCGGCGTCCGCCACGAGGTCGCCCGTGCGCGCCGGCGTCACAGGACGCCCGCCGGGACGGGAGCCCGCAGCGCCTCGGGCAGCAGGTCGCCGTGCGCGGTGGTCAGCTCGTCGCACAGGGCCCAGATCTGCTCCGGGGTCAGTGTGGAGGCCGTGTTCGGGTCCATCAGCGCGGCCTGGCGCACCAGGAGCGGGTTTCCCGTGCGAGCCGCCTCCACCGTGAGCCGGCCCACCGAGACGTACGCCTGGTTCACGGCTGCGCACTGGATCGGCAGCGCGCCCATCGCGACCGGCGCCACGCCGTCGGCGTCCACCACGGCGGGCACCTCGACGACGGCGTCCTGGCCCAGGTTGTCGATGAGCCCGCGGTTGGGCACGTTGACGTGGATCTCCCGGCGCGTGCCGGTCACCAGCGAGTGGATGATCTGCGGCGCGTACTCGCTCGCGCCCTCCTCCAGCTCCAGGTCGCCGCCCGCGGCGAGCGTCTGCCGCGCCCGCTCCAGCTCGGCGAGGTTCTCCCGGCTGATGCCCACGTACTCCAGCGGCTGGAGCCGGTAGCGCTCGATCTGCGCGTCCGAGCGCAGGAACCACGACAGGTACTCCGAGGAGTGCTCGCTCGTCTCCGTCGGGTAGTAGCCGATGCGGCGGAAGATCTCGACGCGCACGCGGCGCTCCAGCTCCGGGTCGGCCGCGATGCGCTCGCGCAGCAGCGGGTACAGGTCCCGCCCCTGGTGCTCCCACTCCAGCAGCCACGCCTGGTGGTTGACGCCCGCCGCACGGTAGCGGGTCTCCTCCACCGGCACGCCCACGAGCTCCGCGAGGTCGTGCGCCGTCCAGTAGACGCTGTGGCACAGACCCGCGACCTTGAGCTCCGGGGCCACCACGGACAGCCACCAGACGTTCATCGCCATCGGGTTGGTGTAGTTCAGCAGCCACGCGTCCGGGCACAGCTCGCGCATGTCCGCCGCGAGCGCCGTCAGCACGGGGAAGGTCCGCAGGGCGCGGAAGATGCCGCCCACGCCGGTCGTGTCACCGATGGTCTGGCGCAGCCCGTACCGCTCGGGGATCTGAAGGTCCTTGTACGTGGCCTCCACGCCACCCACCTGGATCATGTTGATCACGAAGTCGGCGCCCTCCAGCGCCGTCCGCCGGTCCGCGCTCGCCACGACGGTCGCCCGCCCGCCGAGCTGCCGGTCCACCTGCCGGGCCGTCGCCTCGGCGATCCCCAGCCGTTCGGGGTCGATGTCGTGGAGCACGAGGCGGGCGTCCGCAAGCTCGGGGAAACGCAGGATGTCGGCGACGAGCTGCCGGGTGAAGACGACGCTCCCGGCGCCGATGAACGCGATGCTGACCATGGCGTCGATCATCCGTGGGCTCGCGCGAGATGTGCAAGAATGCGATCAGAATTCGCGATAAACGATCAATCCGAGTGAGCGATTCGAGAAGGGAACGGTATGGCGGCCACCGCGGAGACCCCCCGCGCCATCTCGCACAAGCGCACCGAACGCATGATGCGGACCCTGACCTACGTGAACGAGCAGGGCACCACGCGGCTCACCGACCTGGTCCGGGAGCTCGACGTCTCCTCGGCGACGATGCGGCGCGACCTGGCCGCCATGGAGGAGCAGGGCCTGCTCGTGCGCACGCACGGCGGCGTCCGGGCGCTCGACCCCACCACCGAGGTGCCGGTGCTGCTGCGGGACAACCGGTTCCGGGACGCCAAGGTGCGCATCGCGGAGCACGCGGCGGGCCTGCTCCCACCGGGCCGCTACTCGGTGGCGATCAGCGGCGGCACGACGGCGGCCGCCGTCGCCCGGGCGCTCGCCACCCGGCCCGACCTGGCGATCGTCACCAACGCGCTGACCACCGCCACGGAGCTCGCCTCGCGCAGCAACCTCAAGGTGATCATGACGGGCGGGTTCGTCCGGTCCAGCTCGTTCGAGGCGGTCGGGGCGCTGGCCGAGAACACGTTCAACGCGATCAACGTCGGCACGGCCTTCCTGGGCACCGACGGCATCAGCGTGCGCGGCGGCGCCACGACCCACGACGAGACCGAGGCCCGCACCAACCACGCGATGCTGGCGCACGCCGAGCACGTGGTGGTCGTGGCCGACGGGTCGAAGGTGGGCCGCGTGACCCTGGCCAAGGTGGCCGACCTGGCAGAGATCGACGTGCTGGTCACGGACTCGTCCGCGGACCCTGAGGCCCTGGCCGCGATCGAGGCGGAGGGTGTGGAGATCCAGGTGGTCCCGGACTGAGGGAGGTCCGCCGAACGGAGAGATCGTCGCTCCATGACGGCTCCCGGAGCGACGATCTCTACGTTCGTCGCGGGCTGCCCGGGGACGCGGTGATCTCGACCTGCGAGGTCAGGCTGCGGGTCAGGGCCGGGTCCAGGATCGCCGCGCCCGGGACCTGGGCGTTCGCCGTGCCGGCCGCCGTGGCCAGGGACAGCGCCCCGGCCAGGTCGGAGCCGCCGTCGAGCGCGACCAGCAGGCCGCCCAGGAACGAGTCGCCGCTGCCCACCGGGAAGCCGCCGGTGTGCCCGGTCAGGGTCGCGCGCAGCACCCGCTCGCCGTCGGTGCCCCAGGCCCCGGCCGCGCCGTCGGTGATCACGACCAGCCCCCCGGTGCGCTCGTGCACGGCGGCGAGCAGCTCCGGCGCCGCCTGTTCCTCGCCGCCGCCCACCAGCTCCAGCGCCTCCGCGCGGTTCACCTTCACCAGGTCGGGCCGGGCCTCGACGGCGCCGCGCAGCGCCGCACCGTGGCTGTCGACGGCGACGCGCGCCCCGGCGTCACGCAACCGGCCGACGACGTCGGCGAGCAGGCCCGCGGGCGCCGACGCCGGCAGGCCGCCCGAGACGAGCCACCAGCCCGGCCGGGAGGCCGCGAGCCGGACCGCGGCGTCCACCGCCGCGGCCGCCGCGCTCACCGAGACCGGTACGGCCCGCTCGTAGATCTCGGTGAGCCGGCCCGTGTCCTGGGCGAAGACCGACACGCAGCTCCGCGTCGGCTCCCCCGGCACCACGTGCAGGTCCACGCCGTCGGCCCGGGCGCCGGCCGCGACGTCCTGCCCCGCGCCGCCGCCGAGCACCGCCACCGCGGACACGCGCGCGCCGAGCGCGGAAGCGGCCCGGGCCGCGTTGAGCGCCTTGCCGCCCGCCACCCGGTGGGTCGAGAGCGGCCGCTGGATCCCCTCCAGCGCCTCGACCACGTAGGTGACGTCGAGCGACGGGCTGAGGGCGAGCGCGGAGATCACCGCGTCAGCTCCCGCTCCAGGTCGGCGCGCGTGGCCTGCCGCCCGGTGCCGCCGGAGCCGAGCGTGGAGAGCGACCCGGCGACGGTCGCCCAGCGCACCCGTTCCTGCTCGTCGCCCACCCCGTACGCGAGCGCCGCGAGGTACCCCGCGTCGAAGCTGTCACCCGCACCGGTGGTGTCGACCACGTCGACGGCCACGCCCGGCGCGCGCACCACGGCGCCGTCGGGCCCCACCGACCAGCCGCCGTCGGCTCCGTCCTTGACCACGACCCGCGGGCCGCGGCGGGCGAGCCGGGTGGCGAGCTCGACGTCGTCCAGGTCGGCCGGCTCCCCGAGGGCGCCCGCGATGGCACGCAGCTCGTTGCGGTTGGGCAGCAGGAGGTCCAGGTGGCCCAGCACGTCGGCCAGCCCGGCCCACTTCTCGGCCGGGTCCCAGTTGGTGTCGACGCTCGTGGTCCAGCCCTGCTCCCGGGCGCGGGCGAGCACACCGGGCAGCGCCGCGGCCAGCCCGGGCTGGAGAAAGTAGGACGCGACGTGCAGCAGCCCGGGCCAGCGCCCGTCGAGCACCTGCGTGAGCCGCTCCCCCGTCAGCGTCGGGATGGTCCCCGGCACGGTGAGGATGGCCCGGTCCCCCGGAGTGGACAGGATCACGGACAGCCCGGTGGGCTCGTCGGACGACGTCTCGACGGCGCCGACGTCGACCCCGCAGGCCCGCAGCGCGTCCAGCGTGAACGTGCCGAACGTGTCGGCCCCGACGCGCGCGACCAGCGACGTCGGTACGCCCAGCCGCGCGACGCCGGACGCCGCGATGCTCGCCGAGCCGCCGAGCACCAGGTCGCCCGAGTCGGCGAGCTGCTCGGCCTGGCCGAACCGGGGCACGACGTCGCCGCGCAGGACGAGGTCGACGTTCGCGTCCCCGGCCACCACGACGGGCCGCGGGGCGGGTCCAGCGGTCTGGTGGGTCATCCCTTGACTCCCGTGAAGGTCATGGTGGCGATGAACTGCTTCTGGGCGAACACGAAGAACGCGATCAGGGGCAGCGTAGCCACGACGTTGCTCGCCATGAGCAGCGACCAGTCGGTGCGGCGTGCGCCCTGGAAGTTCGTGATGCCGAGCTGCAGGGTGAACGCGCCGGGGTCGTTGATGGCGATGAGCGGCCACACCAGGTCGTTCCACGAGCTCAGCAGCGTGAAGATCGCCAGGGTGGCGAGCGCCGGCCGGGCCAGCGGCAGGATGATGCGCCAGAAGGTGGTGAAGCGCGAGCAGCCGTCGAGCTCGGCGGCCTCCTCGAGCTCCGCCGGCAGCGACAGGAAGAACTGCCGCATCAGGAAGATGCCGAACACGGACGCCAGCCACGGGACCATCGCCGCGGCGAGCGTGTCGATGAGCCCCACGCGGGCGAACATGACGTAGGTGGGCACCATCAGCAGCTGCGTGGGGATCATGATCGTGGCGACGATCAGGAGGAACCCGACCTGCCGTCCGGGGAACTTCAAGCGGGCGAACCCGTACCCGGCCAGCGAGCACAGCACGAGGTGCGACACCACGGCGACCACCGACACGAGGATCGTGTTGCCCGTCCACAGCAGCACGTCGGAGTCGCGGAACAGCTTCGCGTACCCGTCGAGGGTCAGCGACGAGGGGAAGAACCTCGGTGGGAACCGGTTGATCTCCGACTCGGGCGTCAGCGACGTGAGGAACATCTGCACGAACGGCGTGGCGAACAGCAGCGCGACCGGCACCAGGACGAGGTGCCACCAGCCGGTGCGCCGCCTGCGGCGCGGCGCGGCCTCCGGCTCCGGCTGCCCGTAGACGTCGGCCCGGGGCGAGGCGAGCAGGGTCATCCCAGTCCTCCTACGGTGCTGCGGCGCGAGTAGATCGTCACGCCGATCGTGATCGCGAGGGTCACGGCGAACAGCCCGTAGGCCACCGCCGACGCGTACCCGAACTCCAGGTCCTTGAACGCCGAGGTCCACAGGTAGTAGACGATCGTCTCGGTGGACTTCAGGGGCCCGCCCCGCGTCGTGGTGTAGACGAGGTCGAAGAGCTGGATCGACTGGATGGTCTGCCAGATCGCCACGAACACCGTCACGGGCGCGAGCTGCGGGAACGTCACGTGCCAGAACGACTGCCACCGGTTGGCACCGTCGACCCGGGCCGCCTCCGTGAGCTCGGCCGGGATGTCCTGGAGCGCGGCCAGGTAGATGACCGTGGTGAACGCGGCCTGCCCCCACAGGGACATGAGCGCGATGACCACCATCGCCTGGTGGGGGTCCTCCAGCCAGCCCTGCTGCGGCAGGCCGAGCACGCGCAGCACGTTGTTGACCAGCCCGAACTGCGGGTTGAACAGGTAGGTGGTGAGGATGCCCGTCGCCGCAGCGGACACGACGAACGGCAGGAAGATCAGCGTGCGGTACACGCCGACCAGGACGATCCGGCGGTTGAGCGCCACCGCCAGGCCGAGCCCCAGCAGCACCGAGGCCGGCACGAACAACGCCGTGTACAGCAGCGTGTGGCCGGCGGCCGCGGCGAGGTCGGCGTCGCCGGCCATCTCGCGGTAGTTGTCGAACCCGACGGGCTCGGGCGTGGAGAACCCGTTCCAGTCCTGGAGGGACAGCACGAACGCCCAGACCGCGGGGAAGATCGACAGGCCCAGCACGATGACGGTCGCCGGGGCGACGAACCCCCAGCCGGTGAGCCCCTCCCGGACCCGGCGGGCCGAGCCCGGCCGCCGGGTCCGGACGGCGGTCGCGGTCACTTGTCCGCCAGCGCGGCCGTCGCCTCGTCGGCGGCCTTCTCCAGCGCCTCGGCGGGCTCGCCCTGGCCCTGCAGCACCTGCGAGATGGCGGTGCCGATCGCCTCGGAGAGGTTCACGTAGCCGGGCACGGTGGGCCGCGGGATGGTCGCGTTGGCGCTGTTCGCGGCCATGACGTCCAGGCCGGGCATCTCCTTGACCTGCGCCGCGAACTCCGGCGAGTCGATCTCGCTCTCCCGCAGCGGCAGGTTGCCGTAGACGACGTTCCAGCGCACGTCCTGCTCCGGGTCGGTGAGCCACTTGGTGAACTCGTAGGACCAGTACTCGCGGTTGGCGTCCTGGTGGTCGAAGAGCACCCACAGGTCCGCGCCGGAGATCGTGGTGTGGTCGCCGTCGGTCCCGGGCAGGGGCACCACGCCGTAGTCCGTGCCGGCCACCTGCAGGTCGTACAGCGACCAGGGGCCGGAGGTGATCATGCCGATCTGGTCGCTGGCGAAGATCTGCCCGAACTTCGTGTCGGTCTGGTCCAGGTACACGGACTCGTCCTCGACGGCCATGTCGCGCAGCAGGGTGAGCGCCTCGACGCCGGCCTCCGAGTCGAAGGTCGCCTCCGTGCCGGACTCGTCCAGGATCTCGCCGCCGTTCTGCCACAGGTGCGGCCAGAACTGCCAGGTCGTCTCCTCGGAGCCCGAGACGGAGTACCCGTACCCGTAGGTCGTGGTCTCCGGGTTGGTCAGCTCACGGGCCGCGGTGCGGAAGTCGTCCCACGTCCAGTCCTCGGTGGGGTACTCGACGCCGGCCTCGTCGAAGACGGTCTTGTTGTAGATCAGCGAGATGTTGTCCACCACGGCGGGGAACCCGATGGTCGCCTCGCCCGTCGGCTGGGCCGTCGCCCGCGCCGCGCCGGAGAACTCCTCCCAGCCGACCGCGGGGTCGGAGACCTGCTCGGTGATGTCGAGCGTGCGCTCCGACTCGGCGAGCTCGCTCGCCCACGAGCCGAACGCGTAGGAGATGTCGGGGTAGGTACCGCCGGCGAACGACGACGACAGCTTCTGCAGCAGGTCCTCGGTCGACGGCGCCCCCGAGGACACCTCGATGGTGACGTTGGGGTGCTCCTGCTCGAACTCCTCGGCGAGCCCCGTGAGGATGGTCTGGGCCTGGTCGGCCTGACCCGTCCACCAGGTGAGGGTGACGTCGGCGTCCTTGTCGAGCGTGGTCGCGCCCTGCGTGCCCGACGAGCACGAGGTGAGCAGGGCCGTGGCCACGAGGAGGGAGGCGGCGCCCAGGGCGCCGCGTCCGCGGGTGGTTAGGAGGGGGTGACGCAGCATGATCGTCCTCGTCTCTTCTGCGTTCTGGGTGGTTGTTCTGTCAGCCGAGCACGACGGACCGCGTCAGGTGGCGCGGGGTGTCCGCGTCCAGCCCGCGCGACCGCGCGACCTCGACCGCGAGCCGCTGTGCCTGCACGAGCTGGACCAGGGGGTCGAGGTCGTCGTGCCGGACGGTCGCGCCGGTGCGCTCCACGTCCGCGGCGAGCACGCGGTCGGCGTCGCCGAAGAGGGTCACGAGGCTCCGCTGTCCCGCCACCGCCACAGGGCCGTGGCGGTAGTCGAGGGCCGGGTAGGACTCCGACCACGCCTGCGCGGCCTCACGGATCTTGAGCGCCGCCTCCTGGGCCAGGCCGTAGGTCCACGACCGGCCGAGGAACACGAAGTGCTCGAACGCCGCCACGTCGACCGGCAGCGCGGCGTCGAGCGCGGCGCGAGCCTGCTCGACGACGGCGGTCAGGTCCTCGCCGAACCCGGTGCGCGCCAGCACGAGCACCGCGGTCGGGAACCGCGTCTGGACCACCGACTCCTCGTCCGCGAAGTCCAGCACGAGCACCTCGTCCGCGGCCTGCGCCACGGGCGTCCCGGCCACGCCGACGACGGCGGCCGTGCGAGGGCCGGCGGGCACGCGGGCGAGCGCGTCGAGCACCTCGCTCGTGGTTCCCGAGCGGCTGATCACGACCACGCGGTCGTAGGTGCGGCCCGGCGTCCACTCGGACGCGTAGGCGGCGTCGGTCTCGCCGAGCCCTGCGCGCTCGCGCAGGACCGCGAGGGACTCGGCGACGAACGCGCTGGTGCCGCAGCCGAGCACCAGGACACGCTCGCCGGGGGCGCCGAGCACCCGCGCGCCGTCGGCCGCCGCGGCGGCGGCACGGGTCCACACCTCGGGCTGGCTACGGATCTCACGCTCGGTGATGGTGCTGATGCTCACGGTGCCGCTTCCTGTCGTCGTCCCGGCGCCGCCTACCGGGCGCCGTCGTCGCCCATGGTGCTCGACTGTTGCGCGGGAGTCATCAAGACTGGCGGATTCGATCATTCTGAGTGATTGAATCGCGTAACAACTCGGCAATCTGCGCACGCATGCCCGATCCTCTGGGGGCGACACGATCACGTCGAGCACTTTCCTGGGAAGCCGAGGAGGCAGTCATGAGCCACGTTCACGACCCGCTGGGGGCGGGTGGGCCCGCCGGGACCGCAGTACCGGACCTCCGGCTCGTCGACTGGGCGCCCCGCCCGCAGGTCTCCGTGCCCGTCACGCGCGTGCGCCGGGCGGCGGTCGGTGCCGTCGACGTGCACAACCACCTCGGCCGCTGGCTCACCGAGGACTGGTGCGCACCCGACGTCGCCGCGCTCCTGCGGATGATGGACGACGCCGGCATCGAGACCGTCGTCAACCTGGACGGGCTGTGGGGCGAGGAGCTGGACGCCAACCTCGACCGGTACGACCGCGCGCACCCGGGCCGGTTCGTCACGTTCTGCCAGATCGACTGGACGCTCCTGGCCCGCCCGGACGGCGAGCGCGAGATCCACGAGCAGCTCCGCGACAGCGCCGCGCGCGGCGCCCGCGGCGTCAAGGTCTGGAAGAACGTGGGCCTCACGGTCCGCGGGCCCGACGGCGAGCTCGTGCGCCCCGACGACCCGCGCGTGGCCGGCGTGCTCGCCCTGGCCGGTGAGCTCGGCCTGCCGGCCCTGGTGCACGTGGCCGACCCGAAGGCCTTCTTCGAACCGCTGGACGAGCACAACGAGCGGTTCGACGAGCTGGCCGGCCAGCCCGACTGGTCCTTCGCCGACCGGGAGCGCTACCCGTCCTTCGACCAGCTCCTGGACGCGTTCGAGCGGCTGCTGGTGGCCACGCCCGGCACCCGGTACATCGGTGCGCACGTCGGCTGCGTCGCCGAGGACCTCGACCGCGTGGAACGGCTCCTGCGCGCCGCGCCCAACCTCGTGGTGGACATCGCCGGCCGCCTCGGCGAGCTCGGCCGCCAGCCCCGGCGGTTCCGGCGCCTCGTGGAGAGCTTCCCGGACCGTGTGCTGTTCGGCACCGACGCCTTCCCGCTGTCGCCCGCAGACCTCGAGGTCCACTTCCGCTTCCTGGAGACGGACGACGAGGCCTTCGACTACGCGCCCGGCGTGGAGGTGCCGCCGCAGGGCCGCTGGCAGATCTCCGGGGCCGCGCTCCCCGCGCACCTGCTGCCCGCCCTGTACGCGGACAACGCGCGGCGCGTGCTGAACCTCGGCTGATCCGGCACGCATCACCTCCGGGCCGGTAATTGAACGGTGAACTTTTCCGGCCCGGAGAGCGGTCCCAGGCATTTCTTGACAGAATGCCGATATGGCCGCACTGGAGGACCTCCTCGACGACTACATGTTCCGGTCCGAGTCCGAGACCGACCGGGACGAGAAGTTCGAGGAGCTGATGAAGGCATTCCTGCGCACGGACGCAGAGTGCACGGCCGCGTTCGACGCGGTCTGGTCGTGGGACGAATGGCCCGGCCACCAGGGACTGGGCGACGAGATCGACCTGGTCGCACGCGAGCAGGACACCGAGCGGCTCGTCGCCGTCCGGTGCAAGTTCCACGACCCGGCGCAGCCTTTGTCCCCGGCGGATGTCGCGCCATTTCTCGCGGCGTCGAACAAAGCGCCTTTCACGGCCCGCATCGTGCTCGCCACCACCGATACGTGGCACAAAGAGCTCGAGGACTCAATTCACGATGTGAAAATCCCGGTCGAGCGAATTGGGCTCACCCAGATGCTGCATTCCTCGGTCGACTGGAACCGGCTCCTGCCCGTGGCCGCGGCCGCCGCCGGCTAGCCCGGGCCCCTCTTTCTCCTCCGCCAGCACCACCCGCTCGACATACCCCGGCGAAGCACCCCCCGCACAGCGCTCCGCACACAGGGTGAGAACCGACGGGAATTCCATGTAAATGCATGGAAATACCGCCCAAAAGCCCGCGAACAGGACCGGGCAATACTACGTGAAGGATCGATATGTCGCCCCGCACAGCGATTTCACCCGACTCCTCGCCCCGCCTCCCGCTCGACGGCGGCCTCGTGACGTCGGTCTGCCGCGCCTACGGCCAGGACACCGACGGCTGGGACGCCCGACCGGACGAGGAGCGGGGCGAGTACACCGCCGTCGTCGACCATCCCGCCCTGCCCGGCGCGGTGGAGACCGCCGACGTGCTCGTCTGCCGCGGCGCCGCCGTGGAGCTGGACGACCGGTGGGTGTTCTTCGACGACCTTGCTCCGGCCGCGACGTTCGTCGACTCCGGGCGCGCATCCAACCTGCCGTCGCTCGACCTCTACGAGGCCGCTGAGGTCCGGGCGCACTGCGCCGAGCACGGCCGTCCCGAGGCGGCGCTCCTCCTGGGCCGGCAGGTCTACGAACCGTCCGAGATCCGCGGGCTCGTGGCCCGGTACGCCGCGCACGTCGCGGGGCGACCCTGACGCCCGCGGCCGGGCGGCCCAGGGTTCACCCCGACCGGGCAGCGCGAAACCTGGTTCCGTGGGCGGACGACGGGCCGCCGGGCCGGGCGGTTGGATGGCGGGCATGACCATGACTGCACCGACGACAGACCCTCGGACCGGAACCCGGCAGCGGTGGCGGTTCATCGACTCGCTGCGCGGTTTCGCGGTGCTCGGCATCCTGCTGGTCAACGCCGTGGACATTGCACGCGTCGGGATGGACCGCATGCTGGAGGGCGGGTCACGGGTGCCCGACCCGGTGCTCGACGCGCTGTACCTCACCGTCCAGACGCGCTTCGTGCCGATCTTCGTGTTCCTGTTCGGCATGAGCCTGTGGATCGTGCTCGACGGCGCCCGCGCGCGCTCGCCGCGCCCGTGGCTCGTGCTGACCCGGCGCCTGGTCGCGCTCGCGCTCATCGGCGGGCTCCTGATGCTCGTGTACCCCGGGAACGTGCTGGTCGAGTACGGCGTCGTCGGTCTGCTCGTGCTGCCCGTGGTCTGCCTCGCGCCGCGCTGGGTGGTCCTCGGCGCAGGGGCCGCGCTCACGGTCGTGGCGTACGCGTTCCTCGGCGGCGGCCTGGCCGCCACGCCGGGCCTCGTCCTGCTGGGCGCAGGTGCCGCCGCCTACGGCCTGCCCCGTGCCCTGGAGTCCGCGGGACGGACCGTCGCCGTCGTCCTCGCCGGTGCGGCCGTGCTGACGGTGCCCGCCCTGCTCTGGCAGCTCGGCATGCCCGGCGACCCGCGGTTCTCGAACGCCGGCGGCATCGCCGGCCTCGTCATGGCCGTGCTGTACACCACCGGTCTGGCCATGCTCTGGCGCACTCCCGCGCGTCGCGTGATCGCCGCCGTCTTCGAGCCGCTGGGCCGCATGGCCCTGACGAACTACGTCACCGCGGCCCTGGTGGTGGCGCTGACCACGCTCTTCGTGGACTACGGCCACATGACGAGCGTGCTGCCCGTGGTGCTGCTCGCGCTGGGCATCATCGCCGCGCAGTCCGTGCTGAGCCGGCTGTGGCTGCGCCGGTTCGTCTACGGCCCGGTCGAGTGGGTGTGGCGGGCCGCCACCTGGCTGCGCCTGCCCGCGTTTCGCCGCGACGCACGGCTTCTGTAACAGTGGAGCCGCCCGGTGCGTGCGCGCCGGGCGGCCTCCCCTGTCGAAAGGAGCTCACCGTGGCGTGGGCGCATGTCGTCCCGGACCTCCTGGGCGTGTTCTTCTTCGCCGTGTCCGGCTCCCTGCTTGCGGTGCGGCGCCGGTTCGACATCGTCGGGTCGCTGCTGCTGGGCACCTGCGTCGGGCTCGGCGGCGGGATCCTGCGCGACGTGATCCTCGACGACGGCGTGCCGCGGGCCTTCGACTCGCCCGTCTATCTCGTCCCTCCCCTCGTCGCCGCGCTGGTCGTGTACTTCTTCGCGCACGTCGTGCACCGGTTCCATGACGTGCTGCTCACCTTCGACGCCGCCGGCATGGCCCTCTTCTCGGTCACCGGCACCCTCCTGGCGCTGGATGCCGGCATGAACCACGCGGCGGCGTCGATCCTCGGGGTCGTGACGGCGGTCGGGGGCGGCGTCATCCGGGACGTCGTGGCCAACGACGTGCCCCAGATCTTCCGTTCCCGCGGCCTGTACGCCATCCCCGCACTGCTCGGGGCCGGGCTCACCGCGCTCGCCTCCTGGGCCGGCTGGTTCGGCCTGGTCACGGGCTGGGTGGTCGCGGTTCTCGTGTTCGGGCTGCGCATGGTCTCGCTGCGCTACCGCTGGCAAGCACCACCGGCGGCGCGCGTTGACCTGTGAGCTCGGTCGGATGCACCGACCCAGCCGGTCAACTCGGTCGGATGCACCGGCCCAACCGGTCAGTTCGGTCGGATGCCTCGAGATCGGTCGGCCGATGGACCGTTCTCGGGGCAACCGACCGAACACGGGGCTGGAGCCGGTGCAGGCGACCGAACACACGGCCGCCCAGGGCCGGGTCAACGTTCCCGACCCGTCACCCGAGCGGCGAGCCGAGCGACTGCAGCACCGTGACGACGCCGTGCTCGTCGATCGTTCCGGTGACCTCGTCCGCCGCCTCGCGCAGGACGGCCGGAGCGTGTCCCATCGCCACACCCCGCGCCGCCCACGCCACCATCTCCAGGTCGTTGACGCCGTCGCCCACCGCCACGGTGCGGGCCGGGTCCACGCCGACCTGCTCGCGGACCCGTTCCAGCGCGGTCGCCTTGCTGAGGTCGCGCGGCGTGACGTCGATCCAGTCGGCCGCTGCCGGGACCGGCGTGACACCCAGCGAGCGCAGGGGCTCGACGAGCCGCGCCACGCCGTCGCCGCGCAGGATCACGCGGGTGGCCGGCACGTCCCACAGCTCGGCGTCGGGCACCTGCCGTTGCTCGCCGTTCACGGAGCAGGGCTCGAAGGGGCTGGTGACCCGGTACCCCCACCCGATCTCCTCCACCCCCACCTGCACCGTGGGGACGAGCTCGCGGGCCCGGCGGATGACCGGCTCCACGTCGAACGTGTGCACCGTGTCGAGCTCGTAGCCACCGGGCCGGCCGATGTCGAGGCGCGCCACGACGGCCCCGTTCGACGCGACCGCCCAGCCCGCGTGGATGCCGAGCTGACGGGCGACGGGGAGCACGCCCACCAGTGAACGGCCGGAGGCGAGCACCACGTGGTGCCCGGAGCGCCGCGCGCGGGTGACCGCCGCGACGGTCACCTCCGGCACGGTCGCGCGGGCCTTGAGCAACGTGCCGTCGATGTCGAGCGCGACCATGGCGCCGACCGCGGGCTCTGTCCCGCGGATACGGCGTGCGGCTGCCTGAGCGTCGTCGGTCGTGGGCGATGTCACCGTACCTGTCGTATCCGTCATGCCCCTCAGACGCGCGGCATGCGGGGATGTCACAGCACTTTCACCACGACTTTCGGACAGGGACGAAATCTTCAGGACCCAGGGGTTGCGTAACGATATATCTTTGATCTATCTTTGAGGACGTCGGTCGAGCACGTCGCTCCCGACCGGCGGGACGCCGGGACGCCGCAGTGCGCACACAGCGCACCGCCCCACCCCGCCGCGACAGCATCAAGGAGACCTCTCATGCGTACCCATGACGACACCACCCAGAACCCCGGTCGACGGGGCGGCCGCGGCCGCTTCGGCCTCGACATCCCCGTCTTCGTCCCGGGCCTGCGCCCTGCGCTCGTGACCGCCTACGGTCCCGGGCTGCCGGACGACCGGGACCGCTTCGGCCGACCCGACCGATCCGACCGACCCGACCGATCCGACCGACCCGGGCGGCGCGAGGGCCGGCGTGACGGCCGCCGCCGCGAGGACCGCGGCTGGTTCAGCCGCGGCGACGACCGCGAGGGCTTCGGCCCGCGCGAGGGTCGCGGCGACTTCGGCCCGCGCGGCGGTCACGGCGGCTTCGGCCCGCACGGCGGCTTCGGGCCCCACGGCCCGCGCGGCCCCCGTGGTCCCCGCCGCGCCGGGCGCGGCGAGATCCGCGCCGCGATCCTGCTGCTCCTGGCCGAGCAGCCCATGCACGGCTACCAGATCATCCGCGAGCTGGCCGAGCGGACCGACGGCCGCTGGCGCCCGAGCGCCGGAGCGGTCTACCCCGCGCTCTCCCTGCTCGCGGACGAGGGGCTCGTGCTCCTCACCGAGGACGGCGGCCGCAAGCTCGCCACGCTGACCGACGAGGGCACCGCCTACGTCGAGCAGCACAAGGACGAGCTCGGCACGCCGTGGGAGCAGGTCGGCCGGGGCCACGGCCGCGAGCTGCGGCACGAGCTGCGCGCTCTGGCCGACGCGGTCGAGCAGGTGGCCCGCACGGGCTCGCCCGAGCAGGTCGCGTCCGTCACGGCGCTGCTCGGCAAGGCTCGCCGCGAGGTGTACCTGACCCTCGCGGGCCAGGCGCCGGCGTCGGACCAGCCCCCGGCCACCGACTGATCAACCACCCCGATCCATCACCGAACGCGCCGGGCGGCGCCGTGGACCACCACGGCGCCGCCCGGTGCGTTCGCGGATATTTCCGGGAGGTCTTGTCGGCGTCCGCCCGACGGCGTCCGGTCCGGCCCGCGCGCGACCGTAGTCTCTGCACCAGGACGGCGTGCACCGACGGGGGCCGGTCGCTCGTCCGACGCCATCCCTCGACCTCGGAGTGACCGTGACAGCAACATCCCGGGCCGCCGCCCTCACGACAGTGCTTCTCCTCGCGGGCTGCGGCGTCGGCGAACGAGGCTGGCCGTCCCCGCTGGAGCTCGACTACCCGCCCGCCCCGCAGCAGCTCCTGCCGGAGGCCGGCCCGGCCGCCGGGAGCGCCGACGCGACACCGCTGGCCGACCTGACCGACCCGGGCTGGCTGCGCGAGACGGCCGAGCGCACCGGGATCCCGCGGCGCGCGCTGGCCGCCTACGCCGGCGCGTCGCTCCGGCTGGCACGGACCGACCCGGAGTGCGGCCTCGGGTGGAACACGCTGGCAGGGATCGGCGCCGTGGAGTCGGTGCACGGCAGCTATCTCGGGGCACGCGCCGACGCCGACGGCACGGTGCGCCCGCCCATCATCGGCATCCCGCTGGACGGCAGCGAGGGTGTCATGGAGATCCTCGACACCGACCAGGGAGAGCTCGACGGCGACGCCGAGTGGGACCGCGCCGTCGGCCCGATGCAGTTCATCCCCACCACGTGGGACGAGCACGCGCAGGACGGGAACCTCGACGGGCGGGCGGACCCGCACCAGATCGACGACGCCGCACTGACCGCCGCCGCCTACCTCTGCGACAGGGGCGGCGACGTCACCACCGACGACGGGTGGACGGACGCGCTGGCGGCCTACAACCGCTCGGTGTCGTACGCCCACGACGTGGCCGGGCTCGCCGAGGAGTACGGCAGCTGAGCGCTACCAGGGCAGCTCCCCGTTCTCGTCCTGGAACGTGCCGGTCGGGCCGTCCGGGCCGAGCGTCGCCCAGCGCACGACGAACCGCGCGGTCTCCTCGGGCGACCGGCCGATCCCGTAGGCGGCGGTCATGTCCGTGGCGGTGGTGCCGGGTTCCAGCGCGTTGAACCGGATGCCGGGCTCGGCCTGGGCGTAGCGGACCGTCAGCATGGTGGCGGCCGCCTTCGACGCCGAGTAGAGCAGCACCGGCAGGTGGTGCTCGGGGCGCTCGGGGTTGGTCACCGCCCAGAACGACCCCGCGCTGCTCGAGACGGTGACCACGTTCGCGCCGGCGGACCGCCGCAGCAGGGGCAGCGCCGCCTCGGTGACACGCACGATGCCCACGGCGTTGGTGTCGAAGACGCGCAGCGCGGTGGGCCCGTCGACGTCGCCGTCGCCCAGCAGACCGGCGTTGTGCACCAGGACGTCGAGCCGGCCCTCGGCAGCGTCGATCGTCGCGAGCGCCGCGCGCACCGAGGCGTCGTCGGTGACGTCGAGCTGCACGAACCGCGCGCCGAGCGCGGCCGCGGCCCGTTCGCCCCGCTCCGCGTCCCGCGCGCCGACGTACACGTCGTGCCCCAGCTCCACGAGCTGCTTCGCCGTCTCGAACCCGATGCCCTTGTTGGCCCCGGTGATCAGTGTGACGGTCATACGTCTGCCTCCCTGGCTCGCTTCGAAATACCCGGTCCTGAGGGACCGTTGAGGACGCTATGCAGCGCAGGCAGACCGAGACAGAGCCCCGCCCGGACCAGGGTGTGCCAGGCCCCCCTCTCGCGGTGGCCCCGGCGCGGGGGCGGGCCGGCACGAACGCGCTCGGCAGCTACCTGCGGGCCCGGCGCGAGCAGGTGACCCCGCGGCAGGCGGGCATCCCCGACGGCGGTGTGCGGCGGGTGCCGGGGCTGCGCCGCGAGGAGGTGGCGTTGCTCGCCGGCATCAGCGCCGACTACTACCTGCGGCTGGAGCGGGGCCGCGACCGCAACCCGTCGCCGCAGGTGCTCGACGCCCTCGCCCGCGTGCTGCGGCTCGACGAGGCCCACACGGCATACCTGCGAACCCTGGTGGAGGACGCTCCGCGGGCCGCCCGGCCCCGTGCCGGGACGCCTCCGGCCGGTGCGCTGAAGCTTCTGGCCACCTTGCCCCAGCCCGCGTTCATCGAGGACCGGTACTTCGACGTCCTGGCGTCGAACGACCTGGCCCGGGCGCTGTCACCGCGGCTCGCCGCGGGCGGCAACCAGCTCCGGGACCTGTTCCTCGACCCGGCCGAGCAGGCCCTGTTCCCGGACTGGCGGGACTACACGGAGTGCCTCGTGGCCAACCTGCGGCAGTCCGTGGGCAACGACCTCGACGATCCCCGGCTCGCCGCGCTCGTGGACGAGCTGTCGCAGGCCAGCCCGCTGTTCCGCCGGCTCTGGGCGCGCCACGAGGTGCGCGGTCAGTGGGGTTCGCCGGTCCGGCTCGCCCACCCGCGCGCGGGCGACCTGGTGCTCAACCGCGAGCGGTTCGACATCAACGGCGCGGACGGTCAGATGCTCGTCGTGCTCCACCCGGACGCGGGGTCGGCCGACGCCGAGAGGCTCGCCATTCTGGGCAATTGATAATCATTCCCGACAACCGGGTACAGTGAGGCCCGCGTGAGAACGATTCTCACGACGCTGCCCCTGTCCGGAGGTCTCGATGTCCCCCGCCCGGAGCCACCTCCGGCACCTCGCCCTGATCACCGGGCTGTGCGCCCTGCTCGTCGTCTCCGCGCTGCTCGCCGTGGGCCTCGGGTCCGCCGTCATCCCCCCGTCCGACACGGTGCGGTACCTCGGCGCCGCCCTGACCGGCGGCACCATCTCTGCCGACGAGGTCACCCGCTACCAGATCGTCTGGCAGATCCGGACCCCGCGGGTGCTGCTGGCCGCCCTGGTCGGGGCCGGGCTCGGGACCGTCGGCGTGGCCGTGCAGTCCTTGGTCCGCAACGCGCTGGCCGACCCGTTCGTGCTCGGCATCTCCTCGGGCGGCGCGGTCGGCGCGGTCGCGGTGTCGACGACGGGCGCGCTGGCCGGCTTCGGCATCTATGCCACGTCCGCCGGGGCGTTCGCGGGTGCGATGGCGGCCACGGTCCTCGTCTTCGCGGTCGCGTACGCCCGGACGGGCACCACCCCGCTGCGCCTCGTGCTGACCGGTGTCGCCCTGTCGTTCGGCTTCCAGGCGGTCACCAGCGTGCTCATCTACCTGGTGCCGGGCAACGAGGCCACCAGCACGCTGCTGTTCTGGTCCATGGGCTCGTTCGGCGCCGCCACGTGGGGCGCGCTGCCGGCCGTCGCCGTCGTGGTCCTCGCCGGCACCGTCGCGCTGCACCGCTTCTCCCGCACGCTCGACGCGATGAGCCTCGGCGACGAGGCCGCCACCGCGATGGGCATCGACCCGGCCCGTCACCGGCACGTGCTCTTCGCGGTCACCGCGGTGATGACGGGCGCGATGGTCGCGGTGAGCGGGGCCATCGGGTTCGCCGGGCTCGTCGTGCCCCACGTGACCCGCATGCTCGTCGGCGCCCGGCACGCCCGCGTGCTCGTCGTCGCCCCGCTGGCCGGGGCCACGCTGATGGTGTGGGTCGACCTGCTGGCCCGCACGGTCGCCGCACCCCGCGAGCTGCCGATCGGCGTGCTCACCGCACTGCTCGGGGTACCGGTCTTCCTGGTGCTCATGCGCCGCCGCCAGTACGTGTTCGGGGGTGCGGCGTGAGCGACCTGCACCTTGACGGCCTGTCCGCGACGCTCGCCGGCGTCGAGATCGTGCACGCCCTCGACCTCCACGTGGGTTCGGGTCAGGTGTTCGGCCTCGTCGGCCCCAACGGGTCCGGCAAGTCCACGGCACTGCGCTGCGTCTACCGTGCGCTGCGCCCCTCCGCCGGCGTGGTGCGGGTCGACGGCGACGACGTCGCCCGCCTGACCCCGCGCGCGTCCGCGCAGCGCGTCGCGGCGCTCACCCAGGACGGCTCGGCGGACCTGGACCTCACCGTCGCCGACGTCGTCGCGCTGGGCCGCGTGCCGTACCAGCGGGGCAACCGCCGGCTCACCGAGCGGGAACGGGAGCTGTGCCGCTCGGCGATGGACCGGACCGACGTGGCGCACCTGGCCGGGCGCGGCATCCTGAGCCTGTCCGGCGGTGAGCGGCAGCGCGTGCTGCTCGCCCGCGCGCTCGTGCAGGAGCCCGACGTGCTGGTGCTGGACGAACCCACCAACCACCTGGACCTGCGCCACCAGATCGACCTGCTGGGTCACCTGCGCGACACCGATCTCACCGTCGTGGTGGTGCTGCACGACCTGAACCTGGCCGCCGCCGCGTGCGACCGGCTCGGGCTGCTCGCCGGCGGCCGGCTGGTCGCCGCCGGCACCCCGGCGCAGGTGCTGACCAGCGAGCGCATCGCCCAGGTCTACGGCGTGGAGGTCACCGTCACCGCGCACCCGCTGACCGGCGACCCGCAGGTCCTGTACTCCCTCGGGCCCTCCCCCGCCCGAACCGTCGATCCCGCCCTGGAAGGAAACCACCGATGAGGATCCCCGCCCCGGCCCGCCGACTGGCCCCGCTGCCGGCCCTGGCCGCCGTCGCGCTCCTGGCCGCCTGCGGCGCCCAGGTCGAGCAGTCCGCCGACGCCGGACCGGCCACCACCGTGCAGCGCTGCGGCGAGCCGGTCGAGTACACGGTGCCCCAGCGCGTCGTCGCCTACGAGGGCGGCAGCGCGGACAAGCTGTTCGCGCTCGGCCTCACCGACCACGTGCTCGGCTACGTCATGCCACCCGCCAACCCGCCGGTGAGCGAGTCGCCGTGGGCCGCCGAGTACGAGCAGGTCGAGCTCCTGTCGCAGGACCTGCTCAACCGCGAGCTCGTGGTGGACGCCGAGGCCGACCTCGTGGTGGCCGGCTGGGGCTCCGGGTTCTCCGACGAGCGGGGCATCACCCCGGAGATCCTCGACGGGCTGGGCATCCAGAGCTTCATGCACGCGGAGTCCTGCTACGGCTACCCGGGGTTCCCGGAGCGGCACACCCCGTTCGAGGGCCTGTACACGGACCTGGAACGGCTGGGGCAGATCTTCGGCGTCGAGGAGCGGGCCACCGACCTCGTGGCCGACTACCGCGCACGCGTCGCCGCCGTCGAGGAGCAGGCGCCCGAGGGCGACCCCGTGCCGGTGTTCCTCTACGACTCCGGCACCGACAAGCCGTTCACCGCGGGCGCCCAGGTACCGCCGAACGACATCATCCGGGCCGCGGGCGGCGAGAACGTCTTCGGCGACCTCGACGAGCGCTGGACCGAGGTCACCTGGGAGGCGGTCGTGGAGGCACAGCCCGAGGTCGTCGTCATCCTGGACTACGGCGACCAGCCCGCGCAGGACAAGATCCGGTTCCTGCAGGAGAACCCCGTCACGGCCGACCTGCCCGCCGTGCGCGACGACGCCTTCTTCGTGCTCGACTACAACGAGGGCATCTCCGGGCCCCGGAACATCGACGGCGTGGAGAAGTTCGGCGCCTACCTGCGCGAGCACGCGGCGCAGAACCCGTGACAGCCCCGGCCGCCTCCCGCCCGCCGGCGCGCCGCCCCACGCCGGACCACCGGATCGTCCGCGCGATCTGGCCGGCGATGCTGGCCGGGACGGTGAGCCTGCTCCCGTTCACCGTCTACTCCACCTTCCTGGTGCCGATCTCCGAGACCGTCCGGGCCGACGCCGCGGCCGTGGGCGCCCTGCGCGGGCTGGGTGGTGTCGCGGCCCTGCTCACCGGGGTGGCGATCGCGCCGCTGCTGGGCCGCTGGCCACGCCACCGCGCGGTGGCCGGCGCGCTCGCCCTGCTGGCCCTGTGCTGCCTGACCGCCACCACGGGCAGCTACGCGGCGCTGGTCGCGTTCTGCCTCGGCACCGGCGTCGCGACCGCCGCCCTGACGCCAGCCCTGCTCGCCCTGGCCACGTCCCGGTTCACCGACCCCGCCGACGGCGGCCGCGCCGCGACGCTCGTCAGCACGTCGACCACCCTGGCGGCCGTGCTGGCCGGTCCCGTGGTCGGCGGGCTGGCGGCTTGGCGCGGCTGGGCGGGCGCGCTGTGGGTCACGGCGGCACTGGCGGTGCTGACCGGACTGGCCTTCCTGCGGTCCGCCGACCCAGGCGCCGAGCAGGCTGCCGCGCCCGGTTACCGTGAGTCGCTGCGGCGCCTGCGGTCGCGACCGGACCTGCTGGCCGTCGTCGCCGTCGCGGGGCTGCGGACCACCTCGTTCATGGGTTACCTCTCCTTTCTCGCGGTGACCTACCACGACCGCTTCGGCACCGACGCGGGTACGTTCACCCTGGTCTGGACGCTCAGCGGGGCGTCGTTCGTGGTGGGCGGCTACCTCGCGGGACGCTGGGCCCGGGACGACGGCGCAGCGGGCCCCGCCCGGCCCCGGCTGCTGCTGCTCGCCGGCCTCGGCGGAGGTCTCGTGGCGGTCCTGACGGTCTTCCTGGTGCCGTGGCTGCCGGGCGCCCTGGCGGCGACGACCGTGATGGGGTTCGGCCACGCCGTCGTGGGCGCCACGGCCACGAGCCTGATCGCCCAGCGGGCCGGACGGCTCACGCCGGCCACGTTCGGCCTGCAGGCCGCGGGGATGAGTCTCGGCGTCTTCGCGGGGGCGGCGCTCGGCGGCGCGGGGCTCGCGGTGGCCGGGAGCCCCGGGCTCGCGGTCGCGCTGGCCGTGCCGACGGCGCTGGCGGTGCTTCTCGTCCGTTCCGCCACGCGGACGAGGATCTCTTGACCCTGTTCCTGGCACACGGTTTCTACTGGGCCGCATGGAATCCATGACGGAGACGAACGTGCGGAGCAGCCGGCCGGGCTGGCTCGAGATCGTGGTCGGCATCGT
The DNA here is from genome assembly GCF_044547525.1 of Promicromonospora sp. NPDC052451. Classification (NCBI taxonomy): domain Bacteria; kingdom Bacillati; phylum Actinomycetota; class Actinomycetes; order Micrococcales; family Promicromonosporaceae; genus Promicromonospora; species Promicromonospora sp. NPDC052451. The sequence continues at coordinate 87,010 of NZ_JBIUAP010000019.1, forward strand.
GGCAATGGCGGCGGTCGGTTTCGGGCTACCCATGCTGCTCGGCGACTGGTTCGACCTGAACAGCGCCGCGGGCGGCGCCTTCCTGGCGTGCCTGTCGGGAATCGCGGGCCTGGCCGGGTTCGGGGTGGCCGCCGCGCCGCGACGCCTGTCCTGGAGCGCGTTCGGCGTGCGCCCGACGTCCGCCCGCTGGCTGTGGCTCGGAGCAGCGGGCGGGGTCGTCGCCCTGCTCGCCAAGGGGCTGCTGGTACCTCTGTTCACATGGCTGGTCGACGTGCCGACCGACACCCAGTCCGGCTACGCCGCCGGGGCCAGCAGCGGAATCTGGCTCCTGGTGGTGACCGCGATCGGCCTGGTGGTGCTCACGCCGATCGGTGAGGAGTTCCTCTTCCGCGGCGTCGTCACCACAGGCCTGCTCCGGTACGGGCCCGTCATCGCGACGGTCGGCAGCGCCGTGATCTTCGCGCTGCTGCACGGCATCAACGTCGTCCTGCCCGCGGCGCTCGTCGTCGGGATCATCACCGCCGAGCTCCGCCGTCGCAGCGGCTCGGTGTGGCCGGGCGTCGTGGTGCATGCGCTCAACAACTCGATCACGGTGATCGCGTATGCGGTGGCCCCGGAGATCGCGGGCTGAAGGCTGGTCCGGCGGGGGCCTCCGTTCACGGGGTCGCAGGTGGCCGCCCGATGCTTCTCGCGGCCTCCATGAGGGCACGAACGGCCTCGCGACGATCCCCCGGCCTCGTTCCGATGACGATCGAGCTCGGTCCGGCGTCGGGGACCGGGACGCAGGCCGCGCCCTGGGGAACCGGCGTCACGAGCGACCGAGGGAGAACCGCGACCGCGCGGCCGAGTCGCACCAGCGGGACCAGCTCCGCGACGTCCGCGATCTCGGGGCCGTGCGCGCGCTGGCCGGGCTGCCCACGCCAGCGCGGGAAGGTCTCGCCCTCCAGGTCCGCACGGCTGATGCTCGCCGACGCCGCCAGCGGATGGTCGGCCGGGAGCACCGCCACACGGCCCTCGACGTGGAGCTCGATGGTCGTGAGACCGAGGGTGTCCTCGAAAGGTGCGTACAGCAGTGCGGCGTCCACGATCCCGTCGCGCACGAGTGCCGCCCGCTCCGGTCCGGGATGGAACATGACGTCGACCTGCCGCGCCTTCGGGTAGTCGGCGTAGGCCCCGAGCAGGACGGAGAGCAGGCCCGCATCGCCGCCGGGCTTGAGCGCCAGGCGCAGCGGGCTGGACTCCTCTGCCTGTCGCGCGGCACGAGCGGCGGCCGCGACGGCGTTCAGCGCGGGCCGGCCGTTCTCGAGCAGCGCCTCTCCCGCCGCGGTGAGCGCGACGCTCCTGCTCGTGCGGGCGAAGAGCTGAACGCCGAGGCGTTCCTCCACGCGCCGAACGGCCTTCGACAAGGCCGGCTGGGCGATGTGGAGCCGCTCGGCGGCGCGGCCGAAGTGGAGCTCCTCGGCCACGGCGACGAAGTACCTGAGCTCGCGCACCTCCAAGAGATCCATTCCTTGACGTTATCAGTTGGATCCATCAGGTATTGGACGGCGCTGCCCAACGATGGCTTCACTGGACGCATGATCACACACACCATGCTCGTATCCTTCGATGACCCGATCTCCGACATCGACCTGGATCAGTTCCTCGGAGATATCGAGATCTCGATGCGAGACACGGGCGCGGTCCGCAGCTTCTCCGCACACCGGCACGTTCCGGTCGCGGGCGAGGATGCGATCCCGGCGTTCGTAGCGACCGCGGTCTTGCACTTCGGCGTCGACGACCGGGACGGGCTCGCGGCACTGTTCGCCGCACCGGGCGCCGTCGAGGTCATCCATACGTGGAAGACGAGCCACCCGTATCGCGTGGCATGGGTGAACTACGAGGCAGGAAAGTGACGACGGCTGCGGATCGCGGGCGCGAACCGTCCCTGCCCGGCCGGGCGGCGCAGCCTCAGCGCTACAAGATGGCCGTGATCAACTGGCTCGCGGCCTATCCGCTGATCACGCTCCTCCTGTCGGTCGGCGCCCCGCTGATCCAGCGTGTCCCGGTCTTCGTGACGACGCTGGTGCTCTCCGTCACGCTGGTATGCCTGATGACCTTCGTGGTCATGCCGATGATGACGAGACTCTTCGCCGGATGGCTCCGCGGAACGAGGTGACGGCTGTGTCGTCGTCGGGCCCTCGTGAACCAGGGCCCGACGACAACGCACCCATGGGAGCGAGCGCTAGCTGTACCGGTGTGCCCAGAAGACGTCCGGCAGGCGGCCACGCGCTCGCCGCCGCCGGGCGGAGCGCTGTCGCGAGCTTGAATCCGGACCCCGGCTCGTGGCGAGTCGGTAGGGAATCGCTCCGTGGTGGTGGGTGGTGTGGCAGCCGATCGAGTAGCGGCTGCGTGGGGTGCGTCCGGGGGGTGGGCCGGTCATGCCGACTGCCGGTGTCCATTCCGGGGCAGGGGTGCGATCGCGAGCCATGGCGGGGTTCTGGGCGTGGCCGGTCGACCCGGCCATGGGCGGGTTCTGGGCGTGGCCGGTCTGCTTCTGGTCGGCCTGCCTCTGGTCGGTCTGCCTCTGGTCGGTCTGCCTCTGGTCGGTCTGCCTCTGGTCGGCTTGGGGCTGGTCGGTCTGCCTCTGGTCGGTCTGTGGCTGGTCGGTCCCGGTGGATGGCGACGTGTCGCTGTCTGCGGGCGCGCGAAGGTCGCTGGCGTGACCTGTGTTCCGCTCTCGGTCTGGTTCGGTGTCGTGGATCCTGGCCGGCATCCCGCCCCGGTCGGCGCGCAGGGGTGTCGGTGGCATGGGTGCCACCGAGAGGTGGGTGTGCCCGGTCGGAGTCCGGGTCTCCACGGCGTGGCGTCCCTCGTGCTGGGTGGTCTTCTGTACCCAGCCGGGTGCCTGCTTGGCATGATTGCACCGCGCGCACAGGCCTTGCCCGTTGTCCAGGCTCGTCTCACCACCCTCAATGTGGGGGGTGATGTGGTCCAGGTGCCGGATCGGCGCATCACA
>NZ_JBIUAP010000020.1:0-87540 GCF_044547525.1 Promicromonospora sp. NPDC052451
GACCCACCACGGCTGGACCCCCACCCGCAACCCCACCACCGGCACCACCACCTGGACCGCACCCACCGGCCACACCTACACACGACCCGCAACGCAGGTGGGAACCGTCTGCGAGGACGTCACGAGCCTCGCCGACGAGACCCGCCGCCGGCTCGGCACCGAGCATGACGACGGCCGGCAGGAGGTCCCACGGCCAGACCTTCCCGTCCCTGACGATCCACCGTTCTAGGGCAGTACCCGCGAGCGCCTCACGCCATGCCGAGCCCGCGTGCCCGGCGCAGCACGAGGTCCGGTACCGGTTCGGACACGTAGTCCTCGCTGACGGGCGCCGACGCGACACGACGCAGAGGCACCTCCCCGGCCCAGCCCGTCAGTTCCAGGTCACCGGGCTCCAGGCTGGCGCCACCCGCGCGCTGCTTCATCGACGCCTCGGCGAGGGGCAGTGCGATGACGACCGTGGCGGCCAGCTCCTTGCGGGTCGGGGGCCGGAGCGTCGCGGACCGTCCGGGGACCATGTGGTCGACGATCAGGTCGAGCGCACGGCGTCGTTCGTCCGTGTCGGTGACCCGTCGAGGTCGCCCGATCACCACGGCGGACCGGTAGTTCATGGAGTGGTGGAACCCGGTCCGGGCCAGCACCAGCCCGTCCAGCTCCGTGACGGTCACGCAGACGTCCTGCTCCAGCGCCGGCGCCAGCCATCCGGCGGCGACGGATCCGTGCAGGTAGAGCGTGCCGCCGTCGTCCGGTCCGGACGGGTCGACGCCGAACGCCGTGGGCAGCACCACCGGATGCGGGCCGGCGACCACGCCGAGGTGTGCCACGAGCGCGTCCGCCAGGAGTGTCATCAGCCGCTCCCGTTCGGCGACCTGGCGATTCCGGCCGCGCGTCGGGGTTGTCCGCGCCGTCGACGAGAGGCCATCCGTCTGCGGACGGGACGCCGTATGTGAGTCGGGCGCCGCCTGCGAGTCGGGCGCCGCCTGCGAGTCGGGCGCCGCCTGCAAGTGGGGCGCCGTCTGTGGGTGGTGCGCACCCTGCAGCAGGAGCGTGGCGGGGGCTGCGGGTTCGTGAGGAGCCGCGGGCTCGAGGGGATCCGTCGTCATGACGCTAGCCTGGTCCGCAGGTGGCCCAGGAGCACGAGCCAGTTCCGGTCGATCTCAACAGGCCACTCCCCCGCAGCACCCTGGCACACAGGCTCACCCGGCCATCCGCCCGCACTATCCCCGCCCACCGCAGCCCAGCCCAGCCCAGCCCAGCCCAGCCCAGCCCAGCCCAGCCCAGCCCAGCCCAGCCCAGAGATCCTCCCCCATGCTCCCCGTTCACCTGGACCGTTCCCTCCCGACGCCGCTCCCGGCCCAGCTCGCGGCCGCCGTCCGCGCCCTGGTCACCGACGGCACGCTCACCACCGGCGACCGTCTGCCCTCCAGCCGTGCCCTCGCGACCGACCTGGGCGTGGCGCGGGCCGTGGTCGAGCAGGCCTACGACCAGCTCCTCGCGGAGGCCTGGGTCGTGACCCGCCGGGGTGCGGGGACGTTCGTGGCGTCCGGCGAGGCGCTGCCCGCAGCCGCCCCCGTGGCACGACCCGCGACGCATGAACCGCGGTACGTGCAGCTCGACGCCGGGACGCCCTGGATCGACCCGCGCCATCTCGCAGGCTGGCGGCGGGCCTGGCGGGAGGTCTCGGCGGCTCGGCCTCCGCGGGGTTATCCGGACCCTCGCGGGGTGCCGGAGCTGCGCGAGGCGCTGGCCGAACGTCTCGGGCGCACCCGTGGGCTGACGGTCGGCCCGGACGAGATCCTGGTGACGGCCGGCACCACGGACGGTCTGCGCCAGCTCCTCGGCGTGCTGGATCCCGGGGCCGTGCTCGTGGAGGACCCCGGCTACCGCGCCGCGGTGGAGACGGTGCGCGCGGCCGGCCGGGTCGTCGTCGACCATCCGGCGAACGCGGCGGTCACGAGCCTGGACGGGTGTGCGGCCGCGTACGTGACGCCGGCCCACCAGCATCCGCTCGGCCGGGTCATGCCCGCCGCGGACCGGCTCGCGCTGCTCGGGGCGGCCCGGGCCGCGGACGCCGTCGTGCTGGAGGACGACTACGACTCCGAGTTCCGCTACGACGTCGCGCCCGTGCCGGCCCTCGCGGCGCTCGACCGGTCCCGGGTCGCCTACCTGGGAACCGCCGCGAAGTCGGTCAGCCCGGGTCTGCGGCTGGGCTGGCTCGTGGCGCCGCCGGCCCTGCACGAGCGCCTCGTGCGGCGGCGCACGATCACGCACGACACGCCGCCCTGGCCCACCCAGCGGGCCCTGCTCACGCTGCTGCGCGACGGGTGGGCCGACAAGGTGGTCCGCACGGCCCGCCGGGTCTACGCCGAGCGCGCACCCCGGGTCGCCGCCGCCCTGTCCCCGCACGCCGAGCTCGCCGGGCCGCTGGCGGGCATGTACTCGACCTGGCTCACGGACGCCTCGGCCGCCACGGCGGCTCGGGCGGCGGCGCGTGCCGCCGGGTTCGACATGCCGCTGCTCGCGCAGTACTGCCGTACCGCCCGGTTGTCGGGACTGGTGGTCGGCTTCGGCGGCGTGACCGACTCAGAGCTCGACCAGGCGCTGCGGGTCGTCGCGGAGGCCCTGGCACGGGGCGGGCCGGACGGGGCCTGAGCCCCGCCCCGTGCCGGGGAGCCGGTCAGACCAGCGAGTCCTCCCACGCGGCGTGCAGCCGGGCGTACCGCCCGTCGCCGGCGACGAGCTCGGCGGGCGTGCCGTCCTCGACGACCTCCCCGTGCTCCATCACCAGCACCCGGTCGGCGATCGCGACCGTCGAGAGGCGGTGCGCGATGATGATGGCCGTCCGGTCGGCCAGCAGCGTCTGCAGCCCGCGCTGCACCAGCCGCTCGCCCGGCATGTCGAGCGACGACGTCGCCTCGTCGAGCACGAGCACCGCCGGGTCGGCGAGGAACGCCCGGGCGAACGACAGGAGCTGACGCTGGCCCGCCGAAACGCGCCCGCCGCGCTTGTTCACGTCCGTGTCGTACCCGTCGGGCATGTCGAGCACGAACTCGTGGGCGCCCACGGCCCGCGCCGCCGCCTCGATCTCCGCCTGGGAGGCACCCGGGCGCCCGAGCGCGATGTTCTCGCGCACCGACCCGCTGAACAGGTACGCCTCCTGCGTCACCATGACGACGGCGCGACGCAGGTCCGCCGAGGCAAGGTCACGCACGTCGACGCCGTCCAGCCGCACCGCGCCGGCCGACGCGTCGTAGAACCGCGTGACCAGCTTGGCCACCGTCGACTTGCCCGCACCGGTGGTGCCCACCACGGCCACGGTCTGGCCGGCGGGGATGGTCAGGTCCAGGTCGGGCAGCACCACGGGGCCGTCGCCGTACTGGAAGCGCACGTGGTCCAGGCGCAGCTCGCCCCGGGCCCGCCCGTCGTGCAGGGGCAGCGGCGTGGGGTGCGCCGGCTCGACGACGGTCGGCTCCTCGGCGAGCAGCCCCGAGACCTTCTCCAGCGCCGCGGTCGCGGACTGGAACGCGTTGTAGAACATGCCGAGCTGCTGCACCGGCTGGAAGAACCGCTTGCAGTACAGCAGCACGGCGGCGAGCACGCCTACCTCGAGCCCGCCGTCCAGCACGCGCCAGCCGCCGACGGCGAGCGCCGCCACGACCGTCAGGTTGCCGATGAGGATCAGCCCGGGCTGGAACCGTCCGTTGACGCCGAAGATCTGCAGGTTGGCGTCGCGGTAGTCCTCGCCGAGCGTGCCGTAGTCGGCCTCGGTGGTGCGCTCCCGGCGGAAGGCCTGGACGGCGCGCATGCCGGTCATCGTCTCGACGAACTTGACGATGAGCCGGGCCGAGGCCGTGCGCTGCTCGCGGTAGTACCGCTGCGACATGCGCTGGAACCAGCGGGTGAGCAGCCAGGCCGGGATGAAGGCGACGGCGAGCACGAGCCCGGAGCGCCAGTCGACGTAGAACAGGAACCCGATGGTGAAGACCATCAGCAGCAGCGAGGAGACGACGCCGGTCAGGCCGCCGTCGAGCAGCTCGCGCAGCGCCTCCAGGTCGGAGGTCTGCCGGGAGATGATGCGCCCCGAGGTGTACGACTCGTGGAACTCCAGGGAGAGCCGCTGGGTCTGCCGGAACACGCGGCGGCGCAGGTCGAGCAGCACGGCCTGGGCGATCCGGGCGGCGGCGCGCACGTAGGCGCCCGCCGCGATGCCGCCGAGCACCGCGGCGACGAGGTAGCCGGCGCCGGTCAGGACCAGCGGTGTGACGGAGCCGTCGCGCAGTGCCGGGACGGCGTCGTCGATGGCCAGTCCCACGAACAGCGGCCCGGCCACCTGCCCGAGCGTGGAGGCCACGACGAGCACGGCCGCCCACGCCAGCGCCTTCTTGTGGGGGCGCAGCAGGTCCCCGAGCAGGTGCATGGACCGCCGGCGCACGCGGCGGGAGGCCTCCTTGCCGAGACTGGTGACGTCGTCCGCGGCGGCGTCGGTGGGGCGACGGCGGTCGGTGGGCTGGGTGGTGGCCGTCATGACAGCGCCTCCTGGCTTCGCGGTGCGGACTGGTCGGGTGCGGGCTCGTCCGGCGGGGACTCCTCGCCCGCGTGCGCCGCGTAGTCCTCCTCCAGGCTGGAGATGATGTACCGGTAGTGCGGATCGGTCGCCAGCAGCTCCTGGTGCGTGCCGACGGCGGTGATCCGCCCGCCCTGGAGCACGGCCACCCGGTCGGCCAGCGCCACGGTGGAGGGACGGTGCGCGATGACCAGGGTGGTGGTGGCCACGAGCACGTCGCGCAGCCGTGCGGTGACGGCCTCCTCGGTGGTGACGTCGAGCGCGGACAGGGGGTCGTCGAGCACGAGCACGCGGGGCCGGGCCGCGATGGCGCGGGCCAAGGCAAGCCGCTGTCGCTGACCGCCGGACAGCGACATGCCCTCCTCGCCGATGCGGGTGTCGGCGCCGTCGGGCAGGTCGGCCACGAAGTGCGCCTGCGCGATCTCCAGGGACTCGGTCATCAGGGCCTCGCGCTCGGCCGCGGGCAGGTCGTCGGGCACGCCGAGCAGCACGTTGTCCCGCACCGAGGCGGAGAACAGGGTCGGGTCCTCGAAGGCGACGGCGACGCGTTCACGGACCTGCTCGCGGGTCATGTCCCGCACGTCCACGCCGTCCACCTCGACGCGGCCCGCGGTGACGTCGAACAGGCGGGGCGCGAGCATCGCGAGGGTCGACTTGCCGGAGCCGGTCAGCCCCACCAGCGCCGTGGTGGTGCCGGGCGGCAGCTCCAGGTCGACGTGGTCGAGCACGGGGCGCTCGGCGTCGTCGAACCGGAAGGTGACGTCACGCAGGGCGACGTGCCCGCCCGTGGTGCCGCCGCAGCCGGGGGTGACCGGGGGCAGGTCGGCGGGGCGCTCCGGGTCCGTCAGCGGGTTGACCGTGTCCATGACCTCGAAGAAGCGGTCGACGGCGGTGCGCGCGTTGAGCGTCATCGACAGGGTCATGCCGAGGTCCACGACGGGGCCGTTGATCACGGCGGTCGTGGTGAAGAAGGCGACCAGGGCGCCCAGCGTCATGTCTCCGGAGGCCACGAGGTAGACGCCGACCACGAGCGCGACCGCCTGCGTCACCTCGGGGATGACGCGCAGCGCGGTGGTCAGGCCCGCGTCGGTGGTTGCCTTGCGGATCTCGGTCTCGCGCAGCTCGGCGGCCTGCTCGGTGAACTGGTCCAGCGCGTCCGGGCCGCGGCCGAACGCCTTGAGCACGCGGATGCCGTGCACGGACTCCTCGACCGTGGTGGCCAGGTCGCCCGACTGGTCCTGCGAGAGGCGGGAGATCTTGCGGTACTTGCGGGAGAACCGGAAGGCCAGGACGGTCACGGGGATCGCACCGCACAGGAAGATGATCCCCAGCCAGCCGCCGGTGGCCACGAGCAGGCCGACGCCGACGACGATGGTCACGATGCTGACCACGAGCTGCAGGATGCCGAACACGAGCCACCGGCGCAGCAGGCCGAGGTCGCCCATGATGCGGGACAGGAGCTGGCCGCCGGGCCACCGGTCGTGGAAGGACACCGGGAGGTCCTGCAGGTGGCGGAACAGGGCCATGCGCATCGCGGCCTCGACGCGCGTGCCGGGGAACATCACCAGGGTGCGGCGCAGCAGGATCAGGCCGGCCTCCCCGACGCCGAGCGCGGCGACGAGGACGACAGACCAGGCCAGGCCCGCCCAGTCGTGGTCGCGCGCGCCGGAGGCGAGGGGGCCGTCGGTGACCCACTGCAGGACGCGCGGGATGGCGAGCGCCATGAGGCTGGCGCCCAGGGAGGCGAGCAGGCCGCCGGCCAGCCGCGGCAACGCGGTGCGGACGTAAGGGTGCAGGCGGCGGATGGAGGCGACGGTGGAGAGCTCGCTGCGCGGTTCAGAGGAAGGATCGGATCGATTCGAGCGTTCGTCTGTGGGAGGCATCGCCTCCATTATCCGGGCGGGCGCAAGTTGTTAGTTTCGGTAAGCACCTAACATTCTGTGACCTGCGTCACGGCGTGCCCCGGCCCGCCTCCTCCCGCGTCAGGTAGGCCATGCGCGCCGTCTTGGGGCCCTGCGCCGACTCGAAGAAGACCTCCTCGCCCGCTGTGAACCCCAGCGCCGCCATGCGGCGCAGGGCCTTCTCGTTGCGCGCGTCGGGCTCGCCCACCAGGCGCCGGGTCCCCGCCCCGGCGAACAGGAAGTCGCGCAGTGCCGGGCCCAGGACCGCCCACGGGTCCTGCACCGCACCGTGCCGGGCGACCGGGCCCCGGCCGCCCAGGAAGAAGTGCAGGCCGAGGTCGCCGGGGGCGACGTCGTACGCGGCCGCCACGGGGTCGTGCTCGGGGTGGTAGGCCTGCACCAGGGCCACGGGCTCGCCGTCCCACCGCACGAGGTAGGCGTGGTGCGTGGGCAGGGACTCGACGAACGCGTAGGTGGCGGCCACCTCGTCGCGCGTGTGCTCCCCCATCCCCCAGAACGCGGCCCGCGGCTGCGTGAACCAGCGGTGCAGCAGGTCGGCGTCGGCCTCCGGGTCCAGCATGTGCGCGGTGACAACGCCGTGCGGGCCGACGTCGCGCCGCCACACCTGCGCACCGCGCGCGCCGTTCAGCAGCCGGCCCGTCGTGTCCACGGCGTACAGGCGGTCGAAGTCGGTGACGACGGGCACCGTGCCCGCGGCCGCCCAGGTGGCGTGCTGGTCGTCGAAGTGCGCCGTGCCCGGCCGGCCGTCGGCGCCGTACGGCACGCCCCAGCGGCTGCCCGCCCGGTCGGCGAGGTCCCAGACGTAGCGCGCGACCGAGCCGCGGTAGGCCGTGGGGGCCATGCCCGGCGAGCCGCCGGTGCAGCGGACGGTCTCGTTGTTGCCCGAGACCGGCGCCGGGCGCACGGCGGCGGTGTACGCGCCCGCGACGCCGGGCACCGGGGCCACTGGCGCCGGCACGTGCACGTCGCCCCACGTCCCGGACGCCTGGTCCGCCACCTCCGCGAGCGCCGCGCTCGCCTCGGCCGCCGGGTCGATCCGCAGCGGCTGCCCGTCCGGCCCGTCGACGACGAGCCAGTCGGCCGCCAGCAGGTGGGCGAGCCCCGCGCCGACCGCCGTCGGCACGTCGAACACCGCACCGAGCAGCGGTTCCAGTGCCGGGTCCTGCCCGTGCGGTGCGTGCAGGGGGGCCAGGACGGGGTGCCGGGCTATCCGGTGGGTGAGCGCGTCGCGCCAGCGCATGTAGAGGGCGGCGTCGGCCGAGCCCGCCTCGACGTGGGCGCCCTCGGCCACCCAGGCGCGCAGGCGGACGGCGGCGGACGCGTCGCCCGCCAGGTGCGCGACGAGGGCTGCCGCGCCGAGGTCGCGGGTGTCGCCGTGCACGCGGGCCTGCGTGCCGGGCGACTCCGGCCGGTCGGCGGCGGCGAGGATCTGGCGGATGCGCTCGGCCCGGTGGGGCACGTAGGACCAGCCGAGGTCGTGCGCCTCGCGGTCCGGGCGCACGTCGCGCGGTCCGTACCCGGGCCGGCCGTCCAGCTCGGCGGGTGCCTGGGTGACGGGCCGCTCGTTCGCGTCCACGGCGACCTGGGTCACCCGGGTCGGCGCGGGGAGCGTCACGTAGCCGTCGGCGGGCTTGGGCGCGGGCAGGGCGCGGTCGGTCGCGGCGGGCACCCGGCCCGCGGTCAGGCTCAGCACCTCGCCCGTGCTGTCGGCGGTGAGCACCCGGTTGACCGGGTCGACCCACCCGGCGAAGGCGTCGGCCACGTCGCGGGCCGTGCGGGCGTGCAGCAGGCCGCGCCAGGCCGCGACACCGACGTCGGACAGCTCGCGGGCCGGCCAGCTCAGGCGCCAGGCGCCGGGGTCGGCGCTGTCCGCGCCGTCGGACACGACCTCGACGTGGTGGGCGGCGGCATTGGTGATGCCCCACGCCACGGAGCCCGCCACGGAACCTGCCGCAGCGCCTGCCGCAGAGTCCGGCCCCCAGGCGGCATGCGCGAAGTGCGGCACGCCGGGGACGCCGGGGAAAGCGAACCCCAGCACGTCGTACGGGGCGGCGGGGTCGGTGCACACCAGCCGGACCTGCTGGTACGGGCCGGGCAGCTCCAGGGTGCGGTGAGGGTCGCCGGCCACCAGGGGGCTGCCGGAGGCCGTGAACGCACCGTGCACGGCCCAGGCGTTGGAGCCGGACCCGGCGTCGGCGGCGAACAGGCCCAGCACGCGCTCCAGGGGCACGCCGGGCACGTGCAGGTGCCGGGCCACGTGGGCCCGCCACAGGATGGCGGGGAACCCGTTGAACAGCACGTGGGTGGCCAGGAAGACGCCGATCGGCGTCCACGGCTCCCACGGCCGGTGGGGCACGCCCGCCAGCTCGGGGACGTCCCGGCCGCCGGCGAGCAGGCCGGCGCTCACGCCGTCGGCGTAGGCGGCCAGCCACGCCCGGTCGGCCGGCGCCGCGGCGTCGTGGATCGCGCGAGCGGTGTCGGCCAGCCGCTCCCGCGCGGCGAAGCGGTCCCACGCCGCACCCGCGACGCCCGCGAGCTCGGCGTACCGCTCCTCGGCGCGCATCCGGTCCGCCTCGATCTGCAGGCCGCGGTCCTGGGCGGTCACCCAGCCCTGGCCGTAGGCCAGCGCGGTCTCGGAGGCGGCCCGCACGTGGGGGATGCCGAGGTCGTCACGAAACAGGTCGAAGTCCACGTCTTCCATCATCTCTGGGGGATCTGCTCGGAGTCATGCACCGGTCCTGCGCACGGGGTTGTCGATGGTCCCGGCGTAGATCAGCGACTCCGACTGGTTGGCGAGGTCCACCATCTGCAGCGTGTTGCGCAGCTGGAGGCGGTTGAGGCAGGAGTGGGCGAACCGCGCGGCCCGCAGGTCGATGCCGGTGCGCAGGTCCGGGTGCTCGGCGGCGTGCCGGTCGATCGTGGCGGCCACCAGCGCCCAGAACCGGTCCTCGCCGAGCACGCCGTCGCCCGCGAGGATGCCCGCCAGGTGCCGCAGCACGCCGTCGAACACGTCGGTGAAGATCGCGAGCGCCTTCTCCTCGTCGTCGACGACGGCCCGGATGCGCTCGACCTGCTCGGGCAGGGGCCGGTGCCCGAGCATGGCCACCTCCTCCCCGATGTCCTTCATAAGGGCACGCACCACGACGCCGTCGCGCAGCACGAGGATGAGGTTCTCCCCGTGCGGCATGAACGCGAGCTCGTGGGCCAGCAGGCAGTGCACCAGCGGGTACAGGTAGGCGTCGAGGTAGGCCTGCAGCCACTGCTCGGGCGGCAGGCCCGACTCGCGGGCCAGGGTGGTGGCGAACGCGGTGCCGCCGGCGTCGCGGTGCAGCAGGCTCGCCATGGTGACCAGCCGTTCGCCGGGTGCCAGGCGGGGCACGGGCGACTCGCGCCACAGGGCCGCGAGCATCTTGCGGTGCGGGTTGGGCTGGGGGGTGCGGTGGTAGACGTCGCCGGTGTACCCGGCGGAGGCGACCTCGCGCAGCACGCCGAACCCGCTCGCGCGCAGGGTCTCGTCACCCGCGACCAGGTCGGCCACCCAGTCGTTGATCGCCGGGGTGACGCGCATGTAGGCGGGCGACAGGCCGCGCAGGAACCCCATGTTCTGGATGGCGAGCGCCACCTTGACGTAGTGCCGCTCGGGGCGGGTGCGGTTGAACATGGTGCGGATCGACTGCTGCGGCTGGTACTCGTCCGACCCGGGGCCGAGCGGCACGAGGTCGCCGCGGGCGACGTCGGCGGCGAACGTGATCGCGACGCGGTGGTCCCACTGCCAGGGGTGCACGGGCAGGTAGAGGTAGTCGGCCGGGTCGTGGCCGCGGGCGGCCACGCGCTCGGCGAAGGCGGTGCGCTCGGCGTCGGACAGCTCGGCGCCGTAGTGGCCGGCCTCGGTGCGGTCGGCGGCCAGGGCCAGGTGGGTGTGCTCGCGGCGGGCCGCGAGCCACAGCATGCGCACGCGCTGCCCGCGTTCGGGGGCGTAGGTGCGGTAGTCGTCCAGGGAGAAGCCGATGCGGCCGTTGTTGGCCACGAAGCTCGGGTGCCCCTCGGACATGGCGGCCTCGACCTGCTGGAACGCCTCGGCGACGTCCTGGGTACCGGACGCCGTCCGCATCGCGTCCAGCAGGCCGCGCACCGAGGGCGTGGCGCCGTCGAGCTCGCGCTCGCGCTTGGCGGCGGCGCTGGCCAGGGTGGAGGAGAGCTCTTCGAGGTAGGTCGCCAGGAGGGCGTCCGGCACCTGGAGCAGCGGCTGGAGCTCGGCGACCAGCTCCAGCGCGTCCACGGGCAGGTCGACCTCGCCGCGCAGCCCCGCGGCGCCGGTGCGGCGCACGGACGCCGGGTCGATCACCCAGTGCTCCAGGGCGTGGCGGCGGGCGGTGAACCGGTAGGTGACGCCGTCGAGGGCGAGGCGATAGCGGGCGGGCGCGCCGGGGCCGGCGGGTGCGTCGAGCTCCGGCTCGAAGAGGCGCTCGTGGGCGAGCTCCGCGAGCGCCTTGGCGGCCAGGTGACGGTGGGCGTGCTCCATGTGGCCGGGGGTGAGGTGCGACGCGAGCACCGGGCCCTCGCCCAGGGCGGAGGCCGCGAAGTCGGCGCGGGTGGCGACGCTGAGGGCGGCCCGCTTGGCGTGCGCGCCGCGGCCGAGGTCCACCTCGCGCAGCACCCGGAACCCGGCGGCGGCGTTCTTGGCGGCGATCTTGCGGTTGCCGACGTCCGGCTCGACGACGACGCGCGTCGCGCCCCGCCCGGCGTCGTGCGGTCCGCCGTCGGACAGGCAGAACCGCATGACGGCGGTCATGACGGCGTCGGTCAGGCCGTGCCGCGGGGCCTCGGGCGGGGCCACGAGGAGGTGCATGCCCAGGTCGCCGGGCAGCGCGTCGTGCACGCCGGTGAGCAGCACGTGCGCGGGGTCGTACGTCTCGGTGAGGAACACGGGCTCCCCGTCGAGGCGGCCGAGCCAGGCGTCCTCGTGCGGGCCGCCCTGGACGGCGGCGAGGTACTCGCGCACCTCGTCGACGCTCAGGGTGCTCATCTGCCAGTAGGCCGCGGACGGGTGCGCGAGCCAGCCCTGGACCAGCTCGGCGTCCCGCGCGGGGACCACGGGTTCGAGGGTGACCTCACCCAGGCGGGTGGTGGTGCGGAAGACCTGCAGGGTGGTCGGTGCGGTCACGGGGCGACCTCCGTCCGGGTGCGGGAGGTGGGCAGGCCGAACTGCTGGAAGGCGATCCGGCGCTCGATCGGGTAGGGCTCGCGGCCCGTGACGGTAGCGAGGATCACCGAGCTGCGCCAGGGCCCGAAGCCGAGGTCCGGCGCGGTGACGCCGTGCGTGTGCTCCTCGCCGTTCATGACGTGGATGCGCCGGTCGCCGTCCACGGTGTAGTCGCGGGCCACGACGTAGCGGCCCCGGTCGTCGACGTCGACCAGGCCGGGCGCCAGGAAGCGCGGCACCTGGGCGGCGTAGCCGGTGGCGGCGACGACGGCGCGCGTGCGGTGCTCGGCGGTGGTGCCGAGCTGGCCGTGGCGCAGGGTGAGCACGTACTCGCCGGCCCCGCCCGCGCCGTCGGGGTCGAACCGGGCCGCGACCACCTCGGTGTCGGTCAGGAGCGTGGTCGGCACCTCGCGGCCGAGCGCGGACCGGCGGTACAGGGTGTCGTAGATGTCGTCGACGAGGTCGCCGCTGATCCCCTTGTAGAGGTTGCGCTGCTCGCGGCCGAGCTGGTCGCGCAGCGCGGCGGGCAGGGCGGCGTAGTGGTCGGTGTACTCCGGCGAGGTCATCTCCAGGGTGAGCTTGGTGTACTCCATGGGGAAGAACCGCGGCGAGCGGGTCACCCAGTCCAGGCGGTACTCCCCCGGGCCGGTGCCGCAGCCGTCCAGGAGGTCGCGGTACACCTCGGCGGCGGACTGCCCGCTGCCCACCACGGTGACGGACCCGGACGCGGCGAGCGCCTCCCGGTGCGGCAGGTAGTCGGCGGTGTGCACGACGGGACCGGCGTGCGCCCCGAGGTCACCCAGGACCGCGGGCAGGCGCGGCTGGGTGCCGGTGCCGAGCACGAGGTGCTTGGCACAGTATTTCTCGGTGCCGTCCGGCGTCTCGGCCGTGACCTCGAACAGGTACCCGCCGTCCGGCGCGGGCACGCGCACCACGCCGGTCACGCGCCGCCCCCACCGCAGCGCCGGGAGCTGCGCGGCCACCCAGCGGCAGTACTCGTCGTACTCGGCACGCAGCGGGTAGAACGACTCGCGGATGTAGAACGGGTACAGCCGCCCCGTCGCCTTGAGCCACGCCAGGAACGAGTACCGCGAGGTGGGGTCGGCCATCGTCACCAGGTCGGCCAGGAACGGGACCTGCAGCGTGGTGCCCTCGATGAGCATCCCGGGGTGCCACGAGAAGCCGTCGGCCTGGTCCAGGAACACCGCGTCCACGTCGTCCAGCGGGTCGGCCAGGGCCGCCAGGCCGAGGCCGAAGGGCCCGATCCCGACGCAGACGAGGTCGTGCACGGGCAGGTCCCGCACGGGCAGGGCGGTGCTCATCGGTCCTCCCCCTCGGCGCGCTCCAGGCGGGGGTGCACGTCGCGGCACGGCGGCTCGTCGGTGTCCGCGAGCGCCTCCCCGGCGAGCAGCCCGTGGGCGGCGGACCGGACCAGCTCCAGCACGCCGCGGATGTCGGCGAGCGTGGCGTCCGGGTTCAGGAGGGTGAGCTTGAGGCACGGGCGGCCGTCGATCACGGTCTTGGCCACCAGGGCACGGCCGGAGTCGAACAGGACGCGCCGCACCTGGGGCACCAGGGCGTCGGCCCGCGCGGGGTCGAGGCCGTCGGGCTGGTAGCGGAACAGCACCGTGGACAGGTCGGTGGTGCCGACCAGCCGGAAGTCGTGGTCCCCGGCGAGGTCCTGGTGCACGGCGGCGGCCAGGTCGCACACGGCGTCGACCATCGCGCCCACGCCGTCGGGGCCCAGGGCGCGCAGCGTGACCCAGAGCTTGAGGGCGTCGAACCGGCGCGTGGTCTGCAGGGACTTGTCGACCTGGTTGGGCTCGGCGTTCTCCTCCGGGTTGAGGTAGTCCGCGTGCCAGGCCACGGGCGCCAGGTCGGCCCGCTCGCGCACGATCAGCGCGCTGGAGGACACCGGCTGGAAGAACGACTTGTGGAAGTCGACGGTGACGCTGCGGGCCCGCTCGATGCCGGCCAGCAGGTGGCGGCGCGTGGGGCTGACCAGCAGCCCGCAGCCGTAGGCGGCGTCGACGTGCAGCCAGGTGCCCACGGCGTCGCACAGGTCGGCGACCGGGCCCAGGGGGTCGATGCAGCCGCGGTCGGTGGTGCCGGCGGTCGCGACGACGGCGATCACGACGTCGCCGGTGCGTTCGACGTCCACCAGCGTCCGGGCCAGGGCGTCGGCGCTCATGCGGCCGTCGGCGTCGGTGCCCACGGCGACCACGGCGTCGTCGGGCAGGCCGAGCAGGAGCGCGGACTTGGCGATGCTGAAGTGGCTGACCTCGGTGGCCAGGATCCGCATGGACTCCAGGCGCACACCGGTCCGCCGCGCCTTCTCCCGGGCCAGGAACAGGGCCTGGAAGTTGGACTGGGTGCCGCCGGAGGTGAAGACGCCGTCGGCGCCCGGCCCCTCGCCGCCGTCCACCGGGAAGCCGATGCGGCCCGCGGTCCACTCCACGAGCCGCCGCTCCATCAGGGTGGCCACCGTGGACTGGTCGTAGGTGTCCACGGAGGTGTTGATCGCGGCCAGCATCGTCTCCGCCCCCACCGCGGGCAGCGCGACCGGGCAGTTCAGGTGCGCCGCGTAGGTGGGCGCGTGGAACCAGATCGCGTGCGTCGCGTACAGGTCCGCGGCCTCCCGCAGCGCCTCGCTCGTGCCCGACGGCGGACCGTCCAGGTCCACGGCGGCCACCAAGTCCCGCAGCTCGGCGCGGCTGGCGCCGGAGAACGGCTGCGTGACGGACGCGAGCCGGGCGGCCACGTCGCGGGCGACCTCGTGGACGGTGTCCGCGTAGGCGCTCGCCGTGGCCCCGCGCACCAGCGCGGTCGTGTCGTGCTTCGTCGTCACCGGCTGGGTCGCCGCGGGCAGGCGTGAGGGCATGCGAAAGTCTCCTTCGGAGGGATCGCGGGAAGGGAAGAACCAGAACTTAGGTTTGCCTGACCTAACCTAATCGCTGGCGGGTTCCCGTCAACCCATGGGCGCCACCAGGAAGGTGGCGCCCGTCACTCCCGGGCCTGTCGGCCGTGCCCGTCAGCCGTGCCCGTCAGCCGTGCCCGGCGGCCACCCAGGCCGCGATCCCGCCGGCCACCGACCGGGCCCCGACCCCCGCCTCGGCCAGCCGCCGCGCCACGCGCTCAGACCGGACCCCGGCCTGGCACAGCACGTGCACCGGGCGGCCCGCCGCCCACGCCGCGACCTCGCCCACCGCCGTGCCGGCCCCCGGGCCGGTGAACGCCCCCGACGGGACCACACGGGCGCCGGGCCAGGCCGTGAGCTCCACCTCCCACGGCTCCCGCACGTCCAGCACCAGGGGCTCCCCGCCGCCGTCGCGCAGGGCGGCGAGCTCCCGTACCGAGACGGTGCCGGGGCCGTCCGTGCCGTCGGGGCCGTCCGCCGCCGGCAGCCCGCAGAACACGGCGTACGGGTCGGCTCCGTCCGCGGCGGCCAGGAGTGCCGTGACCGGCTCCCGGGCCGGGTCGCGCCGCACCGTGAGCTGCCGCCAGGTCAGGGCCAGCGCGTCGTACACCGCCAGGCGCCCGAGCAGGGTGTCCCCCGCCCCGGTGACGAGCTTGACCGCCTCCGTGGCCATGACCGAGCCCACGGTGCCGCACATCGCGCCGAGCACCCCGGCCGTCGCGCAGTCCGGCGACGCCCCCGGCGGCGGGGGCACGGGGAACACGTCCCGGTAGGTCACGCCCTCCACGCCGGCCGGGGGCGCGCCCCAGAACGTGGCGACCTGCCCCGTGAACCGGTGGATCGCGCCCCAGACGCACGGGACGCCGAGCACCTCGGCGGCGTCCGAGACCAGGTAGCGGGTCGCGAAGGCGTCGGTCCCGTCGAGCACCAGGTCGTACCCGGACAGCACCTCCAGCGCGTTCGCCGTCGTCAGCCGCTCGGGGTGCTCCACGACCTCGACGTGCGGGTTGACCTCGGCGACCGCCTCCCGCGCCGACGCCGTCTTGGGCCGCCCGAGGTCCGAGACCCCGTGCACCACCTGCCGCTGCAGGTTGGACACCTCGACCACGTCGTCGTCCACGACACCCAGCGTGCCCACGCCGGCGGCGGCGAGGTACAGCAGCACGGGACTGCCCAGCCCGCCCGCGCCCACCACGAGCACGCGCGCGTTCGCCAGGCGGCGCTGGCCCTCGGGTCCCACGCCGGGCAGCACCAGGTGCCGCGCGTACCGGGCCAGCTCGTCCCGCCCCAGGTCGCGGCCCGGCTCGACCAGCGGCGGCAGCGCGGTCACAGCGCGAGGTCCAGGTTGCCGCCGACGGCGACCAGCCCGTCCACGGGCGACGAGGCCAGCGCCCGCTCGCGGCGCGGCGGCCGGCCCGCGCGGGCGGCGTCGTACCCCGCCTCGACGGCCAGGCGCATCGCGCGGGCCATGCGCACCGGGTCGGCGGCGCGCGTCACGGCCGTGGCCAGCAGCACGCCGTCGCACCCGAGCTCCATGGCCAGCGCGGCGTCGGACGCCGTGCCGATGCCCGCGTCCAGGATCACCGGGACCGACGCCGCCGCGGCGATCGCCTCGATGTTGCGCGGGTTGGCGATGCCGAGCCCCGAGCCGATCGGCGAGCCCAGGGGCATCACCGCCGCGCAGCCCACGTCCTCCAGCCGGCGCGCCACCACCGGGTCGTCGCTCGTGTACGGCAGCACGGTGAACCCCTCGTCGACCAGGGTCCGCGCGGCCTCCACGAGGCCGATGGGGTCGGGCAGCAGCGTCACGTCGTCGGCGATGACCTCCAGCTTGACCCAGTCGGTCGCGCACGCCTCCCGGGCGAGCCGGGCGGTGAGCACCGCCTCGTGCACGGAGAAGCAGCCTGCCGTGTTGGGCAGCGCGCGGATGCCGAGCCGCGCGAGCAGCCCCCACACCGAGGGGTCACCGGCGCGCGCCGGGTCGTCCGCGGCACGCGGCCGCGACACCCGGCGCATCGCCACGGTGGTCAGCTCCGTGCCGGACGCCACGAGCGCGTCCTCCAGCGCGAGCAGGCTCGCCGCTCCCCCGGTGCCCATGACCAGGCGTGAGGACAGCTCCGTGCCCGCGATGGTCAGGGGCGCGTCCGGCACGACCGGTTCCGTCGGCTCCGTCATCGTCAGCCTCCCTGCACCGCGGTGACGACCTCGACCCGGTCGCCCGGGCGGACGGTCGTGGTGTCCCATGCGCCGCGCGGCACGACGACGTCGTCCAGCGCGACCGCCACGCCCTGCGGGGCGCCGTCCACCACGACGCCGGGCAGCAGGCGCGCCACGAGGTCGGTGACGGGCAGCGGGGCGGGCAGCGGGTACGGGTCGCCGTTGACGAGGGCGGTGCCGGGCGAACCAGTGCGGCCGGGGTGGCTCGTCTGGTCGGGGTGGCTGGTCATGCGGTGCCTCCTTCGATGGTGCTGGACACAGGGGTGCGGACCGCCGGGGTGCCGCCTGCCGGGCCGAACCGGAGCGGGTCGGCGTACCGGGCGGCGGCGGCCACCGCGGCCCCGGCCGCCTCCTCGTCCGCCCAGGCGGACGGGGCCGCACCCAGCGCGTGGTCGAGCGCGGCCGCCGTGAGCGGGGCCAGCAGGATGCCGTTGCGGTGGTGGCCGGTGGCCAGGTGGAGGCCGGGGGCGGCCCGGCCCAGCAGCGGCGCGTTGTCGGGGCTGCCGGGGCGCGACCGGGTGGTCGCCTCCAGCAGCACGGCCTCGTCGAGGCCGGGCAGCAGCACGCGGACGTCACGCAGCAGGGCGAAGACGTCGCCGGCCCGGGTCAGGTGGTCGTCGGCGCGCTCGTGGGACGTCGCGCCCACGACCACCTCGCGCGTGCCGTCGGGCCGCACGGGGCGGGGTACCGCGTACACGGGGCGGCCCTGCACCGCGCCGCGCACGACCACCCGGGGTGCCCGGTCGGCGTCCGCGAGCAGGCGCAGCGTCGTGCCCGGCACGGGGCGCGTCGGGGCGCCCGCGTACAGGGTCCCGCTCGCGTGCCCGGCAGCCAGGACCACGGTGCCGGCCGCGTACGTGGTGCCCGCGGCGTCGACCGCGCCGGTCACGGCGCCGTCCGCCCAGGTGAGGGCTGCCGCCGCACGGCGCACGACCGTGCCGCGGGCCGCGACCACGCCCGCGAGCGCCGCGTGCAGGGCCCGCGGGTCCGCGCTGTGGTCCCCCGGCACCCAGGCCGCACCCGCCACCCGGGGCCCCGTCCCCGGTTCACGCTCGCGCGCCGCGGCGGGTGGCAGCTCGGCCGAGCCGAGGCCCCACTGGCGGTGCAGGGCGAGCAGGCGGCGCAGGGCCACCACGTCGTCGGCGTCGTAGGCGAGGGCGAGGGTGCCCGACGTCGTGTCCAGGCCGACGGCGCCGGGCGGCAGGCCGGCCGCGTGCTCGACCGCCGCGGCGTACGCGGGCCACAGGGCGAGCGCCGCGGTGCCCAGCCGGGCCTGCCCCTCCTCGCCGAAGCCGGCCTCCATGACGGGCGCGAGCATGCCCGCGGCGGCGTGGGTGGCACCGTCGCCGGGCGCGGGGTCCAGGACGACCACGCGGGCCCCGGCGTCCAGCGCCCGCCAGGCCGCGGTCAGCCCGACGATGCCCGCGCCGACCACGAGGACGTCGCACGCGCGACTGCTCATGATGCTGCTCCCTTCGCTGGCATGACCCAGATCAGGTTCGACGGTCGGCGCCCTGCGCCCTCTCAGCCCCGTGCGGGGCTCCCGTGCACGCGACCACCTTAACCCCCGTGCGGGGCGGGCCTACACTCGCGCCGTGGACCACCGCACCGACCCGCGCGCCCGCCTGGCCGACGCCCGCCTGTACCTGTGCACCGACGCCCGCGAGGGCACGGGAGACCTGGAACCGTTCCTGCACGCGGCGCTGGAGGGCGGGGTCGACGTGGTGCAGCTGCGGGACAAGTCGCTGGACGTCGCGCGCGAGATCGAGCTGCAGGCGCTCGTCGCGCGCGTGGCGACCGAGCACGGCGCCCTGTGGGCGGTCAACGACCGGGCCGACGTCGCCCGGCTGACCCGCGCGCCGGTGGTGCACATGGGCCAGGGTGACCTGCCGCCGGACGCGGTGCGCACCCTGCTGGGCGACGACCCGGTGCTGGGCCGGTCCACGCACGCCCTCGACGAGGCGCTGGCGGCGGAGGCCGACCCGCGGGTCGACTACTTCTGCGTCGGTCCGCTGTGGGCCACGCCGACCAAGCCGGGCCGCCCCGCCGTGGGCCTGGACCTGCTGCGGGAGGTGGCCGGCCGGGCCCCGGCCACGCCGTGGTTCGCGATCGGCGGGATCGACGCCGAGCGCCTGGACCAGGTGCTGGAGGCCGGGGCCCGGCGCATCGTCGTCGTCCGCGCGATCACGCAGGCCGCCGACCCGCGGGCCGCCGCGGCCGCACTGCGCAGGCGGGTCGAGGCAGCCTGAGGCGCGCGTGCGAGCGAGGGCCCCGCGGGCCATGCTGGAGGGGTCGGTGAAGCAGCCCGCCGTCCACGTCCCCGAGGGATGGAGAACGACGATGGAGAACGACACGACCCGGCAGACGGTCGCCGATGTGATGACCCCCGCACCCACCACCGTCGACGCGACCCAGCCGCTGCGCGAGGCCGCCCGGCTGATGGCCGCCGAGAACGTCGGCGCGCTGGTGGTGACCAGCGACAACACCGCCGTCGGCGTGGTGACCGACCGGGACCTGGTGGTGCGCGGCCTGGCCGAGGGCCACGGCGTGGACGCCCCGGTGCAGCAGGTCGCCAGCGAGAAGGTGGTCACGGTCGGCCACACCGACCCGGTCGAGACCGCGGTCGAGGTGATGCGCTCCGCCGCCGTGCGCCGGGTCCCGGTGCTGGACGGCGACGTGCTGGTGGGCATCGTCTCGATCGGCGACCTCGCCGTGGAGCGCGACCCGTCGTCCGCCCTGGCGGACATCTCGGATGCCGAGCCCAACCGCTGAGCGCGCTCACCCACACCAGCGACTCCGACCCCGGCATCCACCGCCGGCGGCGGGGTCGCGGGTTCTCGTACACGGACCACCGGGGCGCCCGCATCACCGACGCCGCGACGCTGGCCCGCCTCCGTGCGCTCGCCGTGCCGCCGGCATGGACCGACGTGTGGATCTGCGCCGACCCCACCGGTCATCTCCAGGCCACCGGGCGCGACGCCAGGCACCGCAAGCAGTACCTCTACCACCGGCTGTGGCGCGAGCAGCGGGACACCGCGAAGTTCGACGACCTGGTGGAGTTCGGCCGCGCCCTGGTCACGCTGCGCAAGCAGGTCGACGCCGACCTGCGCTCACCGCGGCTGGGCCCGCAGCGGGTGGTCGCGACCGTCGTCCGGCTGCTCGACGAGACCCTGATCCGGGTCGGGAACGACGAGTACGTGCGGTCCGGCGCGTCGTTCGGGCTGACGACCCTGCGTTCCCGGCACGCCGAGGTGCAGGGCGCCGAGATCCGGTTCCGCTTCCGCGGCAAGTCGGGCACCCCGCACGACGTCGTCCTGCACGACCGGCGCGTGGCGAACGTGGTGCGCCGGTGCCAGGAGCTGCCGGGCCAGCGCCTGCTGCAGTACGTGGACGGCGACGAGACCCGCACCGTCGGGTCCCGGGACGTCAACGAGTACCTCGGCCGGGTCATGGGTGACGGGTACACCGCCAAGACGTTCCGGACGTGGGGCGCCAGCGCCCTCGTCCTGGGCCACCTGCGCGGGCTGACGCCGCACACCCGGCAGGAGCACGACGCCCAGCGCGCCGAGGCCGTCCGGATCGCCGCGGCCCACCTGCACAACACCCCGGCGGTGTGCCGCAAGAGCTACGTGCACCCCGTGCTGCTGACCGAGGACCGCGCCGAGCTCGACCGCCTCGTCGAGCGCTCCGGCGCCGCCGCCGCGCGCACGTCACGGTGGATGGACGCCGACGAGCGCGCCCTGCTGAAGGTGCTCACGGCCGCCGGCCGCTCAGCCTGACGAACCCGCCGGGCAGACGGCGTCGAGCGCGCGGTCCAGCGTGTCCGGGGTGAGGCCGGCGGTGCCCACCTGGGTCTGCAGGTTCGCGAGCACCTGGTCGGAGGCCGCCCACAGGGGCACACCGGCCTCGCGGGCCACATCGGTGAGCACGCGCTCGGCGGCGTCCTCGTCGACGCCGCGGACCACGGCGACGACGCTCTTGACCCGCTCGACGGAGACCAGGCCGATGACGACGGCGCGCAGTGCGGGGTCGTCGGGAGAGATGCCGGGTGGGGACATGGGAACCTCCAGATCCAGGAGATCTGGAGCCGCTTCATGACCCCGGGTCCGACCACCGTAGGCCCCTGGCCGCCCACCAGGCAACACCCCGGTCAGCCCGCATGCGCCGGCGCCCGGCCTTTCAGGTGCGAGTGACCACAAACAGGACGAACCTCGGATCAACGGCGGCGCACCCCGCGTCGCCACGACGAAGGAGGTCTCAGATGCCTGCCTGGCTCGTCCTCATCATCATCGGCGTGGTCCTCGTGATCCTGGGGGTCGCGACGGAGATCGGGCAGTTCCTGATCTGGATCGGCGTGGCCGTCCTGGTGGTCAGCCTGATCCTCGGGCTCGCCCGGCGCACCCGGACCTGACCGGTCCCGGATGCGCGTGGCCCGGCGCCGCGTGAGCCTGGCGGTGATGCCCACACCGTCACAGCGCCTCACCACCCTGCTCACCACCCTGCACGCGCACTGGGCGCGCCACCCCCGCTGGGGTCTGGCCGCCAAGGGCGCGCTCGCGGCGTCGCTGGCGTGGGTGGTGGGGGCGCTGGCGCCGGCGCCGTTCTCCGAGCAGCCGTACTACGCGCCGCTCGGGGCGATCATCGCCACCTCGAGCACCGCCGTCCGGTCGGTACGGGACTCCGTGCAGGCGACCGGGGCGGTGCTCGCGGGCGCGGTGCTGGCCCGCGGCGTGGACCTGGCGCTCGGCTCCAGCACGCTGTCGGTGGCCCTCGTGGTGGGGACCGCCCTCCTGTGCTCCGGCTGGCGCGTCTTCGGCGAGATGGGGACGTGGGTGGTGACCTCGGCGTTGTTCGTGCTCATCCTCGGCGGCGCGGAGCAGCTCGAGTACATCACGGTGTTCGCCGGGCTCATCGTCGTGGGCGCGGCGATCGGCACCGGCGTGAACCTGCTGTTCCCGCCCCTGCCGCTCACCCCGTCGGAGGACGCGCTGGACCGCCTGCGCACCGTGCTCGTGGACCAGGTGGAGCTGCTCGCCGACCGGCTCGAACGGGTCGGGCCGCTCGCCGCCGACGAGTGGCAGCAGCGGCGCCGCGACGTCGCACCGACCATCGACCGCTCCCACGACGCCGTGTCCCGGGCCCACGAGGCGATGCGGGTCAACCGGCGAGGTCACCGGTACGGCGGCTGGGCCGCCGCGCAGGCGCGCCGCGCCGAGGCCCTGTGGACCGCCGCCGACGTGGTCGACGACGTGGTGCGGCTCCTGGCCGAGTGGGAACGCGCGGACCGTCAGGACGTCGCACTCGGCCCCGACATGCGCCCCGTCCTGGCCACCACGCTGCGTGCCTACGCGGAGGCCCTGCGCACGCGACCCGACGACGACCACGACGGCGACGCCGCCGACCGGGCCGCCGGGGCCGTCGCCGCGCTGGCCGGCGCGGTGCGCGCGGCCCGGCAGCCGTCCGGGGACGACCTGTTCGTCGCCGGGGCGCTCGTGGTGACCCTGCGGCGCGGCGTGGTGGCGCTCGGCGAGCGGGCGTGACCCCTGGCGCCGGGGCGTGCGCGCCCGGCAGAATGACGGCACCCCGACGACGGGGACCGAGCGGGAGGCAGACATGACCGAGGCCGTGACCCCCCGGGACGAGGTCTCGGCCCACTGGTGGGACCACCGTCCGGTGTTCTCCGTCACCGACCGGGCATCGCGGCTCACGGGGCTCGCCCCCGGCCGGGCACCCGGGCGGGTGACGGCCCGGCTGCTGGCGCCGGCGCTGCTGACCGGCCTCGTCTGGGCGGCCGAGGCGCTCGTGGCCTCCTGGCTGCTGTGCCACGCGACGGCCGGCTCCTGCACGGCGGGCCAGAGCGGCGGCTGGCTGGTGGCGGGCGTGCTCGTGCTCGGTTACCTGGCCGTGCTCGGCACCGTCGGCCTCGCCGAGCACGCGCTCGAGACGTTCGGGCAGCGTCGCGCCGCGTCCCTGTGGTCGTGGGCGCCGCTGCTGGCGGGGGTCGCCCTCGGTGCCGGTGGCGGCGCGGTGGCCCGGGTCGCCGCGGCGGACGACCCGGCCGCGCGGGTCCGGGAGACGCTGGACGGTGTGCCGGGCACGGAGGGCGTGCTGATACCGGCCGTCGTGGGCGCGCTGGCCGCCGGATGGGGACTGACGATCGCGGCCCGGCTCCCGGGCGCGCTGCGCCACGCCCGCGAGCGCCAGGAGACCATCGGACGGCTGCGCCGCGACGGCCTGCGGTACACGGGCCGGCTCCGGCTGGGCGAGGTCCGCCTCTGGCTGCACAGCGACCCCGAGCTCGACGTGACCGTCGCGTACGACACCGCCGCGGGACGCCGCGAGATCGCGGCGCGCATGCGCACCTCGGCGGACCGGGTACCGGTGGACGGCAGCGCCGTCGTGGTGCTCGACGACCTCCGGGGCGCCCTGCACGTCGAGCTCGACCGGGACGCCGGGCCGGTGTTCGCCCCGGAGCAGCGCTACACGCCGTCGGAGTGAGTCAGCTCGGACCGGTGGCCGAACCGTCGTCCGGCCCGGTCGTGCGGAACCCGTTGACCTTGTGCGTGCCGTCGCACCACGGCGCGATGGCCGTGCCACCGCAGCGGCACAGGGCCACTGTCGCGCGGCGGCGCAGCACGGGCTCGCCGTCGGGTCCCAGGATCGTGGCGGGGCCCCGCACCAGCAGCGGCCCGTCGGGGCACGCCGTGACGGTGACGTCGGTCGCGCGCAGCGGGCCCGCGCCGACGGCGGGGCCGGCCGCATCAGCAGGGTCGCCGGTGGGCCGGGTGGTCTCGGTCATGGTGCCGCTCCCGTCGTCGCTCGCGTCGTCCCGGTAGGCCGCGTCCTGCCCCCAACCTAGGAGGACGGGTACCGCTCGCAACCCGGTACCTGCCTGCGGCGGGGCCGGGGCGCGCTTGCGACCGGCGTGGTTCGTGCGCACGATGAGTACGGCGTCGAGCAGGGGCGCGAGCCCCGCGCACGACCAGGAGCCGCAGATGACCGCCACACCGGTACGGGACAGCGCCACCACGACCGACGCCGGTCCGGGACCCCGGCCCGCGGACCGCATGCCGACGCCGCGCCCCCGCGGCCCGGTGAGCACCGCCCTCCTCGCAGTACTCACCGCGGGGCCGCCCAGGACCGGGTCCGGCACGGCGCCGGACCCGGTGCCGGACACGGCGTCGGACACGGAGGCAACCCGGCCGGCGGCCCTGCGCCGCGCCGTCGCCGACGCCCTCGCGCCGGAGCCCGACGTGCTGGGCGACGCGGACCTGCAGCTCGCGCTCACGGTCCTGTACGAGCTGCACCACCGCGGCGTGGACGGCGTCGACGACGCCTGGGAGTGGGAGCCGGAGCTCCTCGCCGTCCGGCAGTCGCTGGAGGCACCGTTCGAGGCGGCCCTGCGCACGCGTGCGGCGCACCCGCCGTGCGCCGAGACCGACGCCGCCGGTGTGGCCCGGTGGCTGTTCGACCTCACGGCCTCGGACGGCGGCCCCCGGCTGGCGCGCTACGTCGCCAGGCGCGCCGACGCCGCGCAGGCCCGGGAGCTGCTGGTGCTCAGGTCCCTCTACCAGCTCCGGGAGGCCGACCCGCACACGTGGGCCGTCCCGCGTCTCGCCGGTGCGCCCAAGGCGGCGCTGGTGGAGATCCAGGCCGACGAGTACGGCGGCGGCCGCCCGGGCCGCATGCACGCCGAGCTCTTCGCACGGACGATGCGGGGCGCCGGCCTGGACGACGCCTACGGCCGGTACGTCGACGTCGTGCCCACCGAGGTGCTGGTGGCGCTCAACACGATGTCCCTGTTCGGGCTGCACCGGCGGTTGCGGGGCGCGATCGTCGGCCATCTCGCGGCGTTCGAGATGACGTCGTCCATCCCGAGCCGGCTCTACGCCGACGGCTTCCGGCGCCTGGGCCACGACCCGGGCACCACCGAGTACTTCGACGAGCACGTGGAGGCCGACGCCGTGCACGAGCAGATCGCCGGTCGTGACCTCGCGGGCCGGCTCGCCGAGCAGGAACCCGCGCTGCGCGACGACGTGCTGTTCGGGGCGGCGGCCTGCCTGGCGGTGGAGGGTGACGTCGCCGCGCACGCGCTGCGCCGCTGGCGGCAGGGTGACTCCGCGCTGCTGGCCCCGCTCGACGATCCGGCCGACGCGCGTGCCTGAGCTCCTGCCTGACCGGCTCGCCGATGCGGTGTACGTGCTGCCGCTGCGCCGCCCCGGCGTCGACCCCGGTGAGCTGGCCGAGCTGGCGGCGTACCTGCGCGGCGTCGCGCGGCGTGTGCCCGTGGTGGTGGCGGACGGGTCGCCGGCCGGGGTGCGGGACCGGCACGCTGCCGCGTGGGGGGCGGGGGTGCGCACCGTCGTCGTGCCCGCGGTGCCGCACCGGACCAACGGCAAGGTGATCGGGGTGCGCGCCGGCCTGGCCGCGACCACCGAGGCGCTCGTCGTGGTGGCGGACGACGACGTACGGTACGACGACGCCGCGCTCGACCGGGTGCTGGCGGCCCTGGGCGACGCGGACCTGGTCGTCCCGCAGAACGTGTTCGCCCCGCTCCCGTGGCACGCCCGGTGGGACACGGCGCGGTCGCTGGTCAACCGGGCGTTCGGGCACGACTACGCCGGGACCGTCGCGTTCCGGCGCGCTGCGCTCGGCGCCGCCGGGTACGACCCGCACGTGCTGTTCGAGAACCTGGAGCTCGAACGGACGGTCCGGTCCCGGGGCGGCCGGGTCCTGGCCGCGCCCGGCCTCGTGGTACGACGGCGCCCGCCCGGCCTCCGCCGGTTCGCCGAGCAGCGGGTCCGGCAGGCGTACGACTCCCTGGCCCAGCCGCCCCGGCTGCTCGCGGAGCTGGCGCTGGCGCCTCTGCTCACGGCGGCCGCCACGCTCGCCGTGCGGGGCTCCGGGCGCGGGCGGCAAGGGGGCCGTCTGGTCCTGGTCGCCCTGCTGGCCGGCTCCGTGGTGGTCGCGGAGGCCGGTCGACGTCGGGCCGGCGGCGTCGAGCACTTCCCGGCGACGGCGGCGCTGTGGGCCCCGGCGTGGGTGCTGGAGCGCGCCGTGTGCGCCTGGCTCGCCGCGGGATGGTGGCTGTGCGGCGGGGTGCCGTACGCGGGGACACGGCTGCGGTGCGCGGCGCACACCCGGCACCGGCTCCGGCGTCAGCCGGTTCCCGGCCGGGCGCCCGGAGCATAGAACCAGCCGTGGAACGCCGCGCGGGCCGGCTGCGGGAGCAGCCAGCCGATCGCGACCATCGCCTTGGCCTGCAGGCCGGGCACCGCCTCCGCCCGGCCCGCCTGGAGCGCGTCGACCGCCCGGCGGGCCACCGTGGCGGCGCGGGCCTTCGGCGCCCGCCCGATGTGCGTGCGTTCCATCTGGGCCGACCGGAAGAACGGCGTGCGGGTCGCCGAGGGCAGCAGGGTGGTCACCGACACGCCGGTTCCGGCGAGCTCGCCGCGCAGCGACCACGCGAACGAGCGCAGGAACGCCTTCGACGCGGCGTACGTGCCGAACAGGGGTGCGGGCATCGTGGCCGCGATCGACGACGTGACCAGGATCCGTCCCGTACCCGCCGCGACCAGCCCGGGCACCACGAGGTGCGCGAGGTGCACCACGGAGCGGACGTTCAGGTCGACGAGCCGCAGCTCGTCCTCCAGCGGGGTGTGCCGGAAGGGCCCGTGCACGCCGACGCCCGCGTTGAGCACGAAGGTGCGCACCCCGGTCTCCCGCGCCCGGGCGGCCGCCTGCTCCACGCCGTCGGGCCGGGCGAGGTCGACCTGGAGGCCCGTGACCCGGACGTCCGTGTGCTGGCGCAACCGCTGCACCGCCTCGTCCACCCCGCGCTCGGCCACCACCACCACGTCGTGGCCCCGCCGGACCAGCTCGCGGGCGATCTCGAACCCGATGCCGCTTGACGCCCCGGTGACCAGGGCGGCGTCCGCGCCGTCCGGCACGGGCCGGGGTGGGGTGGGCTGGTGCTCGGTCATCGGGCGCTCCCGTGCTCGGGTCCGGGCTCCCTGCCTGCAGGGTGGCCCCGGGGCATCCCTCGACACTAGGCACGGCGGCGCTCACTCGCACACGACCCCGGCCCGCCGGTTGCCGGTGGCCCGGACCTCGCTACCGTACAGAGCATGGTGACCGTCACGCGGGCCGCCCGCTGTGCCCCGGAGGCCGTGCTCGGGGTGCTGGCCGACGGCTGGGCGTACTCGAGCTGGGTGGTGGGCACGGCCCGCATCCGGGCCGTGGACCGCGCGTGGCCGGAGCCGGGCACCCGCATCCTGCACTCCGTGGGGCTGTGGCCGGCGCTGCTCGACGACGAGACGGTCGTGCGCGCGTGGGACCCGGAGCGCTCCATCGAGCTGCAGGCCCGGGGATGGCCCGCGGGCGAGGCGCGCGTGCTCATCGAGGTGGCACCGGCCGGCGACGGGTGCCGGGTGCGCATCACGGAGGACGCCGACAAGGGGCCCGGGACGCTGCTGCCGCGACCGGTGCGCGCCGCCGCGATCGGCCCGCGGAACGTCGAGACCCTGCGCCGGCTGGCCCTGCTCGCCGAGCGACGGACGCCCGGACAGCTCGCGCACTGACCGCCTCCGGCGGCACTGCCGCACGGCGGGCGGCGCCTCACCCGTCGCGGAGCAACCGGCCCCACGCGCTGCGGGCGAGCGCCCGCGGGATCCTGCCCCACGGGTTCGCCGCGGCCAGCGCCACCCGCGCGGCGTTCCAGCCGCACGCCCCGTGCACGCCACCGCCCGGGTGGGTGGCCGCGCCGGCGAGGTACAGCCGCTCCACCGGGGTCTCGGGCCGGCCGAGGCCCGGCGTCGGCCGGAGGAACAGCTGCTGGTGCACCGCCGACGTGCCGCCGTTGACCGCACCTCCGGCGAGGTTGGCGTCGGCCGCCTGCAGGTCGGCCGGGCTCTGGACCGACCTGCCCACCACGGCGTCGCGGAACCCGGGCGCGACGCGGTCCAGGGCGTCCTCGACGAGCCGCGCCTGGCGGGCCACCGTCTCGTCGGTCCAGTCCACGCCGTGCGGCACGTGGGTGTAGGCCCACGCGGACTCGGTGCCGCGGGGCGAACGGGTCGGGTCGGACGTCGTCATCTGCCCCAGGACCAGGAACGGCCGCGCCGGGGCCTGCCCCTTCGACAGCGCCGCGGACACGTCGACGAAGCCCCGCCGGTCCACGCCCAGGTGCACCGTCCCGGCGCCCCGGGCCGCCTCGGCCGTCCAGGCCAGCGGCGACTCCAGCGCCCAGTTGACCTTGAAGGTCGGGTGGTCCCACTGGAACCGGTCGAGGTCGCGCACCAGGCGCGCCGGCAGGTGCTCCAGCCCCACCAGGTCCCGGTAGAGGGCGGGCGCGCCGACGTCGGCCAGCACCGCCTGCCGGGCCCGGACCAGCTCACCGTGCGCGGTCCGGACGCCGACGGCGCGACCGCGCCCGATCAGCACCCGGTCGACACGCGTCCCGGTGACGATCTCTCCCCCGCCTGCCCGCACGCGTGCGGCCAGCGCCCCGGCCAGCGCCCCGGCGCCGCCGACCGGCACGGGGAAGCCGACGTCCTGGCCGAGCATGGCCAGCAGCCAGCCGTACACGCCGCTGCCGGCCGCGTCCGGCGGTACGTCGGCGTGCATCGCGTTGCCCGTGAGCAGGAGAGCGCCGCCCTCGCCCTGGAAGGTCTCGTCCGCGAGCCGGCGCACCGGCAGCACGGCGAGGCGGGCGAGGTCCAGCGCGCCGCCCGTACCGATCCTGTGCAGCAGCCGCAGCACGGGTCCGACGGCGGGCAGCGGGCTGAACAGCGCGTCGAGCAGCGGGTCGCGCACGCGCTGCCAGCCGGCGAACACCCGCAGCCACGCGTCGCCGTCCCCCGGGGCGAACGTCTCCAGGCCCGCGGCGGTGTCCTCGGGGTCGTCGTGCAGCACCGCGGCCCGGCCGTCGTCGAGCACGTGCGCGAGGACGGACGGCGCACGCGACCAGGCGAGCCCGTGCTGCTCCAGGTGCAGGTCGCGGATCACCGGCGAGCCGGCCGCGAGCGGGTAGAACGCGCTGAACAGGTCGGTGCGGTACCCGGGCGCCGTCACCTCGGCGGTCCGGACCGCGCCGCCCACGACGTCCTGCTCCTCCAGCACCAGGACCTCCCAGCCGGCGTCCACCAGGGCGTTGGCCGCGACCAGCCCGTTGGGTCCGGCACCCACGACGACGGCGTCCACGGTCCTCACCATGGCGCGGGTCCTGCAGTGCGGTCGGTGTCCACCTGCGCGCTCCCTCGTCGGCTGCGTCCGTCGGCTGCGTCCGTCGGCTGCGTCCAGCGTGCCCACGAGCGGCGGTGCTCGCCAGCGCGGGTCCGGGCCGCCCGGCAGGCCGGAGGAATCAGGACCGCGCCACCCCACTCGTGGTGGTCGACCTGGATGCGCCTCCGCTGTGCGCCGGGCTAGTCACGCGCGGATGCACGGCGCAGTGCCGCGACGCCGAGGAACTCACCGAGCGTGTACTCGATCTGCAGAACCTGTTCCCCGGTGGGGGTGGGCGCGGACGCTCGGTCGAGGTACCCGGGAAGTGTCGTCGTCGTGATGAACTCCTGGTACGCGGTGACGAGATCCTCGTCCGGGGGAAGGGTGGCGCGGTTCACCAAGCGCTTGGCGGTGGCGAGCGCCGTGCGGTCGAACGCGGCGAGGCGGGCAACGATCCCGTCGACGAAGTCGTCGAGCTCGGCGTCCGGTAGTGCGCGGGTCACCCAGCCCCACCTCTCGGCGGTGGCGGCGTCGTAGTCGAGCGAGGTCAGCACCGCCTCGAGCGCGCGGTCGCGGCCGACGAGCCGTGGCAGGCGTTCAGTTCCGCCGCCACCAGGGACGACCGCGGTCCCGACCTCGGGCTGGCCGAAGAAGGCCCTTTCCAGGCTGGCGTAGCGCAGGTCGAGGGCGAGAGCCAGCTCGTTGCCACCGCCCCGGGTGCGCCCTCGGATCTTGCCGACCGTGATGTACGGCGCCTTGGTGAGCTTCAGCGAGATGTCGGTCCACGGGTGCGGGCCGCCCGGGGCCTTCGGTTGCGGGAAGTCCGCAAGGTGCGCGAGATCGAAGTGGTTCAGGAAGAAGTCCGGTACTTCGCTCTCGAAGACGAGTACCTGCAGCTGCTCGTCGCCTCCGAGCTCGTCCACGATCTCGGAGAGCCGCTGCGCGGTCGCTCCCACGACGAGGTTCACGGGCGGGTTCGTAAACGTGATGGTCGCGACCCGCGGGGACGTGCGGCTGAACCGGATCGGTGCGTCGTTCATGGTGGGGCCTTTCGAAGAGTGCCGGACGGTCACGCGACGGTCAGGACGACCTTGCCGGGACCATGCTTGGTTGCGTGGGCCGTACCGGCCTCCGCCAGCGGATAGGTTGCCGCGACAGTGGGCTTGAGCTCTGCGTCGTTCACGAGCTCGGCGAGCGCCATCAGGCCCAGCCGGTCGGACTCGACGAAGAGACCGTTGATCCGGACGTCCTTCTCGGCTGCGGCGGGGGCGGCTGCGGCCAGGCTCTGCGGCAGTGTCGAGACCAGGCGCCCGCCGGGCCGCAGGGCGCGGACGGCCTTCAGCAGGTACTCCGCGCCGAGGACGTCGAGCACCACATCCAGATCGCTGAGCTCACCGACATCCCTGGTGTGGTGGTCAAGCACCTCCGCGGCCCCCAGGCCACGCACGAACTGTGCGTTCGCCCCCGAGGCCAGCGCGATCACGTGCGCACCGCGCGCAGTCGCGATCTGCACCGCGAGGTGGCCGACCCCTCCCGACGCGCCGGTGATCAGGACCCGCTCGCCGGCGGCGAGACCCGCCGTCTCGACGAGCGCCTGCCAGGCGGTCAGACCCGCCAGCGGCATGGCAGCGGCCTGTACGTGGCTCAGCCCGGCCGGCTTTGCGATCAGCGACCGGGTCGGGGCGATCGCGAACTCCGCGTACGCACCGCCGCCGGCGGGAAACGGAAGCAGCCCGAACACCTCGTCGCCGGGTGCGAACAGCGTGACCCCGGGGCCCACCGCCTCGATCACGCCGGACACGTCCCAGCCGAGGACGAACGGTGGCTGCCCACCGAAGATGCCCGTCTGCCGGTTCATCGCGTCGGCCGGGTTGACGCCAGCCGCGTGCACGCGGACCAGCACCTGACCGATCCGCGGCTCCGGGCGGGCAACGGTGCCCAGGCGCAGCACCTCGGGGCCGCCCAGGATGTCCTGCGTGATCGCCTGCATCGTGCTCGCCATGTCAGCCCTCCCAGCCCTCGAGCACGATCTTGCCGACAGCACGGCCGGTCTCGACCGCTGCGTGCGCGCGTCGCAGCGAGTCGACCGAGATGGGCCCGAAGTTCTCGGTGAGGGTCGGTCGCACCTGACCGGAATCGACGAGGGCGGACACCTGATCCAGGATCCAGCGCTGGTGGTGCGACTGCGGCAGGTGCAGCGGGTCCGTGAACATCAGCTCCCACAGCCAGCCGATGCTCTTGTCATTCAGCGGCGAGACGTCGCGCGGGCCGTCGTCGATCGCGACGATGCGCCCGAACGGCTCGACGATGCTCGCGTACACGCGCTCCTGGTGCTCGGAGTGTGCGGTGAACAGCCAGCGCACACCCTCCGGCGCCAGGGCGTGCACCTGGGCCGCCAGGTCGGCCCTGTGGTCGACGACCTCGTGCGCTCCCATCGAGCGCACCCACTCGGCGTTCGCCGCGCCCGCGGTGCCGATCAGCCGTACCTTCGGCGCTCGGGCACGCACGAGCTGGAGCAGGACGGATCCCACGCCACCGCTCGCGCCGACGACGAGCAGGTCACCAGCGGAGTCGTCGGTGACGCCGAGCCGGTCGAACACCGCCTCCCACGCGGTCAGCGAGGTGAGCGGCAACGAGGCGGCCTCGCCGAACGAGGCCCGCTCCGGCTTGCGGCCGACCATCCGCGCCTCGACGGTCTGGAAGCGCTGGTTGCTCCCTGCCCTGCCGATGCTGCCCGCGTAGAAGACCGCATCCCCTGGCGCGAACTCCGAGACACCCTCGCCGACCGCGTCGACGATCCCGGCGCCGTCATAGCCGAGCACGCGGAACCCGTGCGGCGAGGCGTGAGCTCGAACCTTCACGTCGACCGGGTTCACCGAGACGGCCTCCACCCGCACGACGAGCTCCCCGGGGGCGGGCGCCGGGATCGGTCCCGTTCGCACCTCGAAGGCGTTCGGATCCGACGCCGGGAGATTCCTGGAGTAGCCGATGATCGTGTTCGTTCCGGTGCTCATGGATCCGAGCGTCACACAGCGCGACAGGGCACGGGACGGGGTCTGCAGGAGTCGGCGGGAAAGTGGCGAAACCTGGCAGGAACATCGCTTCCCGATGGGTATCTGCCGTCAGTAGCTTCGTGGAGGCGGCCGGCCCGCCCACGACCTGAGGAGCACCATGTCCACCAGAGAGATCGTCGTCGGCGCCACCGAGCGCCTGTTCAACCAGAAGGACCTGACTGCCGTCGACGACCTCTTCGGGCCGGTCTACGTGCAGCACTCCGCGCTCGCCCCGGACGGCATCGAAGGGCTGCGCGGACTGGTGTCGGGCCTCTCCGAGTCGGCCGGCTACGAACTGGTGCGAGCGCTCGCGGACCAGGATCTGGTCGTGACGCACGGTGTCTTCTCCGGCTTCGCACCGGTACCGCTGATCGGCTACGACGTGTGGCGCGTACGGGACGGCAGGATCGTCGAACACTGGGACGCGCTCGGGCCTGCGAGCGCCCCGACAGGCGACGGACGCTCGCAGACGAGCGGACCGGGACTCTCCCCTGGCGCGCACGACACGACGACGAACAAGGCCCTGGTCGAGCGCCTGGTGCAGCGTGTCCTGATCGAGCGGGCGGACGAGAACCTGACCGACTACCTCGCGCCGGAGCTGGTCGAGCACGACCCCGCGTATCCCGGCGGCATCGACGGGTTCCGGGAGGCGCTGCGCGCGCAGGTCGTGACGTACGACGAGCTGCACATGGTCCTCGCCGACGCGGACTTCGTGTACACGCGTTCGCAGGGGACGACCGACCTTCCCGTGATCATCAACGACCTGTGGCGGATCGGGGACGGCCGTGTTGCCGAGCACTGGTCGCTGACCGCGCCCGTGCCTCCGTATCTGCCGCACGGCAACGGCGCCTTCTGAGCCCCCCGTGATCCAGCACGAGACCCTCACCACCGCGGATGGCCTGAACGTGTCGCGGAGTCATAATCAAGTCATGTCCCCTCGTGTACCGCACCGGGTCGTGGTCCTCGCTCAGGACGGTGCCTACCCGTTCGAGCTCGGCATCCCTGCACGGGTCTTCGGCGCGACGGACGGCGCCTACGAGGTGACGCTGTGCACGCCCACGGGAGCGCCCATCGCGACGAATGCGGGTTTCGACGTCGTGCCCACGGCGGGTGTCGACGCGCTCAGCCACGCGGACACGGTGATCGTCGCGCCCGTCGAGCCGCGGTTCCTCAAGCGCGGTCTC
Organism: Promicromonospora sp. NPDC052451; assembly: GCF_044547525.1. Taxonomy (NCBI): domain Bacteria; kingdom Bacillati; phylum Actinomycetota; class Actinomycetes; order Micrococcales; family Promicromonosporaceae; genus Promicromonospora; species Promicromonospora sp. NPDC052451. The sequence goes on from NZ_JBIUAP010000020.1 coordinate 33,280, forward strand.
GATGACGACGTCCGTGCCGCGCTCGCACTGATCCGCCCTGAGGCTCGCGTCGTGTCGATCTGCACCGGTGTGTTCACGCTCGCCGCAGCCGGGCTGTTGAAGGGGCGCACGGCGACCACGCACTGGGAGTGCGAGCCGCTGTTCCGCAGGTGGTACCCGTGGATCGACCTGGACGAGAACGTGTTGTTCGTGGACGCGGGCGATGTGCTCACCTCGGCGGGTGCGGCGTCCGGCATCGACCTGTGCCTGCACCTGATCCGCATGGACCACGGCTCCGAGACGGCCACGACCGCCGCCCGGCGCTGTGTGGTCGCACCGCACCGAGACGGCGGGCAGGCGCAGTTCATCGAACGGCCCGTTCCCGACCCGCGGGACGCATCGACCTCGGACACCAGGCAGTGGGCACTACAGCGCCTGGGCGAGTCGCTCACCGTCTCGCAGCTCGCACGGCACGCGCACATGAGCGAGCGCACGTTCGCGCGCCGCTTCCGGGCAGAGACAGGCCTCGCCCCCCGGCAATGGCTGACCCGTCAGCGGCTCGCGCTCGCGCGTGAGCTGCTGGAGACCACCGACATCGGCGTCGACGAGATCGCCGCCACCGTCGGATACGCGACAGCGACATCGCTGCGCAACCACCTTGCGTCGACCCTCGGCGTCTCACCGATGGCGTACCGACAGACGTTCCGCTCGACCCCGCCTCAAGCGAAGAAAGGTACCGCGCACAGGCAGCCGCAGGTCGCCTGAAGGGAATCACCGTCACGCCGAGCGCCACGGAGCTGAGGTGCGCGCGAGAGCCGGCAGGACTACCCGCCACAGGGCCGGGCGCAGGCCTCTGCCGCGGCGCCGGACCCTGTGGCGGTCTTGAGGCCAGAGCCGAATCCGGTCGAGGATGTCCTGGTCGCGTGTCCCCGACGGGGACAGGCTCCGGAGCGGCGCATCACAGGGTCGGCTCCGTGTCGAGGCTCGTCAGGTCACGACGCAGCGATGCCACCTGAGGCCCGGTGGCATCGCTCCGGGTGCCGGGAGCGCGATGCCGGGTAACGGTCCACGCCGGGCGCAGCGCCTGCAGCAGGTCCAGCGAACGGTTCCAGGCCCGTCGCGCCGCGGCATCGACCCCCTCGAGCCGCGCACGGACGCCGTTGCTCACGAGATCCCCGCAGAATGCGGCATCCAGATCGCGCACCGACACGAACGCGGCCCGGCGTCCGGCGATCTCGCCGAGGTCGAACAGCCGCAGCTCGTGGCCCTCCAGGTCCAGCCCTGTGACTGCGGGCGCCGCGACGACGCCTGCCTCCGGGAACGCACGCAGCACGGTTCGCAAGCCCGGAGTACTGCCTCCCGGCAGAACGATCACACCGGTCAGCTGCTTGCCCGTCGACCGGATCCAGGCCGCGAGATCCTCCGCCTCGACGGTGGCGGACGGGGCGTCCACGAGGACGGCGTCCCGCGCCCCGGCGACGAGCGTCGCCGTCCGGGCGCCGCCCAGCCAGATCTCCATGGTCAGCGGGGCCAGCAACGTGCCGCCGGCGAGCTGCAGGCGACGCTCGAGCCAGGCGCCGACATGGTCACGGGCCTCCTGGCCGTTGTCGCTCACCAGCTCGGCCGACCACGTCACGCGGCTGTAGCCGTCGGGCTCGGCGGAGACACGGACAACGCCGTCCAAGTCGTCACGGGCGGATCCGCCCGGCACTCGTGCCTGGTACGCGACCAGGCCGGACTCACGGCGGGTGATGGACTCCACGGCACCGAACCGGTTGCCGCCGAAGCGCACGAGCCGAGAACCTGGCGGATCCCTCGGCGTGACCTCGACCAGGTCGGCAAGAGTGCTCAGGTCGTCGAGCGTTTCAAACCGCGACCAGACACTGATCGCAGGCTCCCGGAACAGCGCTGCCCGCGCCACGTGGGCGCGACGGACGGCAGCCGACGTCACTGGTGCTTCCCTCCCGGTCGCCCGAGGCTCCGGCGACCCCACCGACCGTAGACTGGTGGCCCGGGCCGAGGGTGGCCCTGTCGCGGACAGGCAGCTCGTCGTGGAGCTGCGGTCCTGGCCGGACTCACCTCGAGGGAAAGGACTCGCACGTGGGTGTCAAGGGTTCGCCGCTCGGCGACTACCTGCGCGCGCGCCGCGCGGTCGTCTCCCCCGAGGAAGCGGGCGTCACTTCGCACACGCGGCGTCGTGTCCCGGGTCTGCGGCGCGACGAGGTCGCCCGCGCCGCCGGCATCAGCCAGGAGTACTACCTACGGCTCGAACAAGGCCGCGACCGCACCCCGTCGGACCAGGTGCTGCGCGCACTCGGCCGCGCGCTGATGCTGGACGAGGCCGCCATCACCTACATGCTCCTGCTCGCGAACGCCGAACCGGTCGACCTGCCGGCCCAGGAGGCCGCGGTCTCGATGGACAATCTCGCGGCGATCCTGAACGCCTGGCCGAACACTCCCGCCTACATCATCGACTCACGGCACACCGTCGTGCTCTCGAACGCCATGGCCCGTGCCGTCGTCCCGCATGCGCTCGAACCGGGCGTGAACATCGCCGAGGCGGTGTTCACCCTGCCCGAGGTCCGCGCGCTACCGACCTGGGACCAGCTTGCCTCGCGAACAGTGCGCCGGCTGCGCTACTACGGGCACCCGTTCGATCCTCGTCTCCACGAGCTGGCAGCGCGGCTGTCCGAGCAGGATCCGGTCTTCCGTACGCTCTGGGAACGACAGGACGTCGACCCGTACTACGACGGAGACGTACGCCCGCAGGTGAAGGGGTACGGTCAGATCGTGCTGCGTCACCAGACACTCGTGGTTCCCGGCACGCCTGGCTACCTGCTCTGCGTGTACCACGCCGAGCCGGGCACACCGAGCGCGGAGGCGATCGTGCACCTCGCTGCTCGGACCTCCTCCACCACCGCAGAGGCGCATCGCCACTGAGCCGAGCAGCCTGTCCCTCGTAGGAGCACGCTGGATCTCCACGCGCTCCGTAACTTCGTCCCTGTGCCGGTCACCCCGATCGGCGCAGGGATGGAGTCACACATGGACAACGCCGACAACGGCCCGGTCACCGCGCGTACCGTCCGCACCGGCACGGTCGTCGCAGCGAACGACATCGAGTACGCCTACCGCCGCTTCGGTCACAGCACCGATGGTGTCCCCCTCGTCTTCCTGCAGCACTTCCGCGGGAACCTGGACAACTGGGATCCTGACCTGGTCGACGACATCGCCGCTGAGCGCGAGGTCATCCTCGTCGACAACGCCGGAGTGGGCGCCTCCACAGGAACGGTTCCGTCAACCGTCGCCGAGATGGCGCGCGACCTGCTCGCCTTCACCGATGCGCTGGGCGTTCGCACGTTCGACCTGTTCGGATTCTCGCTCGGCGGGTTCGTCGCGCAGGAGCTCGCGCTGCTGCGCCCATGGGCCGTGCGTCTGCTGGTGCTCGCCGGAACCGGACCCGCCGGCGCACCGACCATGCACGGCTGGCGCGAGGACATCCAGCGCGAGGCCCGCTTGGACGTCAGCACCGCGGAGAGCCTGCTCTACATCTTCTTCGCGCACACCGACACGAGCCGCGCGCTCGGCACCGACTTCCTCGGGCGGATCTTCTCCCGCGAGGATCGCGACGAGCCGACGACGACAACGGTGCGCGACGCGCAGTACGACGCGATCCTCGCCTGGGGCATCCCCGACTTCAGCAAGCTCCAGCGCCTCACCGCCATCACCCAGCCGACCCTGATCCTGCAGGGCGACGACGACCTGATGATCCGCACACCGGGGAGCCACACGCTCGCCGGACTCATCCCCGACGCGCAGCTGCACATCTTCCCCGATGCCGCGCATGCGTCGATCTTCCAGTACCCGCACGAGGCCGCCCGCCTCGTCCTCGAGTTCGTGGCGGCCAAGACCACCACGGCCGCCGCCTGAGAGGAATGCCCATGACCAGCCCGACCTACCTTCTCGACCGAATCCTCGATGCTCATGGCGGCCGTGCCCGCTGGGCCGAGGTGTCCACCATCAGTGCCGAGCGCTCGTTCGGCGGCGCTTTCTGGGGCCTCAAGCAGGTCGCCGGAGTCGCCGAGCACGGCCGGTTCACGGTAGACCTGCGCCACCAGGAGACCAGCCTGGAGAGCTTCGGGGCGCCCGATGTGCGCACCCGGTTCACTGCGGACCGGGTCGAGATGGTGCGCGCGACCATGGACGGCGACGAGATCATCGACGCCGTCGACAACCCGCGCGCGACCTTCGAGGGCCACGTCCTGGAAACCCCGTGGACCCAGCTTCAGCTCGCCTACTTCACCGGCTACGCCATGTGGACCTACAACACCGAGCCGTGGTCGTTCACCTTCCCCGGTGTGCAGGTCGAGGAGACCGGCCCGTGGACCGAGCCCGACGGCACGGTGCTCGACCGGCTGCGTGTCACCTACCCGCCGCAGATCGCAACGCACACCCCGACGCAGACCCTCTACGCGGACACGGACGGCGTGCTTCGCCGCCGCGACTACGAGGTCGACATCGCCGGCGGATCCCCGAGCGTCGAGTACATGACGGACCAGTTCTGGGCCGACGGACTGCTCCTCGCCGGCAGCCGCAAGATCTTCGTCCGTGACGGCGACGGCACGGCGGTCCCGGACCCTCTCATCGTCTCGATCGACATCAGCGACGTCCGACTCGGCTGATCCGTCGGCTCGGACGCGTCGGCTGCCGGAGCCAGGACAGCGCCCAGTGGGCCATTCCTGCCCACCGCGGCCCCTCAACCCCATGTGTCATCACAAGGAAGACGCCACTCCACGCGTGGTGGTCGACCTAGATCGGGCAGAGCAGTACGTTTCCCCCATGAGCAGTGACAGCGACGCCCCGGCGACCGAGGGTGGCGAGAAGACCGAGCGGATGGACCGCCTGCGGGCTCTGTTGACCAAGCCCATCAAGATTCCCGAGTCGGCGTCCAGCGACACCGACGACGCCGACTACGCCGCCGCCGTGGCAGCCGCCGCACCGCCCGAGAGGGAGCCCCAGGGGGAACGGACTCAGATGACATCGCAGACGCCGAAGGGCGGCAAGGGACCCAAGGCCCCCGTCGAGACCCCGCCGGCCGTCAAGGCCGCCGCCGAGGCGCTCGACCGCCTGACCGACGAGGAGAAGGAGGCCGTGGTCGACGGGGCCTCCGGCCGGCCGAACCGGTCGCGGCGCACGTGGGCGGACGCGTACCTCACCAAGCCCGACAAGCCCCTGACGCCCGAGGAGGTGCGCGCCGAGCTGACGGTCTCCCTCAAGGAGCAGGGCACGGAGCTGCGCGAGCTGATCGTCAAGGAGGTGACGGCCCGCCAGAAGGAGCAGGCGGAGACGCTCACCGCGGCGCAGACCAAGGCTCTGGACGAGGCAGCCACGCGAACGCTCGAGCAGGCGCAGGAGCACGCGACGAGCGCCGCCGAGCGGGCTGCGGCCACGGCCGCCGAGGAGGCGACGCGCCTGCGTGAGCGTGTCGACGCGCTGACGACGACCGCCGACACGCTGCGGACCGACCTCGACGCCGCACGCGCCGCGGCGGCCACGGCCCAGAGCGCAGCAGACTCGGCCGCGTCCGCTGCGGCCGCGGCGGGTCAGACCGCGGACGCGGCGACGAAGAAGGCCGCGACAGCCACGACGTTCGCCTGGGTCGGTGTCGCGCTCGCCGTGGTGGCCGCCGTGCTCGCCGTGGTGCTGTGACCCGGTGCGCTCCTCAGCGCGGGTCGTCCAGGTCGGTGCCGGCGCGCAGCACGAAGCGCCGGTGCCGGCGTGCGGCGCGCCGGTGCCCCGCGTGGTACAGCGGCGACTCCCCGACCGGGGCGTAGGTGACGCGAGGGCCGGCGAACAGCTCGTCGAGGAGTGCGCCGAACGCCGCGTCGACGGGTGAGCCGGTGCCCTGGCCGGGCTCGTGACCTGCCGATGATTCGTACATGTGTTCGAGTCTAGTCGCCGCCCTCCCTGGAGTCCACCTATGCGCTGGCCTTTCCCGGGCCGCCGTCGTTACCGTCGGCGCATGATCCTCAGCCATGACACCGCGGGCTCCGGGCCCGCGGTCCTGCTCCTGCACGCCGGCGTCGCCGACTCCCGGATGTGGGAGCCGCAGCGGGCCCCGCTCGCCCGGGAGCACCGGGTGATCCGGTGCGACCTGCGCGGTTACGGCGACACCCCGCTGACCAGCGAGCCGTTCGACAACGCGGGTGACGTCCGGGCCCTGCTCGACTCGCTCGACGTCGACCGCTTGGCGGTCGTCGGCGCCTCCTCCGGCGGCAACGTCGCGCTCCAGCTGGCGTCGGCCTGGCCGGGGCTCGTCTCGGACCTCGTGCTCGTCAACTCCGCCTTCGCCCTGCCGGCCACGCGCTCGCTGCAGCGGTTCGCCCGCCGCGAGGACGCCCTCCTGGAGGCCGGCGACGTCGCCGGCGCCACCGAGCTCAACGTCGCCACCTGGCTGGGGCCCGAGGCGGACGACGACGCCCACGAGCTGCTGCGCACCATGCAGCGGCACGCGTTCGAGGTTCAGCTCGGCGCGGGCGACGACATCCACCAGAACCCCGGCCCCGAGATCGACCTGAGCGCGATCACGGCACGCACGCTGGTCGTGTCGGGCGGCCAGGACCTCGACCACTTCCGCGCGGTGGCGAACCACCTGGCCGGGCACATCCAGGGTGCCCGGCACGTGCAGCTCGGCTGGGCGGGTCACCTGCCCAACCTGGAGCGCCCCGACGAGATGACGACCCTCCTGGCGGACTTCCTGGCCGGCGGGCCGGGCGAGGACGACGCGCCGGAGCGCTAGCCCGTCACGTCGCGCGCGGCACGCAGGTAGCCGCGCGTGACCCGGTCCTGCACCCCGCGCGCGGCCCAGGGCAGGATCCTCGAACCCCAGAAGTCGTGCCGCGCCACCGCGTGGATCTCGAAGACGACGCCGTCACCGTCGCGCCGCACACGGAACCTCTCGACCCCCGTCTCGGGGTGGCGCGGCAGCGTCGCGTAGGTGAAGCCGGCCTCGTCGGGCCCGCGCACCACGTCGAGGACCCGGCACGGGGCCGCGAACCACAGCGGGCCCACCTGCACGCCCTGCACCACCGTGGCCCCCGGCTCCGCGGGACCGGTGGGGGCGATGGCGAGGCCCGCGCCCCGGTGCACGCGCCAGGTGAACAGCGCGTCGGCGACGGCGGCGAGCTCGGTGCCGGGGCGCACCACCACCCGTTCCCGCAGCACCCGCGCCCGCGGCGGCGGGGCGTCCAGCCAGCCGGCCTCGGCCTTCGGGCGTTCGGTGACGGCGCGCGCGAGGACCCGCGCGAGGTCGGGCCGGGTGAGCTGCACACCGGTACCGTACCGGCCGGGGCCCGGCCGCCCGTGGTCCGGCCCGTGTGCCGACCCGTGTGCCGACCCGTGTACGTTTCTCCCCCATGGCGACCGAACACGACCCGAGCGCGCCCGACGCCCCGAGCCCGTCCAGCGGAGTTCCCCGGCACGCCTCCGCCAGGGAGCGCAAGGCCCGCGGCATCAAGCCGTTCCTGTCGGACCTCAGGGCCGAGGTGCGCAGCCAGCTCACCCGTGCCGAGACTCCCGCCCCGGACCACCCGCAGGACCGCGCAGCCGACGCCGCCCCGGCCGCGCCGTTCCCCGCCGCGCCCCGGCAGCCCGCTCCCCCGGCCGACGCCGCCACCCTCGCCGCTGCCGCGCTGGCGACCGCGGACCACGCGGGAGCCACGGCGGCGGCCGCCGGCGCGGAGGCCGCCGCCGCGCGGGACGAGGCCGCCACGGCGCGGGCGGCCGCGGACCGTGCCGAGTCGCGCCTCGGGGTGGTGCAGGACGAGGTCGCGGCAGCCCACCAGGAGCTCGCCGCAGAGCTCGGCGCGCTGCGCGCGGGGCACGCGGCACTGGGTGCGGAGCTCGGGGCGCTGCGGGCCGAGCTCGGTACGGTCCGGGAGCGCGCGCGGCGGCACGCCCTGATCGCTTGGGCGGGCGCGGGGGTCGCGGCCGTCCTCGCAGTGGTCGCGCTGGTCGTCGGGCTCTGACGGCTCTCGAGATCCTCGCGATCACCGCTGACGGGCGGGGCGGTGCTCCTCGAAGCGCACCGGGAGCTCCCGGGGCACCGAGGACCACAGCGTCCCCGTCGCGGCCAGCGTCCGGGCCGGCACGGTGAGCGCCACGCCACCCAGGCGGCGCAGCGCCTCCGAGACGGCCACCTGCGCGATCACGGTCGCGGGCCGTCGCGCCGGGCAGGCGTGCGGCCCGGCGCCCCACGTGAGGTAGGAGAGGTTCCCGGTCTCGAGCCAGATGTCGTCACCCGCGGCCCGCGACTCGGCGCTCGCGGCCAGGATGCCCGGCACCACCGCGTCGCCGGCGGCGATCCTGCGTCCGCCGAGCGTCGTGTCCGCCAGTGCGAACCGGGGTCCGGCGTTGGGCGCCGGGGGCGTCGAGCCGAGCACCTGGGTCAGGGTGTCGGACGCCGAGAGCAGCCCGCCCGAGCGTCCGTCGAACCGCCGGTCGGTGAGCCGCAGCCGCAGCGCGTGCGTGATCCACGCGACCTCGTACTGGCTGCCCAGGATGAGCGTCGCCGACACGGCGCTCTGCACGTCCACGTCGGTGGGCGCGCTCGGGTGCCGCAGCATGGCCGAGACCAGGTCGTCCGACGGCGCCGCGCGACGGCTCTCGATCAGCTCCACGATGAGCGCCCGCTGCGCGTCCAGCGCCTCGCGGCCGGCCGCGCCCTGCGCCTGGAACACGCGCTGCGCGTGCCCGAGCATCGCGCGCGCCTGGTCGGCGTCCAGCCCGAACATCGTCGACATGACCAGCAGCGGCACGGCCCGCGCGTACTCGCTCACGAGGTCGGCCTCACCCTTGGCGAGCACGCGGTCCAGCGCGCGCCGGCACCACTGCTCGGTGATGCCGGCCAGGTGGTGCTCGTCGACGCTCTCGAACGCGTCGTCCACGAGGCGGCGCAGGTGGCGGTGGCGCACGCCGTCCACGTAGTAGATGCCGTCGCGGGGCGCGAGCACCCCGCCCACGCCGCTGCCCGGGGTGACCGTGCCGTCCTGCAGGAGGCCCCAGTTGCGCGAGTCGCGCGAGAACAGGCCCTCGTTGCGCAGCACCGTCACGAGCTCCCGGTGGCCCAGCACGAGCCACGCCGGCACGCCGGGCTCCAGCAGCACCGGCGCGACGTTGCCCCACCGGCCCCGCAGCCGTTCGTAGACCTGGGCGGGATCAGCGCTCGTGGTGGTCTCGATGAGCGGGGTCAGGTCCGTCAGGTCGACCAGGCGCTCCGACCGGGTGGTCGTCGTGGCTGTCATGGCTCCCCGGGTTCCGGGCGCACCAAAGGCGCGCACTGCGTTGTTTAGCCGGAATGTACCTCACGTCCGATGCAACGTCATGCATCCCTCCGGGCGGATGGTCACCCGTTCGCCATGCCACGGTCAACCCATGGCAACGCGCCGGGTGGAGTGTTCGGTCCGGCACGTCGCACGCAGCCATCTCGCACATCCGGCACATCGACATCCGGCACCGACATCCGGCACAACGACGGGACGAGGACGACATGAACAGACCCGCACGAACAGCAGCACGGACAGCAGCACGCACCGCCGCGGCGGGCGTGACGGGCGTGGCGCTCGTGCTCGGCGCCGCGGCGGCGAGCACGGCCGCCGCGGCGCCGGGCACGAGCACCGCACCCGCCGCGGTGACGGCGAGCGCGGCCGACGTCGCGCAGCGCTGGGCGCCGATCCACTACCAGGACGTGGACCAGACCGGGACGAACGCCCTGGGCGGCCGCTCGGACTACATCGCTGCCTACGACTTCGACGGCGACGTGGACGCGCGCAACAACTGGGAGAACACCGGCAGCCACCCGCTGGCGGCCACCGCGTACTACTCGGTGCTGGAGACGGGTACGCACTGGTTCGTCACCTACATGTTCTTCCACCCGCGGGACTGGTCCGACTCGATCTTCGACACGGAGCACGAGAACGACGCCGAGGGCGTCATGGTGGCGGTCCAGAAGGACGGCTCGGCGTACGGGGTGCTGCGCGGCGCCGTCACCGTGGCACACAGCGACTTCTACTCGTACACGCCGTCGGGCAGCACGTGGGGCGCCGGGGCGGAGACCGTCGACGGCACCCTCCAGATGGCGACCAGCCCGCACGACGGGCTGGCCCACCCGGTCACCGCGCAGGAGGCCAAGGGGCACGGCCTCAAGGCCCGGCCGGGCTACGACATCCGGGGCGACGGCGTCGTCTACTACCCGGCGGGCCGCGCCGAGGTGCCCGAGCACCCGGACGACAGGGACGTGTCCTACCGCCTCGTTGACGTGCACGCGGCGGGTGGGCTGTGGGCGCTGCGCGCCGACAGCCGGCTCTTCGCGAGCCACGGCACGTTCGCGGGCGACGCCTCGGGCAGCTGCGGCGACGGCGGGATCTCGTGCACGCAGAACTCCGCGAACGCGCCCTGGGGCTGGGACGACGGGAACGACGGCCCCGGCCGGGGCGCCCTGGCGACCGATCCGGCGGGCCTGGCGGCGAACTACTTCCGTGTGCCGGAGCCGCTGGACCGGACGTACGTGAGCTACCCGTTCTGACCATCCTCACCTTCATGTTGAGGTTGAAGGTTGGCCGAGGTTCACGCTGAGGTCGAGGGTGAGGGCGCCGCATGCCTACCGGGTGGTAGTTTCTGAACAGCTACCACCCGGTAGGTTTACGCCCGCACCAGCCCGGGCCCGTCCCGGCAGAGGGAGCGCCATGACCGACACACCCACCGTCCCTCCGACCGGCCGCGCGTTCGACGTCGAGCACGTGCTCGCCGGGCTCACGCTCGAGGAGAAGGCGTCGCTCCTGTCGGGCCTGGACTTCTGGACGACGCAGCCCGTCGACCGCCCGGAGGTGGCCGTACCCGGCGTCATGGTCACCGACGGCCCGCACGGGCTGCGCAAGCAGGCGGACTCCCCCGACCACCTCGGGCTCGGCACCTCGGTACCCGCCACCTGCTTCCCCACCGCCGCGACGCTCGGCTCCACCTGGGACCCGGACCTGCTGCGCCGGATCGGCGCTGCGCTGGGCCGCGAGACGCGCGCGAACGACGTCGCCGTGCTGCTCGGCCCGGGGATCAACATCAAGCGCTCGCCCCTGAACGGGCGCAACTTCGAGTACCTCTCGGAGGACCCGGTGATCTCGGGCGAGCTGGGCACCGCACTGGTCGAGGGCGTCCAGTCCCAGGGGGTCGGCACGTCGCTGAAGCACTTCGCCGCCAACAACCAGGAGGCCGACCGCATGCGCGTCTCGGCCGACGTCGACGAGCGCACCCTGCGCGAGATCTACCTGCCCGGGTTCGAGCGCGTCGTCAAGCGGGCGCAGCCGTGGACCGTCATGTGCTCGTACAACAGGATCAACGGCGTCTACGCCTCGCAGAACCACTGGCTGCTGACCGAGGTGCTGCGCGACGAGTGGGGCTTCGAGGGGCTCGTGGTGTCCGACTGGGGTGCGGTGCGCGACCGGGTCGCGGCCGTCGCCGCCGGGCTCGACCTGGAGATGCCCGCCAGCGGCGGGCGCCGGGACGCCGAGGTGGTCGCCGCGGTGCGTGAGGGCCGCCTGGCGCAGGACGTGGTCGACGTCGCCGCACGGCGCGTGCTGCGGATGGTCGCCCGGGCCCTGCCCGCGCTGGACGCCCCGGGCACGTACGACGCGGACGCCCACCACGCCCTGGCCCGCGAGGCCGCCGCGGCAGGGACGGTGCTGCTGAAGAACGACGTCGTGCCCGGCCCGGCCGGCGCCCACGGCGCACCGCTGCTGCCGCTGGCCACGCCCGCCGACGTCGCCGTCGTGGGCGAGCTGGCGCGGACGCCGCGCTACCAGGGCGCCGGTTCCTCGCAGGTCAACCCGACCCGGCTGGACGACGCCCTGTCCGCGCTGCGGGCGGCGACCGGCGCGGACGTGCCGTTCGCCGCCGGCTACACGGTCGACGGCGCCGACCTCGGCTCGGGGACCGACGAGGCCGCGCTGCGCGCGCAGGCCGTGGAGGTCGCGCGGGACGCCGGCACGGTGCTGGTGTTCCTCGGCCTGCCCGCGTCCTACGAGTCGGAGGGCTTCGACCGCACGCACCTCGACCTGCCCGCGGGCCAGGTCGCGCTGCTGGAGGCCGTGTCCGCCGTCAACCCGCGGGTCGTGGTGGTGCTCGCGAACGGATCGGCCGTCGCGGTGGCGCCCTGGCAGCACCTCGCGCCGGGGCTGGTCGAGGGCTGGCTCGGCGGCCAGGCGGGCGGCTCCGGCGTCGTCGACGTGCTGCTCGGCGCCGTGAACCCGGCCGGGCGCCTGGCCGAGACGCTGCCGCTGCGCCTGGCGGACACCCCGTCGTACGGCAACTTCCCGGGCGAGCTCGGGCACGTCCGCTACGGCGAGGGCGTCCTGGTGGGCTATCGCTGGTACGACGCGCGGCAGGCCGACGTCGCCTACCCGTTCGGGCACGGGCTGTCCTACACGACGTTCGCGTACGACGGCGTAGCGGCCGAGGTGCTGCGGCCCGCCACGGCCGACGCCGACGCCGTCGTCCGCGTGCGGGCTCGGGTCACCAACACCGGCGGACGCGCGGGGGCCGAGGTCGTGCAGGTGTACGTCGGCGACCCGGCCGCCCAGGTGCTGCGCCCGGAGCGCGAGCTCAAGGCGTTCGCCAAGGTCGACCTCGCCGCGGGCGAGTCCCGCGAGCTGGTCTTCGACCTCTCGGGGCGGGACCTGGCGTACTGGCACCCGGTGCTGCGCCGCTGGGTGGTCGAGGGCGGCGAGTTCGTGGTGTCGGTCGGCGCGTCCTCGCGCGACCTGCGCGGGGCGGTCACGGTGCAGGTCGACGGCGAGGACGTGCGCCTTCCCCTGGGGCCCCTGTCCACCGTGGCCGAGGCGATGACGCACCCCGTCGTCGGGCCGCGCGTCGAGGCGATGGTGCACGGCGGCGGCGTGGCCGAGGACATGCTCGGGATGATCGGCGACATGCCGCTGACCGTCGTGGCTGACTTCGGCATGGGCGGGTTCGACCAGGGCGCGCTCGCTGCGCTCCTGGCGGAGGCCGACGGCTGAGCCGTGCTCGGAGCGGGATCCCGGAGCGACCTCCTGGCGCAGCGTCTCAGCGCAGGATCAGGTCCAGGTAGCCGCGCAGGTCGGCGGCCATGTCGACCCGCTCGGCGCCGGGTCGCTCCAGGGACAGCAGCCACTGGACCTGCAGCCCGTCCATGAGCGCCACCACGGTGCGCGCCGCCTGGTCCGGGTCCACCCCGGGAGCGAGGCCGCCGCGCGCGGCCCGCTCCCGCAGGTGCCGCGACTGCTCCCGGAGGACGCGCGCGTACCGCCGCTGGAAGTACTCGTGGGCGGGGTGGTCGGGCGAGGTCGCCTCGGTGGCCAGGCCCGCGAACAGCTCGACGAGCGGGCGCCGCAACCGGTTGCGCTCCACCACGTGCAGCAGCGCCTCGAAGTAGTCGGTACCGCGCTCGACGTCCTGGGCGAACAGCTCCTCGTCGACGGCGTCGCGGTACTCCAGCACCGCCTCCAGCAGCGCGACCTTGGTCGGGAAGTGGTGCAGCAGCCCGGGGTGGGAGATGCCCACGCGGGCCGCGATGTCCCGCAGGGACGCGCCGTGGAACCCGACGTCGGCGAACACGAGGATCGCGGTGCGGATGATCTCCTGCTGCGTGGCCCGGCCGCGGGCGTACCGGCCGCGTGCGGCGCCCGGCGCGCCCCCGGCGGCGTCGGCACTGGTCTGGGCGCTGACGGACATGCCACCAAACTACCCCGGCCGGTGCCGGCCGGGACGTCAGGCCAGGCGGGCCGACAGCGTCAGCTCCTGGCCGACGTCGAGCCGGACGTCCGCGAGGCGGACACCCTCGGGCAGCTGCGCACCCAGGTCGATGTCCTTGCTGGTGGCGGCCTCCACCCGGCCCCTGACGGTGCCCAGCAGGGCCGCCACCAGCGGGTTGCCGCTCGCCAGCTGCACGTCCCGTACCGCGAGCACCATGTCGGCACTCACGCTGACGGAGGCCGTCGCCTGCACCCGCGCGGAGAGGAACACGCCCTTCTTGACCGCCGCGTCGATGCGCACCGTCGCCGCGCGCGGCCCGGCCGAGACCAGGTCGACGTCGAGCGCGGTGAGGGTGACGCCCTGCTGCAGGAGCACGACCGCCAGGATGCCCCGTGCCGTGGCGACCAGGCCGTCCTTGTCGACCGAGACGCGGGCGTGCCCGGAGACGGGGTGCGCGCCCGAGGGTTCGACCAGCTGGGCACCGACGCGGCCGTCGGCACCTTCGACCCAGTCGAAGCGCAACCCCTCGAGCTCCGCGGTGACGTCGACCGGCAGGTCGACCACCACGAGCCGGTGGGCGTCCACCCGGACGCGGCGCAGGGTCGCCGACTCGCGCCGGACCACGTCGGGCTGCCAGCGCGGGGCCTCCGGTCCGGCGGCGCCACCGGCCGCCTGCGGCGCGTCGAGCCGCACGACCACACCCGTGAGGTCGATGTCCGCCGACGCGACGTCCGCACCGTCGAGCTCCGCCGTGATCGACGCCCGCTCCAGCCCCACGACACGGCCGCCCAGCTCGGCCGCGAGCGCGGCACGGATGCGGGCAGCCAGGTCGGCACCGTCGGCCGGACGGGGTGCCGAGCCGAGCGGCACCAGGTCCGGCACGGGGACCGGCACAGCGGCCGACGCGGGGTCCGGCACGGGGGCCGGCACCGGGTCGGGCGTCGTCGGCAGGGCAGAGGCGGGACGGGCGGCGTCGGTCATGGACGCGACACTATCCGCCGCCACCGACAGGCGCCGAGCCGCGCCGCCCGCCGCCCGGGCCCCGGCCTTCGCTCAGACTCTGCCTCCGCTCAGACCCGGCCTTCGCTCAGACCCTGTCTCCGCTCAGACCCGCCCGGCGTTGAGACGCCGCTGGAGGGCCATGACCGCCCGGGAGTCGCGGGAGATGACGCCGTCGGCCGGGGTGCCCAGGTAGGTCTGGAGGGCGCGGATGGTCTGCGGTCCGATCTTGCCGTCCCGCTGCCCAGCGGGCATGCCGACCCGGGCCTGGAGGGCGGCGATCACGCGGGAGCCCTGTGCGTCGGACACCCACCGCCAGCCGGTGGTCAGGCCCGGGTTCCGGTCCCGCCAGACGATGCTCTGGGACGAGACGACGCCGTCCGCGGTGGTACCGAGCTCCTGCTGCAGGCGCCGGGTCGTGGCCGAGCCCCACGCCCCGTCGACGACGAGACCGCCGGGCTCGCCCGGGCTGGGCGGGGTGGAGCCCTCCCCCGCGCGGATGTCGTCGAGGCGGGCGTAGACGTACCGGCCGGGGCAGGCCGTGGCCTTGACGTCGCGGTGCCCGTACAGCGGCGCGCCCTGGGTCCACCAGCGGCCCTTGCCCTCGCCGTAGATGGCGGCCGCGGTGGAGATCTGCGCCGCCGTCGGGCGGCTGGTCTCGTAGTTGCCCGCGAGGCAGATGGAGCGTGCGGTGCTGTTCCACCCGCCGGTGTGGGTGCCGCGGCGGTTCCAGCTCACCCCCTGGTAGGCCCGGCCGGACGGGAAGACGATCACGTTGTACGAGATGCCGGTGCCGAACCGCGACTGGCCCACGCTCTCCAGCGCGCGCATCTGCTCCGCCTCCGCGGCGACGCTCGCGTCCGGGGACAGCTGCGCCGTGACGGAGTGGTGCACGAACACCTCGACGGCGGGGCCGGTCAGCGTCAGGTCACCGTCGGGGTACCGGGCGCCCCACGAGGCGCGCGACGCGATGCTCACGGCGGCCAGGGGCGTCGCCGCCGGTTCCGGCCCGGGTGCGGCCTGCGGCGTCGCGGTCGGCTCGACGTCGTCGTCGGTCACGAGAATCTCCCCCGCGGGCTCGTCGTCCGTGCCGAGCACCTCCAGCACGGTCCCTTTGTCGTCCCTGATCTCGTAGAACTCAGACATGGCGCCCCCAAACTCCATATATGTCCTAGATGTCTGCCATCGGCCCATGTCTACCACCGGGTGAAGTGCAAGGCGACCCCCCACTTGTAGGGTTGCGGGCGTGATCCGCATCGACGCAGACTCCCCCGTCCCGCCGTTCGAGCAGGTGCGCACCGCGCTCGCCCAGCAGATGGCGGACCGGACGCTGCCCGTCGGCACCCGCCTGCCCACGGTCCGGGCGCTCGCGGCCGACCTCGGCATCGCGGTCAACACCGTGGCCCGTGCCTACCGGGAGCTGGAGGCGGCCGGTCTCGTCGAGACCCGGGGCCGTGCGGGCACCTTCGTCAGCGCCGCCGGGGACCAGCGGCTCGCCCTGGCCCAGGAGGCGGCCGGCCGGTACGCCGCCACGGTACGGGCTCTCGGGATCGGCCGGGCGGAGGCGCTGGAGATCGCGTCGGCGGCGCTGGGGTAGCTCGTGGCCGCCGGCTGCCGGCTCACTGACAGACGCCGTTGCACCTCACGGTCCAGAGCGGGCCGCAGCCGGACTCCGTGCAGTCCGAGCACAGCGAGCACGGACAGCTGATGCAACCCTGGCAGTCCCAGCAGAAGAAGTTGTCGAAGATGTTGCAGTCGCACTCGGCCGCCTGCCCCTGCTGCACCGGGCCGAGCGTGGCCAGCAGCGCCCGCGCCTCGTCCGTGCCGAACGCCGCGACGGCGTCCTCGGACAGGCCCTCCAGCCGCGCGTCGATGCCGGCGTCGGTCGAGCGGTTCGCCAGGAGCGACTCGTCCCGTGCGGCCCCGATCGCCCGGTCGACCACCGCCGCGCGGTCCGCGGACAGGCCGGGGTGCGCGGCACGGTAACCCTGGAGGTGCTCGACCCAGAGGCGGCTGCGGGTACTGGTCGGCGACGCCGCGTAGATCGCCTTGCGGTACCGGATGTCGTGGGCGGCGAACGCCGTGTAGTCCTGGGGCAGCCGGTCCCGGTTCGCCTGCACCCACTGCCTGGCCGGGCTGAGGGGCGCTGCCGCCGCCTGCGTCGCGCCACCCAGCGCGAAGCCCACCGCACCGAGCGCGACCAGGCGCAGGAACTGCCCGCGCCCCAGACCCGCCCCCGCCTCCGGGCCGTCGGCCCCCTTGCGGAGCGCACCGAGGGCGCCGAGCAGGCGCAGGGTCCGTCGTGCGCCGAGCCGCGCCGCCGTCCGGACGGCCATGACCGGCCCCGTCCAGGCACTGACCGCCCCGTCGCCGGTCACCCGGACGAGGGTCGGCGTGTGCGGCGGCTCGTCGCCCAGGACGCGCTCGCGCCATGCCCTGACGTCCGGATCCTCGAGCGGCCTGATGTCGATCCGGCCGTCACCGGACCGTTCCACCTGTTCGGCCAGCCGACGGCACTGGCAGCACGATCCGTCGAACGCAAGGATCCATCGCGTCGCTCGCATGAGCTCTCCCCCTCGGAGCCAGGGCCCCGCGCCCCGGGCGTGGGCATCACCCTAGGAGCGGCGAGCCTGGCCAGGTACGACATTCGCTCCTGCCCGAAACCACCACGCCGGCGGTACACCCGTCGACGCAGCATCGCGTCGGCGGCGCCCGGGCAGGCGGGCTAGGTGAGCACGCGCACCGGGCTGCCCGCCGCCCACGCCGCGACGTCCTCGACGGCCTGCCGGTAGAACGTGGTGTAGGTGTCCTCCGTGACGTAGCCCAGGTGCGGCGTCAGCACCGTGCGCGGCGCGGACCGCAGCGGGTGGTCAGCGGGCAGCGGCTCCGTGTCGTACACGTCCAGGCCCGCGCCGCCGATCCGGCCGGCGTGCAACGCCTCCAGCAGCGCCTCGGTGTCGACCAGGGGGCCGCGCGAGGTGTTCACCAGGATCGCCGTCGGGCGCATGCGCGCGATCTGGGCGCGGCCCACGATCCCCGCGCTGCGCTCGCTGAGCTTGTAGTGCACCGTGACGACGTCGGCGGTGGCGAACAGCTCGTCCTTCGGCACGGCCCGCGCGCCCGCCGCGGCAGCGACCGCCGGGTCCAGGCTGGTGCTCCAGGCGATCACGTCCATGCCGAACGCCGCCCCGATGCGCGCGACCTGCGCACCGAGCCGCCCCAGGCCGACGACGCCGAGCGTGCGCCCTGCCAGGTCCGTGCCGATCGTGTGCTGCCAGCCGCCCGCACGCAGGCGCGCATCCTCCTGCGGCACGTGGCGCGCGACGGCCAGGATCAGCGCCCAGGTCAGCTCCGGCGTGGCCGACGACGGCGACTCCGTACCGCACACCACCACGCCACGGTCGCGGGCGGCGGCCAGGTCGATCGACGCGTTCGCCGGACCCGTCGTGACCAGCAGCCGGAGATCGGGCAGCAGGTCCAGGACCGCGGCCGGGAACGGCGTCCGCTCGCGCATCGCGACGACGACGTCGCACCCGGCCAGGGCCGCCGCGAGCGCCTCCGGGCCGGCCAGGTGCTCGGTGAGGAACCGGACCTCGGCGTCGAGGGAGCCCCAGTCGGCGAGGCGGTGTGCGACGTTCTGGTAGTCGTCGAGGACGGCGATGCGCATGCGACTCACCCTACGGCGACGTGTCGATCCGGCCGGGGTTCGCTCGTCGTGGTCATGAAGGGCGATGACTTCCGCGAGCGCGGGCCGTCGGTATCCCAGGAATGCTGTCGAGGCGAAGGAGAGCATCATGAGCACCACCCACGAGGGCCACGCCCACCACACCGGCGCCATCCCGGAGACCGCGGCCGCCGTCCCGCCGGTCGTCGACCGGGCGGCCTGGCAGGCCGCGCGCGACGAGCTGCTGGTCCGCGAGAAGGCGCACACCCGCGAGGGCGACGCGATCGCCGCCGCGCGACGCCGCCTGCCGATGACCGAGGTGGACGGGGGCGCCGTCGTCGTGGGACCGGACGGACCCACGACGCTGCTCGACCTGTTCGCGGGCCGCGAGGAGCTGATCCTCTACAAGCACATGTGGCACCCGGGCGAGCCGTTCGAGAACCAGTGCGAGGGATGCACGCTCACGTACTGGGCGGTGCAGGACCCGGCCTACCTGACGGCCCGCGGGGTGTCGTTCGCGGTGCTCGCGAAGGCGCCCTGGCCCGAGCTCGCGCCGTTCGTCGAGTTCATGGGCTACCCGAGGCACTGGTACTCGGTGCTCGACACGGACGACGACGTGCTGTCCGGCGGCGACTTCGGCACGTGGCTGTGCTTCCTGCGCCGCGGCGGGCGGACGTTCCTCACCAACAGCGTCACCGGGCGCGGGGCCGAGGCGACGATGCCCGCGCTGGCGCTGCTCGACATGACGGTCCGCGGGCGCAAGGAGGCCTGGCAGGACTACCCCGAGGGGTGGCCGGCCGGGGGTCTGCCGGGCTGGTTCTGGCGGGCCGACGAGAACGGCACGGGGAACAGCTGGTCCGGGGGGCGCCCGACGATCCAGTGGGGCCGTCCGGGCGCGACGCCGGTCGCGGCGGGCGGGGGGCATGTGCACTGAGGGGGTGCGGGAGTGCGGGGGTTGCCGAGGTTTCCGGGGGTTGCGGAGGTTCGGTGCCGGGGGCGCCATGGGCCCTTGCCCGGCTGGTGCGTCGGTATTCGGTCCGGTGGTGGTCGGCGGGTTCGGTCCGGTTCGGTGCTGGGCCGGCGTGCTCGGTCCGGCGGTGGGCCGGCGGCACCCGTGTTCGGTCTGCTGCTCAAACGGCTCACCCCGGTTCGGTCCGTTGCTGGGTCCACGTGCCCCGGGTTCGGTCCTCCGCTGAACCGGCATCCCCGAACTCGGTCCAGTGCTCGACCGGCACACCCCGCTCGGTCCAGCGCTGAGCCCGCCTGCCCCCGGACTCGGTCCTCCGCTCAACCGGCATCCCCGAACTCGGTCCATTGCTGGGCCAGCGTGCCCCGGGTTCGGTCCAGTGCTCGACCAGCACACCCCGGTTCGGTCCGTTGCCTCGAGATCGGTCGATCATTGGACCGATCTCGAGGCAAGCGACCGAACTCCGGATGCGGGGTGCAGCGACCGACCGATCTTGAGACGGTCCGGGTCGGATCGCAGCGCGTTCCCGCACCCGCGCCCGAGCCGGTGCCTGCACCCGCTCCTGCACCCGCTCCTGCACCCGCTCCGGCTCCTGTGCCTGTGGCCTGTGGCCTGTGGCCTGTGGCCTGTGCCTGCACGCTGCCAGTCCCCGGCAGAGCGACCCGGCGCCGTATGCGGTCAGCGGATTCTCGCCGCGTGTCGCACCACGACGGTGCCGGTGCGGTCGCCCGCTCGGCATACTTGCGCCGATGACCATCGCACCGCAGCACCCGGTCCACCACGTCGAGATCCGGCACAACACCGTTCCGCACACGCAGGCACCGCACACGCAGGCACCGCACACGCAGGCACCGCACACGCAGGCACCGCACACGCCGACCCGGCACACACCGGCCCCGCACCCGACCAGCGCCGACCCGGACACCGTCCTGCGCCTGGCCTACCGCGAGGCAGGTGATCCGGCCGCGCCGCCGCTCCTCCTGCTGCATGCTCTCGGCGAGAGCTCGCTGTCGTGGGATCCCCTGCTGGACGACCTTGCGGCACTCGGCCACCGGGTGCTCGCGCCCGACGCACGTGGCCACGGGGACAGCGGCCGGCCCGGGCAGTACTCGTACGAACTGATGACGGCGGACACGCTCGCGTTCTGCGCCGCGCTCGGACTGCACTCCGCGCCCGATCCGGACTCCACGCCCGATCCGGACTTCACGCCCGGGCTGAGCTCCACGCCCGGGCCGGACCTCGCACGCTGGCCAGTCCCCGGCCCGGCCTCCGCACCGGGCGGGCTCGCCGTGGTCGGGCACTCGATGGGTGCGGTGACGGCCAGCCTCGTCACCGCAGCCATGGAGCGCGCCACCAGCCCCGTGGCCGGCACGATCCCGGGTCCTTCCGGCGCACCCGCCCGCGTGACGCGTCTCGTGCTGGAGGACGCCACAGTGCCCCGCCCAGGCGGTGCCCGGTTTGAGCCGTTCGACGAGCCCGGCCACCCGGTGCCGTTCGACTGGCCGCTCGTCAACGCGCTGCGTGCCCAGCGCAGCGACCCGGACCCGGCCTGGTGGGCGGACGCGCTGCGGATCCAGGCGCCGGTGCTGGTGGTCGCGGGCGGGCCGGACAGCAGTGTCGACCAGACGGACCTGGTCCGGTTCGCCGACGAGGTCGCCGACGGTCGGCTGGCAGAGATTCGCGTGGGACACATGGTGCACGACGAGGCCCCGGAGGAGTTCCTCGCCGTGGTCGGCGAGTTCCTGCGGCCCTGAGCGGCACCACCGTCGTCACCCCTGGACGCGCCCCAGGCTCGCGCGCACCCCGGGGTGCAGCATGACGGTCACGCCCACCAGCACGGACAGGATGTGCAGGGCGCGCACGGCCGGGAACAGCGGTGACGTGCCGGCGTCGAACACCGTGGACCAGGAGGCGCCGTCGGCCAGGGCGGCGGCCATCGGGACCAGCATCGAGGCCAGGCCCACGCCACCGAGGCCGAGCAGGAGGGCCCACCACGCCCACCGATGGCCCCGGGCGAGGTACCAGGCGCAGCTCAGCGCGGTGGCGAAGACGGCACCGCGCACCGCGACCTGGACGAGGAGGCCGCTGTCCAGGCCGGTGGTGCCGGCGATCGAGGTGACGGCCAGGATCGCCTCCGCGATCCCCGCCAGCACGGCGAGCGTGAACGCGCCCGCCGCGACCGTGCGGAGCGGGCGGCCTGTGACCGAAGCGTGCGACATGGTGGATTCCATGTATCCATGCTGGTCAGAAGGTCGCCCGCCGACCAGGTGGCTGTCCTCCGTCCCGGCGGTGGGGTTCTCCCGACCCCGTCACGTGGGAGGATGCGAAGGACATGAGTTCCCGCCCCCTGCTCCCCCACCTGCGCCGGATGCTGCATGTGGGACCGTACGGCGGCGAGCTCCCCGTGGCCCTGCGGGCCGCGGCCTCCGTGGCGCTGCCGATGCTGGTGCTCTGGGCCACGGGGCATCTCGACTGGTCGCTGTACGCGACGTTCGGCGCGTTCACCAGCCTGTTCGGACGCACGGTCCCTCTCCGTCCCCGCCTGGTCATGCAGGTTCAGGCGGCTGCCGTGCTGGTCGCGTCGGTGCTGGCCGGCACCCTGCTCGCGGTGCTCGGCGCGGCCGTGCCGGGCACTGCCTGGCTGGTGGTGCCCGTAGCCGCGCTCTGGGCGGTCGTGGTGGCGGTCCTGTCCCACCGGCTGCGCTGGCACCCACCCGGGCCGCTCTTCCCGATCTTCGCGCTCGGGGCCTGCTCCTCCGTGCCGGCCGAGCCCGGCACGCTGGTCGTGGCCCTGGCGGTCGCGGCCGCCGCCGCGGCCTTCGCGCTCGGGCTGACCGCCGTCTGCGCGCCGTTCGAGCGCGGCGGCGCGACCACCGCCGCACCGGCGCCCGCGGCACCCGCAGCGCCCGCGGCCCCGCCCCGGTCGACGCCGCCGCCTCCCGGACCGGCGTGGACCCTGCCGCACTACGTGGTGCGGTACGGCGTCGGTGTGGCTGTCGCCGGCGGGATCGCGACCGCCGTCGGGCACCCGTACTGGGCCATGGTGGCCGCCGTGGTCCCGATGGCCGCGCCCGACGCCGCCGGACGGCTGGTGCGCGCGGCCCAGCGGCTGGCGGGAACGCTGGTCGGGGTGCTGATCGCCTGGGAGTTGCTGGCGGCCGGACCGCCGCCGCTCGTGGTCATCGCTGTGGCCGCGCTGCTCCAGGCGGGCGCCGAGCTCTGGGTGGGCCGCAACTACGCCGTCGCGATGCTGTTCATCACGCCGCTGGCGCTGTCCATGACGCACCTGGCCCACCCCGTGCCGGTGGGTGGTCTCGTCGGCGAGCGCGCGCTGGACACGCTGATCGGCGTGGTGGTGGCCGTGGCGATCACCCTGCTCACCCACGAGCGCCGGCAGGACGCGGCGGACTGAGCGGGTCGGCGGCCGCCGGGTGCGAGACTTGCCCGCATGCGTGACGACGAGTGGGCCGGGCGCCGGGCCGAGGCCGTCCGGGTGCAGGCCGAGCGCCTCCAGGCCCGGCAGGACGCGGAGCACGAGCGGGCCGAGGCCATGCTGCGGCAGTTCACGGCCGCGGCACGGACCGCCGGGCTGCCGGCCGAGGCGCTGCTGGTGCGGGGGTACGGCGGCCGCGGCACGGCGCGCACGCCGCTGCGCGGCTGGTACCTGCGCATGGACCGTAGCGCCGGCCTGAGCACCGACGGGGACTTCTACGTGCTCACCGCGCCCCTCGGCCTGCTCGACCGGGTGCGCGGCCTGCGCCCCGAGCCGAGCCGTCCGCCGCTGACGCTCGGCGCGGGCGGCAAGGACGGCGAGTCCGTGCCGCTGGCCGACGCCCTGGAGCGGCTGCTGCCGGGGTGGCAGACGCGCTGAGCGCCCTCACCCCGCCGACCGCCCCAGCCCTTCCCACCGCCGCCACCCGGCCAGACGCTCCTCGGTGAGCGGCAGCACGGCGTCGGCCGCGAGGTCGCCCACCAGGATCCGCAGCGGTGGCTCGTCGGCGTCCACGACGGCGAGCACCACGCGCGCGACCTCCTCCGGAGTCGACGAACCGGGCGGGTGCCAGGCCGCGGCGCGCAGCGCATCGTAGGCGGGCAGGGGCGTGGCACGCACCGCGGACTCGTCGCGCCACGCGGTGTCCACGGGGCCCGGCTCGACGAGCGTCACGTGCACCCCGAACCCCTCGACCTCCTGGGCCAGCGACTCGGACAGCCCCTCCAGCGCCCACTTGGAGGCGCTGTATCCGCCGAGCCCGGGCCAGGCAGCCACGCCGCTGGAGCTCGACACCTGCACCACGTGGCCCGAGGCCTGCGCCCGCAGCACCGGCAGCGCGGCCTGGGTCACGTGCAGCACGCCGAGCAGGTTCACCTCGAGCTGGTCGCGCAGCTGCGCGGGCGTGATCTCCTCGACGTACCCGAACAGCCCGTAGCCGGCATTGTTCACCACCACGTCGAGGCGCCCGAACCGGTCCGTCGCGGCGCCCACCGCCGCGGCGGCCTGGTCGGCGTCGGTCACGTCCAGCCGCAGCGGCGCGACGGCGTCGCCGTGCTCCGCCACCAGGTCGTCCAGCACGCGCGGGTCCCGCGCCGCGGCCGCGACCCGGTCACCCCGGGCGAGGGCCGCCCTCGTGATCGCGCGGCCGAGCCCCCGTCCGGCTCCCGTCACGAACCAGACCCGCCGCGTCATGGGACGAGGACCACCTTGCCGCCCGCGTGACCGCCGTCGACCAGCTCCTGCCCGCGGGCCGCCTCGGCCAGCGGCAGGACGGCGGCCACCGGGACGGACACCTGGCCGCGGGACACGAGCCCCACGAGCTCCGCCAGGTCGGCGGACGACGGCTCGGACCGCTCGGAGAACTCGACGCCCAGCGCGTGCGCCGCGGGGTCCGTCAGGGTGAGCACCCGGTCGGTGCCGCCGCGCAGCTCGATGCTGTCCGGGAGCACGCCGGCGCCGGAGGTGTCCAGCACCGCGTCCACGACCGGCACGAGGGCCCGCACCCGGTCCACCAGGCCCGGGCCGTAGGTTGTGGGCGTGGCACCGTAGGCCGCGACGCGCTCCTGGTTCGCCGCCGACGCCGTGCCCACCACCCGTACGCCCGCCGCCACGGCGAGCTGCGTCGCGAGCCCGCCGACGCCGCCGCTCGCGCCGTGCACCAGCAGCGTCTCGCCGGACCTCACGCCGAGGATGCGCAGCGCGCGCCGGGCCGTCTCGCCGACCACCGGCAGGGCCGAGGCCTGGACCGGGTCGACGCCGTCGGACACGGCCGCCCACCGGTCCAGGACGGCGAGCTCCGCGGCACCCCGGCTGGTCCACCCCGTGACCCGGTCGCCGACGGCGACCCCGGCGGCGCCGTCGCCCACCTGGTCGACCACCCCGGCCACCTCCAGGCCCGGCACGCCCGGGAGCGCCGTGGTGAACACGGACTCCATGGCGCCCGAGCGGACCTTGCCGTCGAACGCGTTCAGGGGCACGGCCTCGACCCGCACCCGCACCTGGCCCGGTCCGGCCGCAGGCTCCGGGACCTCGCCGACGTGCAGCACCTCGGGGCCGCCGAACCGGTCGAAGACCACTGCTCGCATGGGGTGTTCCTCTCGTCGCGCTCGTGCTGTCCGAGGCAGGCAACCGGCGGGTGCCCGCCCGTGTTCCCGCCCGGCGCCGCTACGTGGTCCGCGGGGCCCCGGCCGCCCACGCCTCGGACACCGGTGCCATGAGGTCCGGGTCGGACGGCTCGGCCGGCGGCGGCCCGTCGGGCGCGGGCCCGGGCACGGTGAGCGTCGCGATCGCGGTCGTGACCGGGATGGCCAGCACGAGGCCGATCGAGCCGACCAGGGTGCGCACCACCTCCTCGGCGATCTCGCCCGAGCTCAGCGCGGTGGCGGGTGACTGGTCCACCAGCCAGACCATCATGAGCAGCGGCAGCGCGGCGCCCACGTAGGCGAACGCGATCGTGTAGACGGTCGAGGCGATGTGGTCGCGCCCGATCCGCATGGCGCTGGCGAACAGCTCGGCCCGCGACGCGCCGGGCGCGACGGCCCGCAGCTCCCACACGGCGGAGGCCTGCGTGATGGTGACGTCGTTGAGCACGCCCATCCCGGCCAGCACGATGCCGCACAGCGCGATGCCGCGCAGGTCCGCGGCCGGCGCACTGGACGGCAGGAACGAGGACGCCTCGTCGGTGGTGCCCGTGATCTGCGCGGCGCCGGCCGCCCACGCCGCGATCCCCGCGGTCAGCGCGAGGCCCACCAGCGTGCCGAGCAGCGCGGTCGAGGTGCGCGCCGACAGCCCGTGGGCCAGGTACAGGGTGACGAACATGACCAGCGACGAGGTCACCAGCGCCACGCCGAACGCGTTCTGCCCGGCCAGCAGCGCGGGCATCGTGAAGCCCAGCAGCACCACGAACGCGAGCCCGAGGCCCGCCATCGCGGCGAGCCCGCGCCAGCGGGCGACGAGCAGCACCACCAGCGCGTAGGCGATCGCGAGCAGCGCGATCGGCAGCTCCCGCTGGAAGTCGAGGAACACCAGGGGGTCGACGCCGGGCTGGGCCACCCCGGAGATGTCGACGGCGGTGATCCGGTCGCCCTCGGCGAGCGGAACGGACGGGCCTGGCGACTGGAGGTGCGAGTCCGAGCCGTCCGCCAGCTCCACGGGGATGCTCCCGGTGACCGGGTCCGCCGGACCGGACACCGTCACGTCCACGAACGAGGTGCCCTCGGCCCTGGCCGGCACGCGGTCGGGCACGTCGGCCGCGTCGGGCCAGAGCAGCCACAGGCCCGCCAGCGTCGCGAGCAGGGCCGAGACCAGGATCATGACCAGGAAGAACGTGGTCCGGGGCGTGGCAGGACCGGGCGTACCGTGCGAGGGAGCGTGCGCCATGCGGACATCCTGACCCAGGTCCGCGCCGGGGGCGCGGCGAGCCGCCGGGCGCCGTGCCTGGCGTCACGCCCCGGGACCGTCGGCGAACGTCACCTCCACCAGACGGCACCGGCGCACCCAGTCCTCCAGGTCCACGGGCTGGTCCAGATGGCCCGGGTTGGCGGGCTGGTTGAGGTCGGCGACGATGTGGGCCAGCACCCTGCGGCGCTCCGCGTCCTCGGTGACCGGCCGGGCCGTGGCGGGCAGGTCCGCCCGCACGCCGTGCTTGAGGTGGAACGTGAGTGCCGGTTCGGCGACCAGGTTCACGTACCAGCTCGGCCGGTCGACCGTGCCGCTGCACAGGTAGGTGCGCCCGGCCACGTGGTAGAAGAAGATCTCGATCCGCCGGGGCAGGCCGGTACGCCGCCCGGTGGTCGTGACGTCGACGATCCGCTGCCGGGTCGTGGCCGCGGGCGTGATCTCGATGGCGCGCCGCACCGCCTCGTCCATCAGGCCGCCTCCTCGCCGGGCGCGGGCGCGTACTTCAGGGCCGGGCCGAGCAGCAGGCCGCCGTCGACCACGAACTCCGAGCCGGTGGCGTACGCCGCGTCGTCCGACGCCACGAACAGCGTCAGCCGCGTGACGTCGCCGGGCTCGCCCACGCGCGGCACGGCGAACGGCTCGGGCGTGTAGGCGTCGGCGATCGGCGCCGCCCCGGGCGCGGCGGGCTCCGTGATGAACGCCGTGGCCACGGCGCCGGGGTGCACGGAGTTGACCCGGATGCCGTCACGGCCGAGCTCCAGGGCCGCGGTACGGGTCAGGCCGCGCAGCGCCCACTTGCTCGCCGTGTAGGCGGCGAAGTACGGCGTGGCGGTGTTGCCCATCGTCGAGGCGATGTTCACGACGGCGCCTCCGCCGCCCCGCCGCATCGACGGGGTCACGGCGCGGATGCCGAGGTACTGCCCCGTCAGGTTGACCTCCAGCAGGCGCCGCCAGTCGGCCGGCTCCGTGTGCTCGACCGTGGCGGCGGCCTGTGCCACGCCGGCGTTGTTGACGAGCACCGACACCGGGCCGAAGCGCTCCTCGGCGGCCGCCACGGCCGCCGCCCACTGCTCCTCGTCGCGCACGTCCAGCGTGACCGACAGGGCCCGCTCCCCCAGCTCCGCGGCCAGCCGCGCGCCCCGCTCGGGGTTCCGGTCGCCGATGACGACGGCGGCCCCCTCCCCGTGGAAGGCGCGCACGTGGCTCACGCCCATGCCGCCACCCGCACCGGTGACCAGCACCGTCCTGTTCTCGAACCGCCGCACGGCACGTCCTCTCGTCAAGTTCCGAGTCGTTCGACTCGCAACTCGCTCGACGCTACGCCGGCGGGTGGTTGTGAGTCAAGTGACTCACCTCGCCGCTTCGGGCATGATGGGTGCATGGCGACAGGGACGGGCGCGTACCACCAGCAGCTCGCGGAGCAGAAGCACGCCGCGATCATCGACGCCGCGACCCGCCTGTTCATGGCCCACGGCTACGCGGGGACGTCGCTGGCGCGGGTGGCGCAGGACGCGGACGTGTCCCGGGCCACCCTGTTCAAGCAGTTCCCCACCAAGGCCAGCCTGTTCGAGGCGGTCGTGACCCGGCAGTGGAGCGCGGCGGATCAGGACCGCGCCGCACCCGGGACCGGCGACCTCGCCCACGGCCTGCGCGTGTACGGCCTGCGGTACGCCGCACTCATGTCGCGGCCCGAGATGGTGGGCCTCTACCGCATGGTGATCGCGGAGATGCCGCGCTTCCCGCAGATCGCGGACACCCAGTTCGAGACCGGCAAGATGCCGTTCTTCCGCCAGGTGCAGGACTACCTCCGGGCCGAGCACGACGCGGGCACCGCCCGCGTGGACGACACGCTCCTGGCCGCGGCGAACTTCCTGGGCATGATCGGCAACTACGTGTTCTGGCCGCGTCTCATGGTGACCGGCTGGAACCCGACCCGGGCCCAGGTCGAGCACGCGGTCGAGGAGGCGGTGACGACGACGGCCGCCCGCTACGGCGTCCCCTCAGCGGGTCGCTAGACGCTCAGCGCCGCAGGAGCACCTCGTGCAGCGCGGCCGCCGCGCCGTCCTCCTCGACCGTGCCCACCACCCGGTCGGCCGCAGCCCGCACGGTCTCGGGCGCCTGCCCCATGGCGATGGACGTGCCCGCCCACGCGAGCATCTCCAGGTCGTTCTCGCCGTCGCCGACCGCGAAGGTCCGGCCCGGGGCCACCCCGAGCGCCTCGCGCACCTGCTCCAGCGCGGTGGCCTTGCTCACGTCCGGCGCCGTGACGTCCACCCAGTCGACCCGGACGGGATGGGCCGTGACCCCGGCCGCCCGCAGCGCGGGCACCAGCCGCTGCGCCCACTGCCCGTGCACGACCAGCCGGGGCGTGGGCCGCGCCCACAACCCTGCGGGGTCGTCGACGACCTCCTCGTACCCGGCCAGCTGCCGGGCCGGGAACCGGTCGGTGACCCGGTACCCGGTGCCCACCACCTCGGCGGCGATCCGCAGGTCCGGGCGGGTCCGGGCCACCAGCCGGCACACGGCCTCCGCGTCCAGCGTCACGACCTCCGCCACGGTGAAGCCGTCCGGGTGCAGCCGGGCCCGGACCGCGCCGTTCGCCGCGACCACCCACCCGTCGCGGACGCCGAGCTGCCGGGCCACCTGCACCGCCCCGACCAGCGAGCGGCCCGTCGCGACCACCACGTGGTGGCCCGCCGCCCGCACCGCGGCGACCGCGTCGAGCACGGCCGCCCGGGGCGGCCGGCCGGGTCTGGCCAGCGTCCCGGTGACGTCGCAGGCGACAAGCGCGGGCATGGAGCCCGGCTCGCGGGACAGTGCTGCAGTGGCCCCGGAGGCGGTCGCGGTCACGATATTCCCCTGGTGATAGGCGATATGCCCTATCTTTACCGATACTGGGACGTTTTGGAACGTGCGTCCCAGGGCGCGGACCGGTGGCTACAGGTTGAACCCGCCCGACACCTCGATGTCCTGCGCGGTGACCCAGCGCGCGGCGTCGGACAGCAGGAACGCGATGACGGCACCGACGTCGTCCGGCTCGCCCAGACGGCCCAGCGCGGTGCGCTCCACGAGCGGCGGGATCACCTCGGGGTACTTCTCGAACGCGTCCCCGCCGAGCCGGGTGCGTGTCGGCCCGGGCGACACGGAGTTCACCCGGATGCCGCGACCGCTGAGCTCCTTGGCGAGGTACCGGCTCAGGACCACCACGGCACCCTTCATCGACCCGTAGGCCGAGTACCCCTCCGAGAGCCCCGCCGTGCCCGCGGAGCTGCTCGCGGTGTTCACGATCGCGCCGCCGTCGGCGATCAGCGGCAGCAGGGTCTGCGTCAGCAGGTAGGGCCCCTTGAACAGCACGCGGTAGGTGCGGTCGAGCAGCTCCTCGGACAGCTGCGCGAACGGGGTGCCGCCGCCGAATCCGGCGTTGTTCACGAGGCCCGTGACCTGCCGCTCGCCCCAGGTGGCGGCCACGGCCTCCACGACGGCGGCGCGGAACGCGCCGAACGTCGCACTGTCCCCCACGTCCAGCGGGAGCGCCACGGCGGTACCGCCGACCTCCTCGACGAGCCGCACGGTCTCCCGGGCGCCCTCTGCGTTCGAGTTGTAGGTGACGACGACGCCCGCACCGCCCTGCGCGGCACGGACCGCGGTCGCCCGCCCGATGCCCGAGCTGGCCCCGACGACGATGGTGATCTGCATGTGCTGCCCTCTCACGAGTTGTCCGATGCTGCCGGCCGAGGCCGGCTCCGAGCCCGCGGGGCGTCGCCCCGGCTCGTCCACCAGTCAAGGCGATCCCGGGGCCCGACGGCGACGGCGTTCCTCGCGCATCCTTGCCTGATCCTGCTCGAATCCCGGCTGCCCTCGGCTGCCCTCGCCCGGCCCTCGACTGGCTAGGATCCCGGTGTGCTCCATCCCGCGACCCCGGACGACCTCGACGACCTCGCCGCCTTCCTGCGCGCCGCCGACCTCACCGTCGCGGCCCTCGCCGAGCCGGCCGTGCGGCTCTGGCTCGACCGCGACGACGCCGGGGCGGTGCGCGCCAGCACGGGCTTCGAGCTGGGCACGGACGGCGAGCACGCACTGGTCCGCAGCGTCGCCGTCCGCCCCGACCTGCGCGGCACCGGCAGCGGGCTGCGCCTGGCCCGCTTCGCCCTGGACCGGGCCGCAGACGCCGGCGCCCGCCAGGCCTGGTTGTTCTCCCGCCGCTCGGGCGGCTTCTGGCAGCGGCTCGGCTTCGAGCGCACCACCACGGACGCCCTCGCGGCCGCCCTGCCCGACGCCCACCAGGTGCTCCTGTTCCGCAGCACGGGACAGCTCGACCGCGAGACCGCGTGGCACCGCCCGCTGCCCGTGCGTGCTAGGTTCGCCGCATGAGGTCTCCCGAAGCGTCCAGGTCAGGGCTGCCGGTACTCCGGTAGCCCGAGACGCCCCAGCAGAGACCGGCGAGGCCAGCCCTCGCCGCACCGCTCCTTCTTCCCGAGCGGACTCGCGCGCGCCCGAAGGGCCCGTAGTGCCGACCAGGCCTACCCGTTTCCTCATCCTTCGGAGTCTTCGTGCCATCACTGCTGTACGTGCTCGCTGTCGCGGTCTTCGCGCAGGGCACCTCGGAGTTCGTCCTCGCCGGGCTGGTCCCCGGCATCAGCGCCGACCTCGGCGTCCCCGTCGCCCAGGCCGGATACCTCACCTCGGGGTTCGCCGTCGGCATGGTCGTCGGCGCCCCGCTCACGGCCGCCGTCGGGCGCCGCCTGCCGCCCCGGTGGACCCTGACCGCCTGCCTGCTCGTCTTCGTCGGCGCCCACGTCGCGGGCGCCCTGACCGAGAGCTTCGGCGTGCTGCTCGCCACCCGGTGCGTCGCCGCCGTGGCCAACGCCGGGTTCCTCGCCGTGGCGCTGTCGACCGTGCCCCGCGTCGTCCCGGCCGAGCGGCAGGCCAGGGCCCTGTCGGTGATCCTCGGCGGCACGACGCTCGCCCTGGTCGCCGGCGTCCCCGCGGGCGCGCTGCTCGGCGAGGTGTGGGGCTGGCGCTCGGCGCTGTGGGCCATCGCGGGGGTGTCGGCGGCGGCCCTGGTACCCGTCGCCGCCCGGACGCCGGGCCGGAGCGACCGCACGCCGCACGCCCGACCGGACCTGCGGGCCGAGCTCCGTGCGCTGCGCTCCCCCGGCCTGCTGCGGGTCCTCGCGCTCGGCGTGCTGGTCAACGGCGCGACCTTCTGCGCCTTCACCTACCTCGCGGTGGTCGTCACGGACGGCGCCGGACTCGCCTCCGCGCTGGTGCCCGCCGTGCTCGCCCTCTTCGGCCTCGGCGCCTTCGCCGGGATCGGGGTGGCCGGCCGGTTCGCCGGCACGCACGGCAGGCTGCTGCTCGGCGTGGCCGGACCCGCCCTGCTCGCGGGGTGGGTCACGTGGACGGCGCTCGCCGCGTCCCCGGTCGCGGCGTGGGTGCTCGCGCCGGTCCAGGGGGCGCTGTCCTTCGCCGTCGGCGGCACACTGATCGCCCGCGGCATGGCGGCGGCCCACGACGCCCCCACGATGGGCGGCGCGTACTCGACGGTCGCACTGAACCTCGGGGCGCTCGCCGGCCCCGTGCTGGGCGGCACCGCCATCGCACCGCTGGGCCTCGTGGGACCCCTGGCGGTCAGCGCGGCGCTGGCCGCCTGTGCGGTCGCGCTCGGCTCGGCGAGGCTCGGTTCCGCAACGCCCAGGGCCGCAGCCCAGTCCTCCGCCACCCCCACCCCTGGCACCCCGGGACCCGCCACGCTGAACCCGACCAGGAACCGCAACCACCCCCACCCCTGACCACCACGCCCTCGCGGATCGAGACCATGCGTCTGCTGCCAGGATTCACCCCGTCCTGGCAGCAGACGCATGGTCAGTCCGCTCTACAGCGAGGTCCACCGCCTGGCCACCTCGCCCAGCCGGTCCACGACCGCCGCGCGGGCCGGGTCGGGCGGCGCGTCCCGCGCCACGGCCAGGTACAGCGTGTTCAGCGGCGCCGCCTGGGGTTCGTGCAGCAGCACCACGCGTCCCGCCTCCAGGGCCGGCGCGGCCAGGTAGCGCGGCAGTACCGAGGCCCCCGCCCCGGCGGCCACCGCGGCGAGCACGGCCCGCAGGTCGGGCACGACGAGCGACGTCGCGTTCGGTGGCCGGCGACCGAACTCGCTGCGCCAGTACCGCCGCACGATCGGAAGGTCCTCCGCGTAGGCGACCAGCGGCAGGTGTGCCAGGGCCGACACCGGGTCCGCGGCGAGCCGCACCTGGTCCACGGTGTGGGCGAGCGACGCCGGCCCGACGAGCAGGAACTCCTCGTCCACCAGCGGCATCGCCCGGACCGCCGCGTCCCGGGGCCGCACCGAGGAGACGACCAGGTCCAGGCGCCCCTCGGCCAGAGCGGCCAGCAGGTCGTCGCCCAGGCCGAGCGTCGCCCGGACCTGGAGCCCGCGGGCGACGAGCGGCGCGAGGGCGGGGAGCACCCGCTCGGACATCAGCTCGGCCGCCCCGCCGATCCGGACGAGACCGCCGATGCCCGGCCCCTGGTCCCCGGTACCGAGCGCGGACCGCAGCCCGTCCACGTGCACACCCACCCGGGCGGCGAGCGCCACGGCCCGCTCGGTGGGCCGGGCACCGCGGCCGGAGCGCACGAAGAGGGGGCCGCCGAGCCGTTCCTCCAGCCGGGCGACCTGGCCGGAGACGGCGGGCTGACTCACGCCCAGCCGCTCGGCCGCCGCCGACAGCGACCCGGTGCGGTAGACCTCCAGGAAGGTGGCCAGCAGGTCGAGTCCCGGCATCCGCACCACCTCCGCCGCTGACGTCCGGCGTACGCCGGACGGGACCGGTCCCGTCTCGACCACAGGCTAGCCGCCGGTCAGCGTTCCGCGAGGGCGGCGAGGACCGCCTCGGCCGTGGCGGCGCTGGACTGCGGGTTCTGGCCGGTCACCAGGTTGCCGTCGCGCACGACGGTGCTCGACCAGGGCGCCCCGGTCCGCACCAGCGCGCCACGCTCGCGCAGGCGCGACTCCACGAGGTAGGGCGCACCGTCGCCGAGGCCGCCCTGCCGCTCCTCCTCGTCGGTGAACGCGGTGAGCTTCCGCCCGGCCCACGCGAAGGTGCCGTCCGGGGTCTGCGCGCTGAGCAGCGCGGCGACGCCGTGGCACAGCGCGGCGACGACCGCGCCGCGCTGGTCCGCGGTGCGCAGCAGGCGCCCGAGGCCGGCGTCGTAGGCCAGGTCGGCCATGGGGGCGTGGCCGCCGGGGACGTAGATCGCGTCGTAGTCGGCGGCGTGCACGTCCGCGAGCACGAGCGGGTGCGCGAGCCGGTCGGCGATGGCGTCGAGGTAGGCGCGGTGCCGGGCGGCGTCGGACGGGCCGACGCCGCCGCGCTCGTCAAGGCTGATCGCGTCGACGGTGGGTCGGACACCGCCGGGCGTGGCGATGTCGACGTGTGCGCCGGCGGCCGTCAGCACGCGGTGCGACGCCGCGACCTCCTCGGCCCAGTAGCCCGTGGGGTGGGCGGTGCCGTCGGCCAGACGCAGGGTGCTCGCGGCGGACAGGACCATCAGGATCTTCGGCATGGGTGGGTGACCTTCTGTGCGGGTGCGCCGGCGGTCGCGCCGGCGTACGGACGAGAACGTCAGCGTCCGCCGCAGCCGGCCCGTCCGGCACATCGCCGCCATCAGGTTCCTGATGGCGGCCGGCTTGCCGGGACCGCCGCCGTGCGCTAGGCGGCCGCGACGCGATGACCAGCACGAACGCCGCCGTCTTGAAGCGTGGACGGTTTTCCGACCACATCCCGGTCATGCTTACGATCCAGGTCAATCATCCAGAGCGGTCGAGAGTCCTGGCTCCACGACACCGCAGCAACCTACCTCCGAGGCGCCCATCTCGGGGCAAGGTGCTAACGCCAGGTCCGATGGAGCTGATACGCATGGCAGTCAAGAACCCGCACTTCCCGAACGCCACCGTCCTGGGCTACCCGCGCATCGGCCGACGCCGCGAGCTCAAGCGCGCGGTCGAGTCCTTCTGGGCCGGCCGCACCACCGCGGACGACCTGGAGGCCACCACGCACGACCTGCGGCTGGCCACCGTGCGGCACCTCGCCGACCTGGGCCTGGGCGCCGACGGCGCCGCCGTCCCCGGCTCGTTCTCCTCCTACGACCAGGTGCTCGACGTCGTCGCCCTGCTGGGCGCGGTCCCCGAGCGGTTCGCGGGGCTCACCACGCCCGAGGGCCGCCTCCCGCTGGACGCCTACTTCACCGTGGCGCGCGGCGCGGGGGACGCGGCGCCGCTCGAGATGACCAAGTGGTTCGACACGAACTACCACTACCTGGTGCCCGAGATCGGCCCGGACACCCCGATCGGGTTCGTCGACGACCGCGTGGTGCGCGAGTTCACCGAGGCGGCGCACCCGGCCGACGGCGGACCCGCGGTCGTCACCCGGCCCGTGCTCGTGGGGCCGGTGACCTTCCTCCTGCTCAGCAAGCCGGCCGACGGCGCCCCCGAGGGCTTCCGCCCGCTGGACCGGCTGGACGACGTCGTGGCCGCCTACGCCGGCGTGCTGCGCGCGCTGGCCGCGGCGGGGGCGCCCTGGGTGCAGCTCGACGAGCCGGCCCTGGTCACGGACCTGCTGGGCGTGCCCTTCGACGAGGTGGCCGACGCCGTGCGCCGCGCCTACGCCCGCCTGGCCACGGACCTCTCCCCCGCGCCGGCGGCGGACGGTGCCGCCGAGCGACCCGCGATCCTGGTCACGGCGCCCTACGGCGACCTGCGTTCCGAGGCGGGCGACGGTCTGGCGCTGCTGGCCGGCACCGACGTCGAGGCCGTCGCGATCGACCTGGTCCGCGGCGCGGTGCCCACGGGCCCGGTGCCCGGGCTGGAGACGAAGACCCTGGTCGCGGGCGTGATCGACGGGCACAACATCTGGCGTGCCGACCTCGGCGCCCGCCTGGCCGTCCTGGAGGGTCTGACGGCGCCGGGCACGGGTCCGGGCGCGGGCGCCCTGGCCGTGGGCACCTCCACGTCGCTGCTGCACGTGCCGCACGACGTCGCGGACGAGCCCCGGCTGGACGCCGGCCTGGCGTCGTGGCTCGCGTTCGCCGACCAGAAGGTCGCCGAGGTCGCGACCCTGGCGACGGCGCTGACCGACGGACGCGCGGCCGTGGCCGACCAGCTCGCCGCCTCCACGGCCGCGGTGCGCACCCGCGCGGCGGCGCCCGGCGTCGTCGTCCCCGCGGTGCGGGAGCGGGCCGCCGCGCTGAGCGCGGCCGACGTCGAGCGCGCACCGTACGCGGAGCGCGCGGAGGCCCAGCAGGCCGCCCTCGGCCTGCCGCCGCTGCCGACCACCACCATCGGCTCGTTCCCGCAGACGGCCGAGATCCGCACCACGCGCGCCGCGTGGGTGCGCGGCGAGCTGTCCGACGCCGACTACACGGCCGCGATGCGCGCCGAGATCGCGAGCACGGTCGCGCTCCAGGAGGAGCTGGGGCTGGACGTGCTGGTGCACGGCGAGCCCGAGCGCAACGACATGGTGCAGTACTTCGCCGAGCAGCTCGACGGCTTCGCGACCACGGTGCACGGCTGGGTGCAGTCCTACGGTTCGCGCTGCGTGCGGCCGCCGATCCTGTGGGGCGACGTGTCCCGGCCCGCGCCGCTGACGGTCGAGTGGACGGCGTACGCGGCCTCGCTCACCGACAAGCCGGTCAAGGGCATGCTCACGGGACCGGTCACGATCCTGGCCTGGTCCTTCGTGCGCGACGACCTGCCGCTGGGCGACACCGCCGACCAGGTCGCGCTCGCCCTGCGCGACGAGGTGACCGACCTGGAGGCGGCGGGCATCGGCGTCGTGCAGGTGGACGAGCCCGCGCTGCGCGAGCTGCTGCCGCTGCGCACGGCCGCACACCCTGCGTATCTCGACTGGTCGGTGCGCTCGTTCCGGCTGGCGACCGCCGGGGCCGCGCCCGCCACGCAGGTGCACACGCACCTGTGCTACTCGGAGTTCGGGCAGGTGATCGGGGCGATCGACGGCCTCGACGCCGACGTCACGTCCGTGGAGGCCGCCCGGTCCCGCATGGAGATCGTGCCGGAGCTGGCCGACGCCGGCTACGCGCGCGGCATCGGCCCGGGCGTGTACGACATCCACAGCCCGCGCGTGCCGTCGGTGCAGGAGGTGACCGACCTGGTGGAGCTCGCCGCCAAGTCGATCGACCCGCGCCTGGTGTGGGTCAACCCGGACTGCGGCCTCAAGACCCGCGCCTGGCCGGAGACGAAGCAGTCCCTCGCGAACCTGGTCACGGCCGCGAACACGGTCCGCGCCACCCTCTGAGGCCCGATGGAGAACCCTGGCGAGACAGGACAGCCGCCACCTTCGTGCTGCTGCCGTTCTGTCTCGCCCGGGGTCTCCACCGCTACCGTTCTGTCTCGGTGACGCGGGGTCAGCCCACGCGCCACTTCTGGGCCGCCGTGCCGTTGCAGGTCCAGATCTGCAGCGGGGTGCCGTCCGCGCTGTTGCTGTTCGGCACGTCCACGCACTTGTTCGCCAGGATCGAGACCAGGTCCCCGGCACCGCTCAGCGTGAACTGCTGGGCCGGGTTGCCGCTGCAGTTGGCGAGCTGGACGGCCGTGCCGTCGGCCGTGTTGCCCCAGGCCACGTCCATGCACAGCCCGCCGGCGCGCAGCGTGCCGTCCGCGTGGAACGTCCACCGCTGCGCCGCCGTGCCGTTGCAGGTCCACAGCTGGAGCCGCTTGCCGTCGGTGAACTCGGAGTTGGGCACGTCGATGCACTTGCCCGCCAGCCCCACCAGCGGCCGGCCCCCGCCACCGCCCGTGGTGGTGAGCTGCAGGCCGTAGTTGCTCAGGATCGGGTTGAGCGGCTGGTAGATGAACCGGCCGTTCGTGGAGCAGTCCCCGATGCGGCCCGAGGTGACGCCCTGTGCCTGGTTGCCCGAGATCACCGAGCCGCCGGAGTCCCCGCCCTCGGCACATGCGGAACCCGTGGCCATGCCCGGGATGTCGCCGTCACCGTAGTTGATGGTGACGTTCTTCTCCTGGATGACGCCGCAGCGCCAGCCCGTCGTCCGGCCGGACCGGCACACCGACGCGCCGATCCCCTGCTCCGCCGAGCCCGCCACGGCGACCGTGCCGCCCGCGTAGTTGTTCACCGCGGCCGTCGGCGTCCAGCCGCTGGTGGTGCCCACCCACGCCCAGTCGTGCCCCGGGAAGGTCGAGCCACGGTAGGTGCCGAGGGCCGTGCCGTCGGGGGCGGTGACGGCGTTGCCGGTCTGCCCGCAGTGCCCCGCGGTCACGAACCCGCCCGACACCGCGAACCCGATCGAGCACAGCGTGACCCAGCCGTCCCCCGTCGGCCGGTGGAACTCGTCGCCGCCCCGGATGTCGCGGGCCGTGCGCGGCGCCACCGTGGACTTCTCGACCCGCACCACCTCGGCCGGCACGCCCGCCTGGTCGATCATCTCCCGCGCGGCCGCGGCGTCGGCCGCCTCGACCACCACCTCGTTGGTCGTGGGGTCGGCGTACCAGGAGTGCACGGAGGTGGGCGCACCCACCTCGTCCAGGGCCTCCTTCCACGCGGTGAGCGCGCCCAGGCCGTGCTCGACGACGACGGCGTCCGCGCCGGCGCGCTCGGCCACCCTCGCCGCCGCCGCGCTCGTGACGGCGACCCGCGGCGCGTCGGCCCCTCGGGGCAGCCAGGTGCCCGCGTAGTCCTCGCCGAGCGTCGCCGCCAGGTGCGCCTCGACGATCGCCGCCTCGGCGTCCAGCGCCAGGCGGGCCGGGATCTCGGCCCTGGTCAGACCCAGGTCGCGCTCCATCGCGCGCACCTGGGCGTCGGGGAGATCGACGACGTCGAGGCCGGCGGGGGCGGGGGCGGGGGCGGTGCTGCGGGTGCTGGTAGTGCTCGCGGTGCCGGCGGTGCTGATGTCGGCGGTGCTGGTGCCGGCGGTGCTGATGTCGGCGGTGGTGGTGCCGGCGGTGGTGGTGCCGGCGGTGCTGGTGCCGGCGGTGCTGATGCTGGCAGTGCTGATGCCGGCAGTGCTGATGCCGGCAGTGCTGGTGCCGGCGCCGGTCGCAGTGGGCGACGCCGCCCCCGCCGTGGACGCGCCGGTGAGTGCCGTGCCGACCACGAGCGCGACGGCCGACAGCGCTATCAGGGACCGGGACGTTCTCAGGGTTCGTGACATGGTGTGCTCCTCGTCAGGCCTGGGGAACCTCGTGTGCCTGGGAGCGTATTGACGCGGCACCGCGGCCAGAACTGCTGGACCACCACCGTGTGGAAAACACCTAAACCTGCGCGTACTACCCCTTATCCCACAGGCGCCCGTCCACACTTTTCACCCGGCCCCCGGGAGCGGGGGGCGCTGGTCCCACGGGCTCGGTCCCTTGCACACCGCCACGAGACGAGTTCGGTCCCTTGCCTCGAGATCGGCCCGATGATGGACCGATCTCGAGGCAAGGGACCGAACTCGCCGAGGCAGGGCAGACAAGAGACCGAACTCATGGCAGCAGGAGACCGAACCCACGACACCCCGACACACAAGCGACCGACGCCGAGGCAACAAACCGAACCCACGGCAACACGAGACCGAACCCACGACACCCCGACACACAAGCGACCGACGCCGAAGCAACAAACCGAACCCACGGCAACACGAGACCGAACCCACGACACCCCGACACACAAGCGACCAACGCCGAAGCAACAAACCGAACCCACGGCAACACGAGACCGAACCCACGACACCCCGACACACAAGCGACCAACGCCGAGGCAACAGACCGAACGTGCCAGGGCAGAGCACGCAAAGGACCGACCCAAGACAGCACGAAACCGGACCCGTGACCGCCGGACACGTCGAGGACAGAACCCACGCCAGCAGAGCACGCAAAGGACCGACCTCAAGGCAACGGACCGAACCCACGGCAGCAGAGCACGCAAGGCACCGAACTCCCCCGCCAACCCGACCCGCCCGGCAGCCCCGGTCAGCGCGCCCGGCGCTCCCCGCTCCCCCGCGCGACCACCCGCGTGGGCAGCACCACCAGCTCGACCGGCCGCCCAGGATCCGCGGAGCGTGCCACCGCGAGCTCGGCGGCGCGCCGGCCCATCTCGACGGCGTCGTACGCCACGACGGTGATGCCCAGCAGGTCGGCCAGCTCGAAGTCGTCGAAGCCCACCACCGCGATCTCGTCGCCGCCCGCGCGCCCGCCCACCTCGTGCAGGGCCTGGAGCGTGCCCACCGTCGCGCGGTTGTTCGCCGCGAGGATGGCGGTGGGCGGCTCGGGGTCGGCCAGCAGCTCCGCCGCGAGGTCCCGGGCGGCCGACGCCGAGTGCGCGCCCGACCGCAGCCAGCGCTCGGCGTCGGGCACCCCGGCGTCCGCCATGACGGCGAGGAACTCGGCGCTGCGCTCCTGGTAGGTCCACAGGTGGGGCTCGTCGCCCACGAAACCGATACGGCGGTGGCCGTGGTCCAGCAGGTGCCGGGTGGCCGCGCGCACGCCGCCCCGGTTGTCGATCACCACGGTGTCCACGTCCATCCCGGCGGCCGGCCGGTCCACCACGACCACCGTGAGCCCGGCGGCGATCTCGCCGCGCAGGGCCGAGTGGTCGGCGCCTGCGGGCGTGACGATGAGGGCACCGACGCGCCGCTCCAGCAGCTCACCGGTCAGCGAGCTCTCGCGGGACGGGTCCTCGTCGGACGACGCCGTCAGGAGCTGCAGCCCGTGCTCGCGCAGCTCGCGCTCGATGCCGCTGGCCAGCGCGGAGTAGAACTCGTTGGCCAGGTCGCCGGTGATGAAGCCGACCAGCCGGGAGAAGCCGCCGCGGGCGAGGTCGGCGGCCACGGCGTTGCGCCGGAAGCCGAGCGACGTGGCGGCGTCGCGCACCCGTTCGCGGGTGGCCGCGGCCACGTTGGGCTCCCCGTTGAGCACGCGCGAGGCGGTCTTCAGGCTCACCCCGGCGGCCTCGGCCACCATCGCCAGCGTCGGACGACGGATCATGTCAGGCCTCCCGGCGCTTGCGCACCAGCATGTCGATGATGATGGCCAGCAGCAGCACCGCGCCGGTCACCATGTACCGGGCCGCCTGGTCCACGTTCATCAGCGTGAGGCCGTTGGCGATGGACTGGATGACGAGCACGCCCAGCACCGCGGACCACGCGCTGCCCCGGCCGCCGAACAGGCTCGTGCCGCCGATCACCGCGGCGGCGATCGCCACCAGGTAGGTGTCCGCCCCGCCGGTGCCCTGGTTGGCGGCGCCGAGCCGACCCGCCGCGAGCACGCCCCCGAGCGCGGCGAGCGTCGAGCAGGCCACGAAGCACAGCACCACGGTGCGCTGCACGGGCACCCCGGCCAGGGTGGCGGCCCGCCGGTCGCCGCCGACCGCGCGCACCGACCGGCCCCAGCGCGTGCGGCGCAGCAGCACGTCCGTCACCACGACCAGGGCCGCGAACAGCACCACCGAGAAGCCGACGCCGCGGGCCGCGCCCAGGTAGGCCACGATCGCCGACAGCACCACGGCGAGCACCCCGGTGCGCACCGCGACCTGTCCGACGCTCGCCGCCGGCAGCTCCGCGCGCCGTCGCCGCGCCCGCGCGGCCACCTGCACGGCCGCGTACGCGACGACGACCACCACCACCAGCGCCCAGGCCACGCCGGTGGGCAGGAAGCTCTGCTGCACCGACCGCACGAACCAGGACTCGAAGGGCAGGTTGATCGAGCCCAGCGGGCCGAGCACCCGCAGCTGCACCCCGGCCAGGAACAGCAGCCCGGCCAGCGTGAACACGAAGCTGGGCAGGCCGAGCCGCGCCGAGAGCATGCCGTAGCCGAGGCCGACCACCACGCCGCAGGCCAGCGCGGCCAGGATCGCGAGCGCGACCGGCCAGCCCAGGGTCACGGAGCCGACGGCGACCACGGCCGCGGCGAGCCCGCTGAGCGACCCGACCGACAGGTCGATCTGGCCCACCAGGAGCACCAGGACCACGCCGAGCGCGATGACCCCGACCGGGGCGCTCTGCAGGGTCAGGTTGACCACGTTCTCGGGAGCGAGGAACGCGGGGTTGACGGCCCCGAGCACGAGCCAGATGGCGGCCAGCGCCACCACGATCGGGAGCAGGCTGGTGCCACCACGGACCCGCTGCCAGACCGCGCCCGGCAGGCCCGCGCCCGGCGCCGCGGCCGGCGCGTCGGCGCTCATCGGCGCACCGCCCGTCCGGCGTCGGTGCGACCCGCGCCGCCCGCGTGCTTGGTGCCCGGCCGGACCGCCCCGGTCATCGCGGCGAGCAGGTCCTCGTAGGAGGCGTCGCCGTCGAACACGTCGTGCACGCGGCCCAGGCGCAGCACCACGATGCGGTCGGCGACGGCCTGCAGGTCTCCCGCCTGATGGCTCACCAGGACGACGGCGTGCCCGCGCTCGCGCAGCCGCACGATGAGGTTGAGCACCTCGGCGGTCTGACGGACGCCGAGCGACGCCGTCGGCTCGTCGAGCACGACCACGCGGGGCGAGCCGAGCAGGGCGCGGGCCACGGCCACGACCTGGCGCTGACCGCCCGACAGGGTGCGCACCGGGTCGCGCACCGACGGCACGCTGGCGGCGAGCTGGTCGAGCAGCCGCCAGGCCTCGCGCTCCATGGCGACCTCGTCCAGCAGCGGGCCGCGCACGGTCTCGTGCCCCAGGAACAGGTTCTCGACCACGTCGAGGTCGTCCACGAGCGCGAGCTCCTGGAACACCGCGGCGATCCCGAGGGTGCGGGCGACGGCCGGCGTGTCCAGCACCACCGGGCGGCCGTCCAGGAGCACGTCGCCGGCGTCCGGCCGGTGCGCGCCCGCGAGCACGCCCGCGAGGGTGGACTTGCCGGCCCCGTTGTCGCCGACGACGGCGAGCACCTCGTGCTCGCGCACGTCGACGTCGACGTCGACCAGGGCGCGGACGCCGCCGAACCGCTTGGAGACGCCGCGCAGGGACAGCACCGGATCGCTCATCGGGCGCCCACCCCCTCGA
Organism: Promicromonospora sp. NPDC052451; assembly: GCF_044547525.1. Lineage (NCBI taxonomy): Bacteria > Bacillati > Actinomycetota > Actinomycetes > Micrococcales > Promicromonosporaceae > Promicromonospora > Promicromonospora sp. NPDC052451. The sequence continues at coordinate 75,549 of NZ_JBIUAP010000020.1, forward strand.
GGGCCCCGGCGGCGTCGCCGGACCCGAGCAGGCCCGCGCGCTCGCACGCCGCCTCGTAGGCCGGGACGCAGATCTGGTCGACGGTGTAGACGTGCCCGTCCACGATGACGTGCTCGACGTCGGCCGCGCCCACCGCGCGGGGCGCGAGGAGCACCGTGGGCACGCCGTCGGTCACGGCCGTGGTGCGCGGGTCCTGACCGCGCAGCACGCGCACGGCGAGCTCGGCGGCCGTGGCGGCCTGCTGGTCGGTGGCCTTGTAGACGGTCATGAACTGGTCCCCGGCGACGATCCGCTGCACCGCGGCGAGCTCGCCGTCCTGCCCGGTGGTGACGGGGACCGGGTCGAGGCCGGCCGCCTTGGCGGCGGCGATGGCGCCGCCGGCGATGGCGTCGTTGGCGGCGAGGATGCCGTCGACCCGGCCGGGGTACTGGGTCAGCATCGCCTCGGTCCACTCCGTGGCCTTGTCGGGGCTCCAGTCGGGCGTGTAGTGCTCGGCGAGCACGTCGATGTCCTCTCCCTCGAGGGCGCGGCGGGCACCCGCGGCGAGCGCGAGCGCGTTGGGGTCGGTGGCCGAGCCGTGCGCGAGCAGCACCCCGGGCCGTCCGTCGTCGTCCTGACCGCCCTCCTGCCCGGCGTCCTGGTCGGCGTCGGCCCGGGCGGCGCGCTCGGTGACCGTGCCGGCCAGTGCCGAACCCAGCAGGAAGCCGATGAACTCGTAGTCGTACGACACGTAGTAGTCCGCGCCGTCCACGAACCGATCGTAGGCGATCACCTGGGCACCCAGCCGCTTGGCCTGGGTGACGATCCCGACCGCGGCGACGGTGTCGACCGCGTCGAGCACGAGCACGTCGGCGCCCTGGGCGAGCATGGACTCGGCCTGCTCCAGCTGGGCGGCGGCGTCCTGCGCGGCGTTCGCGTACAGCACGGTGCAGCCCGGGCAGCGCCGGCCGGTGACGGAGACGAAGGTGGGGCGGTCGGACGCCTCGTACCGGGCGGTCTGGGCCTCGGGCAGCAGCAGACCGATGGTCCCCTCGTGCTCGACGCCGGGCGCGGTGCCGGCGTCGCCCACCGCGCACCCGGCGCCGCCGGCCGCCACGACGAGCCCGACGGTCCCGGCCAGCATCCGCCTGGCCCAGCCTCTCCGCCTGCCGGGGGTGGGTCGGGTCATGTCGTCACTCCTAGGGAGCCCTGGGCCCGGGCTCGGTCGAGGGCCGCGGCCAGCGCACCGCGGACGCCCGCGTCCGCGCCGAGGGCCGAGGGGATCACCTCGGCCGGGCCGCGCGAGGTGGCGACCACGCGCTGGCCGAGCGCGGTGCGCAGCGGTTCGAGCAGCACCTCGCCCGCCTCGGCGAGCTGGCCGCCGATGACCACGACGTCGGGGTCCACGAGGTTGCACAGGTTCGCCAGGGCGACGCCGAGGTGGCGCCCGGCGTCGAAGACCACGCGGTGGCAGCCGGGGTCGCCGGCGCGGGCGCGGGCCACGAGGTCCGCCAGCGTGAGGTGGCCCGCCTCGGGCGGGAGCAGGGACAGCAGGCGGGTGGCGCCCACCAGCATCTCGAGGCAGCCGCGGTTGCCGCACCGGCACACGGGGCCGTTCTCGTCGACGGACACGTGCCCGATCTCGCCGGCCACGCCCGACCGGCCGTGCACGGCCCGGCCGCCCAGCACCAGGCCGCCGCCCACGCCGTGCGACGCGCGGACGTAGGCGACGGAGTCGTAGCCGGCGCCCGCGCCGAACCGCGCCTCCGCGATGGCGGCCAGCGTCGAGTCGTTGTCGGTCGTGACCGGCACGCCGAGCTCGGCGCCGAGCATCTCGTCCACGCGGACGCCGTCCCAGCCGCGCATCATGCCGACGGTCACGACCTCGCCGGTGCGGATGTCGACCGGCGCGGGCACCCCCACGCCCACGGCGAGCAGCTCGGACGGGTCGGCGTCCACGGCCTGGAGCATCTCGCGGACGAGCATCGCCGTGCGCTGGATCCCGGCGTCGGCCCGGTGGTCGGGGGCGAGCGGCATGCGCTGCTCGGCCAGGACGCGCATCGAGGCGTCGGCCAGCGCGACGCTGAGGGACCGCTGCCCGAACCGGATGCCCACCACGAGGCCGAGGTTGCGGGCGAGCGTGACCTGGAGCGCGCGCCGTCCGTTGCGCACGGACTGCGCCGTGTGCAGCACGCCCGCGGCGGACAGCTCCTTGACGATGTTCGAGATGGTGGCCGGGGACAGCCCTGTGACGCCGGCCAGCTCGATCTGCGTGAGGGAGCCACGCTGCTGGACGGCGCTCACGATACGGGCTCGGTTGGCCTCACGCAGTGAGGTCTGCGAACCCGGGGTCACCCGATCCGCGCGCACAGCGCCCAGGGTAACCGCCTTCCGGTGAGAAATGACGGGTTTGGATACACGAACTGAACGTTCAGGTCACGATCGAGCGACGCTTGCGTTCATTTCTTGACACCAACGGCCCCTGGTCGTTCGATAGACGCGGGTTCACGGGCGTACAGGCGCGCCCGGCCGGCCCCAGGTACGACGTCGTCCCCCAGCGCACCGAGCCCAGCGAGGCCCAGCGCGCCGGTGCCGGGACGACGAGGTCCCGGGCCGGTGCTCCAGCGACCGAGGAAGGTTGAGGGACCCCAGATGCGAGTGAACCGGAGGATGACCGCGACGGTGGCGACAGCCGCTGTCCTCGGTCTCACGCTGGCCGCGTGCGGCGGCGGCGACAGCTCGGGTGACGGCGGCGGCGGCGAGGGCGGCGGCGACCAGGTCGAGGTGTTCACCTGGTGGGCGGCTGGCTCGGAGAAGGCCGGCCTCGACGCCCTGGTCGGCGTCTTCGAGGAGCAGCACCCCGACATCGAGTTCGTCAACGGCGCGGTCGCCGGCGGCGCGGGCTCGGCGGCGAAGGACCTGCTGCAGACTCGCCTGCAGGCGCAGGACCCGCCGGACACGTTCCAGGCGCACGCCGGTGCCGAGCTGCAGGACTACATCGACGCCGCGCAGATCGAGGACGTCTCCGACCTGTACGACGAGTTCGGCCTGACCGACGTCTTCCCGGCCGACCTGGTCGACCGGCTCTCCACCGAGGACGGCGCGATCTACTCGATCCCGTCGAACATCCACCGGGCGAACGTGATCTGGGCCAACCCGACCGTGCTCGAGGAGAACGGCATCGACCCCGAGGCGCAGTACGAGGACCTCGACGCCTGGATCGCCGACCTCGACAAGCTCGACAAGGCCGGCGTGACGCCGCTGTCGGTGGGCACCACCTGGACGCAGGTGCACCTGCTGGAGACGGTCCTGCTGGCCGACCTGGGCCCCGAGGGGTACACCGGGCTCTGGGACGGCAGCACCGACTGGGAGGGCGCCGAGGTGACCGCGGCCCTCGAGGACTTCGAGACGCTGATGGGGTACACCAACGACGACCGTGACGGTCTCGACTGGCCCGAGGCGACCCAGATGGTGATCGACGGCAGCGCCGCGTTCAACGTCATGGGCGACTGGGCGGTCGCCGCGTTCGAGGAGCAGGACAAGGCGCTCGGCACGGACTTCACGGCCGCGCCGGTGCCCGGCACCGACGGCACCTTCGACTTCCTGGCCGACTCCTTCACCCTGCCGGTCGGCGCGCCCGACCCGGAGGGTGCCAAGGCCTGGCTCGAGACCGTGGGCTCCCTGGACGGCCAGGTCGCGTTCAACAAGGCCAAGGGGTCCATCCCGGCCCGGACAGACGCCGACCCGGCCGACTTCTCCGAGTACCAGCAGACCGCCATCGAGTCGTTCGCCAACGACACGATCGTCTCCTCGCTGGCGCACGGCGCCGCGGCCCCGGTCGCGACGCTCAACGCGATCTCGGACGCCACCAGCAAGTTCACCACGGGCGCGTCCGACCTCGCCGGCTACCAGTCCGAGCTGGCCGGCGCAGTCCAGGGCTGACCCGCCCGGGAGCACCGCTCCCGGCCGGACCACCCACCGCGCGCCGTCGGGTCCGTCCCGACGGCGCGCGGCCGCGCCCGCCCGCCACAGCCACCCACCAGCCGCCGGCCACCAGCCATGGCACCCGAGGTACCCACATGCTCAAGAAACTGCGGCGAGTCGGACCACCGCTCCTCCTGCTCGCCCCGTCCCTGATCCTCGTCGGCGTGTTCGTCTACGGGCTGATCGTCGCCAACTTCTCCACGTCCTTCACGGACAGCCACACGGCCGCGCAGGCCACCGGGCAGCAGCCCGCCGCCTTCGTCTGGTTCACGAACTACCTCGACCTGCTGGCCAGCGAGGACTTCCAGCACTCGCTGATGAACCTCCTGCTGTACACGGCGGTGTTCCTCGCCGGGACCATGGTCATGGGCTTCCTGTGGGCGTGGATGCTGGAGAAGCCGGTCAAGGGCGAGGGCCTGTTCCGCTCGGTGTACCTCTTCCCGATGGCGGTCTCGTTCGTCGCCTCCGGTGTGGTGTGGCGCTGGCTGCTCAACTCCAACCAGGACGAGCAGGCCTCCGGCCTGAACCGCCTGTTCCAGATGGTCGGCCTCGACCTCCTGCAGAACAACTGGTGGAACAACGTCACGTTCGGCATCGTCGCCATCGCCATCCCGGCGATCTGGCAGCTCTCGGGCTACGTGATGGCGCTCTTCCTTGCCGGGTTCCGCGGTATCCCGGACGAGCTGCGCGAGGCCGCCCGCGTGGACGGTGCCAGCGAGTGGAAGCTGTACCGCTACGTGCTGTTCCCGCAGCTCTCGCCGGTGGCGCTGTCGGCCCTGATCATCATCGGCCACATGTCCCTGAAGGCGTTCGACCTCATCATGTCGATCTCCAAGCCGGCCAACTACCAGACCAAGGTCCCGGCCGTGGACATGTTCGTGTTCAAGTCGAGCTTCGACTACGCGAACGCGGCCGCCGTGGGCTCGATCCTGCTGATCATCGTGGCGCTCGTCATCGTGCCGTACCTGATCCGCACGAACCGCGAGGAGAAGCGATGACCGCCGCCGCCGAACAGCTCACGGCGCACCCCCGGGCCGTGGGCGGCCCCGGCCCCCGCACGAGCCGGAGCCGGTACTCGCTGGCCCGCACGCTGCGCTACGCGGCGCTGATCTTCTTCCTCGTCGTGGTGCTCATCCCGGTGTACGTGCTGCTGGTGACCAGCTTCAAGGGCACCGGCGACGCCGACCCGAGCCGCGCCTGGGCCCTGCCGCAGGCCTGGACGCTCGACAACTGGGCCACGGCCTGGACCACGCTGTCCCCCGCGATCGTCCGGACCGTGAGCATGGTGGTGCCCAGCGCCATCATCTCGGCGTTCCTCGGGTCGCTGAACGGGTTCGTGCTGGCGCGGTGGACCTTCCGCGGCGCCGACATCGTCTTCACCGTGATCCTGTTCGGGATGTTCATCCCGTACCAGGCCGTGATGATCCCGCTGAACCAGCTCGTCCTGGACCTCGGCCTGCCGAGCGGTGTGCCCACGCTGATCCTGCTGCACGTGGTCTACGGCATCCCGATCACCACGCTGATCTTCCGCAACTACTACGCCACCGTGCCGCACGAGCTCATCGAGGCCGGCCGGGTCGACGGCGCGGGCATGCTGCGCACCTACTGGTCCATCGTGCTGCCCCTCTCGATCCCCAGCTTCGTGGTGGTGCTGATCTGGCAGTTCACCTCGGCGTGGAACGACTTCCTGTTCGCGGTGTTCTTCTCGTCCTCGCAGAACGGCCCCGTGACCGTGGCGCTGAACAACCTCGCCAACGGCGCCCTGCTGCAGAACTACGGCGTCTCCATGGCCGGTGCCCTGTTCGCGTCGCTGCCGACCCTGCTGGTCTACATCGTGCTGGGCAAGTACTTCGTGGGCGGCCTGATGTCGGGGTCGGTCAAGGGCTGACGCGCCGACGCCGACCGCGCCCGGACGGGTGGTGCCCACCCGTCCGGGCGCGGTCGGCTACGCCCCGGAGGCCGGGTCCGTCAGCCGGCGGCCGAGCCAGGCCGTGCGCGTCGCGCGGGCCGTACGGGACACCCGGGCGTCCGGCACGAGGGAGTCGAAGCCGTGGAAGCCGCCCGCCCACACGTGCAGCTCCGCCTCGCCGCCCGCGGCCCAGATGCGTGCCGCGTAGGCCACGTCCTCGTCCCGGAAGACCTCCGCGGAGCCGAGGTCGACGTACGTGGGCGGCAGACCCGACAGGTCCGCGGCCAGCGCCGGAGAGATGTACGGCGACACCCCCGCCGGGTGCTCGCCCAGCACCGCGGACCAGCCGAACGCGTTCTGCGCCCCCGTCCAGGTGGCAGGCCCCTCGGCGAACTGCCGGCCGGAGCCGGTGCCGCCCCGGTGGTCGAGCATGGGGCACACCAGCACCTGCGCCGCGACGGCCGGCGCGCCCCGGTCCCGGGCCAGCAGCGTGACGCCGGCCGCCAGTCCCCCGCCCGCGCTCGTCCCGGCGACCACCAGCAGCTCCGGGTCCACGCCGAGCTCGGCCGCGTGCTCGGCGACCCAGACCAGGCCCCGGTAGCAGTCCTCGACCGGCACCGTGCCGCCGTGCTCGGGGGCGAGCCGGTACTCCACGGTCACCACCACGGCACCGAACCGGTCCAGCCAGTCCAGCGGGACGTCGATCTGGGAGAACCGGTCCCCCAGCACCATGCCGCCGCCGTGCATCCAGTACACGACGGGCGCCGGCACCGACGGGTCCCGCCGGGCCGGGCTCAGGACGGTGAGCGGCACCGGGTCGCCGTGCGGCGAGGTGGCCACCACGTCGCGGCGCTCGACGCCCCGGCCCGCCAGGAGCGCAGCGAGCGCCTCGGGCGGGGTCGCGGCGGCCGCCCGCACGGCGGGCAGCGTCGCGGCGGTCAGGGGGACGGCGGGCAGGAGGTCGAGCAGCGGGCGCAGCTCCGGGTCGACGTCCGGTCGGGGGGCGGGTTCGACGGTCATGGGGTTCCTCTCGGACAGTGCTCGGACAGTGCTCGGACAGTGCTGGGGCGGCGCCAGGGCCGGTACGTCAGAAGGCCGCCTTGCCGCCCACCGGCAGCTCGTCGGTGTACACCGACTCCCCCGCGAGCAGCGGCTGGAGCGCCGCGACCAGTGCCCGTGCCTCGCCGGTCGCGAAGAACGCGCTGTGCGCGCCCGCGCTGGTCCAGCCCTCGGTGACGTGCACCGTGTCGGCGTCGGTGGCGGACCGCCCGACCAGGAAGACGACGCAGTCCGGGTGGGTCAGCGACGGTGCGTGCAGCAGCAGGTCGACGACCGCGCCGCCCTGGCCGGGGCGGGCGGTCATGGTGGCGTGGAAGCCGTGTCCGACGTTCATACGATTCTCCTCGGTGTGCTGTCCCGGGGCGCTCGACGATCCCCGGGTCGACGGTGGGCCGGATAGGTTCCGGCCCAGCCATCACACCGCATGCGCCTGCTGGGACGACAGCAAGATCGTCGCCCGCTCTTGCCTGATCCTCCTGCTACCGGTCCGATCGTGAACGTGGCAGGATCGCCCCATGAGCCTTGGCGAGCTCCGCGAGCTGATCCTGCGCCACGCGCGCCCCGACACCACCGCGACGGCGCTGGAGGACGTGCAGCTCTCGGCCGTGCACCGTGCCGAACCGCCCGCGCCGTCGATGTCCGGCGTGGTGCTGGCGCTGATCGCCCAGGGCGCCAAGCGCATCGCCGTCGGCGACCGCGTGCTGGAGTACCGGGCCGGGCAGTACCTCGTGGCCTCCGTGGACCTCCCGGTCACGGGCACGTTCACGAAGGCCGACCCGGACGAGCCCGCGCTCGGCTTCGGTCTGGTGCTGCGTCCGGCCCTCATCGCCGAGCTGCTCCTGCAGGCACCGCCGGGCGTGCTCCCGCCCGTGGGCGGCGCCGCCCCCGGCATGGTCGTCAGCGACGCCCCGGACGAGCTGGTCGACGCCGCCGTCCGCCTGGTCCGTCTCCTCGACCGCCCGCGGGACGCCGCGGTGCTGGCCCCGCTCCTGAAGCGGGAGATCCTCTGGCGGCTGGTCACCGGGGAGCAGGGCGCCACGGTGCGCCAGCTCGGCCTCGCGGACAGCGGCCTGGCGCACGTGGCCCGGTCGGTGCGCTGGATCCGGGAGCACTACGCGGAGCCGTTCCGGGTCGAGGACGTGGCCGCGCTGTCGGGCATGAGCGTCTCGGCGTTCCACCGCAACTTCCAGGCGGTCACGGCGATGAGCCCCATCCAGTTCCAGAAGCAGATCCGGCTCCAGGAGGCGCGCCTGCTGCTGGCCACCCGCCCGCGCGACGTGACCGGCGTCGGGCAGCGGGTGGGCTACGAGAGCCCCTCGCAGTTCAGCCGGGAGTACCGGCGCCGGTTCGGCCTGCCGCCCAGCCAGGACGCCGTCCGGCTGCGCGAGGCCGCGGCCGAACGGTCCGGGAGGCCCGCCTGAGCCGGAGCCGTCAGCCGCCCGAGGCCGGGGAGCCGGCCGGCGCCGTGCTCTCCAGCGCCCGGATCAGGGACTGGGCGTCGTACGGCCCGGTGTGCCGACGCCCGTTGACGAAGAACGTGGGTACGGCGGTGACCTCCATGGCCTCGGCGTCCAGCACGTCGTCGCGCACGCGGCCGGCCACCTCGGGCGAGACCAGGTCCCGCTCGAACCGGTCGACGTCGAGCCCCAGCTCCGCCGCGCGCCGCACGATGTCGGAGGGGAGCTGGTTCTCCTGGTCCAGGAGCAGGCTGCGCTCCATCTCGAAGAACTTGCCCTGCATCGCGGCCGCCTCCGCCGCCTCGGCGGCCGCGACGGCGTTGGGGTGGTACCGGTCCAGCGGCGCGTGCCGCCAGACGTACCGCAGGCGGTCGCCCAGCTCGCGGTGCACCTCCTGGATGGCGCCCGACGCCTTGGAGCAGAAGCCGCACTGGAAGTCCCCGTACTCGACCAGCGTGTAGGGCGCCTCGGCCGGGCCGTACACGTGGTCGCGGGCCGGGTCGACGGGCCGCAGCAGGACGGCACCGGCCTCCTTGGCGGGGTGCACCCGGTCGGCCACCTTGAAGATCACCGCGGCGATCAGGAAGGCCAGCACCGACGCCGAGAGCACGCCCACGCGGGCCTCGTTCTGCACGGCGGGGTCGTCGATGGCGAGGTCCACGATGAACAGCGAGATGGTGAACCCGATGCCGCACAGCGCGCCGCCGCCGGCGAGCCGGTCGAGCGCGAGGCCCGGCCCGAGGTCGCCGACCCGGAGCGCCCGCATCACCGCGCCGGAGCCCAGCACGCCCACGAACTTGCCCACCACCAGGCCCACCACGATGCCCCAGGTCACGGCGGAGCCCGCGGCGGCAGCCAGGATCTCGCCGTCGATCCGCACGCCCGCGTTCGCCAGCGCGAACAGGGGCAGGATCACGTACGCCACGTACGGCGCGTAGGCGGACTGGAGCCGCTCGTTGATCGAGATCGACTCCCGCAGGCTGTTCGCCGCCGCCCGCGCGTAGTCGCTGTTCGGCGACTGCCGGAAGGTGCGCGCCAGGGTCAGGGCGTGCTCCACGTCGCGCCGGCTGGGCCGGTACACCGGCACCAGGAGCGCGATGGCGACGCCGGCCAGCGTCGGGTGCACGCCCGAGGCGAGGAACGCGCCCCAGACGATGATCGACAGCGTGGCGTAGATGGGCCCGCGGCCGCTCGGCACGTACCGCGTGAGGTAGACGCCGACCAGGCCCACCGCGGCGATCACGAGCGGGAGCGGGTCGAAGCTCTCGGTGTAGACCAGCGCGATGATGCTCAGGGCGCCGATGTCGTCGACCACCGCGAGCGCCAGCAGGAACACCCGCAGGCGGCCGGGCGCCCGGGGGCCGATGAGCGCCAGGGCGCCGACGACGAACGCGGTGTCCGTGGAGATGACGACGCCCCAGGCACCCTCCCAGCCGCTCCCGCGGCTGATGAGCACGTAGAGGACGGCGGGCACGACCAGGCCGGCGACGGCGGCGACCACGGGCACCACGGCCCGGGACCAGCTCGTGAGCTCGCCGATCGCGAACTCGCGCCGGACCTCCAGCCCGACGGTGAAGAAGAACAGCGCCATGAGGGCGTCGTTGACCAGGGCGTGCAGCGTGAACTCGAGCTGGAGGTCGCCGACGCCGACGTTGAGGTGCGTGTCCCAGAACTCGCTGTAGGACCCGTGGGAGACGTTGGCCCACAGGATCGCGGCGAGCGTGCCGACCAGGAGGAGGAGGGCACCCAGGCGGCTCTGGCCCAGTGCCCGGACCCAGGTGGCGATCGACGGCCAGTGCGGGCCCGGCTCGTGCGTCTCGGGGTCGGGGGACCGTTCGATGATGGTCAGGTTCGCCATGGCCTCTCCTGTCGCTCCCGGTCGGCGTGACCGGCCGGCATGAGACGTAGTGTGGACCACGCCGGGGCGCGCATCACGACGGTCCGGCAGACTTCACCCGCACTACGCTGGCGCGCATGGTGGCGGAGGCTGAGCTCGACCCGTACGGCGACTTCGGGGCCGTCGGGATCGACGAGGACACCCGGCTGGTGTACCGGTACGTGCTCGCCCAGGGCACGGTCCGGGAGACGGACGTGGCCCGGGACGTGCCGTTGCAGGGCGCCGACCCCGCGGAGCTGCTGGCGCGGCTGCGGGCCGCGGGCCTGATCAACCGCACGAGCGGCACGGAGGGCTCGTACACGGCGGTCGACCCGCGGGTGGCGCTGCGCGCGCTCACCGACCGGACCGCGGCGCAGCTGGACCGGGTCCGGTCGACCATCCCGGACCTGGCGGGACTGTTCGAGCAGACGGCGGACGCCGCGGGCGCGGGTGCGGGGGTGCACGTGATCGACGACCCGGCGCTGATCGGTGCCTGGTACACGCGCCTGCAGCACGAGGTGACCGGCGAGTTCATGGCGTTCGACCGGCCGCCGTACGTGCTGGCGGACGAGAACCCGGTGGAGCCGCTCGCGCTGGCGCGGGGCGTGTCGTGGCGGGCCGTCTATGCCGCCGAGGTGCTGGACCTGCCCGGCGCGTGGGCGCAGCTGCGGTTCGCGGCGGCGGCGGGCGAGCAGGCCCGGATCGCGCGGACGCTGCCCACCAAGCTGGCGATCGCCGACCGGCGCACGGCGCTGGTCAGCTCGAACCTGGACGCGTTGCGGCCGGCGGCGGTCGTCGTGGAGGGCGGGCCGCTGGTGGACCTGCTGTGCGCCGCGTTCGAGGCGGCGTGGGCCGACGCGGTGGAGATCCCGGCGTCGGACAGCCTGGAGGGTACCGCTCCCCCGGAGCGCGGGCCGGGCCGGGACGACCGGGCGCTGCTGGCGCTGCTGGCCTCGGGCGCGAAGGACGAGGCGATCGCGCGCGAGCTGGGGCTGTCGGAGCGTACGCTGCGGCGACGCAGCGCGGACCTGCTGCGCCGGCTGGGTGCGGCGAACCGGTTCCAGGCGGGGGTGCAGGCGGTCCGTCGCGGCTGGCTGTGACGTCCCGCGCGGGGCGGGCCGGGAGCGCGGACCGAGCGGGTGAAAGTGGCCTCCTGCGTGACGGCTGTGTAAAACATGTGCGGCCGGTACCGGCCAGTGGCCGCTTCCGGTCACCACGGGCATTGCCCACGGAGCGCGGCGCGGGCTAGACAGCCCTCATGCAACCTCTGTCCTCCGGCCGCCGCCGGGGTGCCCTCCTCGGGAGCACCCTCGTCTCGGCCTCCCTGGTCCTGTCCCCCGGAGCCGCCGTCGCGGCCCCGGACCCCGCAGCGGACGCCGAGCCGGTGCGGGTCATCATCGAGCTCGAGACCCCGACGGCGGCCGACGTCGTCGGCCAGGACGAGGTCGCCGCGGCGCGGACCGCCGGTGGCCCGGCCTCGGCGCGGGCGCGCAGCGCCTTTGCCGCCGACTACCGTGCCGCGGTCGACGAGGTCACGCAGGCACAGGAGGGCGTCACCGCCTGGATCGAGCGGCAGGGCGTCGACCTCGACCACGCCGAGTCGGTCACCGGGCTGCTGTCCGCCGTCGTGGCCACCGTGGACCCCGCGGACCTGGCCGAGCTGCGCTCCGCCCCCGGCGTTGCGCGGGTCACCGAGGACGCGCCCGTGCGGATCCTGGGCCAGGAGGC
>NZ_JBIUAP010000021.1:0-78042 GCF_044547525.1 Promicromonospora sp. NPDC052451
GGGCCTGCGTCGCGGTCACCGCAGCCTTCACCGCCTCCAACTCACCCAGCAGATCCACCCACTCGCCCTGGACCTCCCGCGAGACCAGGCCCGACACGGACGTGTCAGAGGCACCCGGCAGAATCATCCCCGCCAGCGCCTCCCGCACCCCCCGCACATCCGCCACCCCGATGCCTGCACCAATCTCACCGAGCAGCGACGCACCAGACCCACCACCGCCACCGGCCGGCAGCCCACCATCAAGCAACACATCACCGGGCAGCCCACCCTTGGGCAGCCCACCATCAGGCAGCCCACCATCAGGCAGCACCGACCCGGCAGGCTGCCCGCCCGCCAGTCCCCGCACCTCACCCGATCGCGTCATACCATCATCCTATGGCACACCTGTTCGATGTGCTCGCCGAACAACCCCATCCCCACCAGCAGATTCCACGACCCGTCAGCCCTCCGACGACACAGCGTCGCCGCCCGGCACATAGCGCACAAGATCCCCCGGCTGACACTCGAGCGCCACGCAGAGCGCCTCGAGAGTGCTGAACCGGACTGCCTTCGCGCGCCCGTTCTTCAGGACCGCGAGGTTCGCGGGGGTGATCCCGACCCGATCGGCCAGCTCCCCCACCGACATCTTGCGGCGGGCGAGCATGACGTCGATGTCCACGACGATCGGCATCAGATCACCTCGTCGAGCTCGGCCCGGAGCGCCGTCGCCTCGCCCTTCCACCCGACTGCCTTGACGAGCAGGCCACGCAGGACGGCAACGAGGAGCGCGACCCCGCCCGCCAGCACGGCGCACCCGATGAGCGCGAGCCCGATCCCGGGCTGCATCCCGTGGTCCAGGGTCTGCACCGTCAGCCACCCCAGGAGGCCGAGCGCCAGCACGCAGGATCCGGCGGAGGCCCAGATCATCAGGTCGACCCACCGGAACGCGCCGAGCGAGAACACGGCGTCGCGACCGACCAGGCCGAGAAGCTGCCAGATGCCCACGAGCACCATCTGGCGGGCACCAGCACGGCCACCGACCAGGCGAGGGTGGGCGCGCGGAGGCGCGCAGTCTCGGGATAGGCCGATGCGACACCGGCCGAGAGCTCCGGGAGCACCACCAGCTGAACCAGCAGGGTTCCCAGCAGCAGTACGACGATCACGAGCCGCAGAAGCCGTGTCACGAGCGGATTCATGACCCTCCTATCGAAGAACGATAGAAATCTATCGCTTCGCGGGGGTCCTGCCAAGCGTCAGCCCTGCCCCAGCCCCACCACCCACCGCGCCCGCTCCACCATCGCCACGTCGAGAAACGTCCCGTCCTCCAGCGCCACGGCCCCGACCCCCTCGGCCGCGGCACCACGCACCCGGTCGAGCACCTCCCGCGCGGCCGCCACCTCGGCGGCCGACGGCAGGAACGCCGCCCGGATCGTGTCGAGCTGCCCGGGGTGGATCGCCGTCCGCCCGGAGAAACCCAGCCGCCGCCCCACCAGGCACGACGCCGCCAGCCCGTCCAGGTCGCGCACGTTCGTGTACGCCGACATCACCGGCGGTGCCAGCCCCGCCGCCCGCGCCGCGACTACCACGCGGCTGCGCGCCCAGGTCAGGCCCGCGTCGTCGGAGACCCGCAGGTCGGAGCGCAGGTCCGCCTCGCCCAGGCCGATCGAGGCGACCTGCGGCGACGCCGCGGCCAGCTCGAACGCCCGCTCGACGCCGAGCGCCGACTCGACCAGCAGGTGCAGCGCCCGGCCCGGCAGCGCCTCCGCGAGCTCGCGCACCTCACCGGCCGACTCCACCTTGGGCACCCGCACGCCGATCCCGGGCGGCAACGAGCCGAGCAGTGCGACGTCGTCGGCGTGCCACGGCGTGCTGCGGTGGTTGATCCGCACCTGGACCGCCCCGGCCGGCCGGCCGGCGCCCGCGCCGGATCCCGCCGGCCCCGCGAGGATCCGCCCGGCGTTCTCGCGCGCCTCCCCCTTGCGCGACGGCGCGACGGCGTCCTCCAGGTCGACCAGCACCGCGTCGGCGGCAGAGGCCAGCGCCTTGGCCACCCGGTCGGGCCGGTCGGCGGGCACGTACAGCAGGGTCAGCGGCGGAGCGCCGGCCGTCCGGGTCATATCGCCCCCTCCGCGCGCAACGCCGCCACCCGCGCCGGCGAGAACCCCAGCTCCCCCAGCACCTCGTCCGTGTCCGCGCCGTGCGGGCGGCCCGTGAAGCCGATGACGCCGTCGTTCTCCGAGAGCCGGAACAGCGGCCCCTGCATGAGCATCGGCCCCAGCTCGGGATCCTCGATCTCGTGGATCGTCCCGAGCGCCCGGAACTGCGGGTCGGCCACGATGTCGCGCGCGTCGTACACGGGGGCCACCGCGGCCTGGGCCTCCTCGAACGCCGCCACGACCTCCTCCCGTGTCCGGCGGGAGATCCAGCCCCCGACCGCCTCGTCGAGCTCGTCCGCGTGCCGCGCCCGGTCCACGCCGCGCGCGAACCACGGCTCGTCCACGAGCTCCGGCCGCCCCACCAGGCGCATCACGCGCTCCGCGATCGACTGGGCCGACGTCGAGACGGCCACCCAGTGCCCGTCGCTCGTGCGGTAGGTGTTGCGGGGCGCGTTGTTGCTCGACCGGTTGCCGGTCCGCGCCTGCACCGTGCCGAGCTGGTCCCAGCGCGTGATCTGCGGCCCGAGCATCGCCAGGATCGGCTCCACGATCGCGGTGTCCACGACCTGCCCGCGCCCGGTCCGCTCGCGCGCGGAGAGTGCCGTCATGATCGCGAACGCCGTGGCCAGCGACGCGACGCCGTCGGCCAGGCCGAAGGGCGGCAGGGTGGGCGGACCGTCGGGCTCGCCGGTCATCGCGGCGAACCCGCTCATCGCCTCGGCCAGCGTGCCGAATCCCGGCCGCGTGCGGTAGGGCCCGGTCTGACCGAAGCCCGAGACGCGCGCGAGCACCAGGCGAGGGTTGCGCGCCGACAGCTCCTCGTACCCCAGCCCCCAGCGCTCCAGCGTGCCGGGCCGGAAGTTCTCGATCACGACGTCGGACCGCTCGGCCAGCGCCAGGAACACCTCGCGCCCGCCGTCCGACCCCAGGTTCGCCGTGATCGTGCGCTTGTTGCGGCCCAGCGTCTTCCACCAGAGGTTGACGCCGTCCTTGGCCGCACCGTGCGTACGGGACGGGTCGGGCCGCTCGGGATGCTCCACCTTCACGACCGACGCCCCCAGGTCGCCCAGGTGCATCGCGGCCATCGGACCGGCGAACAGCGTGGACGCGTCCACGACGCGCAGGCCCGCCAGGGCGCCGTCGGCGGCGTCCCGCGAGACGCTCATGCCCGCACCTCCCACGCGCACCGGAACCCCACCGTCGCGCTCCGCGCCAGCCCGAGCCCCGGGAGCAGCAGCTTCACCGAGTAGTCCGGCGCGTGCCGCCCGCCCTCGACGTACCAGTCCGAGTCCGCGGCCCGGTAGTCGCTGCCGCCCTTGAGCATGACGAACCGGGTGCGTCCGTCGCTGTGCTCGCTCTCGGTCCAGTTCCAGACGCCGGTGCCCGGCCGTGCGACGCCGAAGAGACCGGGCGCGGCCTCCCCCGCGAGCTGCCACTCGTCCTCCGTGGGCAGCCGACCGCCGCGCCACGCGCAGTAGGCGCGGGCGTCGTCGAGGTCGACGTAGGTGACGGGCTCGTCGCCCGCCGCCGGCACGCCACCGGCCCAGTGCGCCAGGAACCGGTGCGGCTGGGCGGGCGTGTAGCCCGTCGCGGCCAGGAACTCCGCGAACTGCGCGTTCGTCACCTCCGCCGCGGCCACCGCGACCGGCGCGGGCAGCGTGCCGTCGCGCTGGAGCGTGCGCGCGTCGTGCAGGCGCGGCGGCAGCGGCTTCCACTCGTCCACGTACGGCGCGCCCTGGTACATACCGGTCTCCCGGGCGCGGTAGCGGACGGTCAGGGCGTAGGCGCCCTGCGGTACGACGACGGCGTCCGGCTCGGACGTACCCGACGGCGGAACCGACCCGACCGGCGCGTACGTCACCGGGGTGACCTGTGCGGCCGCCTCGCCCACGCGGCGGGCGAGGCGGTGCGGGAACCGGGCGTCGGGGTCGTGCGGGACCGCCGCGAGGGCGTCGAGCAGGTCCGGCAGCCAGGCCGGGTCCGCGACACCGTCGGCGACGTGCAGCAGCGCGGCGATGCCCCGCCCGGGCACGACGACGTCGGCCGACGTGCCAGGCGCGCTGCCAGCCTGTCCGTCCGTGAACGGGAACAGCCGCCCCGACGCCCGCTCCGCGGCCTCCGTGGCCAGCACCTGCCCCGCGTAGTCCGACTCCCCGCGGTTCACCAGCGTCCAGAGCGTCACGCCGTCGAGCGACCACGTCGAGGCGTACACGCCCGCGGCCTCGGCGTCCGGTGAGAGCGGCGCCAGCGGCGTCCACTCGCCGTCGAGCAGCAGGTCGCGCGCCGCGCGCTGGACGGTCACCAGGCGACGCACCGTCGCGGCGTCGCGCCGGGACCAGCCCACCCACACCCCGAACACGACCTCCCACACCATCACGCCCACGCCGTTCAGCCACGCGGACTGCAGCTCCTCGGAGTGGTCCCGGTGCCAGCGCCGCACGTGGTGCTGCATGTGTCGGCGCTCGTACCAGTGCGCCCGCAGCACGCCCGGCACCGGCGAGTCGGCGAAGAACTGCGCCCAGGACGAGGAGTGGTCCTCGATCCGCTCGACGGGCAGCTTGGACTCGCCCTCCAGCACGATCCCGGGCCGCGCCGCCTCCAGCCGCGCCACGAGCTCGGGCTCGGCCTTCTTCAGCGTGTCCAGGAAGACGCCGTCCGCCCCGAGCTCGGCCACGACCGCGGCGAGCTCGGTGAGGTCGTCGGCCCCGCGCCGCGTGCCGACGTCCCACGGGTTGTAGTCCACGAACACGTGCATCCCGGCCTCGTGGAACGTCGCCACCAGCGCGTCCAGGCCGGGCACGTCGCGGTAGAAGTCCCACTGGTTGCGGTCGTCCAGCCCGATCACCGGGTACGCGTGCCACAGCACGACGGCGTCCAGGCCGCCGAACCGCTCGGCGGCGTCGGCCAGGAACCGCTCGGGCGTGAACCGGCGCTCCTCGAACGAGTAGAGCAGCTCGTCCCACAGCCACACCTGCGCCACGGTGCTGCACCGCGCGGCCCACGCCGCCTCGGGCCGTGCGTAGGCGGCGCCCGTGTATCCGTGGCGGGCCCGGGCGTCGGACCGCCAGGCCCGCAGCATCTCGCGCCACGCCGGGCGGTCGGCAGGGTCCGCGGGACCCGAGAAGATCTTGGCCTCGTCCAGCGCCGCGCTCCGCTCGGCGGTCAGCGGCCCGACGACGACGTCCGTCGGCCGGTCGATCGGCCGCGGGACCAGCGGGTCGAAGGTGTAGCTCATGGTGCCTTTCCCAGTGTCTCGGCCAGCGCTGCCACGTCGGCGGCGTCCGGCACGGCGTCCTGTGCCCCGGGCCGGGTGACGGCGAGCGCCCCGGCCGCCCCGGCCAGCCGCGCCGCCTGCGCGAGGCCGGCGAGCCCGGTGCGGGCCAGCGCCGCGGCGAGGACGCCGCAGGAGGTGTCGCCCGCGCCGGTGGTGTCGACGGCCTCGACCCGCGCGGCCGGGACCCGCACCTGCTCCCCGCCCCGCCGGGCGACGAGGCTGCCGTGCGAGCCGAGGGTCATGACCACCGCGGGCACCCGGTCCAGGAGGGCTGTGGCGAGGGCCTCGGGCGTGCCGTCGGCGGCGTCGTCCACCAGGTCCGCCGCTTCGTGCTCGTTGACGACGAGCACGTCGACCTGCTCCCACAGCGCCTCGGGCAGCTCCCGGGAGGGCGCCGCGTTGAGCACGAACAGCGCACCCTCACGACGCTCCCGGGCCGCGGCCACCACGGTGCCGAGCGGGATCTCGAGCTGTGCCAGCACCACGTCCGCGGCCGCGATCCGGCGGGCCTGCGCCGCGCCGACCCGCACCCGCGAGTTGGCGCCGGGGGCCACGACGATGGCGTTCTCGCCGTCGGGCGACACGGTGATCAGGGCGGTGCCCGTCGGGGCGTCGACGCGGTCCACGGTGTCGGTGCGCACGCCCGCACCGCCGAGCGAGGCGAGCAGCAGCTCGGCGGAGTCGTCCCGGCCCAGGGCGCCCACGAACGTGGTGTCCGCGCCCCCGGCCCGTGCCGCCGCCACGGCCTGGTTGGCGCCCTTGCCACCCGGTGTGCGGCGCAGGTCGCCGCCCAGGATCGTCTCGCCGCCGGCGGGGTGCCGGGGCACGTCCACCACCAGGTCCACGTTGGCCGAGCCGACGACCACGACCCGCCCGGTCATGCCGCGCCTCCGGCCAGGGCCACCGTGCGCGCCGCGAGGTCCGCGACGCGCTGCTCCCCGCCCGGCAGGGACGTCGCGATGCGGCCGTCCAGGGGCGCCGCCCACTGCTCGCCGATCCCGTCGGGGTGCAGCGCCCCGACCACGCCGCCGACGGTCGCCGCCGCGGAGTCGGTGTCCCACCCGGCGGTGACGGCGATCGAGACGCTCGGCCCGAACGCACCCCGGCCCGCGGTGAGCGCGAACGCGATCACCGCCGCGTTGTTCAGGGTGTGCACCCAGTGCAGGTGCCCGTACTCGGCGTGCAGCCGGTCGAGCCCGGCGCGGACGCCCGCCTCGCTGCCGTCGCACTCGCGCCCCAGTGCGCGTCCGAGCCGCACGGCGGCGGCCAGCCGGCTGCCCGGCGGCACGACGGCGTCCGCGGCGTCCAGCACGTGCTCGACGTCGTCGGCGACCACGGCCGCCGCGGCGAGGGCCGCCGCCCACGCCGCCCCGTAGACGCCGTTGCGGGTATGGCTCAGGCGGGCGTCGGCCCAGGCCAGGCGGGCCGCGCCGCGCACGTCGCCGGGCGTGACCCAGCCGAGCAGGTCGGTGCGGATGAGCGCGCCGATCCACTCGCGGAACGGGTTGTGGTGCGTGGCCGTCTCCGGCACGGGCCGGCCGTCGAGGATGTTCCGGTAGGCGGCGCGCTCGGCCGTGAAGGTGCGGCCGGCGGGCAGGTTGTCGAGCCAGAGCTGCGCCACGTCGTCCGTGGTGAAGGCGCGGCCGTGCCGTTCCAGGAGCGCGAGCGCGAGGATCGGGTAGTTGAGGTCGTCGTCCTCGGGCATCCCGGCGATGTTCTCCTCCAGCGACGTCGGCGCCGACCGGCGGTTCCACGGCCACCGGGCGGCGACGTCGTCGGGCAGGCCGACGGCCGTGAAGTAGCGCGTCAGCGGCCAGCGGCCGGTCGCGCGCAGGATCTCCTCGATGCCCTGCCGCGGGATCTTCTCCACGGGCTTGCCGAGCAGGCAGCCGGCCGCGCGGCCCGTCCAGGCACCGGCGACCCGGGTCGCGTACGCCGCCTCCGGCTCCGCGCCGGCCGGACGACGCGGCAGGTCGGGCGCGGGCGGCAGCAGCGCCTCGACCTGCTCCCAGGTGTCCGGCTCGTTCGGGGCCGCGGGGGCGGGCCGGGCGTCGAGCTCGTCGAGCAGCGTCCGGGCGAGGTTCCGCAGCGCCGGGGGCGCGGGGACCGGTCCGGCGCCGCTCACCGCGGGCGTCGGCTCGCCGCCCGCCGCGACCCAGCGGTCGCGCACGTCGGCGACGTCCTTGCCCTCGTGCGCCGACTGGACCAGCTCGTGCGCCAGGAGATCCTCCGGCTGGGCCCAGGTCAGCCTCACGCGGGGTCACCCGCCCCGACCGCGTCGAGGGCCGTGAGCCGGGACAGCGCCCGCTCACGATCCGCCCGCAGGATGTCGGTCGCCGCCGAGGCCATGAGGCGGCCTGTCTCGCGGACGTCCATCTTGCTGGCGGCCTCGACCTCGTCCAGCCACTCGGCAGGGACGACGCCGCTGCCGCCCAGCCCGGCGGCGACCGCACCGGCCATGACGGCGATGGAGTCGGCGTCGCGGCCGTAGTTCACGGCGGCGAGCACGGCACCGCGGTAGTCACCGCGGTGGGCGAGCAGCAGGCCGAGCGCGACCGGCAGCTCCTCGATCGACTTGGTCCGCGACGGCCGGCGCGCGTCCATCGACATCTGCCGGTACTCCGGCCCCACCGAGTCGTACGGTGCCACGACCTCCCGCACGAGGCGGGCGAGGCGGCGTTCCTCGTCGTCGGTCCTGGGCGGCTCGGGCCAGCCGTCGACGGCGTCGACGACGGCGCGGAGGGCGGCCGCCGTCCCGTCGTGCGCCACGTCCAGGGCGGCGGTCACGACGTCGTCCAGCGTGGCCCCCGGGGCGACCGAGGCCGCGACCATCGCCGCGAAGACCCCGGCCGCCTCGCGGCCGTAGCTGGACTGGTGGGCGCCCGTGAGGTCGATGGCCTCGGCGTAGGCGCCGCGGGGGTCGCCCGCGTTCGCCAGCCCGACGGGCGCGGCGTACATCGCAGCCCCGCAGTTGACGACGTTGCCGACGCCCGCCTCGCGCGGGTCCACGTGCCCGTAGTGCAGCCGGGCCACCAGCCACTTCTCGGCGAGGAACACCCGCTGGAGCAGCAGCGCCGTCGACTCGAGCTCCGGGATCCAGCGGGGCTCGCCGATCATCAGCGGCACCAGGTCCTCGGCCATGGCGTACGCGTCCAGGTGCGCGCGCCGCTTGGCGTACACCTCGACGAGCGCCCTGGTCATGAGGGTGTCGTCCGTGATGTGCCCGTCGCCCTTGTGGTACGGGGCGATGGGGCGGGCGTCCTGCCAGTTCGGGTACCAGGGCCCGACGATGCCGCGCACGCGGCCCCCGTGCCGCTCCTCGATCTGCTCCGGCGTCCAGCCCTCGGTGGCACCACCGAGGGCGTCACCCACGGCGGCCCCGGTGATGACGGCCACCGACCGGTCCTCCAACCAGCTCACGGATTCTCTCCCTCGTCGTTCCTGCGTCGGTCAGTGTCGGTCCGTCGTCACTGCGTGATCTCGTCCCAGCCGCTCGTGAGCTGGTCGGCGAGCTCCGCCTCGTCGGTCTCCTGCGCCAGGTAGCGCTGGTAGGCCGGCGTCGCCACCGTGTCCTTCCACTGCGCGTAGGAGTCGGCGAACAGGTATGGGGCGGAGACGAAGTGCTGGCCGCCGGCCAGGATCGTGCTCCAGCCGTTCTCGTCACCGAGCTTCTCCGTGAGGGCCTCCTGGGCCGACGTCGTGGCCGGGATCAGGGCGTCCGCCTCGTTGAGCGCGGCCAGGTGCTCGGTCTGCGTGAAGAACTCGATGAACTGCGCGGACTCCTCGACGTGCTCGGAGTCGATGTTGACCGACAGGGTCTGCGGGTTGGCGGCCTGCTGCGCGCCCTCGGGGCCGGCCAGCGGCGGCAGCGCCACCCAGTCGAAGCCCTCGGGGGCGTCCTTGGCGATGTTCGCGGCCTGGTAGGAACCCTGCACGGTCATCGCGGTCTGCCCGGCGTAGAAGGAGGCGATGGCCTCCGACCCGGACTGGGTCAGCGTGACGGGCAGGATCGACTCGTCGTCGTAGGCCATGGCGTACACCAGCTCCGGCAGGGCCATCTCGCCGTCGCCGATGGTCACGGCGGCATCCTCGCCCGTGCCCTCGAAGTACGTGCCGCCGAACCCGGGCGCGAGCGACATGAACGCCGCCGTCGGGCTCGACAGGCCCCAGCCGAGGCCGTAGACGTCGCCCTTCGTGGTGGCCTGCGCGATCTCACGCAGCTCGTCCCAGGTCATGGTGTCGCCCGTCGGGATCTCGACCCCGGCGTCCTCCAGCAGGGCCCGGTTGGCGAACACCACGTACGACTGCAGCTCGGTCGGGTAGGCGACCACCTGGTCGTCCACGGTGACCGACTCGAGGATGCCCTCGGGGATGTCCGCGCGGCGCTCGTCCGACATGAGGTCGGTGAGGTCGGCGAGGTAGCCGTCGCGGGCGAAGGACACGATGCTCGCGGCCTCGTAGTGGATGATGTCCGGCGCGGCACCGCCGTTGAACTGGGTGATCAGCTTGTCGTACACGCCGTCCCAGCCCGCCGGCACGATCTCGACCTGGACGTCGGGGTTCTCGGTGTTCCAGTCCTCGACGATCTGCTCGGTCGCGGCGATCGCGGCCGGCTGGTCGGACAGCGCCTGGAACTTCAGGGTCACGGGGCCGTCGTCGGCGGCGTCCCCGCTGCCGCAGGCGGCGAGCAGGAGGGTGCTGGTCGTGAGGCATGCAGCGATGAACACTCCACGAGACTTCATGGGTCTGCCTTTCGGGTCGGTGGTGCACGTGCGGCGGCGGAGGCTGGTCATCCCTTGACCGCCCCGGCCATGAGGCCGCCGATGAGCTTCTTCTGCATGATCGAGAAGAAGACGATGCTGGGGATCGCGGCGAGCACGGAGCCCGCGGCGAGCGGACCGAGCGCGACCTTGCCCTCGCCGCCGATGAACGTCGACAGCGTGATGGGCAGGGTGTAGTTCTCGGGCGACTGGAGCAGGACGAGCGCGAAGAAGAACTCGTTCCAGGAGGACACGAAGCTGAACATCGCCGTCGCCACGACACCGGGCGCCAGCAGCGGGAAGACGATGCGGCGCAGCACCACGAGGCGGCTGCCGCCGTCCATCGCCCCGGCCTCCTCGAGGTCCACGGGGATGGCGGCCACGTAGCCCTGGAGCATCCACAGCGCGAACGGCAGCGTGTAGGTGGTGTGCACCAGGATCAGGCCGAGCAGGCTGTCGGTGAGGCCGATGGTCCGCAGGATCAGGAACAGCGGCAGCACCACGAGGATCACCGGGAAGACCTGGCTCACCAGGATCCAGCCGACGCCGGCCGCCCGGATCGCACCCTTGAGCCGGGCCAGCACGTAGGACGCCGGCAGGGCGATCAGGATGACCAGGGCGGTGGACGCCAGTGCGACGACGGCGCTGTTGGCGGCCGAGCTCACCAGGCCCTGCCGGGCGAGGGCGTCGGCGTAGTTCTCCCAGTGCCACTCCTGCGGCAGCAGGTTCACCACGAGGGAGTTGAGCTCGGCGGACGACTTCACCGACGCCGAGACCAGCCACAGCAGCGGGAAGCCCAGGAAGAGGATGTAGCAGGCCAGCGCCACGTACTGGGCGGGGCGGACGAGTGCGCGCATCGACTCAGCCCTTCTTCTCGGCACGGTCGTCGCGCAGCTGCGACCGCAGGTAGAGCGCCAGGAGCGCGACGACCACGACGACGAGCACGACACCCATCGCCGCCGCGTACCCGATGTTGCGGTTCTTGAACGCCTCCAGGTACGTGAACAGCATCGGCAGCATCGTGCGGCCGCCGGGCCCGCCCTCGGTCAGCACGTAGACCAGCGAGAACGAGTTGAAGTTCCAGATGAAGTTCAGCGAGGTGATCGAGGTGACGACGGGCCGCAGGCTCGGCCAGGTCACGGCCGTGAAGCGCCGCCATGCGCCTGCGCCGTCCATCGACGCGGCCTCGTGCAGCTCCGCCGGGATCTGCTGCAGCCCCGCCAGGAGGGTCACCGTGGTCTGCGGCATGCCCACCCAGACGCCGACGACGATGACGGCGGGCAGCGCGGTCGAGAAGTCGGCGAGCCAGTTGATGTCGTCCGGCAGGCCCAGCGAGCCGAGGAACGCGTTGAGCGGCCCGGCGTTGGGCGAGTAGATCATCTTCCACATGATCGCCACGACGACGGGCGGCATCGCCCACGGGATCAGCGCGAGCACGCGGGTGAGCCCCTGCAGCTGCAGGCCGGAGTTGAGCAGCTGCGCGAGCCCCAGGGCGGCGACGAGCTGGAGCAGTGTCACGGCCACGGCCCACACCATGCCGATGCGGAACGACTCCCAGAAGAACGAGTTGCCCGCCAGCCGCGTGAAGTTGTCGACGCCCACGAACTGGTAGTCGGGACGGCGCACCAGCTCGGCGTCGGTGAACGCCAGGAGCAGGCCCATGAGCAGGGGCGCCACCGACAGCACCAGGATCGGCAGCAGGGACGGCATCACCAGCGCCGCGGCCTCGCGGCGTCGGGCGCGTTCCATGCCGGTCGCGGCGCGACGGCGCCCGGACCGGGGCGGCGACGGCGGCCGGGGTGAGGCGAGGACGGTCATCGGGCGCTCTTCTCCTTCGAAGCGGCGGGGCGGACGGCGGTGTCGGCGGTTGCGGTGGTGTCGGCGGTGGACTCGCGCACCACGAGGTGGGGGCCGATGGCGATCTGCCGGGCGGGCTCGACGGCGTCGCCCACCCGGTCCAGGACGAGCTGCGCGGCGGCGCGGCCGCGGTCGGCCGACCCGAGGGACACGCTGGTCAGGCTGGGCTGGAAGACCCGGCCGATCTCGGTGTCGTCCATCCCGGTGACGGCGAGGTCGCCCGGCACCGACAGCCTCAGCTCCCCCGCGGCCCGGATCACGCCGATGGCGAGCAGGTCGTTGGCGGCGACGACGGCGTCGAACCGCCCGGCGGCCGGGGTGCGGGCGAGCAGACGACGGGCGGCGTCGAGCCCGGCGGAGACGGTGAAGTCGGCCGCGCGCTCCGTCTCGGCGTGGTCGCCCTGGAAGCCGGGGGCCGTCGTCGCGGCGTCGAACCCGCGCTGGCGCGCCGCACCCGGGGTGGTGTCCAGGGGGCCGTTGACGAACCCGATGCGCCGGCGTCCGATCTCGACGAGGTGCGCGACGGCCTGGCCGAGGCCGGCCGCGGAGTCCGTGGAGACGGAGTCGATCCCGTGCTCGTCGAGCGAGCGACCGATCACGACGACGGGCACGGGCGCCTGCTTGATCGCCTCGACAAGCGCGTCGTCGGTGCGCAGCGGGCTGACGATCAGGCCGTCCACGAACCCGCTGCCGAGGCTGCGGACCAGGTCGACCGTGGATGCGACGGTCTGCCCGGTGGACATGACGACCACCCGGTAGCCGTGCGGCGCGAGCACCTCGTGGATCGCGGTGAGCATCTCGACGTACACCGGGTTGCCGATGTCCGCGACGGCGAACGCGACCTGGAAGGTGCGCTTCATCCGCAGCGAGCGGCCGGTGGCGTCGGGGCTGTAGCCGAGCTCGGCGGCTGCGGCCCGGACCCGGTCCACCATCGCCTGGCTCGCCCCGGTGCCGTGCAGCGCCCTCGACGTCGAGGCGAGCGACACCCCGGCGCGCTGGGCCACCTGGATGAGGGTGGCGCGTGATGACGACACTGTCTCTCCACTTCGGCGTGAGGTTCCGGGCGTCGGGTGCGGCGCCGGTTGGAAACGTTTCCAGGTTGCGGGTGCGGAAGACTGGAAACGTTTCCGGTGATGAGCGTCAGTGTGGCATCGGCGGGGACGGGGCGTCAAGCGGCGGGGGTGTGGGGCGCTGGGGGTGCTGTGGCGGGGCGGGCGCGGGGCCCGGGGGCCGGGGGCCAGCACGAGGCGGGGCGGGCGCCAGGGCCGGGGGGCGGCGGGGAGCGCCGGCGGGAGGTCCAACTCGGCAGTGCGCTTCTACCCAGTCATTGGGCCCAGAATCACAGTGGATTGTGGGCCCAATGACTGGGTAGAAGCGCACTCTTCGTCGGAGGACCAGGGAGGCGGGCGGCGGCGTCGCGTCCGGAAGCCCGGGTCAGGGGCGGGTCGACGTCGGGGTCGGCGTGCGGTGGCGGGAGCGGTAGGCCGAGACCTTGACCCGGTTGCCGCACGTCCGCATGGCGCACCACTCGCGGCGGTGCCCGCGGGAACGGTCGAGGTAGACCTGGGTGCACTCCGGACGGCCGCACTCGCGCAGCAGCTCTGCGTCCGGGCCGCCCAAGATCTCGACGGCCTCACGGGCGATCGCCGCGAGGCCCTGGGCGGCTGAGCCGGCACGGCGGGTGGCCGACACGGCCCCGCCCGCTTCGAGCTGGACGACGAAGGGCGGCTCGGCGGCGTGCCGGTTCAGGACGGCGAGCGCCGCCTCGATCGCCGCGGGATCGGCGGGAGCAAGCGTGCCACCCGGAGCAGTCGCGCCACCCGGAGCAGTCGCGCCAGCGGGAACGTCCACACCAGAAGAAGCACCCGCACCAGAAGAACCGCCTGCACCAGCGGAAGCACCCGCCGCAGCCGCATCGGCCAGCTCGGCCGAAGCCGCCACATCGACACCCGCGGCCAGGGCGACGGCGAACCGCTCGGCGCGCGCCGCGAGCGCCGCCCGCCCGCCGAGGCGTTCCTCGACGAGCAGGTACAGCGCCTCGCGCAGCTCGACAGCCGTCGCGAGGTCCGCCTCGTCGGCGTGCGGGGCGGCGTCGAGCATCCCGGACTCGACGAACCAGTCGTCGAGGAGCGCCGGCGTGCCGAGCTTCTCGGTGGGGACGGGATTGCGGCGGGCGCGCAGCGTGCCCAGGAAGTCGAGGGCGAGCGTCCCGCAGGGGAAGGCGTGGTTCACGTAACCATTCTGAACGGTGACCGGTGTGACGCACAACCCCCTGTAACCAGTTTGACGAGTTACCGAAGCTGTGCCACAGTTCCTGACATTGCCAGTAACCGATCAGACCGGTTACACGAACCGAGGAGAACGTCATGACCGCCGTCCGCTTCCACATCACCTCCGCACTCAGCCCGGAGGACGCGCTGCGGGTGCTGACCGACTTCAGCCCGGCCCGGGCCGAGGCCTGGCCCACGATCGACGCCGACCACCTCACGGTCCACGCGCAGGGCGACACCTGGGCCGAGGTGACCGAGGGCACCGCCGCCGCCTGGGAGCACGCCCGGTACGAGTGGGACGCCGAGCGCGGACGCGTCGACATCACCACGCTGGACTCGAAGGTGTTCGGACCCGGCGGCGGCTGGGTCTTCCAGGTCACGCCGGACGACGGCGGCAGCCGCATCGACGTCGAGCTGACGCGCCGTCCGCAGACCTTCCAGCGCAAGCTCCTCGCCGCGCTCCTCCCCCTGGTGGGACCGGCGTCGCTCAGCAAGTCCTTCGCCGGGCCGCTCCAGGCCCGCTGACCTCCATCCACCACCGAGAAACACCACCGAGAAACAGCACCGAGAAACGGAGAGAAACCATGGAACTCAAGCTCGAGGTCGTCGTCCTGCCCGTGTCCGACGTGGACCGCGCCAAGGACTTCTACGCGGGGCTCGGCTGGCGGCTCGACGCCGACTTCGCCACCGAGCGCGGCCTGCGGGTCGTGCAGCTCACGCCGCCGGGGTCGGCCGCGTCGATCATCTTCGGCGAGCACCTCACGGACGCCACGCCCGGCTCGGTCCGCGGCCTGCACCTCGTCGTGACCGACGTCGCCGCGGCTCGCGCCGAGCTCGCCGAGCGGGGCGCCGACGTCAGCGAGGTCTGGCACGACGAGGACGGCGTCTTCCACTGGGCCGGCGGCGCGCACCGCGTGCCCGGACCGCACCCGGAGCACGACAGCTACGCGTCGTTCGCGTCCTTCGCCGACCCCGACGGCAACGAGTGGGTGCTCCAGCAGGTGGTCACCCGCCTCCCCGGGCGGTGACGGCGATGACCACCGACCAGGAGATCCTGCTCGACCTGCTGAAGCAGGCGGCGACGGCACACGGCGTGCACGAGAAGGAGGAGCTCGGCGGCGTGTACGACGAGAACTGGCCTGCGTGGTACGCCCGGCACATGGCCCGTGCGCTGGCCGACCAGGGGTATCGCATCGTGCGCGACACCGAGCCGGGAGACCCGCGATGAGCCGGCTCGACGAGGCGGAGCAGATGCTCGCCTCCGCACCGCCGCCCGCGGTCGAGCGGGTGCACGCCGACGCCTTCGCCCGGCTGACGCCGGAGCAGCGGGAGGCGGTGCGCGAACGGCTCACCGCCAGCACCGGAGAACCGCCCGCCGACGCGTCCCCGGCCACGCTGGGGCGCGCGGCGGCACGGGTCGAGGGCGGGCAGCGGGGTGCGCTCGCCCGGGCGCTCGGTGCGGATGCGCCGGGGACGGCGCTGAGCGCTGCCGTGGGCGACGCGATCCTCGCCGCGGTGGCGGCCTACGCGGCGTCGTCGGCCCTCTGGGAGGCGTGGGGCGCCGAGGGGGACGACGAGCCACCGGTGTACGGCGGCGGGATCGGGGGCTTCGACTTCTGACCCCGCCGGACACGGCCGCCCTTCTACAGTGGGGACGTGCCACGTACCTACCGTTCCCCCGTGCGCGAGCGCGCCGCCGCCTCCACCCGGACCGCGATCCTGGACGCCGCGGAGGCGCTGTTCGCGGAGCAGGGGTACTCCCGGGTGACCATCGGGCGCATCGCGCAGGAGGCCGGGGTCGCGCAGGGCACCGTCTACGCCTCGTTCGGCAGCAAGACGGCGCTGATCCGCGGGCTGACCGAGCGCGCGGCCGAGGACGGCAGCATCGGCGCCGCGCTCGCCGCCATCGACGAGGCGTCCGACGGCCGCGCCATCGTCGACCTGTCCGTGCGCAGTACCGGGGACCTGGTGCGGCGGCACGGCCGGTTCATGGCCGTGCTGGTGGGCAACGCCGCGGTGGACCCGGTCATCGGGGAGACGTTCGAGGGCACCGAGCGCCTGCTGCGCGAGCGGTTCCGGCGGATCGTCGAGCGGCTGGACGCGGTGGGAGCGCTGCGCCCGGGCCTGACGACGACGCGGGCCACCGACGTCCTGACCTACTACCTCGGCCCGGAGTCCTGGCTACGGCTGCGCGGCCTCGGCTGGGGGTGGCCGGCATGCCAGGACTGGTTGCGCCGGGAGGTCCTGTTCGCGCTGTGCGACATCGGGGACGGCGACGCCTGAGCAGGGACAACGTCGCCCATTGGATGAAGCAGTACGCTAATCAATATGCGGATACTCTTCTCAAGCACCCCGGCCCACGGACACCTGCTGCCCCTGCTCCCGCTGGCCCGCGCCTTCCAGGAGCGCGGCGACCAGGTGGCGGTCCTGACGGCCGGGGTCTTCGCCCCGGTCCTGGCACCCGAGGGCATCGAGCTGCTCCCGGCGGGACCCGCCGCGGACGTCCTCTTCGCGGAGTCGGGCCGCCGGACCGGCGTCGACGCGGCCGCGAACCCGACACCCGAGGCCGTGGCGGAGTTCTTCGCGGGCACCCGGATCGACCTGACCGCGGACGAGGCGCTGGCCGCGGCCCGGCAGTGGGCGCCGGACCTCGTCGTGGCCGAGGCGATGGACTTCGTGGGCCCCCTGGTCGCGGCGGCGCTGGGTGTCCCGCTCGCCACCCACGCCTTCGGCCCGGCGGTCCCGCCCGAGTTCACGGACGGCATCGCCGAGGTGGCCGCCGCCCGCTACGCCGCACGGGGGCTGACCCCGGTCCCGGCCCGTTGGTACGTCGACCCGTGCCCCGACCTGCTCCAGGCACCGGGCTGGGCGCCGGCCGCCACTCGTCTCCCGCTCCGGCCCGAACCCCACCGCGGCCCGGGCGCCGCCGGGCCCGCCCCGGCCGCCGGGCCGCGCGGCGGCGACCGGGCACGGGTGCTGGTCACGTTCGGGACCCACTTCTCCGACCCCGCGGTGCTGACCCCGATCCTGGCCGAGCTGCGTGCCACCGGCGCCGACCTGGTGATCACCCTCGGCCTCACCGCGCGAGCCGAGGACTACGACCTCGACGACGACGGCATCACCTTCGCCCCGTTCACCCCGCTCGCGGACCTGCTGCACGACGTCGACCTCGTGGTCACCCATGGCGGCGCCGGCACCACGCTCGGCGCCCTGGCCCGCGGCCTGCCGCTCGTCGTGGTGCCGCAGGGTGCCGACCAGTTCCTCCAGGCGGCCGCGGTCGAGAGGGCCGGGGCGGGGATCGCCGTGCCGCCCGGCGCCGACGTGCCGCAGGCCGTCGCCAAGGCGGTCACCGCGCTGCGGTCGGACGGCACGCACGCCGCGGCGGCCCGCGCCGTCGCCGACCAGGTGGCGGCCATGCCGTCGCCCGGCCAGGTCGCCGCGACGCTGGCGGCCGCCCTGGCCTGACGGCCTAGCTTCTCCGCCGGCCCGCCACCGCGCACCCGGCGACCACCACGCACAGCGCGGCGGTGGTCAGCAGGCCGACGGAGAAGCCGGCCCCGGCCGCGACGAAGCCGACGACCAGGGATCCGAGCCCGGTCCCCGCGTCGAAGCCGATGTTCCACACCGCGCTGGCCAGGCTGCGGTCGCGGTCGGGCACCGCGGCGAACGCCGTGACCAGGGTCAGGTTCTGGAGGCTGCCGTACGAGACGCCGACGAGCGTCATGCCCGTGACCAGCCCGGCAGCGCCCGGACCGCTGCCCGTGAGCGCCCACGCGCACAGCGCGAGACCGCCGGCGCACAGCACGAGCAGCGGCGGCACGAACCGGCCGGGTCCGTACCGGTCGGCCAGGCCCCCGACGAGCCACCGCGACAGCGCGGCGGCGGTCGTCAGCCCGAGCAGGCCGGCCATCGCCGCGACGGCACCGTGGCCGAGCTGCGGGGCGAACGTCAGCAGCGCGCCGCCCGGCGTCGTCACCGCGAGCAGCACGACCGAGGGCAGGGCGAGGGCCAGCAGGGTCCGCGCCCGGGGCGCCGCCCGGCCCCCGGCTGCGGGCGCGTGGCCGGGGGTGGCGTCGAGGCGCCGGCCGAGGGCGGCCGCGAACGGCACCGCCAGGGCGGGCAGGGCGCCGGCGACGAAGACGACCCGGAAGTCGACGCTCCCGGCGATCCAGGCCGCGGTCGGCGTGAGCAGCACCTGCGGGGCGGCCACCGCGAGTCCGTAGACGCCGATCGCCCGGCCCCGGCGCGCGGCGTCGACGAGCTCGGCGATCGCTGTCGCACCGCACACCGTCACGATCGCGAACCCCGCGCCGCGCACGGCGGAGGCGGCCAGGATCCAGCCGAGCTGGTCGGTGAGCACGAGCGCGAGCGACGGCAGGCCGAGCAGCAGCACGCCGGCCACCAGCGTCGTGCGCCAGCCCACGCGGCGCAGCGCCCACGGCACCGTGGTCTGGAACAGCACCGTGGCCAGCATGAGCACGGCGTTCACGAGCCCCGCACCGCCCTCGTCGGCGCCGCCGTGCACGGCCCACAGGGGCGCCGTCGGCAGCAGGAGCGCGTACCCCGCGAAGCCGAGGAGCGACAGGAACACCAGGGGCCGCACTCCCGGTACCCGCAGGATCGGCTGGTTCGGGCTGGCCGGGGCAGGCATGCGGTTCACGTGGACCCACCCTAGGCTCCCCGGCGAGCCGCACGTGCTCAGTCGCTCAGCCGCCGGTAGCGCTGGAGCCGGGCGAAGCCCGCGGCGTCGGGCCGCTCGGCGGGTGTCAGGGCGCGTTCCAGGCGCGCCCGCACCTGGCCCACCTCAAGGTGCATGCCGATCGCGACGAGCTCGCCCGGGCCGCCGTCGCCTCGTCCGGCGGCACTCGCCACGTGCACCGAGCGGCCCACCACGTTGACGACGTAGCCGCGCAGGCTGCGCCCGGTGTCGACCGTGACCCGGCCCTTGATCCGGTAGGCGCCCGGCGGGGGATCCTCCAGGAGGTCGACCAGCAGGCCCGGGCGGACCGGACCGGGCGCCGCGACCGTCACGGCGTCGGCATGCTCGTGGTCGTGCGCCCGGGCGTCGCGCAGCAGCGCCGCCAGCGGGAGCTGGTCGGGCGGGTCCTGCGTGGAGGCGGCGTCGTAGACCAGGGCCGGGTCCACGCGCCCGTGCGACGTGCGGACCACCTGGGCCGCGGGGTTGCGCTCCCGCACGCGAGCCTCGATGCGCGCGAGCGTGCGCTCCCGCTCCGCGGCAGGCAGCCGGTCCGTCTTGTTGACCACGACGAGCGACGTCACCGCGTACCGCGCGGGCGGCGCACCGCCGCGGTCCACGGTGCCGAAGTGCTCCACGGCGTCCACGACGTCGACCACTCCCCCGGGGCGCACCCGCTCGACGCCGCTGAACCGGATCAGGCGCGACAGGGTCACCGGGTCCGCGATGCCGCTCGCCTCCACGAGCACCACGTCGAGCCCCAGGCGGGGGTGCGTGAGCTTCTCCAGCGCGTCGTCGAGGCCGCCGGCGTCGGGCAGGCAGCACAGGCAGCCGCCCGCGATCGACGCCGGCTCGTCGACCTGGCCGGTGACCAGGCCCGCGTCGACGTTGACGGTCCCGAAGTCGTTCACCACCACGCCGACCCGCGCGCCCGGCTGCTGCAGCAGGTGGTTGA
Source organism: Promicromonospora sp. NPDC052451 (assembly GCF_044547525.1). Taxonomy (NCBI): domain Bacteria; kingdom Bacillati; phylum Actinomycetota; class Actinomycetes; order Micrococcales; family Promicromonosporaceae; genus Promicromonospora; species Promicromonospora sp. NPDC052451. Next base: position 19,948 of record NZ_JBIUAP010000021.1, read on the forward strand.
GCAGGGTGGTCTTGCCCGCGCCCAGGTGCCCGGTCAGCGTCACGACGGGTACGCGTCCGCGCACGGTGCTCCTCCCGGTGGTCCGACGGCGCCGTCACGGCACCGCCAGGATGATAACCGTTCTCAGGAAGGCCGGCGTGCCACGGCCCAGCGGAACGCGTTGACCAGGCGGTAGCTGCCGTCCGGGCGCCGGAACGGCGCGGCCGCACCCAGGATCACCGGGGCGAGCTCCTCGACGGTCGCGGGCGACTCCCCGAACAGGATGCCGCGCACCAGGTCCGTACCGTCGCGGACCACCCACGGCACCGACGTCACCCCCTCGTCGAGCACCGTCCAGCCCGCGTCGCCGAGCACGGCCGCGAGCCCGCCCTCGACCCGCAGCGGGCCGTCCTCGGGCGGCTCCTCGCCGTCGGCCTCGGCGAGCGCGGCGTTCAGCGCGTCGAGGTCGTTCCGCGCACGCTCGGCCCACCCGGCCAGGCCGAGCACGCCGCCGGGCACCAGCACGCGGGCCGCCTCGGCCAGGGCGTCGTCCGGCTCCGCCGCGAACTGGAAGGCGTTCACGGCGAGCACCGCGTCGAGGCGGCCGCCCTCGAACGGCAGGTGCTCGAAGTCGCCACGCCGGACGTCCGCGCCCACGGCGCGCGCCCGCGCGAGCTCGACCATGCGGCGCGCCGGGTCCACGCCGTGGGCCTGAGCGCCCTGGTCCTGCAGGTGCTCCAGGAGCTCGCCGCTGCCGCAGCCGACGTCGAGCACCCGCGACCCGGCGCCGATCCGGGCGGCTCGCAGCAGGGGCTCCCACACGGGCCGCGCGAAGGAGCCCCAGTACCGGCCCCAGTCGTCGGCGACGGCGGACCAGGGATCGTCGGCGCGGGAGGGCATCCTCGGAGGTTATCCGACCGTGGTCAGCGCAGCCCGCGGGCGACCTCGCGGAGCACGGCCACGACCGCGTCCACCGCGGCGGACCGGTCGGCCCGGGTGACGGCCACCGCCGCCCGGCCGAGCCAGGCGGGGTCGTCGACGCGGACGGTGACGACGTCGGCCGGCAGGCCGGGGGCGGCGAGCTCGGGCAGCGTCGTGATGCCCAGCCCGGCGGCGACCAGCCCGAGCCGGGCGAGCCACTCGCGCGCCGTGTACGCGACCCGGGGCCGGAGCAGGGTGGGCCAGGCCCCGAACTGCGGGTCGCCGCGCAGCCCCGTGCCGACCACCCACTCCTCGTCGGCCAGCTCCGCGACCGGGACCTGGTCGCGCCCCGCGAACCGGTGCTCCCGCGACACCGCCACCAGGGACCGGCCGTCCACGAGATGGTCGCGGCGCAGCCCGTCCAGGTCGTAGGCGGGCAGGTCGGCGCCCATGCCGATGACCGCGACATCGAGGCGGCCCGACCGCAGGGCGCGTAGCTGCGCCGGGGTCGACGCCTCGTGCAGCTGCACGGTCACGCCGGAGTGCCGCTGCCGCACGGCCGCGACGGCGCGCGGCGCGAGGACCCACGCCGCCGTGGGGAACGCACCCAGCACCACGCGACCGCCGAGCGGGTCGGCGAGCCCCGCCAGGTCCGTGCCCACGGCGTCGAGCTCGGCGAGCACCACGGCGGCGCGGCGCGCCACCAGCGCACCCGCCGGGGTCGGCGCCACGCCGCGCGCACCGCGCACGAACAGCGCCGCGCCTGCCGCGGACTCGGCCGCCGCGACCTGGCGGGAGACGGCGGACTGGGTGTACCCGAGCAGGTCGGCCGCCGCGGTGAAGGACCCGGTGCCGACCACGGCGTGGACCACGCGCAGCGCGGTGACGGTGAGCTCAGCCATGGGCCCATCATGAGCCATGCTGTTCGGTCATGTCTTGCGTGCGAAAGAGTCGCTGGTGGAATGGCTGGCGCCGCCGCACGATGGAGGCATGCACACCACATGGTTCATCACCGGAGCATCCCGAGGGCTCGGCCGCGAGTGGGCCGAGGCCGCGCTCGACCGCGGGGACCACGTCGCCGCCACCGCCCGCGACGTGCGCGCGCTCGAACCCCTGAGCCAGGCGTACGGCGACGCCTTCGTGCCGATCGCGCTCGACGTCACCGACCGGGCCGCCGTCCTCGGCGCCGTGGAGCACGCCGTCGAGCGGCTGGGGCGCCTCGACGTGGTCGTGAACAACGCCGGGTACGGGCAGGTCGGCATGGTCGAGGAGATCACGGAGCAGGAGCTGCGCGAGCAGCTCGACACCAACTTCTTCGGCACGGTCTGGGTCACCCAGGCGGTGCTGCCCGTGCTGCGCGCGCAGGGTTCCGGCCGGATCCTCCAGGTCACCAGCGAGGGGGGCGTCCGGGCCTTTCCCGGCTTCGGCGCGTACCACGCCTCCAAGTGGGCGGTGGAGGGACTGACCGAGGCGCTCGCCCAGGAGGTGGCACCCTTCGGCGTCCACGTCACGAACGTCGAGCCCGGACCGTACGCCACCGGGTTCGGCCCGGGCCTGCGCGTCAGCGCCGAGCACCCGGACTACGCCGAGGTGCGCGTCGCCACGGCGCCGGAGTTCGAGCTCGGGGACCCGCGTGCGACCCGCGACGCGCTGCTGCGCATCGCCGACGCACCCGAGCCGCCGCTGCACGTCTTCCTCGGCAAGCCGCTGGCCGACGTCGAGCAGATCTACGCCGACCGGCTGCGCACCTGGCGTGCGTGGGAGCCGGTCGCGCAGGAGGCGTTCGGGGCCTAGGCCCCGGGCGCGGTCAGAGGACCCGCTGCGCCTTGGTCAGGTTCTCCCGCAGCTCCTCGGCGTTCTGCCGGGAGACGTACGCCGGGCGGTCGCGCTCGAAGCGCCACGACTCGCTGAGCGGGCCGGCGCTGACGGTGTCGAAGCCCGCCTCGTCGTAGATCCGGGTGACCAGCTCGACGGCCTCCGGGTAGTCGCTCGCGGTGGCCAGGGCCCGGCGGTCCTCCGTCCCGGCGGGCGTGCCGTCGGTGGTGATGCTCGCCGCGACGATCTGGTTGAACGCCTTCACGACCTTCGACGTGGGCAGGTGCTCCTGCAGCAGGCCCGCGGTGGTCGCCTCGCCGCGGTCGAGCGCCTCGACGTGGCCGTCGCGCTCCCAGTAGTAGTTGTTGGTGTCGAGCACGATCTTGCCGGCCAGCGGCTCCACCGGGATGTCACGGTAGGCCTTGAGCGGGACGGAGACGACGGCGACGTCCGCTGCCTCGGCCGCCTCCTGGGCCGTGGCCGCGCGGGCCCGTGGCCCGAGCTCCTCGACGAGACCGGCGAGCGTCTCCGGCCCGCGGGAGTTGGCGATCACCACCTCGTGACCCTGCGCGATCACCACGCGGGCGACCTGGCTGCCGATGTTTCCTGCTCCGATGATGCCGAATGTGCTCATACGGTCGGCAACCCCGGGCGGTCGCCCGGCATTCCGCCCGCTCCCGCCGTCCCGTCCGTTCGTACGATCCGTTCGTACGATGGCCCCCATGGTGAACGGCGACACGGCAGACCGGGCGCGGTCGTACCGCAAGGCCCCCGAGCGGCGCGCGCAGATCCTCGCGAGCGCCATCGCCGTGTTCGCCGAGCGCGGGGTGGGGGCGTCCCTGCGTGCGATCGGCGAGGCGATCGGGGTCTCGCACGCGGCGCTGCGCTACTACTTCGCGAACCGCGACGAGCTGCTGGTCGAGGTCTACCGGGCGCACGAGGCCACGGTGCGCGACGCCACGGCCCACCTGCCGTCGGCGCCGCAGGAGGTCTCGGCGGTGGCGATGATGGAGCGCAGCGCCGAGCGGAACCGCTCGATCCCGGGCCTGGTCGAGCTGTACGCGACGCTCACGACCGACGCCCTGCAGGCGCAGCAGCACCCCCAGACGCGCGAGTTCGTGCGGGAGCGGTTCCGCCGGGTGCGCACGGACCTCGCCGGACGGGTCCGGGCCGGGCAGGCGGCGGGCACGATCGCGGCCGACGTCGACCCGGACGACGCCGCCGCGCTGGTCGCGGCGGCGTCGGACGGGCTCCAGCTGCAGTGGCTGCTCGACCCCGACGCCGTGGACGTCCGCCGGTCGCTGGCGCTGTTGGAGCGGCTGCTGCCGAGCCGCGGGCCCGACGTGTGAGCCGCGCGCGCTACCCCGTCGCCTCCGCCGGGTCCCAGCCCTCCGGGAGCGGGGCGACCGGTGCGACGGCGGAGGCGATCTCCACCGCCTGCCCGGTCTCGGCCGCGTCCCGGACGGCGAGCAGGACGTCGAGGACGTGCGCCGCCAGAGCCCCCGAGGCGCGCTCGGTGCGGCCGTCGCGGATCGAGCGCACCAGGTCGACGACGCCGGCCCCGCGGCCGTACCCCGCGCCCTGCGCGGGCAGCACCGTCGGCTCGTCGGAGCCGTACCGCCACAGGGCCGAGTCGCCGTCGAACCCGTTCGGGTCGGGCAGCACGATGGTGCCCTCGGTGCCGTTGACCTCCACGAACCCCGACCGGGGCAGGGCGTGCTGGAACGAGAACGTCGACTGTGCGGACCGCCCCGGCCCGAACTCGATCAACGCGGCGTGGTGGGTGGGCACCTCGACGTCGAACACCTCGCCCGCCCGCGGCCCGCTGCCGATGACCCGCCTCGTGCGTGAGGTGGAGGCCACCGCCTGCACCCGGGTCGCGGAGCCGAGCACGTGCACGAGCGTGGTCACGTAGTAGGGGCCCATGTCGAACAGCGGGCCCGCACCGCGCGCGAACAGGAAGCCGGGGCTCGGGTGCCACGACTCCGGGCCGGGCACGTGGAACATCGTCGTCGCCGTGAGCGGCTCCCCGATGTCGCCGCGTGCGATCGCCCGCAGCGCCGTCTGGAGGCCCGCGCCCAGCACCGTGTCCGGGGCGCACGCGACGCGCAGGCCGCGCGCCTGCGCGTCGGCGAGCAGGGCGGCGGCCGCCGGAGCGTCGAGGGCGAGCGGCTTCTCGCTCCACACGTGCTTCCCGGCGGCGAGGATCCGGTGACCCACGTCGGCGTGCACCGCGGGGACCGTGAGGTTCACGACCACGTCGACGTCGTCGCGCGCCAGCAGCTCGTCCACCGTGCCCGACGCCGGCACGCCGTACGCCTCGGCCTGGGCCGCCGCCCGAGCGAGGTCGAGGTCCGCGACGAACCGCACCTCGACGTCGGCGTACCGGGTCAGGTTCTCCAGGTACTGGGTCGAGATGTTGCCCGCCCCGATGACGCCGACACCGGCCGGCGCGGTCATCGGTCGTGCTCCGTCAGCCAGGCCAGCGACCGTGCGATGCCGTCGAACACGTCGCCGGCGTAGGCGTCGAACTCGATGACGCGGGTCGCCGCCGGGGCTGCGGCGAGGATGGCCGGGACGTCCACGTCGCCGGAGCCCGCGGGCTCCTGCCGGTCCACGTCGCCGTCGAGCGTGCCGTCCTTGACGTGGACGAGCCGCACCCGGTCGCCCAGCCCCCGCAGCAGGGCCGGCGCGTCCGCTCCCCCGACGGCAGCCCAGTAGGTGTCCACCTCCAGCACCACCTCGGGCGCGAGGTGCCCGACGAAGACCTCCAGCGCGTGGCGGCCGTCCAGGCGGGTGCTCAGCTCCCAGGCGTGGTTGTGGTAGCCGAACTCCAGGCCGCGCTCGGCCGCCACCGCCGCCAGCGCGTTCACCCGGTCGGCGAGCCGGGCCACCTGCTCGGCCGTCTGCCACTGGTCCGCGGGCAGGAAGGGGTCGATCACGGTGTCGATCCCGAGCGCGGCCGCGGCGTCGAAGATCTCCTCGGGCGCGTCGGCGGCGAGCACGGGCGCGTGGCCCGACGGCGCGCTCACGCCCGCTGCCGCGAACGCCCGGAGGTAGTCGTCGGTGCGCTGGTGGAAGCCGTACGGCTCCACGTACCGCAGACCGATCTCGGCCAGGCGCGCCACGGCACCGGCCAGGTCTGCGGCGACAGCGTCCCGGACCGAGTAGAGCTGGACAGAGGTCGGCGTGGTGGTCGGCATGAAACTCCCTCGTTCGGCCATCGTTGGCACCGCCGACGATCGTAGCGAGGAAATTCTTACAGTGGAAGATTCTGCGGGACGGTTACCGGAAGGCGCCCGCCTCCAGGTACCAGGACAGCCGCCCGGCCGTGTCCAGGTGCGCCCGCCGGTCCGGGGCGGCGCGGTCCAGGTTCGTCTCCGCGCCCAGCAGCGGCTCGACGCCGATCGAGCGGTAGGGGCTCCCCTCGGGCCAGCCGCCGAGGTTGCGCCAGACGACGAGCGAGAGCGGGGCCGAGCCGGGCGTGCCCCAGCGCACGCTCAGGCGGTCGGCGCCGTCCACGACGTCGACCCGGTCGGTCGCCACGACGGCGCACCGGGCGGTGCCGTCGTCGGGCCCCAGGGCGTCGAGCGGCACTCCCCCGCCGTCGGGCCAGGTCGTGCCGGTCGTGGCACCCGGCTCGGGCCACTCGACCACGAGCACGTCCGGGCACCCGGGGACCTCCAGGCGCGCGTCCAGGCCGACGTCGAGGAGCATGTGCACGGCGTGCAGCACGGCGGCGCCGGGCGGGCCGTCGACCGTGTAGTCGGCGCGGACCACGCCGTCGTGCGTGGTGAGCCGGCGGGTCAGGGCCAGGGCACCGGCCCGGGCCCGTGCCACGCCCGGCGCGCCGGTGGTCCAGGGCCGCGACCAGACCTCGCCGTGGTCGCTCGGACCGTTGATCGTGGGGAAGCACTCCTCGGCGCCGCCCGCGTCCACGAACGGGTCGCCGGGCGCCACCGCGACCCGGTCCGCCGCGGGGACGCGGGGGTTGCGCCAGAGCCACTCGCGCTCCGGGGTCGCCAACGAGGTCCAGCGGCCGCCGAGCGCGGGGTCCGTGCGGACGGTGAGCGGGCGGGCGGCGGGCACGCTCACAGCCGGTCCAGGACGACGACGTCGCAGTCCCGCCAGGTCCACGGCACGACCAGGCCGTCGGTCGCCAGCTCCTTGCCCGTGCGGATCTCGTCGGTGCCCCGCACGCGGTAGCGGGCATCCGGGTCGAGGTCGCCGAGGTGGACCGTGAGCGGGGCGTCCCCGGCGCGGCGCCAGGCCAGCACGACCACGGCGTCCTCCCCGGCGTACTGGACCGCGCACGCGGCGTCGGCCGGTGCGCCGTGCCGCCGGGTCAGCCCCGTGTGCACCACCGGCCGGATCTCGCGGTACAGCCCGACGAACGACGCCGCTCGCCCGCGGGTGGCGTCGTCCCAGGCCAGCAGGTCCGCGCCGATGCCGAGCACCCCGGCCATCGCCACCACGAACCGGAACTCCAGGCTCGCCGGCGCGCTCTCCCGGTCGGGGTCGAGCAGGTCGGGCAGGTCGGTGACCCAGGAGCTCATGGTCCAGGCCGGCAGCACGCCCAGGAACCCGTGCTGGATCGCGAGCCGATCGCGCGGCCCGGTCTCGTCGCTGGGCCAGACCACGTCCGTCCGGGCGAGCACGGCGTGGTCGATGCGCCCGCCGCCGCCCGCGCACGCCTCGACCGTCACACGCGGGAACTCGGCGCGCAGGGCGTCGAGGATCCGGTGGTACGCGTGGGTGTGGCGCCAGGACCAGTCGTCGCCCGCCGGGGACGTGCGGCCGCCGTCGGCGATGGAGCGGTTCATGTCCCACTTGAGGTAGGTGATGTCCGTGCTGGTCAGCAGGCGGCGCAGCGTGCCCAGCACCCACTCCTCGACCTCGGGCAGGCCCAGGTTGAGCACGTACTGGTGGCGCAGCGTCTCCAGCGGGCGGCCCGCGACGTGGTGCGCCCAGTCGGGGTGCGCGCGGTACAGGTCGCTGTCCGGGCTCACCGCCTCCGGCTCGACCCAGAGGCCGAACCGCATGCCGAGCCGCGTCACGCCGTCGGCCAGCGGGCCGAGGCCACCGGGGATGCGGTCGGTGTCGGCCTCCCAGTCGCCCAGTGCGGCGCGGTCGCTCGTGCGGCCGCGGAACCAGCCGTCGTCCACCACGAAGACCTCGGCGCCCACCTCGGCGGCGGCCTCGGCGAGGCGGAGCTGGTGCTCCACGCGGACGTCGAACGTGGTGGCGAACCACGAGTTGTAGACCACGGGCCGGTGCTCGGGGCCCCGGGTGCGGGCCAGCGTCGCCTGGTAGGCGTGCCAGGCCTGGGCCAGGTCGTCGGCGTCGCCCTCGACCCGGACTCCCGCGAGGACCGGGGTGGTCAGGGCGTCGCCGGGTGCCAGGGTGAGGATGCCGGACTCGTCGTCGGGGCCCGCGGAGACCCGGACGTGACCGGCGAAGGGGACGGCGTCGAGCGCCATGCGCCACGAGCCGCTCCAGGCGAGCGCGACGCCGTACCGGACGCCGTCGGCCCCGGCGGGGACCACGGTCACCACCGGCGCGTACGTGTGGCTCGTGATGCCCTGGCGGCTGCCGATGCTCAGCGTGCCCGCCCCCAGCGACGCCGCGAACGGCGTGAGCTCGCGTGACCACGCGCCGCCCAGCAGGGCGACGTCCGCCCCGCCCGACGTCGGCACGGTGAACGCCCCGCCCCAGCCGCGGAGCAGCTCGATCGGCTGCCCGGCGTGGTTGCGCAGCTCGGCCCACTTCTCCACGACATCGTGCACGGGGTGGGTGCGCAGGTGCAGGGTCACGGCCAGGCCGAGCGCCTCGTCGGCGAGCGGGCAGGCCAGGTGGGTGCCGCCGTCGTCGTCCTGGGTCAGGACGACCTCGCCGGTCAGGGCGAGGCGCGCGCCACGGACGCCGTCCGCACGGCGGACCACCAGCTCGGCGCCGTGCACGTTGCGGGTGCCGAGCGCGGTGGCCTCCAGCGGGAGCAGGTCGAGGTCGGCCTCGAACGAGGACGTCGCCGCCACGGGCGGCACGGCCTCGGCCGCTGCCGGTCCCCAGCCGACGGCGACCAGCCCGGCCCCGCGCGGGGCCTCGGCCACGACGTACTGACCCGTGCGGGTCGGGAGGGTCCAGGTCACTTGTTGGCTCCCACGAGAAGTCCGGACACGAACTGCTTCTGGAACAGGAAGAACACGATGGCCGTCGGCACGGCCGCGATCAACGATCCTGCCGCGACCACGTTCCACGCGCTCGAGAAGCCGCCCTGGAGGTTGAGCAGGGCGGCCGTGATCGGGAACTTCGCCTCCGTGCGCAGCACCGTCATCGCCCAGATCAGGTCGTTGAAGATCCAGGTGGTGGCCAGCGCCGCGAGCGCCGCCAGCGACGGCCGCGACAGGGGCAGCACGATGCGCCAGAAGATGCCGCCGGGGCCGGCGCCGTCGAGCCGGGCGGCCTCGAAGACCTCGTTCGGCAGGCCGCGCATGAAGCCGTGCAGCACGAAGGTGTAGAAGCCGATGCCGAACCCGACCTGCACCACGACCAGCGCGGTCAGCGTGTCGCCGATGCCCAGGGCGGCGGTGATGGACGCGACCGGGACCAGCAGGATCTGCGGGGGCAGGAGGTTCCCGGCGAGCATGGTGAGCAGGATGGTGCGGCGCCCGGGGATGTCGAACCGGCTCAGGGCGTAGGCGGCGAAGGACGACAGGGCGAGCGAGGCGAGCACCGCGCACACCGTCACCAGCACGCTGTTGCCGAGCGAGCGCAGCACGCCGCCCTGGGTCAGCGCCGTGGCGAAGCCGTCGAGACTGAACGTGGCCGGGAACGCGCCCAGGCCGCGGCCCGCGATGTCGTCGTAGGAGCGGACGGCGACGAACAGCACGAACACGATGGGGCTGAGCCACAGCAGCGTGACCGGGAGCATCGCGACGTGCAGCCACGGCGAGCGCGCGGGCCGGGGCTTGCGCAGCCGGGGGGCGGGCCGGTCGCGGACCGCCGCGGGCGCGCCGGAGGCGGGTGGGGCGAGTGCTGACATGTCAGTCCTCCGTCCGGGCCTGGCGGGCGAGGTAGGTGATGATGAAGCCGATCGCCAGGGCGAAGATGACCACGGCGATCGCGGAGGCGTAGCCGAGGTTCCCCGTGGTGAACGCCTGCTGGAACATGTAGGTGCTCAGGAGCTGGGTCTCGTTGTAGGGCCCGCCGCGGGTCATCGCCCAGACGATGTCGAAGGTGCGCAGCGAGTCGATGACCGTGACGGCGAAGACCACCATGTTCACGCCGCGCAGCTGCGGCATGACGATGCGCCAGAACCGCTGCCACGCGTTCGCGCCGTCGACGGCGGCGGCCTCCTCCAGGGTGCCGTCGGTGCCCTTGAGGCCGGCCAGGTACAGCACCATGATGTAGCCGACCTGGCGCCAGACGGCGGCGATGAGCACGGCCCAGAGGGCCACGGCGGGGTCGGCGAGCCACTGGCGTTCCAGGTGCTCCAGCCCCAGCAGCCCCAGCGTGCCGTTGATGGGCCCGTCGGGCGCGTACATGACGCGCCAGAACAGGCCGCTGACGGCGAGCGAGACGACCATCGGCAGGTAGATGGCGCTGCGGTAGAGGCTCACCATGGGTCCGGGCTTGTTCAGGGTGACGGCGAGGGCCAGGCCGCCCACCACGGACAGGCCGCCGAACCCGAGCACCCAGATCACGTTGTTGCGCAGGGCGGTCAGGAAGATCGGGTCGGCGGCCAGGTCGCGGAAGTTCTGCAGGCCCACGGGCTCGGCCAGGCCGATCCCGTCCCAGCGGGTCAGGGCGAGCGAGAACGAGTTGGCCGCGGGCCAGAACACCCAGAACAGCTCGATCGCGAGCGGGACCAGCAGGAACGCCCAGACGAGCAGCGGGACGCGGGCGAGTCTCGCGCTCACGACGCGAAGACCCCCTCGGCCGCCCGCTGCCACTCGTCGAGCACGCTCTTCATGGAGTCGGGCTCGGCGAGGAACTTGGTCAGGGCGGTGTCGGCGGTGGCCTGCAGGGCGTCGGAGGAGTCCCGGTTGAAGAACTGGGTGATCTCCTCGGTGCTGTTCAGCAGCTCGATGCCCTTCTGCACCAGCGGGCTGAACGAGGACGTGTCGACGTCGGGCGAGGTGGGCAGGTTGGACGACTTGGACTGCTCGATGTACTGCTGCTGCGACTCGGCGGAGGCGAGGTAGCTCAGCAGGTCCAGGGCGCCCTGGTGGTTGTCGCTCCGCGCGGCGGCGAAGAAACCGTCGGTCGGCGCCTCCTCCGCCGTGGGCACCGAGTCGTTGATGACCGGCACGGAGAAGAAGTCGAGGTCGTCGCGCTGGTCCTCGGGGAAGTAGCCGGAGACGAACGCGCCGACGAGGTACATCGCCGACTTGTCCTGGGCGACGGGCGTCGCGGCGTCCTGCGCGGTGTAGGACGCCGCGTTCTTGTCGAAGTACGGGATGAGCCGCTTGTACTCCTCCATGACGGCCACCACCTCGGGGTCGTTGAAGGCATGCTCCCCGGCCAGGAGCTCCCGGTGGTACTGGGCGCCGTTGATCCGCAGGTCCAGGTAGTCGAACCAGCCCGACGCCATCCACGGCGTGGACGACAGGCCGTTGGTCAGCGGCACGATGCCCTGGCCGCTCAGGTTCTCGCACAGCGCGTGGAACTCGTCCCACGAGGTGGGCGGCTCGACGCCCCACTTCTCGAACGCCGACTTCTTGTAGAACACGCTCCACCAGTAGTAGCTGGTCGGCACGAAGATCTGCTTGCCCGCCGTGTCGGACGACAGGCTGCGCAGCGCGTCGGAGAAGCCCGCGCACGCGCCGTCGCCCTCCCAGAGGGACGAGACGTCGAGCAGCAGCCCCTCCTCGGCGTAGGACCGGGCCACGGACCCGGCGTACCAGCTCAGCACCTCGGGCGAGTCGCCGGACCGCAGGTAGTTCGTGAGCTGCGCCCGGAACTGCTCGGTGGCCACCGAGTTCATCGTCACGTCGCCGCCGGGGTAGGCCTTGACCAGGGCTTCCAGGGCGGCCTTGGGGTCGGCGTCCTGGATGGAGTTCTGCAGGGTGACCAGGCCGGAGCTCGCGCCGCCCCCGCCCCCGCCGCTGCCGCCCGACGTGGTTCCCACGCACGCGGCCAGCAGGCTCGCCGCACCCAGCGTCATGCCGCCCGCGAGGAGCTCGCGGCGGGTGATCGTTCGCTTGGACATCGTTGTTCCTCCTTCGTGCACCCTCGTTGGCGCACCTGGTACCTCTGGCGATCACGGGCGCGGGTCGGTCCGCGCCCGTCAGATTCCCGGGGCCTGCTGCACAGCCTCCCCGACGACGGCGGCAGGCCCGTGCAGCAACGCCTCTCCCCGGCGCGCGACGGCGTGCCGCAGATCGGCCGCGTGGCGGGACGCCGCGAGCTCCGGCCGGCGCAGCAGCGCGTCGGCCGTGGCGGCGTCGTCGGCCAGCAGGGCGAGCTGGGCGTCGAGGAAGAGCACGCGCCGGTCGCGCACGCGCAGCGGGTCCTCCTCGAAGAGCAGCAGGTCGGGCAGCGACGTGGCGAAGTAGTCCACGCGCGGCACCTCGACGGCGAACCGGTCGCGGTAGGCGCGCAGCGCGGCCGTCAGCGTGTCCGCGGCGGCGGCGTCCCCGGTGCGGCGCAGCGCGAGGACGGTCCAGAACGTCTGCTCGCCGTGCTCCTGCGTGCTCATCTCGACGAAGTCTCCCCGCTGGGCGGCGGCGGTGCGCCAGGCGGCGGTGGCTTCGTCCGCGGCGCCGGCCGCCGCCAGGGCGTCGCCCAGCAGCAGGTGCAGGGTGGCCGTGCTGGCCAGCGGATGGCGGGCCTCGCCCAGGTTCGACGGCGGGGTCAGGGCCGAGCGCAGGTGGGCGACGGCGTCGTCGGCGCGGCCGGCCGCGAGCGCGTCGAGCGCGCGGTGGGTCTGCCCGCGGTCCCAGGCCAGGAGCGCCTGCCCCTCGCCGCCCTCCCACGGGTGCAGCCGACGGCCGCCGAGGATCGTCAGGGCTTCCTCCGCGCGGCCCGCGGTGACCATGAGGTGCAGGGCCTCGACGGCGAGGTCGTCGCGGTCGAGGGCGCCGCCCCCAGCAGGCGCATGGTCGTTCCCCAGGAGGTTGGCCAGCCGGGCCGCCGGAGTCTGTCCGGTCAGCGCCGCGAGCTGGTCGCTCTCGTACCGCAGCCGTGCGTCCTCCGGCGCGACGGCGCACGCCTGGTCGTAGGCGGCCGCCGCGGCGGCCAGGTCGCGCTCGTGGTTGACGGCGGCCAGGCCGATGTTGCGCCAGGCCACGACGTCGGACGGGTCCAGGGCGACGGCGGACCGCCACAGCGCCAGGGCGTCGGCGCGGCGCCCGGCGGCATAGGTCCAGTGCCCCAGGAGGGACCGGGCGCGGGCGTCGGCGGGGTCGGCGTCGGCGGCCTCGCGCAGCACCGCGACGTCCGCGAGGCGGCCGGGGAAGCACCAGGTCGCGTCCAGGGTCCGGGCACGAGCCCGCTCCGCGGCGGCCTCGGCCGCGCGACCGGCGAGCCGCAGCACGTGCGCGCGGTGGTAGGCGAGCAGGGGGCGGACGGCGGTCTGCCCGGCGGGCCGGTGGTCCTCGCGGGCCTCGGCCTCGTCGAGGCAGGCCAGGGCGGCGTCGTGCTCCCCCACCCCCGCAAGCTCGATCGCGACGTCGAGCAGGGTCTGGGCGTCGTCGCTGGCCGGCAGGCCCGCCAGGTGGCGCAGCCAGGCGTCGAGCGGGTCGAGCGCGCGGGCCGCCGTGAGCGCCGATGCCGCCGCGGCGTGCTGCCCCAGCCGCTCGTGGCAGACCACGCTCAGGGCGAGCGCCTGGAGGTGGTCGGGCTCGGTGCGGCGCACGTCGTCGAGCCGTGCCAGCGCATCGGCGTGGCGGCCGGCGCGCGCGTCCAGGCGCGCCATGCGGTAGCCCGCCGGGGCGCGCCAGGCGCGCGACCAGGCGGCCTGCGCGTAGGCGTCGTAGGCGCCCGCGTCGTCGCCCAGCTGCTCGCGCACCAGGCCGAGCAGGTAGAGCGCCGTCGTGTCGCGGGGGCTGCGGTGCAGCCGGGTCAGCCGCGCGACGGCACGCTCCAGAAGCTCGCGGGCCCGCTCGGACTCGCCCGCCGCGTAGGCGCGGCGGGCGAGGCCCACCAGGCTGTCGACGTGCCCGGGGTCGCGGCGCAGGGCCTCGTGCCAGTACGGCTCGGGGGCGCGCGTGGCGTGCCGGTACAGGTCGAGGTGCGTGGCGACGAGGGCGAGCTCCTCGACCGTGCCGACCTCGTCGGGGGCCGGCGGCTCCTCCGCCGGGGCGGGCTCGGGAGCCGGAGCCGCGGGGGCGGGCTCGGTCCAGGTGACCAGGGTCCGGTCGCCGTGGGTCACGGTGACGGTGAGCGGCCCCGTCCCCTCGGGGACGTCGTGCTCCAGGAGTGCGGGGCGCGTCGGGTCGACGTCGACCACGTCGGTGGCGAGCACCGCGCCGGCCGCCGTGAGCGTCACCGTCAGATCGTCCAGGGCGCGCGGCACGACGACGCCGAGGCGCGCCGCCGTCCCGCCGTCCGGCCGGTCGAGCCGGACCGCGGCGTCCAGCGTGGCCCGGTCCACCGGGCCGACGTCGCGCACCGGGTACCAGAACTGGGAGAACACCTTGGTCTCGCCCGGGGCGAGGTAGGCGAAGTCGGGCTGGTTGTCCGTGAACACCCCGGCCATGAGCTCCACGTAGTGGGATCCGTCGTCGGCCAGGTTCGCGTCCCAGGCATGGCCGAACGGGGCGTTGCCCCAGGTCCACTGCTTCTTGCCCGGCGAGATCGCGCGGTCGGCCACGTGCACGAACCCGAGGCCCGACGCGTGGTCGTACCCGCCGAAGAACTCCTCGTCGCTGCCCAGGCACATGTACGACGTCGGCACCGGGATGTTGCGGTACCAGTCGAGCCGGTCGCCGCCCTCGCTCGCGAGCGCCGGGTAGTCGACGCCGTAGTAAGGGCGGTCGGCGTGCGGGAACGCCGTGATCGCGCGGCGCGCGTGGTCGGCCACGTAGGTCACGTCGTGCGGGAAGAACGACTGGTAGTGGTCGTCGACCTTGGCGGCCACGTTGGCCCACCAGAGGAACGACTGCGGCAGCTCGCTGCGGTTGTAGAGCCGCACCGTCAGCTCCAGGACGGCGCTGCCGGGGCGCAGCCGCACGCCGTGCATGCCCTTCATCCGGGTGAACGGGTCGTGGTCGGAGCACCAGACGACGACGGCGCCGTCGGGCTCCTCCTCGATCTCGACGTCCACCGGGAGGTAGGTGGCCGGGCGGTGGTGCTGCGGCCAGTTGAGCTCCACCCCGCCGGCCACCCACGGACCCGCCAGGCCGACCAGCGCCGGCTTGATGACGGGGTTGGTCCAGAAGAGGTCCCGGCCGCTGCCACGCTCGCGGGCCACGTGGATGCGCCCGCCCAGCTCCGGCAGCACCACGACGCGGAGCCACTCGTTCTCCAGGTGCACGGCGCGCCACTCGCGCGGGTGGGGCTCGTCGGCGATCTGGTGGTGGAACGGGAGGGGGTACACGCGGCCGGACGACCCCTGGTAGACGCGCCGGTCCAGGTACGCCGGGAACCGGTCGGGCGGCAGGGGTTCGTAGGTGGTCAGGGTGAGCGGCGCCTCCCAGGCGGCCGCGGCCCGGCCGGCCAGGTCGGCGGGCCGGTCGGGCAGGTCGAGCACGGACTCCACATCGAGCATGGTTCCGACGCTACGAACCCGTCCGGTGCGCCGGGAAGCGACGGATCGACGCACTTGCCTGGACGATCCGACGATTCCCGCGGGTGCTGACACCGGCCCCGGCCCGGCGCTACCCTCCGGAGATGCGCATCCGTGACGGGTTCCCCGGACAGCGCCTGCGGGTGCTGCCGTCCGCAGTGGTGCGGGCGGCGTCCCAGGCCGGTCCCGCGTCGCGTCTGCTGGTCACCGACGCGGGCTACTTCCCGCATGCCGCGAACCACGGCCGGGTGCGTGCGCGGGGCGCCGTCGGCACCATCGTGATCGTGTCCGCCGCAGGGCGCGGGTGGTGCCGCACCCCCGGCGGCCTGCACCGCATCGACGCTGCTCAGGCACTCGTCATCCCCGCCGGCGTGCCCCACGAGTACTGGGCGGACGACGACGATCCATGGACGATCTGGTGGATGCACGCGCGCGGCCCGGACGTGGGCGAGTTCGAGCGCGACCTGGCCCGGCACGCGGGTCCCGACGACGTCGCCGTGGTCGAGGTGCACGACCAGGTCCGCGTCCTGGCCGACCTCGAACGCGTCGTCGACGCCCTGGAGGCCGACGAGACCTACCCCAGCCTGCTGCGCTGCGCCGGCGCGGGCTGGTCGGTGCTCGCCCAGATCGGGGCCGACGCCGCCGCGGGCAGCCCGGTGCGCGGCGAGCCGGTGCGCGCCGCCCAGGAGTACCTGCGCACGCACCTGGACGCCGTGGTCGAGGTGGCGGCGCTCGCGCGGCGGTTCGGCCTGAGCACGTCGCACTTCTCGGCGCGGTTCCGGGCGGCGACCGGCGGTGGCGTGGTCGAGTACGTCAAGCGGCTGCGGATGGCGCGGGCGTGCGAGCTGCTCATCACGACGGAGCTGCCGGTGGCCGACATCGCACGCTCGGTGGGCTACCCGGACCCGTTCTACTTCTCCCGGCAGTTCCGCACCGTGCACTCGTGCAGCCCGACAGCCTTCCGGCAAGGCGCCCACGACCGCTGAGGCCGGTGCCGGGGAGGCGGGCGCCGGTCGGTCGGCGGGATCTGCCCGGCGCGTCGGATCGTCCAGGCGGGTACGTCGTCCTCTGCATTCCCCGGGACCGGGGCCGGCGGAATGCTGGGCGGGTTCCTCCCCTCGGCCCTCCGGCCGAGCCGACGACGACGACGTCAGGAGACCCATGTTCACCGTACGAACCTGGGTGGCGCGAGCGAGCGCCGCCCTGCTCACCACGGCGCTGGCCGCGGCCGGGCCGGCGGGCGCCGCCTTGGCCGCCCCGGCCGTGCCCGCCGAACCTGCGGCGCCCGCCCCGGCGCCCGGTCCCAGCCCCACGCCCTACCAGGGCTGGAACACCTACTACGGCCTCGGTGGCGACTTCACGGCCGACGAGGTGCTGGACGTGGCCGACTTCCTGGTGTCGTCCGGCCTCGCGGAGGCGGGCTACGACATCGTGTGGCTCGACGGCGGCTGGCAGGCCGACGTGCCGCGCGGCGCCGACGGCCGCCTCCAGGGCGACCCGTCCCGGTTCCCCGACGGCATGGCGGCGCTGGCCGACGAGATCCACGACCGCGGCCTGCGCGCCGGCATCTACACCGACGCCGGCCCGTACATCCCCGGCACGTGCGGGCTGGGCAGCGGCGGCCACTACCAGACCGACGCCGACACCTTCGCCGAGTGGGGGTACGACGCCGTCAAGGTCGACTTCCTGTGCGGCATCACCGCCGACCTGGACCCGCAGGAGGCGTTCACGGCGTTCGCGGAGGCGCTGCGGAACAACAGCTCCGGCCGGTCGATGATCTTCAACCTGTGCAACCCCGTGACGTCCCCCGACTGGGGCGACTACCCGGAGGAGCAGCAGTCGACCTGGTCGTGGACCTACGCACCCGAGATCGCGGAGTCGTGGCGCACCTACACCGACGTCGGGTTCGTGGGGCAGATCCAGTTCAAGGACGTGCTGCGCAACTTCGACGCGAACGCCCGGCACCCCGAGGTCGCGGGGCCGGGACACTTCAGCGACCCGGACTACCTGGGCCCGGAGCTCGGCATGACCACCGAGGAGTTCCGCACCCAGATGTCGCTCTGGACCGTCGCAGCCGCGCCGCTGGTCATCTCCAGCGACCCGCGCACGCTGAGCCGGGAGTCCCTGGACATCCTGCTCGACGACGACGTGCTGGCGATCGACCAGGACCCGCTCGGCGTCCAGGGCACCCGGGTGGGCCCGGCCGGCACCACGGAGACCTGGGCCAAGCCGCTGACGGACGGCTCCGTCGCGGTCGCGCTGCTGAACCGCGGCGACCGCGCCGCCGAGGTGGCCACGACCGCCCGTGACCTGGGGCTGCGCGGCCGAGCGTTCGAGGTGCTGGACACCTGGACGGACGCCCGCACGCAGTCCGCCGGCACGATCCGGGCCGCGGTGCCCGCGCACGGCGCGGCGCTGCTGCGTGTCACGCCGTCCCGGGCCGACGGCGCCCCGCGGCTGGTCGCCGCGCCGCCGGTCTTCACGGCCGTGGGAGCCGACGACATCGCGCCGACCACCGACGTGCTGGCCGCCGCCGGCGACCGGCTGACCACGCAGGTGACGCTGCACAACGACGGCAGCACCCCGGTACGCGACCCGCGCGTCGTGCTCGACGCGCCCGAGGGGTGGACGGCGCGCCCGTCCGGCGGCACCCCGCGGACCGTCCGGCCGGGTACCTCGGCCACGGTGTCCTTCACCCTGACCGTCCCGGCCGGCACCGCCACCGGCGGCCACGACGTCGCGGCGTCCGTCTCGTCCGCCGGCGGCCCGGCCGTGACGACGCCGCCGGCCCGGGTGACCGTCGCGCCCTCGGCACCGTCGGGTGGCGACGTGGTGCTCTCGCGGCACCCGTGGGTGAGTGCGAGCAGCGGCTGGATGGAACCCACCGTGGACCAGAGCGTCGGTGGTGGCTCACCCCTGACGGTCGCCGGCGTCGTGCACCCGGCCGGGATCGGCGTCGCGAGCCCGTCCACGGTCCGGTACTACCTCGGCGCCGCGTGCACCGCGCTGACCGGCAGCGTCGGCATCGACGACGTCGTCGGCACGGTCGGCCCGGAGGGCGGCACGGCGACGTTCGACGTCGTCGGCGACGGCGCGACCCTCTGGAGCAGCGGCACGGTGGAACGGGGCGCGGCGGTCGCGTTCGACGTGGACGTCACGGGGGTCCGCGACCTGTCGCTCCGGGTGGGCGACGCGGGCGACGGCGGCTACAACGACCGCGCCGACTGGCTCTCCCCGACCCTCACCTGCTGACCCCGTTGAGTGCTGGACATTCGCCCTCTTGGCACACCGAAAAGGGCGAATATCCAGCACTCGACGGTCAGGGCTGGGCGTCCGACAGGAGTTCCGTCAGGTGCGGGGCCGGTGAGTTGCGGTCCGGGGTCGTGACCAGCGAGACGATCCAGTCCCCGGCGCCGTCCGGCGCCACCGGGACCGCCACCAGGCGGGCGGCCTGCGGCTTGGCCGCGACGTGCCGCGGCACGACGGCGACGCCGAGGCCGCGGTCGACCAGGTCCAGCAGCGTGTGCACGTCGTTGACCGTGAACCGCACGCGGCGGCGCACACCCCGCGCGGTGAACGCGTCGTCGTTGAGCTGGCGGATCGCCCACGACGGGTGGAAGTCGATGAAGCTCTCGCCGCCGAGGTCGGCCCGGTCCACGGCCGCGCGGGCGGCCAGCGGGTGGTCGGGCGGGCACAGGAGCACCACCGGCTCCTGACCGAGCACGGTGCGCGGCAGCACGCCCACGTGATCGGCCGTCGCGACGAACGCCGCGTCGAGGTCGCCGTCGCGCACCCCGGCCAGCAGCTCGTGCGAACCCGCCTGCTGGAACGCGATCTCCACGCGCGGGTAGCGCCGGTGGAAGCGTTCCAGCAGCGTGGCGACGTCGACGACGCCGAGGCACTGCTCCGCGCCCACCCGCAGCGTGCCCGCGAGCTCGCGCGAGACCTGGACCACCGCGTCGCGCGCCTCCGTCGCAGAGGAGAGCATGGAACGGGCGAACGGCAGGAGCGCCAGACCCGCCTCGGTGGGCTCGACCCGGCGGGTGGTCCTGGTGAACAGCTTGGTGCCCAGCTCGACCTCGAGGTTGCGGATGGCGGCCGACAGGCCGGACTGGGAGACGCCGGTGAGCTCGGCGGCCCGGGTGAACTGCCGTTCGTCCGCGAGGGCCACGAGGTATTCCATCTGACGCAGTTCCATTGAGCACTACCAGTTCTAGGAATGATGATCCACAGTTGTTGGACTTCTAGGTTACGGCTTCCTAGTCTCAGGTCCGAACACGTCGCGACACAAGGAGAGAACTCATGCAGCTCCGCACCATCGGCGGCCGTTCCGTCTCCGCGATCGGCCTCGGCGGCATGCCGATGTCGATCGAGGGCCGGCCGGACCGCGACCGTTCGATCGCCACGATCCACGCCGCCCTCGACGCCGGCGTGACCCTGATCGACACCGCTGACGCCTACCACCTGCACGCCGACGAGGTGGGCCACAACGAGGCGCTCATCGCCGAGGCCCTGCGGTCCTACGGCGGCGACACCTCGGACGTCCTGGTCGCCACCAAGGGCGGCCACCTGCGGCCCGGGGACGGGTCCTGGACCAAGGACGGCCGGCCCGAGTACCTCAAGGAGGCCGCGAAGGCGTCGGCCAAGCGGCTCGGGGTCGAGGCCATCGGCCTGTACCAGTTCCACCGCCCCGACCCGGCCGTGCCCTACGGCGACTCCGTGGGCGCCATCCGTGACCTGCTCGACGAGGGCGTCATCGAGCTGGCCGGCATCTCGAACGCGAACCCCGACCAGATCCGCGAGGCCAACGAGATCCTGGGCGGCCGCCTGGTGTCCGTGCAGAACCAGTTCTCGCCGCGCTTCCGCTCCTCGCTGCCGGAGCTGGAGCTGTGCGCCGAGCTGGGCATCGCGTTCCTGCCGTGGAGCCCGCTCGGCGGCATCTCGCTGGCCCGCTCGGGCGAGCTCGGCACCGAGTACTCGGCGTTCCAGGAGATCGCGGACGCGCACGGCGTCTCGCCGTTCCGGGTGACGCTCGCCTGGGAGCTGGCGCTGGCGCCCGTCGTCGTGCCGATCCCCGGGGCGTCGCGCCCGGAGAGCATCCGCGACTCCGCGCAGGCACCCGACCTGACCCTCACGGCGGACGAGGTCGCCCGCCTGTCGGCGGCCTGAGCCCCACCGCACCCACCACAGGAGAGAACCCGTGAAGACCTTCACCCTGCCCGGGACGGACCTCACCGTCCCGAACGTCGTGCTCGGCCTCATGCGCATCCAGGAGAAGACCGACGAGGAGGTGCGCACCCTGGTCAAGACGGCCCGGGACGCCGGCATCTCGTTCTTCGACCACGCCGACGTGTACGGCTCCGGCCCGCACGGCTGCGAGAAGCGGTTCGCCGAGGCCATGCAGCTCACGCCGTCCGAGCGCGAGCAGATCGTGCTGCAGACCAAGGCCGGCATCGTGCGCGAGGGGCCGTACTTCGACTACTCGTACGAGCACCTCGTCGAGTCGGTGAACGGCTCGCTGGCCGCGCTCGGGACCGACTACATCGACATCCTGCTGCTGCACCGCCCGGACGCCCTCGTGGAGCCGGACGAGGTGGCGCGGGCCTTCGACGACCTGTCGGCCGCGGGCAAGGTGCGCGCGTTCGGCGTCTCGAACCACACGCCCGGCCAGATCGAGCTGCTGCGCAAGTCCGTGACGCAGCCCCTGGTGGCCAACCAGCTCCAGCTCTCGGTGACCCACGCGCCCCTGGTGGCGCAGGGCGTGGCCGCGAACATGCAGGGGCTGGACCAGTCGATCAGCCGGGACTCCGGCACGCTCGACTACTGCCGCCTGCACGACATCACCGTGCAGGCCTGGTCCCCGTTCCAGGCCGGCTTCTTCAACGGCACCTTCCTGGGCTCGCCGGACTACCCGGAGCTGAACGCCGTGATCGACCGGCTGGCCCAGAAGTACGACGTGCCGGCCATCGCGATCGCCACCGCATGGATCACGCGCCACCCCGCGCAGATGCAGGTGGTGCTCGGCACCACCAACCCGGAGCGGGTCGCGGGTGCCGCGCTCGGGTCGGAGGTGCCCCTGACGCGTGCCGAGTGGTACGAGATGTTCCGGACGGCGGGGTACACGGTTCCCTGACGCGCGCGGGCGGTGCGGCCGGGCGAGCGGTCCGGACGGGCGGTCCGTGCGAGCGGTCCGTGCGAGCGGTCCGGGCGAGCGGTCCGTGCGAGCGGGCGGTCCGGCCACGCTGCCGACGACGAGACCGCCGCCCGGGAACCTGCCCCGCGGGGGTGTGTTGCGCTCCGTAGACAACGTCTACCGTGTGCGACACACCCCCGCAGGGCAGGTTCCTCCGGGGTTGTGTTGCGCTCCGTAGACAACGTCTACCCTGTGCAACACACCCCCGAAGCGCAGGTTTCTCCGGGGTTGTGTTGCGCTCCGTAGACAACGTCTACTGTGTGCAACACACCTCCGCGGGGCAGGTTCTTCCGGGACGCTCCCGCCGGCCCGAACCCGAACCCGGACCCGGCCCGACCCGGACCAGGCCGGGCCGACGCCGTCAGGGCCTGACGTTGTGGTTCGACGCGAAGAGGTTGCCCGGGTCGTACTCCCGCTTCACCTCGCGAAGCCGGGCGAGCGTCGCCTCCGGGTAGGCGTTGCGGACGTCCTCCTCCGTGGCGGCCCCCATGAAGTTCACGTAGCCGCGGCCGGCGACGCCGAGCGCCGACGCCGCCGATGCCACCCACTCCTGGGTCGCGGGCAGCGCCTCGGCCGCCGGCGCGCTCCCACCCACCGTCACCATGAAGGCCGGGTCGCGGTGCGCGAAAGCCGTCGCCGCCGGGTCGACCCGGCCGATCGCGCCACCCATGGGCCGGATGTTCACCGCGGCCGGACCGGCCGCCCCGGACACGGCCTCGATCGCGGCGGCGGCCCAGTCCTCGTCGGGCGCCCAGACACCCCGGCCGAGGAACCCGGTCCGCGCGTCGCCGACACCGCCGGCCGGCGGGCCGCCCGCGCCCTCGAACATGGCGGCGTACGGCAGCTCGCGGACGCCGTCGAGCACCGGGCCGAGCGCACGCAGCGGCGCGAGCGCCTCGTCCGCCGCCGCGGACGTGCCCGAGTGGACCAGCAGCGCCATGAGCACCGGCGTGCCGTGCAGCTCGGCGGGGATCATCGGCGCGGGCGGGGCGACCATCACGTTGATCATGCCCGCGAACTCCTCCGGGCCCTCGGCGAAGGCACGCAGGATGGTGGCCAGCCCGGCCGGCGTCGGCTCCCACATCATCATGCCGCCCGTGACGGTACCGACCTCCCGCAGCCGCAGGTCCAGCCGCGTCACGACGCCGAAGTTGCCGCCGCCACCACGCAGCGCCCAGTACAGGTCCGGGTTCTCGTCCGGACCGGCCTCCACCACCTGGCCGTCCGCGAGCACCACCTGTGCGCCCAGGAGGTTGTCGAGCGTGAGGCCGTCGCGCCGGCTGAGGTAGCCGATCCCGCCGCCGAGCGTGATGCCGCCGACGCCGACGGTCGCGGTGTCGCCGAACCCCGTGGCCAGGCCCTGGGCACCGGCCGCCGCCGTGTAGGCACCCGCGAGCACCCCGCCCTGCGCACGGCCGACGCCGGCCGCGGCATCGATCTCGACGCCGTCCAGGAGCCGGAGGTCGAGCACGAGGCCGCCGTCGACCAGGGCGTGCCGGGCCTGGTGGTGGCCGCCGGCGCGCACCGCGAGCGGCAGCCCCGCATCGCGGGCGACGACCAGCGCCGTGCCGACCTCCGCGGTGCTGCGCACGCGCGCGATCGCCGCCGGGATCCGGGGCGGACCGCCCACGAACACGGTCGCCGCCTCGGCGAACCCGGCCGCCGCCGGGGTGAGCAGGCGGTCGCCGAGGGCGGCCGCGAGCGGGGCGAGGGCGCGCTCCAGCGCCTCGGGAGAACGTGGTGCGGTGGTGCCGGTGGTGCTGTCGTGCGTGGACATCTCAGGGCCTCCGGGGGGTCGGGTACTGCCGCGGGCAACGTTAGACATCTAAGGATTAGGCGTCAACGCATTTCGGCGTGGGGCGAACTACGCTGCCTCCATGGCACCGAACGGGCGGCCCGACGGCCAGTCAGACGCGACCGACCACCCGGCGACCGGGCCGACACCCGTCGCGGTCGCCATGTGGCAGTCCGTGCAGCGCGTGATGCGCGCGTTCGACGCGCTCCTGTCCGAGCAGGGCGGGAGCTGGCAGGTCTGGCACATCCTGCTCGCCCTGCACCAGGGCACGCCCGCCACCCAGCGGGAGCTCGCGCGCGCCGTGGGCATCCGCGAGGCGACCATGACGCACCACCTGCGCTCCATGGAGGACCGCGGGCTGATCGCCCGCACCCGGGACGCGTCGAACCGCCGGGTGCAGCGCATCGAGGTCACCGAGTCCGGCGAGGCGCTCTACCGCCGGCTCAAGTCCGCGGCCATCACCTTCGACCGCACGCTGCGGGAGGCGATCGGCGGCCGCGAGGGGGACGTCGACGCGTTCTTCGGCACGCTCTGCCGGCTCGCCGACTCCGTGCCGGACGACGGCCGCGGCGTCGTACCGGAGGGCATCCCCGGCAACCGGAGCGCCTGACCCGGCACGACCCGCGGCCGGGTCGAGATCTGGTCGCGGCCTCTAGGCCGACGTCGGCAGCGTGAGGATCTCCGCGCCGTCCGGCGTGATCGCGATCGTGTGCTCGCTGTGCGCGGTGCGGCAGCCGGTCGCGCTGCGCAGGGTCCAGCCGTCGGCGTCGACCACGAGCTCGTCGGTGTCGGCCATGACCCAGGGCTCCAGCGCCAGCAGGAGGCCGGGGCGCAGCCGGTACCCGCGGCCGGGCCGCCCGGTGTTCGAGACGTGCGGGTCCTGGTGCATCGTCGAACCGATGCCGTGCCCGCCGAACTCCGTGTTGATCGGATAGCCCGCCCCGCCCAGGACGGTGCCGATGGCGTGCGAGACGTCGCCGAGCCGGCCGCCGGGCCCCGCGGCGGCGATCCCGGCGGCCAGGGCCCGCTCGGTCACGTCGATCAGCGCGACGCTCTCCGGGGGCCGCGCGTCACCCACCACGAAGCTCACGGCGGAGTCGGCAGCGATGCCGTCGAGCAGCACGGCCAGGTCGAGGGTCAGCAGGTCACCGTCCGCGAGCGCGTAGTCGTGGGGCATCCCGTGCAGCACCGCGTCGTTCACCGCGGTGCACACGTAGTGGCCGAACGGGCCGCGCCCGAACGACGGCGCGTAGTCGACGTAGCAGGACTGCGCACCCGCCTCCTCGATCAGCTCCCGGGTCCACCGGTCGAGGTCCAGCAGGTTGGTGCCGACCACGCTCCGGCTGCGCAGGGTCCGCAGGATGTCCGCGACCAGGGCGCCGGTGGCGCGCGCCCGGGTCAGCTCGGCGGGGTTCAGGATCTCGATCATGGGGGCCTTTCCTCGGCACGTCCGACTGCGTTCCCAATAACTATACCGGCCATGTCATACCGGTACTACTATCGGGGCCATGGTCAGGTTGCCGCTCACCCCCGCCGAGGTCGAACGCGGGCAGCGCCTCGGCGCCCGCCTGCGCCGCGCCCGGGGAGACCGCCCGATGCTCGACGTCGCGCTCGCGGCCGGCGTCTCGCCGGAGACGCTCCGGAAGATCGAGACGGGCCGCATCGCCACACCGGCCTTCCCGACCATCGCGGCCATCGCCGACGTCCTGGGCCTGTCGCTGGACGAGCTGTGGTCCGAGGTGAACCAGCCCGCCCGCGAGCCGCTCGCCTCGTGACCCCCGGCACTCCCGCGGGAATAGGAGATGCCCCGGGCAACTTTGCATGTGTCGTGCAGCACACCCGGAGCCCCCAGCCATGACCGCGTCCGAGACCTCGTCGGCCGAGGCAGCCACCGACACCAGGCTCGGCCTGCGCGGCGACCGCGGCCCGATCCTCGGCGCGCTGATGCTCGCCACGGCGCTGGTCGCGCTCGACGCCACGATCCTCGCCACGGCCTCGACCACCATCGCGCGCGAGCTGGGCGCGTTCGAGCAGGTGCCGTGGCTCTTCTCGGCCTACACGCTGGCCCAGGCCGTGACCGTGCCGGTGTACGGACGGTTGGCGGACGTGTTCGGCCGCAAGCGCGTGATCCTGGCCGGGATCGCCCTGTTCGTGCTCGGGTCCGTGCTGTGCGCGGTGGCCTGGAGCATGCCGGCGCTGATCTGGTTCCGGGTGCTGCAGGGCCTGGGCGCGGGCGCCATCCTGCCGATGTCGATGACGATCACCGGCGACATCTACACGCTCGCCGAGCGCGCGAAGACGCAGGGCTACATGGCCAGCGTGTGGGCCGTCTCCTCCGTGCTCGGCCCCACCCTCGGCGGCGTGTTCAGCCAGTTCGTGAGCTGGCGCTGGATCTTCTGGGTCAACCTGCCGATCGGCGCGGCGGCCCTGCTGGCCCTCTGGCTCCGGTTCCACGAGAAGGAGCGCGACGGCGCCCGCGAGCCCGTCGACTACGTGGGCGCGGTGCTGCTCACGGCGGGCAGCACGCTGCTCGTGCTCGGCCTGCTGGAGGGCGGTCACGCCTGGGGCTGGGCGTCGGCGCCGTCGATCGGCATCTTCGGCGCCGCGGTGGTGCTGCTGGCGGCGTTCGCCGTGTCGGCGCGGCGCACCGCGCACCCGATCTTCGACCTGCGGCTGCTGCGGCGCCGGGTCGTGGGCGCCTCGACGGCGGCGTCGCTGATGGTCGGCGTCATCACCCTCGGCCTGTCCACCTACGTGCCGATCTACGCGCAGGGGGTGCTCGGCGTCGGGCCGCTCGTGGCCGGGTTCGCGCTGGCCGCGCTCACGCTCGGCTGGCCCATCGCGGCCACGCTGTCGGGGCGGGTCTACCTGGCCATCGGGTTCCGCTGGACCAGCCTCATCGGGTCCGTCGTGGTGCTGACGGGTGCGCTGCTGACCCTGGTGCTCGACGCGGGCTCCGCCGTCTGGCAGATCTCGGTGGCCGTGTTCGTGATCGGCCTGGGCATGGGCCTGGTGGCGGTGCCCACGCTGCTCGCCGCCCAGCACAGCGTGGGCTGGGGCGAGCGCGGCGCGGTGACGGCGACCAACATGTTCGCCCGGTCGATCGGTCAGGCCGTCGGCGTCGCGGCGCTCGGCGCGGTGGTCAACGCCCTGACGGTGGTGGGCCCGGACGGCACGCCCGAGGGCGCGGGCCTGGCCAGCGCGATGCACCTGGTGTTCTGGTGCGTGGTGGGCTGCGCGGCGCTGATGATCGGCACGGTGCTGCTGCTCCCCCGCGACCACCCGGCGCCGGCCTGAACCAGGGCGGCTACGCGCTCTCGCGGAGGGTGCGGCGCTCGGCCTCGATCGCCAGGAGCTCGGCGAACGCCGCCTGGTAGGCCTCCGTGTCCGACGGGTCCAGCCGCTGCAGGCGGCTGCGCGCGTCGGCCACGCGCCGCATCAGACCCATGTCCACCACCCGGCGCACGACGCCCTCGACGAAGGCCGCGATGGCCGTCTCGCGGTCCTCCGGGAGCGAGGCCACGGAGAGCTGCGTGACCAGGCCCGCGACGGTCTCGGAGGCCTGGTCCAGCACGGCCGCGACCCACTGCGCGGCCGACGTGTCCCGCCCGGCGGCGACACCCCCGGCCGCCCGGATCGCCGTGTGCACCGCGCGCCACGCGGGAACCGCGAAGGCGTCCTCGCCCAGGTCGTCGAACGACGGCGGCACGTGCTGCGGGTACTGCAGCACCGCCACCAGCGCGAGCCGCTCGTCACGGGCCACGGGGTCGCGCGGGTCGGGTGCGGGCACCTGGGGTACGCCGCCCGACGCGGGCCGGCGGTCGCCGTCCGCCCCCGGTCCGGCAGGGCCGCCGGACGACGGCGCGGTGGCCGGCGCGTCCCGCAGGGACGGTGTGCTCGCCGCACGCTGGATCTCCCGGACCACGGCGCGCTCGTCGGTGCCGATCCAGCCCGCCAGCAGGCGCGCGTACTCGGGACGCAGCGCGGTGTCCCGGATGCCCGCGATGATCGGGGCGGCGGCACGGAGCGCGCCGACCCGGCCCTCGGCGGTGTCGAGGTCGAACTCGTCGAGCTTGCTGCGCACCACGAACTGGAAGAGCGGCACCCGCCCGTCCACGAGGGCGCGCACCGCCTCGGGGCCGTTCGCCATGCGCAGGTCGCACGGGTCCATGCCGCTGGGCTCGACGGCCACGAACGTCTGCGCGAAGAACCGCTGGTCCTCGCCGAAGGCGCGCACGGCGGCCTTCTGCCCGGCCGCGTCGCCGTCGAAGGTGAAGATGATCTCGCCGCCGAGCGAGGCACCGGACTTGAGCTGGAGCCCGCCGCCCGCGGTCGTGTCGCCCAGCAGACGCCGCACGACCTTGGCGTGGTCGGCGCCGAACGCCGTACCGCACGTCGCCACCGCGGTCGTGACACCGGACAGGTGCGCCGCCATGACGTCCGTGTACCCCTCGACCACCACGACGCGCTTGCCGCGGGCGATCTCGCGCTTGGCGAGGTCGATGCCGTACAGCACGTGCGACTTCTTGTAGAGGCTGGTCTCCGGGGTGTTGAGGTACTTGGGGCCCTGGTCGTCCTCGAACAGGCGCCGGGCACCGAACCCGATCACCGCGCCCGTCACGTCGCGGATGGGCCACATGACCCGGCCGCGGAACCGGTCGTAGATGCCGCGCTGGCCCTGCGACATCAGCCCGCTCGCCACGAGCTCGGCCTGCGTGAAGCCCCGGCCCTGGAGGTGGCGCTGGAGCGCGTCCCAGCCCTTGGGGGCGAACCCGACGCCGAACCGCTCGGCGTCGGACCGGTCGAAGCTGCGCTCGGCCAGGAACGCACGGGCCGCGGCCGCGTCGGGGCCCATGAGCTGCTCGGCGTAGAACTCGGCCGCCACGCGGTGGGCCTCCAGCAGGCGCTGCCGCTTGCCGGGCTCCTCGCGCGGACGGGCGGAGCCGCCCTCCTCGTACCGGAGCTGCACGCCGGTCTTGCCCGCGAGGTACTCGATGGCCTCGGTGAAGCTCAGCCCGTCCATCTTCATGACGAACTCGATGACGTCGCCGCCCTCACCGCACCCGAAGCAGTGGTACCGCCCGACGCTGGGGCGCACGTTGAAGCTGGGGCTGCGCTCGTCGTGGAAGGGGCACAGACCCACCAGCGCGCCGACCCCGGCGGGCTTGAGGGTCACGTGCGCCGAGACGATCTCGTCGATCCGCGCGCGCTCACGGACCAGGTCCACGTCCTCACGTCTGATCAGCCCGGCCACGCTCCGAAGTCTATGCTCGCGCGGCGGGGCCCGAGGCCGCCGTCCACACCTCCGGCTCAGCCGAGGGCGGCCGCGCAGGTGCGTGCGTACTCGCCCGGCGCGACGCCGACCGCCCGGAGGAAGTCCCCCGTGAAGTGCGCCTGGTCGTAGTAGCCGACGGCGGCGGCCAGCCCCGCGAGGTCCAGCGCCGGATCCCGCCCCAGCAGCTCCGCGGCCAGGTGCACGCGGTGCCGCTGGAGCACCCACTTGGGGCTCACGCCCACCCAGTCGGCGAACAGCCGCTGCAGCGACCGCGGGGTGGTGCCGAGGCTGGCCGCGAGTGCCGCGACGGTGGTGCCGGGCACGGCGTCGGAGATCGCGGCGAAGGCCTCGGCCAGGGCCGCCAGGGCCGCCGTCGAGCGGGGCGTACGGGCGCTTTCCGCGGCGGCGAGGAGCAGCGGGGTGACGGTCCGGACGGCGTCGTCCGGGCGGCCGCGGCGGGCCTGGGCGATGGCCTCGGCCCCGGTGCGGTCCGCCGTCGGGCCGAGGACCAGGGCCGGGCCGACGGCGCCCCGCTCCCCCGGACGGTCGAGGCCGAGCAGGGCCCGGTATCCGCCGGGGCGCAGCTTGGTGCCGACCACGCCGCCGGCGCCGGACAGGGTGCGCCGGTCGACGGCCGCCGCCGGCATGGCGTAGGCGAGGAACCCGGTGTGCTCGGCGACGACCTGGCCCACCGGGTGCGGCACCACCGCCTGCGTGAACGTGACGCCGGGCGGCAGGTCCCAGGTGATCACCCAGTGCCAGTCCACGAGGTCGGCCAGCCCCGGGTCCGGGTCCACGCGCGCCAGCACGAACCGGTCGCGCGCCCGCGCGGGGTTGACGATGCCGAGGGTCGGTCCGTCGTCGAGGGCCTGGGTGACGGGCGCGGCGCCGTCGAACACCTGTCGCATTCTTCCAAGACTGGCACACCGGGGCCGCGGCAGCATCGACGGCATGAAGAACTCAGCCCTGCACCCCAACATCGCCGTGTCCGACGCCCGTGCCGCCATCGCGTTCTACGAGGCGGCGCTCGGTGCCGAGACGCTCGACGTGATCACGGCGGGCGACGCGGTGATCCACTCCGACCTGATCCTGCGGTCCGCGGCCGGCGAGTCGACGTTCACCGTCGCCGGCGCGTTCCCGCCGGACTCCGTGGCGCCCGAGCCGGGAGAGCCCACGCACGCGAGCTTCACTGTCCCGGTCGACGACACGGACGCCGCCTACGCCCGGGCCGTCGAGGCCGGGGCGAGCAGCATCGCCGAGCCCGCCGACTGGTTCGAGGGGTTCCGGCAGGCGGCCGTACGCTGCCCGTTCGGGCACCGCTGGTACTTCGTGACGGTCGCGGAGTCGGTGACCGCGCAGGACGTGCAGCAGGCCAGCGACGCCTGGGTCGCGGCCCGGGACTGACCGCCGCGACGCTCAGGCGGGGGCCACGAGCCGTCCGTGCAGCGCCAGCGCCGACAGGTCCGTCAGCGACGCCACCTGGTCGACCACCACGCGCAGGCGCGCCGCGTCGTCGGACGCGGCGCGCCAGTCGGCGGCGAACGGCGCCTCCAGGTCGAGGGGCGCACGGTCGGCCAGGACGTGGACGAGGTCCGCGAGGATCTCACGCTCCCGCAGGTAGCGCGGCTCCTGCCCGCGCGGGGCCATCACGTAGGCCACGGCGATGCCCTTGAGTGCGAGGATCTCGTGCTCGGTCTCGTCGGGCACCACGAGCCGGGCAGCATACCGCGTGAGGGCGCCGTCGCCGTACTCGGCGCGGGTCGCGTCGATCGCCGCGCCGATGAACCGGCCGATGAGCTGGCTCGTCATGTCCTTGAGCGAGGCCAGGGAACGCCGCGACCCGTCGAAGGCCCGCACCAGGTGCCCCTCGCCGCGCAGGTACTCCTGCAGCCGCCCGATCGCGGCGTCGACGGCGTCGGCCCGGTACCACTCGCCGTACCAGGACCGCACGTACTCGGCCACGCGCGCCCGCTCCTCGGCGTCGGCCATGAGGTCCAGGTCGATGCGGCCGGCCACGACGCCGTCCTCGACGTCGTGCACCGAGTAGCTGATGTCGTCGGCGAGGTCCATGACCTGCGCCTCCAGGCACTTCACGCCGTCGGGCGCATCCTTGCGGAGCCAGGTGAAGACGGGCAGGTCGTCGGGGTAGACGCCGAACTTGCGGCTCGCGGTCCCGTCGGGCCGCGCGGGGCCGGCCCCGTAGGCCCACGGGTACTTGACGCTCGCGTCGAGGCTCGCGCGGGTGAGGTTGAGGCCGGCGGGGGTGCCGTCGTCGGCGAGGACCTTGGGCTCCAGCCGGGTCAGGAGGCGCAGCGTCTGCGCGTTGCCCTCGAAGCCGCCGATCGGCTCGGCGATCTCCGCGAGCGCCGTCTCGCCGTTGTGCCCGAAGGGCGGGTGCCCCAGGTCGTGGGTGAGGCAGGCGGTGTCCACGACGTCGGGGTCGCAGCCCAGGGAGCGGCCCATGCCGCGGCCCACCTGGGCCACCTCGAGGGAGTGGGTCAGGCGGGTGCGTACGAAGTCGTCGTGCCCCGCACCCAGGACCTGGGTCTTGGCGCCGAGGCGCCGCAGCGCGGAGGAGTGCACCACGCGCCCGCGGTCACGCTCGAACGGGGTCCGGGCCTGTGACTTGGGCGGTTCTGTCACCCAGCGCTCGACGTCCTGCGCGCTGTACGACGGCGGGATGCTCTTCCCAGCGGGTTGCTCCACGCCGCCACTCTAGTCCGGCTACTTGTTGTTGCTGTACCAGCTCAGTCCGCCGGGCAGGTTGATCGAGTGCTTCTTGGTCTTCGAGTTCCAGGTCCAGGGACCGATCTTGAAGCTCATGGACGACAGGCCCCGCTGGGTGATGTTGAACTTGAGCGGGCCGAGCGACAGCCGCTTGCGATACCGGATTCCCATGATCCTGACTTTCCTCCTCGGGTCGGGGCAAAGCGTACCGAACTGCGCTAGCCCGGCAAAACGAATGTTCGCCCCTCAGAGCCAGCCGTTCTCCCGCGCGATCCGGACCGCCTCGGCGCGGGTGCGTGCCCCGGTCTTGCCGATCGAGGACGACAGGTAGTTGCGCACGGTGCCCTCGGACAGGTGCGCCTCCGCGGCGATCCCCGCGACGGTGCCGCCGTCGGCCGCGAGCGCCAGCACGTGCGCCTCCCTGTCCGTGAGCGGGCTGGCACCGACGGTCAGCGAGGCGACGGCCAGGTCCGGGTCCACCACGCGCAGGCCCGAGTGCACCCGGCGCACGGCGTCGGCGAGCAGCTCGGCGGGCGTGTCCTTGACGACGAACCCGCTCGCAC
Organism: Promicromonospora sp. NPDC052451; assembly: GCF_044547525.1. Lineage (NCBI taxonomy): Bacteria > Bacillati > Actinomycetota > Actinomycetes > Micrococcales > Promicromonosporaceae > Promicromonospora > Promicromonospora sp. NPDC052451. The sequence goes on from NZ_JBIUAP010000021.1 coordinate 51,946, forward strand.
CGGCGTCGAGCGCCCGGCGCAGGTAACCCGGGCGACCGAACGTGGTGACGATGAGCGAGCGGCAGCCCGGCACCTGCTCCCGGAGGGCGGCGGCCGCCGCGACGCCGTCCAGGCCCGGCATCTCGACGTCGAGCAGCGCGACGTCGACGGCGTGCTCGCGGACGGCCCCGACCACCTCGTCGCCGCGTCCCACCTGCGCCACGACCTGCAGGTCGGCTTCGAGGTCGAGCAGGGCGGCGACGGCACCGCGCACGAGGGCCTGGTCGTCGGCGAGGAGGAGGCGGATCATGCGTCGTCCTCCGGCCGGGCGTCGGTACGGGAGCGGGCAGCGTCGCGGCGGGCGAGACCGGGGGGCTCCGCGGGGCGCGGGTACGTCACCGCGAGCCGGAAGCCGCCGCCCGGGCGGGGGCCCGCCTCCAGGACCGCCCCGGCCCCGCGGGCCCGGTCCGCAAGACCGGGCAGGCCGTGCCCGCCGGCGGCCGGTGTCGGGCCGCCCGGGGTGGGGCCGCCGTCGCCCGGCCCGCGCCCGTCGTCCTCGACGGCGAGCTCCTCGGCACTCACCGTGATCCGTACGTGCCGTGCGTCCGCGTGCCGGAGCACGTTGGTGGAGCCCTCGCGCAGCACCCAGGCGAACAGCTCGCGGCGTTCGGCCGGGACGACGTCGACCGCGCCCGGCAGGTCGGCCTCGATCCCGGCGGCGTCGAGGGCGGAGCGCGCCGTGGCCAGCTCCCCCGCGAGCGAGGCGCGGCGCTCGTCCGCGATCATGGCGCGCACGTCGGCCAGGGCGGAGCGGGCGAGGGACTGGACGTCGGCCAGCTCGTCGGCCGCACGCTCCTGGGCGGCACCAGCCCTGAGCAGGCGTCCGGCCAGCTCCGCCTTCACGGAGATCACGGTGAGCGAGTGGCCCAGCACGTCGTGCATGTCCCGGGTGATGCGCTCCCGTTCGCGGAAGGTGGCGAGCGCCGCGACCTCCTCCTGTGCCCGGCGGAGCTGCCGGTTGCGTTCCATGCCCTGCATCATGGCGAGCACCGCGACCCCGCCGAGCAGGGCAGCGACGGCGCCGGCGTCGTCAGGCCGCCAGCCCGGGAGCACCCGGGGCAGACCGACCATGGCCAGCACACCGAGACCGACGATCCAGGCCGCGGCCGTGCGCGGCACGAGGTAGGTCGCGGCGAGGCACACGAAGATCGCCGTGGCGAGGCCCTCCTCGCGGGCGGCGAGGCAGACGAGGACCACGCACACCACCTGCCCGCCGAGGACCGCGGCGGACAGGGCCGGCGCCGGGCGGTCGTGCCGGGCGCGGTAGCGGACCGCCACCCAGCCGAACAGGACGGCGAGGCCGGCGAGCCCGGCGACCCCGGCCACCACCGCCGGTCGCGGGGCGGCGAGGACCGCCGTGACCGTGTCCCGCAACAGGGTGACGGCGAGCACGACCCCGGCGGCGACACCGATCCGGGTACGACGGCGCCGGGCCTCCTCGGCCTGCGCCGTCGTCCGGGGCATCCGTACGTCCGCTGTCGCTGTGGTCACGGGCATCACCGTGTCACACACGAGACGTGTCGCGGCGGAAGCGCCACGCGGCACCGGCCACGAACAGGGCCGTCCAGACAGCCACGTTCACCACGGCCCAGCCGTCCAGCTCGCCGCTCAGCGGCGCCCTGGCCAGCACGGCCGCGCCCCAGGTCGGCACGTACGGTGCCACGTCGCCGAGCACGCCGCCCAGCGGTACGAACAGCCCGCCGGCGACGGCGAGCAGCGTGACCACGGGGCTGAGCACGCGGGTCACGGCCTCCACCGGCAGCAGGTAGCCCGCGAACAGGCCGAGCGCGGCGAACGGCGCCGAGACCAGCCAGCCCATCAGCGCGCAGCCCACCCAGGCGGCGACCGGCATCCGCACCCCCTGCAGAGCGCCGAAGGCGAAGGTCACGACCATCGACAGGCCCCCGAGCGTCATCGACGCCAGCACCTTCGTGACCGCGTAGGCGCCGGGCCGCAGCGGTGTGAGCCGGAGCTGGCGCGTCCAGCCCTGCGCGCGCTCCGCGGCGACGCTCGCCCCGCCGGTGGCCGTGGCGAGGACGGCACCGTACAGCGCGACCGACACCAGCAGGCCCGGCTCGTCCACGCCGACGATCACCAGCACCGCCGGCGGCAGCACCAGCGCGAGCAGGTAGCTGCGCCGGTCACGGAAGGTCCGGCGCACCTCCAGGGCGAGATAGGTGGTGCTCATCGCGCACCTCCCCCGGCGGGCGTCCCGGCCCCTACCGAGGTGACCTGGACGAACGCGTCCTCCAGCGTGCGCACGCCGACCCGGTCCTTGATCTGCTGGGCGGTGCCGTCGGCGACGACCCGGCCGCGGCTGACCATGACCACGCGGTCCGCGTAGAGCTCCGCCTCGTCCAGGTAGTGGGTGGCGAAGACGACGGTGCGCCCGCGGGCGGCGTCGTCCCGGACGGCGGACCAGAACTGGCGGCGGCCCATGACGTCCATGCCCGTCGACGGCTCGTCGAGGAACAGCAGGTCGGGTTCGGAGACCAGCGCCATCGCGAACCGCAGCCGTTGCTGCTGGCCGCCTGAGCACGTGCCCACCGGGCGGCGTTCGAGGTCGGCGATGCCCGCCCGCTCCAGGCAGGCGGCCACGTCCTGGCCGCTGCCGAACAGCGCTGCGGTCAGCCGCACCGTCTCGCCCACCGTCAGGTCGCGCAGCAGCCCGCCCGTCTGCATGACGGCGGCGACCCGTCCCGCGGCGACGGCGTCGGCCGGTGCCCCGCCCAGCACGCGGACGGTGCCGGACGTCGGCCGGGTCAGGCCGAGGGCCAGATCGATGGTCGTGGTCTTGCCCGCGCCGTTCGGCCCGAGGAACGCGACGACCTCGCCGCGCTCGACGCGCAGGTCGAGGCCGTCCACGGCCCGGACGGTGCCGCCGCGGCCGCGGAACTCCTTGACGAGGCCGCGGACGTCGAGCGCCGGCGTGCTCCCGTGCTGTCTCGGTGCTGGTGTCTGTGTCATGCCTCCAGGCTGGTCCCGCCCGGGGCGCGGCACGCAGGCCGTGCGTCACCGGCCGGACATGACATCCGTCATGGGGGGCCGGGAACCTCCACCGCGCAGACGGGTTGCACTGAGTAGACGTTGTCTACACAGCGCAACCCGTGCCCGCGGGGCACCTTCCCGGGCACGCGCTCGGCGTGCGGCAGCCGGGTCGGCGCGAGGCGGACCGACGCGATCAGCCCTTGACCGAGCCCGCCGTCAATCCGCCCACGATGTACTTCTGGAGAAAGAGGAACAGCGCGAGCACCGGCACCGCCGAGACGACCGCGCCCGCCGTGAACAGGCCCCAGTTGGCGTCCTGGAGCGACGAGACCCAGCCGTAGAGCCCCACGGCCAGGGTCCAGTTCTCCTCCGACTGCAGCAGCACCCGGGCGATGATGAACTCCCCGAAGGTGCTGATGAAGCTCAGCAGCCCCACCACGGCGAGGATCGGGGCGGTCAGGCGCAGCACGATGGTCCAGTAGATCTGGGCGTGCGTGGCGCCGTCGATCTTCGCGGCCTCGTCGATCTCGCGCGGCACGGTGTTGAAGAACCCGTACATGAGGAACGTGTTGACCCCCAGCGCCCCGCCCAGGTACACGCAGATCAGCGAGAGCTTGGAGTCCAGGCCGAGGCCGGGCACCACGTTCCCGAGCGAGATGAGCAGCAGGAAGATCGCCACGAACGCGAGCATCTGCGGGAACATCTGGATCACGAGCAGGGCCGTGAGCCCCACGCGGCGGCCGCTGAACCGGAAGCGCGAGAAGGCGTACGCGGCGGCGGCCCCCATGAGCACCGTCCCGGCACCCGTCGCGACCGCCACCACCAGGGTGTTGGCCATCCAGGTCCAGAACCGCGTGCCCGCCAGGGCCGCGTAGTTGGCACCCGACACCGACGCGAACAGGTCGTTCGAGCCGGTGAGCGTGCCGCCGTCGGCCAGGGAGGCCGAGACCACGTAGACCAGGGGGAAGCCGGCGTACAGGACGGCCAGCACGCCGACCACGTGCCGCCAGCCGATCTCGGAGAACCAGCGCCGCGCCGTCGGACGCCGGGTCAGCGGCTGCCGGGCCGTGGCCGCCGGGCGGGCCGGGGGAATCGTCGTGCTCATCAGGCGATGTCCTCCAGGGATCGGGTGCGCCGGAACGCGAGGGCGGAGATGGTCGCGACCACCACGAAGATGACGATCGACAGGGCGCTGGCCAGGCCGTAGTCCTTGGCCGCCGTGCCGTCGAGGCCGGAGACGGAGTAGACCATCGAGATGAGGATGTCGGTGTGCCCCAGCGGCACCGAGGCGTCGTCGAACCGCGGGCCGCCGCCCGTGAGCATGTAGATCAGCGTGAAGTTGTTGAAGTTGAACGCGAACGACGAGATGAGCAGGGGCGCCGTCGCGACCAGCAGCAGCGGCAGCGTGATGGACCGCCACGTGCGCCAGCGGCCGGCTCCGTCGATCTTCGCGGCCTCCAGCACGTCCGTCGGCAGGGACTGCAGGGCGCCCGTGCAGATGAGGAACATGTACGGGAAGCCCAGCCACAGGTTGACGCCCAGCACCGCCAGCTTGGCCAGCACCGGGTCCGTGAGCCACCCGATCGTCGCCCCGCCGAGCAGCACCTCGTTGACGAACCCGTAGGACCGGTTGAGCAGGCCCGACCACAGCAGCGCCGCGAGGAATCCCGGGATCGCGTACGGCAGGATCACCAGCGTCCGGTAGATCCGGCGGCCGCGCAGGCGCGCGTCGTTGAAGGCGATCGCCAGGAACAGGCCCAGCAGGAACGTGGACGCGACGGACAGCACGGCGAACGCGAAGGTCCACAACAGGATCTTGCCGAACGGACCGGCGTACCGGTCGTCGCCGAACGCCGTGACGAAGTTGTCGAAGCCCACCAGGACGCGCCAGCCCACGGGGAGAGTGCTGCCGTCGGCGGCCTCGAACTGGCCGTCGTCGTTGGGCGCGTACGTCACCCCGGTGGTCGTGTCGGTCATCGTGTCGGACGCCGCGTCGTAGGTCAGCGTGGACGTGAAGACGTACCCGGTGCGGGCGTCCTGCGTGCGGACCGAGCCGTCGTTCGGGTCGTCCGAGACGGGCACGCGCAGCGCGGTGACCTCCTGCTGCCGCTCCAGCACGGCGGTGTACTCCAGCACGTCGTACCCGGGCAGCGCGGTGACCCGGCCCGCCTCGACGGTCGCGCCGTCCACGACCTCGAGGGGCCGGTCGGCCGTGCCGGCCTCCACCACACCGTCCGGCGCGACGACGGCGAAGCCGAGCGTGTCGCCGTCGGCCACGACGGTCAGGGGCGAGGAGGGCGAACCCTCCACGCGGCGCTCGTTCTGCACCAGGAGGGCCTCGATCGCCTGCTCCTTGGTGGAGTTGTGCCCGTCGCCGTAGTTGGTGAACGCGACGTAGCCCGTGTACGCCACCACGTACACCTGGTAGACGAGCAGGAACGCGAGGCCCGGCAGGATGTACTTCAGCGGCAGCGCGCGCTTGGAGAAGTAGGCCCAGTTGGCCACCAGCAGCAGCGCCACCATGGCGGCCAGGACGCCCCAGGACCCGGCGCCCCACGCGGCCAGCACCGCGTAGACGCCGAGGGCGTCCACCAGGGCGATGAGGACGAGCTTGACGAGGAACCCGGGGCTCCAGCCGGTCCGGCCGGAGCCCCGGGTCACCGGTGCGTACATCAACCGATCTCGCCCTGGATGTCGGCGACCATCTTGTCCCAGGCCTTCGCCGGGTCGGACTTGCCGGAGACGATCGCGGCCTCGGTCACGCCCCAGTACGCCCACACGGCACCCATCTCGGGCAGCGACGGCATCGGGACGGCGTCGGCACCGACCGCACGGAAGCCCGCGGTGATCGGGTCCTCGGAGGCGGTGTCGGCGGCCTCGATGAGGGCCGGCGGACGGTCGCCCGCCTCGTACAGCGCGAGCTGCGCCTCGGGGGTGGCCATGTAGTTGACCAGGAAGTCGTTGGCCAGCAGCGCGTTCTCGCTCTGCGCGCTCACGTAGAAGCCGGCCACGCCCACGAACGGCCTCGCGGGCTCGCCGCCGGCGCTGGGGATCGGGTCGATCGCCAGGTCGAGGTCGCCGAACGACTCCAGCATCCACGGGCCGCCCACGATGAAGGGCGACTCGCCCTTGGCGAAGGCCGCCAGCGCGATGTCGTACGTGACGTCGGTGCTCAGGTTGCCGGCCTCGCCCTGCTCCGCGAGCCACTCGGCGAACGCCGTGCCGCCCTCGCCGCCGAGCGCGAGCTCGGGCTTGTACGAACCGTCCTCGTTCTGCTCGAAGACCGGGGCGCCGAACGACGTCTGCAGCGGGTAGAAGGTGTAGGGGTCACCCTCGGTGGAGGTCTGGATCAGCAGCGGGTACTTCGTCCCGGCGTCCTTGCCGGCCGCGATCGCGTCGTCCCAGGTGGCCGGAGCCTCGGGGGCGAGCTCCGTGTTGCGGATCAGCGCGATGTTCTCCACCGCGTAGGGCAGGCCGTAGACCTGGCCGTCCTGCGTGAAGGCCGAGACGGAGACGGGCTCGAAGGCGTCGGCCGTGTCGCCGAGCTCGATCGGGGCCACGACGCCGTTGGTCGTGAGCTCGCCCAGCCAGTCGTGCGCGCCGACCGTGATGTCCGGGCCCTTGCCCGTGGGCACCTGCGCCAGGAAGTCGGGGCGGATGTCCTCGAAGTTCTTCAGGACCACCTCGACCTTCGCGCCCGTGGCCTCCTCGAAGCCGGCGGCCGCGTCCTCGACGGCGGCCTGGCGGGTCTCGTCGACCCAGACGGTGAGGGTCGCGCCCGCCCCGTCCGGTGCGGTCGACTCCTCGGCCGCTGGTTCGTCCGCGCCGCCCGAGCAGGCGGCCAGCGCCAGCGTCGCGGTCAGCGCGGCGGCGGTCAGGATGCTCCGTCGCATCGTCACTCCTGATGGTTCGCGGCCCGTGGCGGGCCTGGTGTGGGGTGCTCGAACCGTACGGGGCGGAGCGGCAACCTTGCAAGCCGTTGCGATAAAGTTTCAGCATCGCTTGCAGACGTCACCCGGGACGAGGAGGTCACATGTCACCTAGGCTGCCAGGCGTGCGCACCCGACTGACCGACCTCGCCGAGCAGGCAGGGGTCTCCACCGCGACCGTGTCGCGCGTGCTCAACGGCAAGCCCGGCGTGGCCGGTGAGACGCGCCAGGCGGTCCTCGCCGCCCTCGACGTGCTCGGCTACGAGCGCCCCTCCGCGCTGCGGGCCCGCCCCGCCGGCCTCATCGGCCTGGTGGTGCCCGAGCTGTCCAACCCGGTGTTCCCCGCGTTCGCGCAGGCCATCGAGTCGCAGCTCGCCTCGCGCGGGTACACGCCGCTGCTGTGCACGCAGTCCCCGGGCGGCACCACCGAGGACGAGTACGTCGAGACGCTCATCGACCACGCGGTGGACGGCATCGTCTTCGTCTCGGGCAAGCACGCCGACACCCGCGCCTCGACCGAGCGCTACCAGCGCCTGCGCGGCCGCGGGCTGCCGATCGTGCTGATCAACGGGTACGCCGAGGGCATCGACGCCCCGTTCGTGTCGCCGGATGACAGCGCGAGCATCGAGCTGTCCGTGCGGCACCTGGTGGCCCTCGGGCACCGCCGCATCGGCATGGCGATCGGCCCCGACCGGTTCGTGCCCGCCAAGCGCAAGATCGAGGCGTTCGTGGCCCAGCTCCTGCGGCACGGCCTGGCGGCCACCCAGGAGGAGGCGCGCGAGCACGTCAGCCTCACCCTGTACACCCTGGAGGGCGGCCAGGCCGCTGCCGGTGAGCTGTTCGACTCCGGCCACACCGCCGTCGTCTGCGGTTCGGACCTCATGGCGCTCGGCGCGGTGCGCGCGGCGCACGCCCGCGGCCTGTCGGTGCCCGACGACGTGAGCGTCGTGGGCTACGACGACTCCCCGCTGGTCGCGTTCACCGACCCTCCGCTGACCACGGTGCGGCAGCCCGTGGCCGACATGGCGCACGCGGCCGTGAGCGCCCTGCTCACCGAGATCCACGGCGAGCGGGCGCCCCGTTCGGAGCTGCTGTTCACCCCGGAGCTCGTGGTGCGCGGCTCGACGGGCGCGGCGCCGCACGCCTGAGCCTCCAGAGACGGGCGCACCGCGCGGCGGTGCGCCCGTCGGCACGTGCGGGCGGAATCCTCCCGTACGCTTGCTGCAAGCGTTACACCGATAATCCCCCCGACCCGCGAGGACGCGACACGTGACACGTACTGCCCCGCTCACCACCGACGACCTCACCGCATCCGCCCCCGTCCACTCCCCCGCCGTCGGCGCCGAGTGGTGGCGCGACGCGGTGATCTACCAGGTCTACCCGCGCTCGTTCGCGGACGGGAACGGCGACGGGATCGGCGACCTCCCCGGCGTCACCGCCAAGCTGGACCACCTGAAGCAGCTCGGGGTGGACGCCGTCTGGCTCAGCCCGTTCTACCGCTCCCCGCAGAAGGACGCCGGGTACGACGTCGCCGACTACCGCGACATCGACCCGCTGTTCGGCACGCTGGCGGACTTCGACGAGATGCTGGCCGGCGCCCACGAGCGCGGGCTGAAGATCATCGTCGACCTGGTGCCCAACCACTCCTCCGACCAGCACGTCTGGTTCCAGGAGGCGCTGGCGGCGGCCCCGGGCTCGGCGGAGCGCGAGCGCTACATGTTCCGTGACGGGCGCGGACCGGCCGGCGAGGAGCCGCCGAACAACTGGCAGTCCATCTTCGGCGGCCCGGCCTGGACGCGGCTGGCCCCGCGCGAGGACGACGGCGAGCGCGGCCCGCAGTGGTACCTGCACCTGTTCGACTCCACGCAGCCCGACCTGAACTGGGAGAACCCCGAGGTCCGCGCCGAGTTCGAGGACGTGCTCCGGTTCTGGCTCGACCGCGGCGTGGACGGTTTCCGCGTGGACGTGGCGCACGGCATGGTCAAGGCGCCCGGCCTGCCCGACTGGGACGGCAAGGCCGCCATGGTCGAGGGCACCGTCGAGGGCCCGACCGATCCCGCCGCACCCGAGGACGGCTCCACGGGCGCCGGCAACAACGGCCCCATGTTCGACCAGGACGGCGTGCACGACATCTACCGCGCCTGGCACCGGGTGCTGGCCGAGTACGACGGCGACCGCTGCCTGGTCGCCGAGGCCTGGGTGGAGCCGCTGAGCCGCCTGGCCCGGTACGTCCGGTCCGACGAGATGCACCAGGCGTTCAACTTCTCGTTCCTCACCACGCCCTGGGACGCGGCGACGATGCGCACCGTCGTCAACGCGTCGCTGCGGACCATGGAGTCCGTCGGCGCTCCCACCACCTGGGTGCTGTCCAACCACGACGTGGTGCGGCACACGTCGCGCTTCGGCCTGGCGGAGATCGGCGGCCGCCAGCTCAACGGCATCGGCGCGAACGACCCGCAGCCCGACGCGGAGCTCGGCCTGCGCCGCGCCCGCGCAGCGACGCTGCTGATGCTCGGCCTGCCGGGGTCGGCGTACCTCTACCAGGGCGAGGAGCTGGGCCTGCCGGACCACACCGCCCTGCCCGACGAGGTGCGCCAGGACCCGTCGTTCTTCCGCACCGGCGGCGCGGAGCCCGGTCGCGACGGGTGCCGCGTGCCGCTGCCGTGGGTCGGCGGTGCGCCGGGCAACGGGTTCGGCCCCACCGGGAAGACCTGGCTGCCGCAGCCCGACGTCTACGCCGACCTGGCCGCCGACCGTCAGTACGGCGTGGCGGGCTCGACGTACGAGCTGTACCGCACGGCCCTGGGCCTGCGCCGGGCGGAGAAGCTCGGCACGAGCACGCTGGCCTGGGTGGACGCGCTGTCCGCGGACGCCGACGTGGTGGCCTTCCAGGTGGCCGGCGTGGTCGTCCTGGCCAACCTGGCGACGACGGCGCTGACGCTCCCGGCCGACGCCGAGGTGCTGGTCGCGTCGGGTGACCTGGTGGACGGCGCGCTGCCCGGCAACACCACGGCCTGGCTGCGCGCCTGACCGACGCCGGCGCTCAGGACGCTGGGTCGCGGATGACGGGGCAGGTCATGCAGTGGCCCCCGCCCCGGCCGCGACCCAGCTCCGCGCCGTTGATCTCGATCACCTCGATGCCGGCCTTGCGCAGCAGGTCGTTCGTCGTGGTGTTCCGGTCGTAGGTGAACACCACGCCCGGTTCCACGGCGACGGCGTTGTTGCCGCTGTCCCACTGCTGACGCTCCGACTCGTAGACGTCGCCGCCGGTCTCGATGACCTGGAGCGCGCCCAGCCCGGTCTCCCGGGCCACGACCTCCAGGAACGTGGAGCCCGCCTCGTCGGTCACCGACAGGGCGCCGCCGTCGCCCGGGCGCAGCACGAACGGGTGGATGTCGGCCACGATGCGCGGGTAGACGGTCACGGTGTCGACGTCGGCGAACGTCATGACCGTGTCCAGGTGCATGGCCGAGCGCAGCCGCGGCATGCCGGCCACGACCACCCGCTCGGCCGCGCCCCGCTCGAACAGCGCGGACGCAACCTGCGTGATCGCCTGGCGCGAGGTGCGCTCGCTCATGCCCACCAGCACGGTGCCGTTGCCCACGGGCATCACGTCGCCGCCCTCCAGCGTGGCCCGCTGGTGGTCCGTCTCGGGGTCGCCCCACCAGATCGTCGACCCGACGAAGTCGGGGTGGAAGGCGTAGACGGCCTTCATGAGCAGCGTCTCGTCGTGCCGCGCGGGCCAGTACAGCGGGTTGAGCGTCACGCCGCCGTAGAGCCAGCAGGTCGTGTCGCGGGTGAACAGCGTGTTCGGCACGGGGGCGATCAGGTACTCCCGCGCGTCGGCGGTGTACTCGGCCAGCGAGCGGTACGCCGCCGGCAGGTCGGGCACGTCGTCGGTGGCCAGGCCCCCGATCAGGTGCTCGGCGAGCTGCTCGGGGGTGAGCGACTCCAGGAACGCCCGGGTCGGCTCCACGAGTCCGGGACCGACGATGCCCGGGACGATCCGGCGGTCCAGGATCCAGTCGCGGGCCCCGGGCACGCGCACGGTCGCGGCGAGCACCTCGTGCAGCTCCACGACCTCGACGTCGCGGGCCCGCAGGTCGGCGACGAACGCGGCGTGGTGCTCGATCGCGCGGTCCACCCAGAGCACGTCGTCGAAGAGCAGGTCGTCCGAGTTCGTGGGGGTCAGGCGCCGGTGGGCGAGCCCCGGCCGGCACACGAGCACCTTGCGCAGGCGCCCGACCTCGGAGTGCACCCCGTAGGCCGCCGACGGCAGAGTCTCGTTCGTCATGATGTCCCTTTCCGCTGGTCCGCCGGGTCCGCTCGGCCCGCTGGTCAGATCGAGATGGCCCCCGTGGCCAGGGCGACGACGCCGGTCACCGCCCCGAGGACCGACACGACGAAGATCGCCAGCTCGCCCCGGCTGAACACCCGCCGCCCCTGCTCGCGCCGGGTCATCGCGAACAGCACCGTCGCTGGCGCGTAGACCACGAACGACAGCAGCACGAACGTGAGCCCCGCCGCGAACAGCAGGAACGCCGTGTACAGCACCGCGAGGGCCGCCACCACGAGGTCCCGGGTGGTGTGCTGCCCGGCGGCGGGCCCGCCGCGCCCGGCGGCCAGCTTGAGGGCGTAGCCGGCGGCGAGCAGGAACGGGATGAGCGACAGCGCGCTGGTCAGGTCCAGCGCGAACGTGAACGCGTCGTCGGACACCAGGGTGATCACGAGCATCACCTGGATCAGGAGCGTCGTCAGCAGCAGGGCGGACCGCGGCACGTCGTTCGCGTCCGACCGGGCGAGGAAGCGCGGCATGTCGCCGTCCTTGGCCGCGACGTACAGCACCTCGGAGGCCATCAGGGTCCAGGCCAGGTAGGCACCCAGGACCGAGACGATGAGCCCCACGCTCACGAACGCCGCGCCCCAGCCGCCGACCGCCGCCTCCAGGACCCCGGCCATCGAGGGCTGCCGCAGCTCGGCGATCTCCTGCATCGGCAGGATGCCGTAGGACACGATCGTCACGGACGCGAAGATCGCCAGCACCATGAGGAAGCCGAGCACGGTGGCACGGCCGACGTCCTCCCGGCGGCGCGCGTGGCGCGAGTACACGCTCGCGCCCTCCACGCCGAGGAAGACGAAGACCGTGGCCAGCATCGTGCCGCGCACCTGGTCGAACAGCGGGCCGGTGATGCCGTAGCCCTCGAAGTTCTCGGCCAGCACCTGCGGGTCCAGCAGGAAGACCGCGATGAGCACGAACGTGATGATCGGCAGCACCTTGGCGACGGTGACGATGCGGTTGATCGCCGTCGCCTCCTTCACGCCGCGGCGCACCAGCAGGTAGAACAGCCAGACGCACGCCGAGGACGCCACGAAGGCGACGACGGTGTCGCCCTCGCCGAGCACCGGCACGACGGCGCCCACCGTGGACATGATGAGGATCCAGTAGGTGACGTTGCCGACGCAGGCGCTCGCCCAGTACCCGAACCCCGAGAAGAAGCCGAGGTACTCGCCGAAGCCCGCCTTGGCGTAGGCGTAGACGCCCGAGTCGAGGTCGGGCTTGCGCACGGCGAGCCGCTGGAAGACGAAGGCGAGCATGAGCATGCCCGTCCCGGCGACCGCCCAGGAGATCAGGGCGCCGAGCACGCCGGTCTCGCCCGCGAACCGGCTCGGGAGCGAGAACACGCCGGCGCCCACCATCGAGCCCACCACCATGGCGGTGAGCGTGGCGACGCTGATCTTGGCGGTCACCTGCTGGGTCGAACGGTCGGACTGCGTCATCACGAGCCCCCGAGGTCGAGCGCGGTCCGGTGTCCCGGCTTCCTGTGCCCGGTCGCCTCGCGCCCCTCGATGCTCCGGCACGTCCATTGATGCACGGCCCCGGGACGGCGGCAAACGATGGCCGGACGAACCGGCCGCCACGGCGGTCCGGTTCGTGAGAGCGACCACAACCACGCCCGGCCCGCGGTGGCGATGGGACAATGGCTGCGTGACCTCTGCCCTCGACACCGCCATCCCGTCGCCCACGGCACCCGGCCGGGCGTCGGGCTGCCCCGTGCTCAAGCCGCTCCAGATCGGGCCGCTGACGGTGCGCACGCCGGTCGTGCTCGCGCCCATGGCCGGCGTGACCAACCGCGCGTTCCGCACGCTGTGCCGCGAGGCCGGTCGGTCCACGGGGTTCGACCCGGGCCTGTACGTCGCCGAGATGGTGACCAGCCGCGCGCTCGTGGAGCGCAACGTCGAGGCGCTGCGGATCGTCACGTTCGGCGAGGACGAGACGCCGCGCTCCGCCCAGGTCTACGGCGTGGACCCGGCCACCGTGGGCGCCGCCGTGCGGATCATCGCCGGCGAGGGCCGGGCGGACCACGTCGACCTCAACTTCGGCTGCCCCGTGCCCAAGGTGACCCGCAAGGGCGGCGGAGCCGCGCTGCCCTGGAAGCGGCAGCTCTTCACCGACATCGTCCGGGCGGCCGTCGAGGCCGCCGAGCCGCACGGCGTGCCCGTCACCGTCAAGATGCGCAAGGGCATCGACGACGACCACCTGACCTACCTCGAGGCCGGCCGGATCGCCGAGTCGCTCGGTGCCGCCGCCGTCGCGCTGCACGCCCGCACGGCCGCACAGCACTACTCGGGCCAGGCGCAGTGGGAGGCGATCGCCCGCCTCAAGGAGGCCGTGCGCACCGTCCCGGTGCTCGGCAACGGCGACATCTGGGCCGCCGAGGATGCCCTGCGCATGGTCGAGCAGACCGGCGCCGACGGCGTCGTGGTGGGCCGGGGCTGCCAGGGCCGCCCCTGGCTGTTCGCCGACCTCGCGGCCGCGTTCAACGGCTCCGACCTGCGGGTCCGGCCGGGCCTGCGCGAGGTCGCGGACACCATCTACCGGCACGGCACGCTCATGATCGAGTACTTCGACGGCGACGAGGGCAAGGGCATGCGCGACCTGCGCAAGCACATGGCGTGGTACCTCAAGGGCTATGCCGTGGGCGGGGAGAAGCGGCAGGCGCTCGCCCTGGTCAGCACCCTGGCCGAGCTGCGCGAGCGGCTCGACGCCCTCGACCTCGACGCCCCCTACCCCGGGGACGACGCCGAGGGCCCGCGCGGCCGCGCCGGCTCCCCCAAGACCCCGCACCTGCCCTACGGCTGGCTCGACTCCCGCGAGCTGTCCGAGGAGTTCGAGGCGAAGCTGCGCGAGGCCGAGCTGAGCGTCAGCGGCGGCTGACGGCGTCGGCCCCGTCCGGCCCCGGGGGCGGCACGCGTCCCATGATCGACGACGCCATGACGAGCCCCGGCTCGTCCCGGCCCGCCGCCGGCTCCCGGTCGCGCAGGAGCACTGCGCCGTGCCGCTCCCAGACGAGGCCGGGCCGCCCGCACGCCGCTCGGTAGAGGGCGTCGAGATGGTCCGGGTGGCGCTCGGCGAGCAGCGCGAGCACCCACGACGGGGCGTCCGGGTCGGCGAGCACCTGGGCCAGCCGGCGCGGCTTCCACGGCGCGAGCGGCGGCGTGTGCACCTGGCGGAGCTGCCCGTACCAGTCGAGCAGGCGCAGGCCCCTGACCGGGTGGTGCGCCAGCGCGTACGCCGGGTCGTCCGGGTCGGCGGCATCGTCGGGCAGCCAGCGTTCGTCGCGGAGCGAGCCCAGCAGCGCGAACTCCTCCGAGGGTGCCCCGATCCGGTCCTGGAACCGCAGGTAGCAGTCCATGACGTGCGACGCGGTGCCCTCCACGAGCACGTCGCCGAACAGGTCCCGGAACGCCCGGTGGTGGTCGGCCACGAGCTCGCGGGCGCGCGCCAGCGTGCGCGGGTTGCGGTAGGCCGGGCAGGGCGTGGACGCGAGCAGCTCCACCACGCCGCCCACGAGGTCGACGATGCTGTCCGGCGCGAAGACCGCCGGTGTGCCGGCGAAGATCCACGTGGCCCCGACGGGCAGCACGCGCCCTGACAGCGGGAGGCCCGGCAGGAGCGCCTCCGAACGGATCTCGGACCCGCCGGTGAAGACCCGGTAGTCCAGGTCGTCCTCCAGGTTGTGCAGCACGGCGTGCTCGTCCACCACGTCGGTCACGATGAAGTGGCCGAGCACCCCGCCGTCACGCCAGCGGTCCAGCAGCGCGAGCTCGACGGCGTCGAGCAGCAGGCCGGCGGGCGCGGTGCCGTCGTCCGGCTCTCCGTCGTCCCCGTCGTCCCCGTCGTCCCCGTCGTCCCCGTCGTCCCCGTCGTCCCCGTCGTCCCCGTCGAGGATCCGGCGGACCAGGGAGCCGGACCCGTCACGCGGACCGGCGTACACCAGCATGTCGGTGGCGCACTGCCGGGTCACGGTGCCGTACCGGTCGAGGTCGACGTCGCCCACGGGCACCAGCGACTCCGCCTGGACGTACGCGGTCTGCCGGTCGACGGCGCCCCTGTTGGCGGGGCGCAGCACGTGCGCGACCAGGCGGTGCGCCAGCCGGGCCGCCCGCGCCCGGCGCTCGCGCAGGGTGAGCGGGTCGAGCGGGTCGAGCAGGTCGAGTGCGGGGCGCGGGGTGGCCGGTGCGGATCGGGTCGGTGGCGTCATGCAACCAGCATTCGGCACGAAGACCCATCATGCTCGCCAAGCGTGATTACCTGTGGATAACCGGTCGGGCGGGTGTGGCCGTGCGGACGGCGGCAGTTCGGTTAAAGATTGACGTCGATCTCGACCGTGAAGAGCGCATAGGGCGCAAAGTAGACGAAGATCAGCGGTGGAGGACCCACGACCCCCACTCACCTGCTCTGACGAAAGGGACCCACCCACATGGCATCGGAGAAACGCCCCCGACGCGTTCCGGCGGTCATCGCCGACACGCGCAGGAACCCAGGCTTCGCCCTGGGTGCCTTCGGGCTCTCGGCCTGGGCCTACATCGGCATGTCGCACACCATCGCCGACTACGAGGGACCCCGGCTCGGCTACGCACTCGGCGTGGCCTACGAGGCCCTGGTCATCGGCCTCGCCTGGGAGGGCCGGCGACGGGCCGACCGGGCGCTCGAGATGGGCCAGCCGGTCTCCGGGCACGCGCGCTGGCTCGGCGGTGCGATCGTCGTCGGCATCCTGTCCGGCGCGCTCGCCGCGTGGCACGGCTGGCTGCTCGGCGAAGGCGTCTTCGCGATCTCCCGCGCGGTCGCCCCCGTCCTCGCGGCGGTCGCCGTGCACCTGTTCTTCCAGTCGGCGTCCAGCGCGCGGGCCCTCGACCGGCAGGCCGAGATCGCGAACGACCGGCAGACGGCCGTGCTCGACATGCTCGACGCCGTGCGCCTGGCGCAGATCGCTCCCCCCGAGGAGCGCGCGGCCCGCATCGCCGAGGTGAACGCCGCGGTGGGCCGGGTGCACCGCCACGTGCCGGCAGGCGTCACCGCCGAGGTGACCCGCCCGCACCTGGAGTCGGAACGCACCATCCGCGACGTGGTCCAGGAGGCCGCGGCGCTGGCCGGCGAGTGGATGCCGACCGCCGACGAGCGCGAGCGGCGCGAACGGCCGGCCGAGCAGCTGCTGCCGGAGCCGGTGCTGCCCGACTCCCTGCTGCTGGAGGCACCCGAGCCGGAGGCGCGCGAGCTCGAGGCGGCCGAGCCGGACGCCCTGAGGCAGATCACCGCGGACGCTCCTGCGGCGAGCAGCCCGGCCCGCACCCCGGCCGAGGCCGAGGTCGCGCCCGCCGAGCCGGCGCCGGCGTCCCTGGCGCGCACCGAGACCGAGGAGACCGCCACGGCGGGGCCGATCGTCGCGGAGCGCGTGCGCCTGGAGGCCAAGTACGCGCCCGTGTCCCCGGAGCGGGCGCGGACGACCCCGGCGGAGGAGGAACCGGCCGCCGACCCGGACAAGCCGCTCACCACCGGGCAGATCAGCGAGATCCGCGTGCTGCGGTGGGCGCAGACCCTCAGCGTCGAAGAGGTGGCGGCGCGCGTCGGCGTCTCCGTCGCCGCGGTGAAGCGGTACGCACCGAGCACCGACCCGACCACCGAGACCGGCTCCCTGCTGACGGTGTCGGCCACCGCGTCCTGACCGGCGCGGGCACCGTGGGGGGACGGCCGGCCCGGCCGCACGTGTCGTGACGCGTGCGGCCGGGCCGGCCGGTGTGCCGCCGGGTCAGCCGAAGTTGACGCCCTGGGCCAGCGGCAGCTCGGTCGAGTAGTTCACCGTGTTGGTGGCCCGGCGCATGTACTGCTTCCACGCGTCCGAGCCGGACTCGCGGCCGCCGCCCGTCGACTTCTCGCCGCCGAACGCGCCGCCGATCTCGGCACCCGAGGTGCCGATGTTCACGTTCACGATGCCGCAGTCGGAGCCGACCTCGGACAGGAACGTCTCGGCCTCGCGCACGTCCAGCGTGAAGATCGACGACGAGAGCCCCTGGGGCACGTCGTTGTGCACGGCGATCGCCTCGGACAGGTCCGTGTAGGTCAGCACGTACAGGATCGGTGCGAACGTCTCCCGCTTGACCACGTCGGCCTGCGCCGGCATGCGCACGATCGCCGGGTGCACGTAGGCGGCGTCCTCCGCACCGGGCACGGTCACCGCCGTGCCGCCCACGACGAGCTCGCCGCCCGCCGCGACGGCCTCGTCGATCGCGGCCAGCATGCGGTCCCGGGAACCGGCGTCCACCAGGGGGCCCACGAGCGTGCCCTCGGTGCGCGGGTCGCCGACGGGCAGGCCGGTGTAGACCTTGGCCAGCCGCGCCACGACCTCGTCCACGATCGACTCGTGCACGATCAGGCGGCGCAGCGACGTGCAGCGCTGCCCGGCCGTGCCCGCCGCCGCGAACACCGCGCCGCGCACGGCGAGGTCGAGGTCCGCCGACGGCGCGACGATCGCCCCGTTGTTGCCGCCCAGCTCCAGCAGGTAGCGCCCGCCGCGCGCCGCGACCACGGGTGCGACCTGCTGGCCCATGCGCTCCGACCCGGTCGCGGAGACCAGGGCGACGCGCGGGTCGGCCACCAGGGCCTCGCCCGCCTCGCGGTCGCCGAGCAGGAGCCGGGACACGCCCGCCGGGAACCCGGCCTCCGCCAGGGCCCGGTCCAGCAGCGCGGCGGCACCGACGGCCGACAGGAGGGTCTTCTCGCTCGGCTTCCACACCACGGTGTCGCCGCAGACCAGTGCGACGGCGGTGTTCCACGACCAGACGGCGACCGGGAAGTTGAAGGCGCTGATCACGCCGACCACGCCCATCGGGTGCCACGTCTCCATGAGGCGGTGACCGGGGCGCTCGGACGGCATGGTGCGCCCGCCCACCTGCCGCGACAGCCCGACGGCGTAGTCGCAGATGTCGATCATCTCCTGGACCTCGCCCAGGGCCTCGCTGGTGATCTTGCCCGCCTCGATGGTGACGAGCTCCGCGAGGTCGGCCTTGTGCTCGCTGAACAGCTCGCCCAGCCGCTTGACGACCTGACCGCGCACGGGGGCGGGCACGGAACGCCACGTGGTGAACGCGTCGGCGGCCTCGTCGACGGCGGTGGCAGCCTCGGCGGCGCCGTCGCGGCGCAGCTCCAGCAGCGGCTGGCCGGACAGCGGCGACACGACGGGCAGACCGTCCCCGGTGGGCACCGTGGCGCCCAGCCGCTCCAGGGCGGCCAGGGCGGCGTCGCGCAGCTCGGTCGTCAGCGGGGTGGTGGTCGTGGTGCTCATCGCATGGCTCCTGTGGTGGTGGTGAGGGTGGCCGGGTCGACGCCGAGGGTCCCGGCGGCGGCGGTCAGCGACCTGTCCACCTGGTCGGCGTACAGGTCGAAGGGGTCGAACAGGTCACGGCCGAGCGCGCCGGCCATCCAGTCGGCGTCCCGGTCGGTGGCCTCCTGGCTGGCGTCCTTGGCGCCGTCCGAGGTGAGGTTGGACTGGAAGATGCCGGCGGCCGAGCGGGGCAGGAAGTCCTCGTAGACGACGGGTTCGCGCCGCACCCCGCCGGCCGCGTCCACCTCGTAGGTGAACCAGCCCAGCCCCTGGTCGGCGAGCGCCGTCTCGGTGGTGGGGAACGTGCGGGCCCAGACGGCCCGGGCGATCTCCTGCCGCCCCTGCTCGGTGAGGCCCGGCTCCTCCGTGCGGGCCGCGGCGGCTGTCTCGTCGATCTCGACCACGGCGGCGTCGTAGACGGCACGGCCCTCGCGGGTCAGCGCGATGCCACGCGCCTCCACCTCGCCGAACCGGACGCGCAGCGCGTCGCTGACGATCTCGCCGTCCGCCGTGCGGAAGGTGCGGGGCTCGGCGAGGGCACGGAACGACGTCTGCCGCAGCAGCACGTCGGGGCCTTCCCAGCGGGGCGGACCCTGGATGGCGTCGATCATGGTGATGCCGCGCGCCTCCATGCGCGCGTACAGGTCGTCGATGTCCAGCACGCGGGGGGTGAGGTGGTTGATGTGCGTGGAGGCGATGCCGCCGATGTCGGCCGCCACGGCGCTGACTGCCTCGAGCTCGCGGTACCAGGCCTGGTCCACGGGCTCCCGGGACAGCTCGAAGGCCTGCGTGGCCAGGCGCAGGAACTCGGCGGCCTGGTCCTGCGGCAGGCCGCCCTCCGCCTCCGCGCGGTCGGCGAGGGCGAGCAGCTCAGGGCCGAACAGGGTGCGGGCGGCGAGGAAGGAGTCCAGCCGGCGCTCCAGGTCCGCGGTGAAGAACCGGCGGTCGGCCGTGACGAGCATCGACGTGAAGACCCGGAACGGGTTGCGTGCCAGCTCCTCGCGCTCGATCGGGCGGAACGCCGTCGAGATCACCGGGACGGAGCTGGAGGACGCGTCCCGCAGGTCGTAGAAGCCGACCGGGCGCATGCCCATGGCGCCGAAGATGCGGGCGACCTGGGCCATCTCGGTGGGGGTGCCCACCCGGATCGCGCCGTGCCGCTCGGCCGTGACGCGCGCGATGGAGCCCAGCCGCTCGGCGTCCGCACCGTGCCGGGCCACGAAGTCCGCGTTGACCTCGTGCGACACGTCGAGCAGCGTGGTGTAGGCGGGCACCTCCTTGCCGTACATGTCCGAGAGGCTGCGCGCGAACGCGGCCCGCAGCTGCCAGGGCTCGAGGAACGTGGACATCAAGCTCTCCTGTCCGTCAGATGATGTTCGACTCGGGGCCTCGTCGCCCCGGGTCCGTGGGATCGCGGGGGTCGCCCGCGAACCGGTCGGCACTGAACCCCGACACGTCGATCGCGGGAGTGCGGCCCGCGTACAGGTCGCGCACCACCTCGCCGACGGCGGGCGCCTGGAGGAACCCGTGCCCCGAGAACCCGGCGGCGTACAGCACGCGGCCGGGCACACCGGTCGCCTCGCCGATGAGCGCGTTGCGGTCGGGCGTCATCTCGTAGAGCCCGGCCCAGCCGCGCGCGACCGGCACGTCGGTCAGCTCCGGGGCGCAGGCGCCGAGCGCCCCGCGCAGCAGAGGCAGCCAGGCCGGGTCGTAGGTGCGCTCGAACGCGACCGGGGTCGCCGGGTCCGCGATCCCGAGCAGCAGGCCGTCGGGCGCGGCGTTGTGGAAGTAGAAGGTGGTGCCGTAGTCGATGGTGAACGGCACGCGCACGGGCGCGGGGTCCAGCGGTGGCGTGAACCCGATCTGCCGCCGGTACGGGTCCACGGGCAGGTCGAGGCCCGCCTTGGCCGCCACGTCCCGGGTCCAGGCCCCGGCGCACAGCACGACGGCGTCCGTGCGCACCCGGCCCTGGTCCGTCCACACCGCGACGAGCCGGTCGTCGCGGGACTCGAAGCCGGTCACGGTGACGTGCGTGCGCACGCGGGCGCCGTGCGCCTCCGCTCCCGCAGCGTAGCCCTCCACGACGGCCAGCGGGTACGCGAACCCGTCGCGCGCCGCGTAGGCGGCACCGGCGTAGCGGTCGACGTCGACGTACGGGTTGAGGCGCCGGACGGCGTCGGGGGCGAGCATGCGGCTGGCCACCCCGCGCTCGTTCTGCATGGCCACCGACTCCTCGAACAGCGCGACGTCAGCGGTGTCCGGCAGGAGGAACAGGTAGCCGGGCTGCTGCAGGCCGATGTCCGCCCCGGGGCGGTTCGCGAAGTCCTCGTACAGCTCCAGGCTGCGGTTGCCGAGGTCCACGTTGGCCGGGTCGGAGAACTGCGCCCGCACTCCCCCGATGGGCTTGCCCGAGCTGCCGGAGGCCAGCTCCTCCGCCTCCAGGAGCAGCACGTCCGCGCCGTCCTCGGCGAGGTGGAACGCCACGGACGCACCCATCGCGCCGCCGCCGACGACGACCACCTCGGCACGGGCGGGCAGCGATCCCCGGCGGTCCCGGGAGCGGCGCGCTGTGGTCATGCACGCATCCTGCCACGCGCTCCGGCGGGAGTGGATCGACGCCGGAAATCTTCCTGGAAATCAGCCCGCAGACGCGGCGCGGCAGTCCGCGCAGGTACCCCACAGCTCGATGGTGTGCTCGATGTCGTCGAAACCCTGGGCCGCGGCGACCTTGGAGGCCCACGCCTCGACCGTGGGGCCGTCGATCTCGACGGTGCGGCCGCACTGCCGGCACACCAGGTGGTGGTGGTGCTCGCGGCGGGCGCACCGGCGGTACAGGCTCTCTCCGTCTTCGGCGCGCAGCACGTCGACCTCGCTCGCCTCGGCGAGCGCCTGCAGCGCCCGGTACACGGTGGCCAGGCCCACGGATTCGCCGCGGGCGCGCAGCGTCTCGTGGAGCTGCTGGGCCGAGCGGAAGTCGGCGAGCTCGTCGAGCGCCTCGACGACGGCGGTCCGCTGGCGGGTCATGCGTGCGGTCATCAGCGGCACTCCTTTGCGGCGGCCGCCGCACGTTCCGTGGCGGCGGCAGGAAGATCGACGTCGTCGGGCAGATCGGGGTGGGGGTCACCCGCAGGGCGCCGCCGGGTCACCAACGGAGCCACCAGGGACACCACGGCGTAGACCGCGATGGCGAGCACCACGATAGTCGCGCCCGGCGAGACGTTGTACCAGTAGGTGATGCTCAGGCCGGTCACGCAGACCACGACGCCGACGACGCACGCCGTGAGCATGGTGCGCCCGAACGCGTGCGTGACCTGCTGGGCCACGGCGACGGGCACGATCATGAGCGCACTGACCAGCAGCAGGCCGACCACGCGCATCGCCACGGTGACCGTCAGAGCCGACACGACGGCGACGACGATGTTCAGCGCCCACACGGGCAGCCCGGAGGCGACGGCGAACTCCTCGTCGTGGCTCACCGAGAACAGCGCGTGCCGCAGGCCCACGCCGATGGCCAGCACGACGGCGGAGAGCACCACGGTGAGCCCGAGGTCGGCGTCGGTCACGGTGGAGATGGAGCCGAACAGGTACGTCATCAGGTTGCCGGACGAGCCGCCCGCGATGCCGATGAGCAGCACGCCGCCGGCGATGCCGCCGTAGAACATGATGGCCAGGGCGAGGTCGCCGGACGTGCGCCCCCGGCGCCGGACCACCTCGATGAGGACGGAGCCGACCACCGCGGCGACCACGGCACCGGGGATGGCGAGGGCGTCGTTCGGCGTCAGGCCCATGCCCGCGCCGACGAGCCAGCCCAGCGCCACGCCCGTCAGCGCGACGTGGCCGATGCCGTCGCCCAGCAGGGAGAGCTTGCGCTGCACCAGGTACGTGCCGACCACGGGCGCGGTGACGCCCACGAGGAGCGCGGCCAGCAGGGCCCGCTGCATGAACGGGTCGGTGAGCATGAGGGTGATCACGGGCGGACCTCCAGGTCGAGGGCCCTGGCCTCGGCGCCGAGGGTGTTGTCGTCGGCGTGCGGGTGCTGGTGCCGGTGGCCTGCGCGGTCGTGGTCGTCCCGGGCCTGCGGCGGGGCGCCGTCGTGCACCACCGTGCCGTGCTTGAGCACGACGGCGCGCGACACGAGCGGCTCGAGCTCGCCGAGCTCGTGCAGCACCACGAGCACCGTGAGGCCCCCGTCGACCAGGCGGCCCATGGTGGCCGCGAACGCCTCCTGGCTGGCGACGTCGACGCCGGCCACGGGCTCGTCGAGGACGAGGAGGTCGGGCTCGCGGACCAGGGCGCGGGCGATGAGGATGCGCTGCTGCTGCCCGCCCGAGAGCAGGTGCACCGGGTCGTGCACGCGTTCGGCGAGGCCCACCTGCTCCAGGGCGGCCGCGACGCGGTCGCGCCAGCCGCGCGGCAGGCGCAGACGCCGCCCGTGCAGCAGCCCGGAGGCGACGACCTCCTGCGCGGTCGACGGGATGCCGCCGCCCGCGCCCGCCCGCTGCGGCACGTAGCCGATGCGGCCCCAGTCCACGCTGCCGCGGCCCGGAGCCGCCAGCGGCTCGCCGAACAGCCGGACGCTCCCCGCGGACGGCACGTTGATGCCGACCAGCGACTTGACCAGCGTGGACTTGCCGGATCCGTTCGCGCCCAGCAGCGCGACGACCTCGCCGCGCCCGACCGTCAGGTCGACGCCGCGCAGGATGTGGCTCGCGCCCGCGCGGAAGTGCAGGCCACGGGCCTCGATGACGGGTTCGCTCGTCTTGGTCACCTCCCCAGTCTCCTCCTCCTCGGTGCCGGTCATGCGCAGACCAGGCCCTCCTCCAGCGCCTTCAGGTTGGCCCGCATCACGGAGACGTAGTCCTCACCAGCGGCCGTCGCGTCCTCGGACAGGCCCTCCAGCGGGTCCAGGACGGCGGTCCGCACGCCCAGGTCGTCGGCCAGCGTCTCGGTGACCTTGGGGCTCACCAGCGTCTCCGAGAACAGGGTGGTGACGCCGTTCTCCTTGACCACGTCGCCGATCTGGCGCAGGCGCGCCGGCGACGGCTCCGCCTCGGGGTCGAGCTCGGAGATGCCCACCTGCTCCAGCGCGTACCGGTCGGCGAGGTAGCCGAACGCGGTGTGGCTCGTCACCAGCGTGGCTCCCTGGCAGGCGGCGAGGCCGTCCGCGAGCTCCTGGTCGAGCGCGTCGAGCTGCTGGCCCAGGCGCAGGGCACCGTCGGCGTACTCCTCGGCGTGCTCGGGGTCCACCGCGGCGAGCTCGTCGGCCACGGCCTGCCCGACGGTCGCGAGCCGGCTCGGGTCCAGCCAGAAGTGCGGGTCGGCGGCACCGTGGTCGTGCTCGTCCTCGGCGTGCTCCGCATGCTCCTCCGCGGTCTCGCCCTCGTGCCCCTCCTCGGTGCCGGTGTGCGCGACCAGCTCGGCGGTGTCGGCGGCGTCGACCACGTGCTCCGGCGCGCGGGCCTCGATGCCCTCGTCGACGGCGGCCTGGAAGCCCGACAGGTACACGACGAGGTCGGCCGTGCCGATCTCGCGGACCTGGGCCGGGGAGAGCTCGAGGTCGTGCGGCTCGGCGGCCGGCGGCGTGAGGTTGTCCACGGTGACGAGGTCGCCGCCGATCTGCTGGGCGACGTACTGGAGCGGGTAGAACGACGCGAGCACGGTCACGCCGTCGGACTCCCCGGCCGCTCCGCCCGTGCCCTGGGCGGAGCACCCGGCGAGGGTCGCCGTCCCGGCGAGGACGAGGCTGGTCAGGGCTGCGCCGGCGGCGCGGGTCGTTGTCATGAGAACGATTCTCACGCCAGGTGAGAACGGATGTCAAAGATCGGCCGCGAGAGGTGGGTCACGCCCTTATTCGTCCGGGGCTGGAGCGGCCCGGACGGTAGGCTGGGCGAACATCGTTCCCCGCCTGTTCCCCTGGAGAGACCCCCGTGTCCGACAAGTCAGTGCGCTCTGCGCAGACCGCCAAGCTCGACGCCGTCGTCTCGCTCGCGAAGCGACGAGGTTTCGTCTTCCCGTCGGGCGAGATCTACGGTGGAACGCGCTCCGCGTGGGACTACGGCCCCCTGGGCGTCGAGCTGAAGGAGAACATCAAGAAGCAGTGGTGGCGGGCCATGGTCACGAGCCGCGACGACATCGTCGGCCTGGACTCCTCCGTCATCCTGCCCCGTCAGGTGTGGGTGGCCTCCGGCCACGTCGGCGTCTTCACCGACCCGCTCACCGAGTGCCTCTCGTGCCACAAGCGGTTCCGCGAGGACCAGATGATCGAGGAGTTCGAGGAGAAGAAGGGCCGCGCCCCCGAGGGCGGCCTCGCCGAGATCGTCTGCTCCAACTGCGGTACCCGCGGCCAGTGGACCGAGCCCCGCGACTTCAACATGATGCTGAAGACGTACCTGGGCCCGGTCGAGGACGAGTCCGGCCTGCACTACCTGCGCCCCGAGACGGCGCAGGGCATCTTCGTGAACTTCGCCAACGTCGCGGCCGCGGCCCGCAAGAAGCCGCCGTTCGGCATCGGCCAGATCGGCAAGTCGTTCCGCAACGAGATCACGCCCGGCAACTTCATCTTCCGCACCCGCGAGTTCGAGCAGATGGAGATGGAGTTCTTCGTCAAGCCGGGTGAGGACGAGGAGTGGCACCAGTACTGGATCGACTACCGCACCAGCTGGTACACGGACCTCGGCATCTCGGCCGAGAACCTGCGGCACTACGAGCACCCGAAGGAGAAGCTGTCGCACTACTCGACCCGCACCGTGGACATCGAGTACCGCTTCGGCTTCCAGGGCAGCGAGTGGGGTGAGCTCGAGGGCATCGCGAACCGCACGGACTTCGACCTGAAGACCCACACGGAGAGCTCCGGCAAGGACCTGGCCTACCGCGACCCGGTGACCAACGAGAAGTACTTCCCGTACGTCATCGAGCCGGCCGCCGGCCTGACCCGCTCGCTCATGGCCTTCCTGGTCGAGGCCTACGCCGAGGACGAGGCGCCCAACACCAAGGGCGGCGTCGACAAGCGCACGGTGCTGCGCCTGGACCCGCGCCTGGCCCCCGTCAAGGCCGCGGTGCTGCCGCTGTCCAAGACGGCCGACCTGCTGCCGACGTCGGAGAAGCTGTCCGCCGAGCTGCGCAAGTACTGGAACATCGACTACGACGTGACGCAGGCCATCGGCAAGCGCTACCGCCGCCAGGACGAGATCGGTACGCCGTTCTGCATCACGGTCGACTTCGAGACGCTGGAGGACCAGGCGGTCACCATCCGCCACCGCGACTCCATGCAGCAGGAGCGGGTCGCGCTCGACAAGGTGGTTCCCTACCTGGCCGGGCACCTCGTCGGCGCCTGACCGGATCCCGTCTCACCCGTCGCGGGGGGGGGGGGGGGGGGGGCCCCCCCCCCCCCCCCCCCCCCCCCCCGGGGGGGGGGGGGGGGGGGGGGGGGGGGTGTGGCGGGGGCGGGGGGGGGCCCCCCACCGCGCGGCCCGGGAGCGGGG
>NZ_JBIUAP010000022.1:0-72889 GCF_044547525.1 Promicromonospora sp. NPDC052451
GGGGGTGGGGTTTTGGGGGGCCGTGGGGGGGGGGTTTTTGCTCCCCCCCCCAACTCGGGGGGCCCCCCCCGCTTTTGGGTCAAACCCCCCGGGGGGGGGGGGGGGGGGCCCCCCCCCCCGACCGCTGTCCGGAGTCGTCCGGCGGCCGGTCACGAGCCCCGGCCGGGCGACCGCAGAAACGCATGTCTGCCGAGGAACGATGCTCAGACTGATCGTGCAGCGCCTGCTGCTCCTGATACCCCTCCTGCTGGGCTTGTCGGTCCTGCTGTTCGGCTGGGTGCGAGCCCTGCCGGGCGGCCCGGTCCAGGCCATGCTCGGCGAGCGGTACACCCCCGAGGCCGCAGCCGAGATCGAGGCCCAGCTCGGTCTCGACCAGCCGCTGATCGTGCAGTACGGCAAGTACCTGCTGCGCCTGCTGCAGGGCGACTTCGGCGTCTCGCTGCAGAGCGGCCGGCCCGTGCTGGACGAGTTCCTCACGCGGTTCCCGGCAACCATCGAGCTCACCGTGGTGGCGCTGGTCTTCGCGATCGGCATCGGCATCCCGCTGGGCTACGTCGCCGCGCGCCGGGCCGGGTCGATCGTGGACCACTCGGCCGTCGTGGTCTCGCTGATCGGCGTGACGGTGCCCGTGTTCTTCCTGGCCTTCATCCTGAAGTACATCTTCGCCGTCGAGCTGGGCTGGTTCCCGACCACGGGCCGCCAGAGCGCCACGATGATCGCCACGCACCCGACCAACTTCTACGTCCTGGACGGCCTGCTCACCGGCGAGTGGGACGCGGCCTGGGACGCCTTGGTCCACCTGATCCTGCCGGGCATCGCGCTCGGCTCCATCCCGCTGGCGATCGTGGCGCGCATGACGCGCGCCGCCGTCTCCGAGGTGCAGAACGCGGACTACGTCCGCACGGCGCGCGCCAAGGGCATCAAGCCGTCCCGGCTGCGCGGGGACCACATCCTGAAGAACGCCATGCTCCCCGTGGTGACGACGATCGGCCTGCAGGTCGGCCTCCTGCTGTCGGGGGCGGTGCTCACCGAGACCGTCTTCGCCTTCAGCGGCATCGGCAGCTTCCTGGCGGACTCGGTGTTCAACGCCGACTACCCCGTGATGCAGGGCTTCGTGCTGATGATCGCCGTGGTCTACGCCCTCGTGAACCTGCTCGTCGACGTCTCGTACGGGCTGATCGACCCCCGGCTGAGGAGGCAGCAGTGAGTGCCAACGAGCTTCCTGTGACCGACGGCGCGGCCGCCGCGCCGCTCCACGCGAGCATCCACGGCGACGGCCCGGCCGGCGCCGACCACGGCGGCGAGGGGGTCTGGGCGCGCGCCTGGCGCACCCTGCGCAAGAACCCCGTCGCGATCATCGGCTTCGTGATCGTCGCGGTCTTCGTCGTCGTGGCGCTGCTCGCGCCGGTGCTCGCGCCCTACGGCGGCACCGAGCTGCCCGGCCGCGCCGAGGTGCGGCCCACCATGATCCCCGGCCCGTCGGCCGAGTACCCGCTCGGCCTGGACCGCTACGGCGGCGACGTGCTGAGCAAGCTGATCTGGGGTGCCCAGGCCTCGCTCCTGGTCGGCGTGCTGTCCACCCTCTTCGGCCTCGCGGGCGGCCTGCTCCTGGGCCTGCTCGCCGGCTGGTTCGGCAAGTGGGTCGACTTCGCGGTCATGCGCCTGGTCGACCTGATGCTCTCGGTGCCCTCGCTGCTCCTGGCGGTCTCGATCGCGGCGATCGTGGGCCAGTCCTCGATGGCGGTCATCATCGCCATCGGCGTGGTGCAGGTGCCGATCTTCGCCCGCCTCCTGCGCGGTTCCATGCTGGCGCAGAAGGGGCAGGACTACGTCCTGGCGGCGTCCGCCCTCGGGCTGACGCGGCGGTCGGTGACCATGAGCCACGTGCTGCCCAACAGCGTGGGCCCCGTCATCGTGCAGGCCACCCTCAGCCTGGCCACGGCCGTGATCGAGGCCGCCGCGCTGTCCTTCCTCGGCCTGGGTGGCGGCGAGCCGTCCACCGCGGAGTGGGGACGCATGCTGACGGCCGCCCAGCAGGAGCTCGCGGTCGCGCCGCGACTGGCGATCCTGCCCGGCATCTGCATCGCCGTGACGGCCCTCGGCTTCACCCTCGTGGGCGAGAGCCTGCGCGAGGCCCTCGACCCCCGGAACAGGACCCGACGATGAACGACATCGCTGACAAGAACCCGGCCGACGACGTCGTCCTGCGCGTCGAGGACATGAGCGTCGACTTCCGCACGGAGCACGGTGCCGCGCGCGCCGTGTCGAACGCGAACCTGGTGGTCCGCCGCGGTCAGACCGTGGCGATCGTGGGGGAGTCGGGCTCCGGCAAGACGACCCTCGCCATGGCGGTCCTGGGACTGCTCGCGAGCAACGGCTCGGTGGCCGAGGGGCACATCTGGTTCAAGGACGAGGACCTCGGCGCCGTGAGCCCGCAGCGCATGGCGCAGCTGCGCGGCACGGAGCTGGGCCTGGTGCCGCAGGACCCGATGACCAACCTCAACCCCATCCTGCCGATCGGCCGGCAGATCGACGAGGGGCTGATCGACAACGGCCTGCGCACGCGCCGGGACGCCCGCGACCGCACGGTCGAGCTGCTCGAGGAGGTCGGCCTGCCCGACGCGCGGCGCCGGGCCTCCCAGTACCCGCACGAGTTCTCGGGCGGCATGCGCCAGCGCGCGCTCATCGCCATGGGCCTGTCGGGGCGCCCCGCGCTGCTGGTGGCGGACGAGCCGACCTCCGCCCTGGACGTCACCGTGCAGCGGGGCATCCTCGACCAGCTCTCGGGCCTGACCGAGGAGCTCGGCACCGCCGTGCTGCTCATCACCCACGACCTCGGTCTCGCGGCCGAGCGCGCCGACATCGTCGTGGTCATGTACCGCGGCGACATCGTGGAGCAGGGCCCTGCCCGGCAGGTGCTCACCGCGCCGCAGCACGAGTACACCAAGCGCCTCATGGCGGCGGCGCCGTCGCTGGCGTCGCGCCGCATCGAGATCGCGCGCGAGCGCGGGCTGGACGAGGTGCTGGACGAGGCCCTCCTCGCCCACGGCGAGACGGCGGCGGACGTCGCCGCGGCCGAGGACGGGTCGGCGAACGGGCACCCCGCCGCGAAGGAGGTGGCGCCCCTGGTGTCCGTGCAGGACGTCAGCAAGGTGTTCTCCATCCGCGGCAACAGCCTGTTCGCGCGGAGCAAGGACTTCACCGCCGTGGACGGCGTGAGCCTGGACATCCCGCGCGGGTCGACCGTGGCCGTGGTGGGGGAGTCCGGTTCGGGCAAGTCCACGCTGGCCCGGATGATCCTCGACATCGAGAAGCCGACGCGGGGCACCATCACGTTCGACGGCGCCGTCGTGGGCGCGGGCGGGCACCGGGAGCAGATCGCCTACCGGCGCCGGGTGCAGCCCGTGTTCCAGGACCCGTACTCGTCGCTCGACCCGCTGTACTCGGTGTTCCGCGCGATCGAGGAGCCGCTGCGCGCCCACGACTACGGGGACGCGCGGGCCCGGCGGGCCCGGGTGGAGGAGCTCGCCGAGCAGGTGGCCCTCAGCAAGGGGCAGCTCCCGCGGTTCCCGTCGGAGCTGTCCGGCGGGCAGCGCCAGCGCGTCGCCATCGCGCGGGCCCTGGCCCTGTCGCCCGAGCTCGTGGTGTGCGACGAGGCCGTCTCGGCGCTCGACGTCGTGGTGCAGGCGCAGATCCTCCAGCTCCTCGCGAGCCTCCAGGAGGAGCTGGGCCTGACCTACCTCTTCATCACCCACGACCTCGCGGTGGTGCGGCAGATCGCCGACCGCGTGCTGGTGATGCAGCAGGGCCGCATGGTCGAGGAGGGCACGGTCGACGCCGTCTTCGACTCGCCGAGCACGGACTACACGCGGGCGCTGCTCGACGCCATCCCGGGCCGGGACCTGGAGCTCGCGCTCTGACGGTCCCGGGGGTGCCGCGGCGGGTGCGGCTCGCGTTGACCATCCCGCCGCGGCGCCACTAGGATGACTGGCGGTGCCGTGCGCCTTCCGGCGACCACCGGCACCTCACGAGCGCCGCACACGCAGAGCTCACACAGACCCTGTCCGTACTACGCCATGTCCGCATCGGAGCATCGAACTCAATGACCATCTCCACCCCTGCGAAGTCCGCCCCCCAGGTTGCCGTCAACGACATCGGCACCGAGGAGGACTTCCTTGCTGCCATCGACGCCACCATCAAGTACTTCAACGATGGTGACATCGTCGAAGGCACGATCGTCAAGGTGGACCGTGACGAGGTCCTTCTCGACATCGGCTACAAGACCGAGGGTGTCATCCCGTCCCGGGAGCTCTCGATCAAGCACGACGTCGACCCTGGCGAGGTCGTCGCCGTCGGCGACGCCGTCGAGGCACTTGTTCTCCAGAAGGAGGACAAGGAAGGCCGTCTGATCCTGTCCAAGAAGCGCGCACAGTACGAGCGCGCCTGGGGCACGATCGAGAAGATCAAGGAGGAGGACGGCGTCGTCACCGGCACCGTCATCGAGGTCGTCAAGGGTGGTCTCATCCTCGACATCGGCCTGCGCGGCTTCCTCCCCGCATCGCTCGTGGAGATGCGTCGCGTCCGCGACCTCCAGCCGTACGTCGGCAAGGAGATCGAGGCCAAGATCATCGAGCTCGACAAGAACCGCAACAACGTCGTGCTGTCGCGTCGTGCGTGGCTCGAGCAGACGCAGTCCGAGGTCCGCTCCACCTTCCTGCAGACCCTGCAGAAGGGCCAGGTGCGCCCCGGTGTCGTCTCCTCGATCGTCAACTTCGGTGCGTTCGTGGACCTCGGCGGTGTCGACGGTCTGGTGCACGTCTCCGAGCTGTCCTGGAAGCACATCGACCACCCGTCCGAGGTCGTCGAGGTCGGCCAGGAGGTCACGGTCGAGGTTCTGGACGTCGACTTCGACCGCGAGCGTGTCTCGCTGTCGCTGAAGGCGACGCAGGAGGACCCGTGGCAGACCTTCGCCCGTACGCACGCCATCGGTCAGGTCGTGCCGGGTAAGGTCACCAAGCTCGTCCCGTTCGGTGCGTTCGTCCGCGTCGAGGACGGCATCGAGGGCCTGGTCCACATCTCGGAGCTGGCCGTGCGCCACGTCGAGCTGCCGGAGCAGGTCGTCACCGTCGGTGCCGAGGTGTTCGTCAAGGTCATCGACATCGACCTGGAGCGCCGCCGTATCTCGCTGTCGCTCAAGCAGGCCAACGAGGGCGTGGACCCGGAGTCCGAGGACTTCGATCCCGCGCTGTACGGCATGGCCGCCGAGTACGACGAGGCCGGGAACTACAAGTACCCGGACGGCTTCGACCCGGAGACCAACGAGTGGCTCGAGGGCTTCGAGGCGCAGCGCGAGGCGTGGGAGGCGGAGTACGCCAAGGCGCACGAGCGCTGGACCGCGCACCGCAAGCAGGTCGCCGAGGCGCTGGCCGCGGACACGGACGCGTCCTCCGACGCCCCGGCCTCCGCTCCCGCCGGCAACACCTCGTACTCCTCGGCCCCGGTCGAGGAGGCCGGTGGCACGCTGGCCTCGGACGAGGCGCTCGCCGCGCTTCGCGAGAAGCTCACGGGCAACTGACCCGAGCCGTTCGACGGCCCGTCGCTCCCCGTACCGGGGGCGGCGGGCCGTCGCCGTTTTCGGGATGCGGTGCGCGACACCGGCCGGATCGGGCTCACAGCGCCCTGAACTGGTGCGATGCATGTGCGCGGGGTGCCCGGTGGTATCACACGGTCACTGGTCAGGACAGCCGGAGTGCTGTTGGATAACGCCTCATGAGCCGACCCGGACCCGACGAGGCACGGGGCGCGTCGCCCGCTGCCCTCCTCGCGCCCGAGCGGTGCGTCGTGCCCTTCACCGGGCGAGGACGGGAGCTCGCGGAGCTGCGCTCGTGGGTGCGCTCCCGCGAGCCGGTGGCGCTGCGCCTGCTGTCGGGTCTGGGCGGCGTCGGCAAGACGCGGCTGGCCCTGGAGCTCGGCCGGCGGCTGCGGCGCACGGGCTGGACCGTGGTCCACGTACCGCCCGGTCAGGAGGTTGCGACGGTCGAGCGCGTCGCCGACGCCCGGCGCGTCCTGCTCGTCGTGGACGACGCCGGGTTCCGGGCCGGGCTGCCCGCCATGCTCGACGCGATCGGTGCGACCCGGTGGCGCGGCCGCCTGCGCGTGCTCCTCCTGGCCCGCACCGGCGGGCAGTGGTGGCCGCGCGAGCGGTGGACGAGCAGCCTGTGGGCCGGCGGGACTCCGTCGGTCACCCAGATGGCGCTGGACCCGGCGCTGGAGGGCAGCCTGGACGTCGCGTACGACCCGGCGCTCGACCTGGCCGTCGAGCGGCCGGACGGCGAGCGTGCCGTGATCGAGGCGGCCGCCTCCCGGTTCGCCCGTGCCCTGGGGCGGCCGGTGCCCCGGATCCGGTACGACCCGGCGCCGGACCGCCGGCCGCGCGTCCTGGACCTGCACGCCGTGGCCCTCGTCGCGGTGCTGGACGGCGACGTCCCTGACCCGGCCGCGGCGCTCGGCGTGGTGCTCGAACGCGAGCGGGCCGGCTGGACGGCGTCGGCCGTGGCGGCCGGGCTGCTCTCAGAGCGGTCGCCCGGGCCCGGACCCGCGGACGAGGACGTCACGGTCGCCGACGCCGTCCTGACCGTGGCGACCCTGCTGGGCGACGCCTCCGACGACGGGCTCCGGGCGGCTCTGCGCCGGGCCGGGGCGGGAGCGGCACCCGGGCGGGAGGCCGACGTCCTGGTGTGGGTGCGTGCCCACCTGCCCGCCGTGCCGCGGCTGGGGGAGCTGCTCGTCTCGCGGGTCCTGACCGCCTCGGCCGCGCTGGCTGCCCGGTGCACGAGCGACCTGGACGCCGACCAGGCGTTCGCCGTGCTCGGGTTCGCCGCGGCGATGGGGCTGGACCGTCCTACCGCCGAGCGCGACGTGACCGGCGAGGTGATCGAGGTGGTGGCCGCCGCGCTGCCGGCCGGATCGGCCGCGGACCTGCCCGGCCTGCTGCGCGTCATCCGCCGGCTGCCGCGCTCCTCGGGCCCCCTGGTGGTGCCGGTCCTGGACCGGCTCACGCACCGGGCCGCGGAGCTGTCGCGCACGGCCGGCGGGGTGGCGCAGCGTGCCGAGGCGCTGAGCGACCTCGGCACCACGCTGGTGGCCGAGGGCGACCCGGACGCCGCGGTGGTGGTGCTGCGCGAGGCCGTGGCGCTGTGGCGGGAGCTGTCGCGCGACGACGCCGACCGGTACCGGCCGCCGCTGTGCACCGCGCTGAACAACCTGGGCATGGGGTACTGGGCGGTGGGCCGGCACGGTGACGCCCTGACCGTCCAGGAGGAGGTCGTGGCACTGTGCCGCCGGTTCCCGCCGGGGGACGGGCCCTGGGCCGACGCCGAGCACGCGCGCGCCCTGCAGAACGCCGGGGTGTCCTACACGGAGCTCGGCCGGACCGGCGAGATCGAGGCCGCGCAGCGGGCCTCGCTCGACCTGTACCGCCGGCTCGCCGCGGGCGACCCGGTCCAGTACGAGCCGCGGCTCGCCGCCGTGCTCGGCAACTTCGAGGCCCTCACGGAGAGCGGGCGGCCCGAGGACGCCCTCCCCGCGAACGTCGAGGCCGTCGCCATCCGGCGGCGTCTGGCCGCGGACCGTCCCGAGCACCTCGCCGAGCTCGCATGGTCCCTCGGCCAGCTCGGCACCACCCTGGAGGCGCTCGGGCGGTACGAGGAGGCCGGCGTCGTGCTCGTCGAGGCCCTGGAGATCCAGCGCCGGCTGGCGAAGGAGAACGAGCGCGGCACCCGCCCCGACCTCGCCGGCGCACTCTCCGCGCTCGGCGCGCTGTACTCGACGGTCGGCCGTGCGGACGAGTCGCTGCGGCTGGAGCGCGAGGCGCTGGAGATCCGCCGCGACCTGGCCCGCGAGCACCCGGAGAAGTACCTGTACTACCTGGCCCACTCGCTGTCCAACCTCGGCGTCACCCTCGCCCGGCGGGGCCGGTACGACGAGGCGGTGCTCCTGGAGGAGGAGGCGGTCGCCGTCCGCCGGGAGCTGGCGCGCGAGAACGCGCGGTCGCTGAAGTACCTCGCGCAGTCGCTGTCCAACCTCGGCGTGCGCTACGCCGACCTGGGGCGGTTCGAGGAGGCGCTGCGGCCCACCCAGGAGGCCGTCGACATGCTGCGCCGGCTCGTGCGCGAGGAGCCCGAGAAGTACCGCGCCGGGCTGGCCGAGGCGCTCGCCAACCTCGGGGCCACCCTGCTCGACCTGGAGCGCGCCGACGAGTCCCTGCGGCCGATGCGGGAGGCCGTGGTCATGCGGCGTGCCCTCGCGCTGGAGAACCCGGACAAGCACCGGCCCGACCTGGCGCTCGCGCTGTCCAACCTGGCCAGCGCGCTGAGCGCGGTGGGGGACAACGTCACCGCGCTCGGCCACGCGCGGGAGGCCGTGGAGATGCGCCGCCGGCTCGCCGCCGATCTGCCCGAGCGGTACCGGGCCGAGCTGGAGCGCTCCCGTGGGGTGCTCACCCGGATCGACGCGGCGATCCGCAACCCTCCGCCCGCCCGGTAGCCGGCCCGCGGGTCACCCTTCGACGCGTTCGGCGAACTGGGTGCGGTACAGGTCCGCGTACAGGCCGCCCGCGCCGATCAGCTCGGCGTGCGTGCCCGACTCGGCCACGCGGCCGTCGTCGAGCACCACGATGCGGTCCGCCGCGCGCACGGTGGACAGCCGGTGCGCGATGACCAGCGACGTCCGCCCCGCCAGGGCCTGGTCGAGGGCGGCCTGCACGGCCGCCTCGGACTCCGAGTCGAGGTGCGCCGTGGCCTCGTCGAGCACCACGACGTCGGGCGCACGCAGCAGCAGGCGCGCGATGGCGACGCGCTGCCGCTCACCGCCCGAGAGGCGGTACCCGCGGTCGCCCACGACGGTCTCCAGGCGCTCGGGCAGCCGGTCCACCAGGTCCCAGACACGTGCCTGCCGCAGCACCCGCTCCAGGTCGGCGTCGGACGCCTCCGGGCGCACGAACCGCAGGTTCGCCGCCATCGTGTCGTGGAACAGGTGCGCGTCCTGCGCGACGACGCCGACCGTGGCCCGCAGCGACGCGAACGTCACGTCCCGCAGGTCGGTCCCGGCGATGCGCACGGTGCCGGACGTCGGGTCGTACATGCGGTTCACGAGCTGCGAGACCGTCGTCTTGCCCGCACCGGACGGGCCGACCAGTGCGACCATCGACCCGGCGGGCACCTCCAGCGAGACGTCGTGCAGCGTGTCCGCCGTCGGGTCCTTGCGCTGGGCGGCGACCGACTCCAGGGACGCGAGCGACACCTCGTCGGCGCGCGGGTACCGGAACGTCACCCCCTCCAGCGTCACCGACGCGCCCCGTGCCGCGACGGCACGCCGCAGGTCGACGGCGTCCGGCCGCTCGGCCACCGACGGCTCCAGGTCCAGCACCTCCAGCACCCGCTCGAACGAGACCAGGGCCGTCATGACGTCGACCTGGACGTTCGCCATCGCCGTGAGCGGCCCGTACAGCCGGGTGAGGTAGGTGGCCAGCGCGACCACCGTGCCGACGGTGAGCTCGTCCGCGATGGCCTGCAGCCCGCCGAACCCGTACACCCCGGCCACGGCGAGGGAGGCGAGGGTGGACAGGCCCACCCGGAACCACGTGCCGAACAGCGCCGTGCGGACGCCGAGGTCCCGGCGCTCGC
Source organism: Promicromonospora sp. NPDC052451 (assembly GCF_044547525.1). Classification (NCBI taxonomy): domain Bacteria; kingdom Bacillati; phylum Actinomycetota; class Actinomycetes; order Micrococcales; family Promicromonosporaceae; genus Promicromonospora; species Promicromonospora sp. NPDC052451. The sequence goes on from NZ_JBIUAP010000022.1 coordinate 9,684, forward strand.
GGGCGGGTCCCGCGAACCGCTCGGACTCGGTGGCGGGATCGCCGAACACCTTCACGAGGTGCGCCCCGGCCACGTTGAACCGTTCGTTCATCACCTGGCCCAGGTCGGCGTCCACCTCCATGCCCCGCCGGGTCAGCGTCGCGAGCCGGCGGCCGAACCAGCGGGCGGGGAGCACGAAGAACGGGACCAGCACCAGGGCGCCGAGGGTGAGCTCCCACGACATGGTGAACATGGCCCCGAGCGTGAACGCGATGGTCAGCGTGTTGGAGACGACCGTCTGGAGCGTCGAGGTGAACGCGCGCTGGGCGCCGAGCACGTCGCCGTTCAGGCGCTGCACCAGGGCGCCCGTGCGGGCCCGGGAGAAGAAGGCCAGCGGCATGCGCTGGACGTGGTCGAACACCGCGACCCGCAGGTCGAGGATGAGCCCCTCGCCGACCTGCGACGACACGAGCCGGTCCGCGACCGACAGCCCGGCCGCCAGGACGGCGAGCAGTCCCGCGGCGCCGGCCAGCAGGACGACCAGGCGGCCGTCGCCGGCGCTGATGCCCTCGTCGATGATCCGCTGGAACAGCAGCGGCGTGGCCGCGCCCGCGGCCGCCTCCAGGGCGAGGATGAGCACGAAGAGGGTCAGCCGGCCCCGGTAGGGGCGGGCGAAGCCGATGATGCGCCGCCGCGTGGCGCGGCCCAGACGCTGGCGGGCGACCGACCCGTCCTGCGTGAAGGAGCGCATCGTGCGCCCGCCGCCCATGCTCCCGCCACCTCCGTGCATGCTCACCAGCGCATCGTCCCACGGGACGCCGACAGTGCCGGGCCACCGGCTGCCCGCCCGGCGGAGCGTACAGCCGCCCCAGAACGTAGCGGGTGAACCGGGGGTGACCGGGACCACAGGCGTGTTACGCGTTCCCCGGCGCCCGTGATAGAAACCCACGATCGGGCGTCTATGCAGGTCGCCCCATATTTCGATGGATGAGACCCGATGAGTGTCGACGATGGAGGAGCCATGTCCGACCTGGAACCGCAGCGAGGCGGGGGCCGGGTGGCGCTGGTGGACCTGACGGGCGCGGAGGACATGACGGCCGCGCTGCGCCGGCTCCAGGACGAGTGGGGCACCGTGGCCCCCGTGGACCTGGAGCCGGGTGTCCCGGGCTGGCTCGTGCTCGGGCACGCCGAGGTCATGGAGGTCATGCGCACCGAGAGCGTCTTCGCACGCGACCCGCGGCACTGGAAGGAGCGGCTGCCGCTGGACTCGACCCTGCACGCCATCCTGTCCCCGGCGGGCCGGCGCGCGCTGTACTACGCGGACGGCGCCGACCACCGCCGGCTGCGGCTGCCGATGGACGAGGCGTTCTCCAGCCTCGACGAGGCGCAGACGGCCGCCCTGGTGCGCAGCGTGTGCGCCGGGCTCATCGACGCGTTCGCGCCCCAGGGGCAGGCGGACCTGATCGGCGAGTACGCGGCGGCTGTGTCGTTCCTGGCGGTGTCGGGCATGTTCGGGTTCGACGAGCGCCAGGGCATCGCCCTGCTCCGCTGCGCGCACGGCGTGTTCGGTCACGGTGGCGACGCCGTGGCGGCGCTGGAGGCCATGGACCAGATCGTGCTGGACCACGTGCTGGCGACCCGCGCCGACCCGGGCAACAACCTCACGGCGCGCCTGGTCGAGCACCCGAGCTTCGAGGACGACACGGAGATCGTGCACTCGATGGTCGTGGCGATCTGCGCCGCGAACGAGATGCTCGTGACCTGGATCGCGGCCACGCTGCGCCGCATGCTCACGGACCCCCGGTACACGGGCCGCGTCACGGGGGTGCGTCGCGGCCTGGACGACGCGCTGGACGAGACGCTGTGGAGCGAGCCGCCGGTGGCGAACCTCCCGGCGCGGTACGCGGTGACGGACTGCACGCTCGGCCGGGTGCGGATCAAGGCGGGCGACGCGATCGTGATGGGCGTGGCGGCCGCGAACAACGACCCGCGGGTGCGCACCGACGACGACATCTTCGAGGCCAGCAACCGGTCGCACCTGTCCTTCGGCGTCGGCCCGCACGCGTGCCCCGCCCGCAGGCCGGGGCGGCTCGTCGTGAAGATCGCCGTCGAGAGCCTCATGGAGCGGCTCGACCTGCGGCTGACCGACCCCGAGGTGACCTGGGCGCCGTCGCCGTGGTCGCGATACCCCGCCGTCCTGCCCGTGCGGTTCACGCCGGAGCGGCAGGCCGCGCGCACGCCCGTGCGGGCCTGACCGGCCCGGCGGCCGCGGCGTCCGCCGGGCCGGGTCACCCGGCGGCGTCGTGCGCGGTCGTCGTGCGGTGATCCGAGAGGTCGTCGACGAACCGCGTGCTCGCGGCCGAGATCCGGGTGCGGGCCTGGTCGTGCGTGATCGCCGGGGTGCCGTCGCCCGGCTGCGGGCCGTGGTCGCCGAAGAAGGCGTGCACGGCGCCGTCCACGACGGTGAACGTGCTGCCTGGCGGCAGGTTCGCCCGGGAGGCGTCGATCTTCGCGGGCGTGGCGAGCCCGTCCCGCGACGCGGAGACCGACTCCACCGCCGCCGTCAGCGACCCGCTCAGGTCCTGCGCCGGGTAGGAGGCGTACAGCAGCAGCCCGACAACGGGCGCGGCGGTGCCGTCGGCCTTGTCGGCATCGTCGGCGTCCGACGACGCGACGACGCCGCCGAGCGAGTGCCCGCCCACCACCCACCGGTCGGCGCCGGGGACGTGTGCGCGGGCGTCGTCGAACGCCCCGCCGGCGAGGAAGGCGACCGCGAACGGCTGCTTGGCGATCACGACGGGATGCCCCGCCTCGGCCAGGGGGCGCAGCACGGCGGCATAGGCGCGGGCCTCGACCTTGGCGCCGGGGCGGAAGAAGACGGCGGTGCCGTCCGCGTCCCCGGCCGGGGCGAGCACGACACGCGTCGCGGACTCGGTGACGGTGACCCGGTCGTCGTCGGCCATCGCGGCCAGGGCCGGGGCGGTGGCCGCGAACGGGCGCAGCCAGGCCACGGCGGCGATCCACACGACGCCGACCAGGAGGAGCGCCGCACGGACCACCACGCCGGGCGCACCACCGGGCACCACGGCCCGGCCGGTGCGGGCGGGCCGGGAGCGCAGGCCACGCACCAGGACGAGCGCGCAGCCCAGCACCGTGAGGGTCAGGAGCACGGCGTAGGCGGGGTGCCCGTGGAGCACCGCGCCCCCTGCGGTCAGGCAGGCCCACGCGACGACAGCGAGACCGCCCGCCGCCACGGTGCGAGCGGCCCAGGTGAGCCGGACCGGTTGTCCGGCCCCGGCGGTGGTCCCGACGGTCATGACGTGCTCCTCGACCGGGCGCGCCGGGCGGCCGGCCCGTCCGGTCGCGACGCGCCCGGTCACACCGTACGTGCCCGGCGGGCCGTCAGCCGCCGCCCGAGCAGCCCGTGCCGGGGCGCGAGGAGGTACACCAGGGCGAACACGGCGCCCTGCACGAGGACCACGAGCCCGCCCGAGGCGGCGTCGAGCCAGTAGCTGAGATAGATGCCGGCCACCGCGCACACCGCGGAGAGCGCGGGGGCGAGCACGAGCATGCGCCCGAACCGGTCGGTGAGCAGGTAGGCGGTGGCGCCCGGGATGATGAGCATCGCCACGACGAGCACGACGCCCACCACCTGGAGCGCGACGACCGAGGTCAGGGCGAGCAGCCCGAGCAGCAGCGCGCCGAGGAACCGGGGCGAGAGCCCGACGGCGTACGCGTGCACGGGGTCGAACGCGTACAGGGTCAGGTCGCGGCGCTTGACGACCAGGACCGTGAAGGTGATCGCCCCCAGCACCGCGATCTGGACGAGGTCGGCACCCGAGACGCCGAGCACGTTGCCGAAGATGATGTGGTTGAGGTCGGTCTGGCTCGGCGTGACGGAGATCAGCACGAGACCCAGCGCGAACAGGGTGGTGAACACGATCCCGATCGCGGCGTCCTCCTTGACGCGGCTCGTGCCGCGGACCGCACCGATCAGCGCGACCGCGAGCAGGCCGAAGACGACGGCACCGAGGGCGAACGGGGCACCGAGCACGTAGGCGAGCACGACGCCGGGGAGCACGGCGTGCGAGACGGCGTCGCCCATCAGGGACCAGCCCACCAGGACGAGCCAGCACGACAGCAGCGCGCACACCACGGCGGCGATCACCGTCGTGGCCAGGGCGTTGACCATGAACTCGTACTGCAGCGGCTCCAGCAGCAGGTCGAGCGGGCTCACGGGGCCTCCTCCGGGACGGGCTGCTGGTCGAGCGGGTCGAGGCCGAACGCGCGGGCGAGGTTCCCGGGGCGCAGCGCCTCGGCGACCGCGCCGTGGAACAGCACGCGGTGCAGCAGCAGCACGGCCTCGTCGGCCAGCTCGGGCAGGGCGTGCAGGTCGTGCGTGGACACGAGGACCGTCCGGCCGTCGGCCGCCAGCTCCCGCAGCAGCCGGACGATCGTGGCCTCGGAGCGCTTGTCGACCCCGGCGAACGGCTCGTCCAGCAGCAGGATGCGGGCGTCCTGAGCGATCCCGCGGGCGACGAACGCGCGCTTGCGCTGCCCGCCCGAGAGCTGCCCGACCTGCCGGTCCGCGAAGGCGGACAGCTCGACCCGGTCGAGCGCCTCGGCGACGGCGGCGTGGTCGGCGGGGCGCGGGCGCCGGGTCAGGCCCAGGTGGCCGTACCGCCCGGTCATGACGACGTCGCGGACGGAGACGGGGAAGTCCCAGTCGACGGCCTCGCTCTGCGGTACGTACGCGACCAGGCCCCGCCGTCGTGCCGCGTCCGGGGGCGCGTCCTCGATGAGCACGCGGCCGGCGTCGGGGCGGACGATGCCCATGATCGCCTTGAACAGCGTCGACTTGCCGGAGCCGTTCATGCCGACCAGCCCGGTCACCCGGCCGGCCGGGACGGTCAGCGTGACGTCGTCCAGGGCCTGGATCTCGCCGTACCGGACGCCGAGACCGCTCACCTCGATGGCCGCGCTCACGACGCGTCGCCCGTCAGGCCGGCGAGGATCGTCGCCGTGTCGTAGCGGATCAGGTCGAGGTAGGTGGGCACCGGCCCGTCCGCCTCGGAGAGGGAGTCGACGTAGAGGGTGCCGCCGAAGCGGGCACCGGTCGCCGCCACGACCTGCTGCATCGGCTTGTCGGAGACCGTCGACTCGCAGAACACGGCGGGGACGTCGTTGGCCCGGACGAACTCGATCGTCCCCGTGATCTGCTGCGGCGTGGCCTGCTGCTCGGCGTTCACCGGCCAGACGTACCGTTCCGCCAGGCCCGCGTCGCGGGCGAGGTAGGAGAACGCCCCCTCGCAGGTCACCAGGGCGCGCTGGTGCTCCGGCAGCGCGGACAGGCCGTCCACCAGCTCGTCCTGCACCTCCTGGAGGTCGGCCTGGTAGGCGGCGCCGTTCGCGGCGTACTGGTCGGCGTGACCGGGGTCGAGCTCGCTGAACGCGGCCACCATGTTGTCGACGTAGCGCTGCACGTTCAGCGGGCTCATCCACGCGTGCGGGTTGGGCTTGCCGGCGTAGGCGTCCTCGGTGATGTCCACGGGTTCGACCCCGTCCGAGACCACCACGTGCGGGACGTCCACCGACTCCACGAACTGCTCGAACCAGGACTCGAGGTTGAGGCCGTTGTCCAGGATCAGGTCCGCCTCCGAGGCCTGCGCGATGTCGCGGGGAGTCGGTTCGTACCCGTGGATCTCCGCGCCCACCTTGGTGATCGACTCGACCCGCAGGTGCTCCCCGGCGACGTTCTGCGCCACGTCCGCCAGCACGGTGAACGTGGTCAGGACCACCGGCCGGTCGTCGGCCGCGCGACCCGGGAGCCGGAGCGCGCACCCCGACAGCGCCACGGCCACGGCAGTGACCATGAGGGTGAGGCGGGCCGGGACGGGTCTGCGAGGTACGCGGGGCATGTCTCGACCCTAGAAGTTCGGACACCCGAAAACAAGCACGCGGACGTGCGAACACGAGCCGGCGGGCGTGCCTCCCGCCGCCGGGTAGCCTGGGCGTGGTGCGGCACCCCGCACCGCAGCACCGCCCCACACCCGGCCCTGAGGACCACATGTTCCGTATCGGACTCACCGGAGGCATCGCGGCCGGCAAGTCGGTCGCGGCCGCGCGCCTGGCCGAGCTCGGCGCCGTCGTCGTCGACCACGACCTGCTGGCCCGGGAGGCCGTCGCACCCGGCTCCGTGGGCCTGGCCGAGATCACCGAGGCGTTCGGCCCCGGCGTCCTCACGCCCGACGGCGACCTGGACCGCCCGGCGCTCGGCGCCCTCGTCTTCGCCGACGCCGCCGCCCGCGAACGCCTCAACGAGATCGTGCACCCCGAGGTGCGCCGGCTGTCGGCGGAACGGGAGGCCAAGGCGGGTGCCGCCGACCCGGCCGCCGTCGTCGTGCACGACATCCCCCTGCTCGTCGAGACCGGGCAGGCCGGCCACTTCCACCTCGTGGTGGTCGTGCACACACCTGCCGAACAGCGGGTGCGCCGCCTGGTCGAGACCCGCGGGCTGACCGAGGACGCCGCGCGCTCGCGCATCGCGGCGCAGGCGAGCGACGAGCAGCGGCTCGCGGCCGCCGACGTCACCCTCGACGGAACGGGCAGCGAGGACGAGCTGCGCGCCCAGGTGGATACCCTGTGGCAGCGCGTGGCCGCCGAGGTCGCGCAGGAGGCGGAGGCGGACTCCGCGTGAACCGGCCGGCCCGGGTGAGGAGCGTGCGCGATGAAGGTGCTGGTCACGGGGTTCGAACCGTTCGGTGGTGATGCCGTCAACGCCTCGGCGGACGCCGTGGCGGCGCTCGCGGCGCGCTGGACGGGCCCCGACGAGCTCGTCACCGCGGTCCTGCCGGTGGTGTTCGACGAGGTCCGGCGGCCGGGCGGCCCGTTCCTCGGCCTGCTGGACCAGCACGCGCCCGACGTCGTGGTCGCCGTCGGTCTGGCCGACGGCGTGACCCAGGTGCGCCTCGAGCGCGTCGCGATCAACCTGATGGACGCGCGCATCCCCGACAACGGCGGCGACCGCCCGGTCGACCTCCCTGTCGCCGACGGCGGACCCGCCGCCCGGTTCGCGACGCTCCCCGTCAAGGCAGCGGTCGACGCCGTCCGCGAGGCGGGCATCCCCGCCGGTGTCACCTACAGCGCGGGCACCTACGTCTGCAACGCCACGTTCTACGCCCTGCAGCACGCCCTGGCCGAGCGACCCGGCGTGCTCTCGGGTTTCGTCCACGTGCCGCGCAGCACCGAGGAGGTCGGGGCCGAGGTGACGACGTCGGCTCTGGCCGACGGCGGCGCGGCGCACCTCCCGCTCGACGCCCTGGCCCGTGCCCTGGAGATCGTGGTGCGGACGGCGCTCGCGGCGGTGCGCGGCGAGCTGTCCGAGCCGCAGGAACCGGCGGGCACGCTGCACTGACACCGCCCGGCGCGGGGAGTGTCAGTGGTCGGTCGTACCGTAGTGGCATGCGACCCGTGACCGATCTGCAGCGCACGGTGGCCCCGTTCGAGGTCATCTCCGAGTACCAGCCCGCCGGCGACCAGCCGACGGCGATCGCCGACCTCGCCCGGCGCGTCGAGGCGGGCGAGAAGGACGTGGTGCTGCTCGGCGCCACCGGTACGGGCAAGTCGGCCACGACCGCCTGGCTCGTGGAGAAGCTCCAGCGCCCCACCCTGGTGATGGCACCCAACAAGACGCTCGCCGCGCAGCTCGCGACCGAGTTCCGGGAGCTGCTGCCGAACAACGCCGTCGAGTACTTCGTGTCGTACTACGACTACTACCAGCCCGAGGCGTACATCGCGCAGACGGACACCTACATCGAGAAGGACTCCTCGATCAACGACGAGGTCGAGCGGCTGCGGCACTCCGCCACCTCCTCGCTGCTGACCCGGCGCGACGTCGTGGTGGTGGCGTCCGTCTCCTGCATCTACGGCCTGGGCACGCCGCAGGAGTACGTGGACCGCATGGTGCGGCTCGACGTGGGCGACGTGATCGACCGCGACCAGCTCCTGCGCCAGTTCGTGACCATGCAGTACACGCGCAACGACATGGCGTTCACGCGTGGCACGTTCCGGGTGCGCGGCGACACCGTGGAGATCATCCCGGTCTACGAGGAGCTCGCGATCCGGATCGAGATGTTCGGCGACGAGATCGAGTCGATCCAGACTCTGCACCCGCTCACGGGTGACGTGGTGCGCAGCGAGCAGTCGATCTACGTGTTCCCGGCCACGCACTACGTCGCGGGCCCGGAGCGCATGGAGCGGGCCATCGCCGGCATCGAGAAGGAGCTGGAGGAGCGGCTCGCCGAGCTGGAGAAGCAGGGCAAGCTGCTGGAGGCGCAGCGGCTGCGCATGCGCACCACGTACGACATCGAGATGATGCGCACGATCGGCACCTGCAACGGCATCGAGAACTACTCGATGCACATCGACGGCCGCGAGCCGGGCACGGCGCCCAACACGCTGCTCGACTACTTCCCCGAGGACTTCCTGCTCGTCATCGACGAGTCGCACCAGACCGTGCCGCAGATCGGCGCGATGTACGAGGGTGACGCGTCGCGCAAGCGCGCCCTGGTGGACCACGGCTTCCGCCTACCCAGCGCGATGGACAACCGCCCGCTCAAGTGGGAGGAGTTCACCGAGCGCATCGGGCAGACGGTGTACCTGTCGGCGACCCCGGGCGACTACGAGCGCTCGCTGTCGGACGGCGTCGTCGAGCAGGTGATCCGCCCCACCGGCCTGGTCGACCCCGAGGTGGTGGTGAAGCCGACCACCGGGCAGATCGACGACCTGCTGGGCGAGATCCGCGACCGGGTGGAGCGCAACGAGCGCGTGCTCGTGACCACCCTGACCAAGAAGATGGCCGAGGACCTCACGGACTACTTCCTGGAGCGCGACGTGCGGGTGCGCTACCTGCACTCCGAGGTGGACACGCTGCGTCGCGTCGAGCTGCTGCGCGAGCTGCGGCTCGGCGAGTACGACGTGCTCGTGGGCATCAACCTGCTGCGCGAGGGCCTGGACCTGCCGGAGGTGTCGCTCGTGGCGATCCTGGACGCGGACAAGGAGGGCTTCCTGCGTTCGGGCCGGTCCCTGATCCAGACCATCGGCCGTGCGGCCCGCAACGTGTCGGGTCAGGTGCACATGTACGCGGACAAGATCACGCCGGCGATGCGCGAGGCCATCGACGAGACGAGCCGGCGTCGCGAGAAGCAGATCGCGTACAACACCGAGCGCGGCATCGATCCGCAGCCGCTGCGCAAGAAGATCGCGGACGTGACCGACATGCTGGCGCGCGAGGACCTGGACACCCAGGAGCTGCTCGCCGGCGGGTACCGGAACAGCCGCAAGGCCAAGGGGGAGGGGCGTCCCGGCGCACCGGTCCCGGGTACGCCGAAGGAGGCCGCGACGTCGGGCAACCGGCTGGCCGGTGCGGCGGCGAGCGAGCTGGCCGAGCTCATCCAGGAGCTCACCGACCAGATGCACGCGGCGGCCGGGGAGCTCCAGTTCGAGGTCGCGGCACGGCTGCGCGACGAGATCTCGGGGCTCAAGAAGGAGCTGCGGCAGATGCAGGCGGCGACGGCGTGACGCCCGGCCGGGGCGGCCGACTTCATCCTTGACCCGTCCTGACGGGGGCGAGGAGCCTGATCGCGCGAGGGCAGGTACGCCGGGCGCGACGGGCCAGGAGGCCGTGATGCGGGCACTGACGCAGGACAGGTACGGCTGGGACGCCCTCGCGGTGCGCGAGGTGCCGGACCCGGTGCCCGGCACGGGACAGGTGCTCGTCCGGGTGCACGCCGCCGGCGTGAACCCGTACGACTGGCACTTCGCGGAGGGGCAGCCGCTGGTCGCCCGCCCGACGATGGGCGGGCTCCGGGGTCCGCGCCCGCCGGTCCGGGGCGCCGACCTGGCGGGCGTCGTGGTCGGTACCGGACCGGACGTCACCGCCTTCGCCCCGGGCGACGAGGTGTTCGGCTTCGGCAGCGGGGGAACGTTCGCGGAGCTGGCGCTGGCCGCCGAGGACGCCCTGGCCCACCGGCCCGCCGAGCTCACCCCGGTGGAGGCGGCGGCGGTTCCGATGGCGGGCGTCACCGCGCTGCAGCACCTGCGGGAGGCGGCGCTCACGGCCGGGCAGCGGATCGCGATCACGGGCGCGGGCGGTGGCATCGGCCATCTCGCCGTGCAGATCGCCGCTGCCCGGGGTGCGCGGGTGACCGGGGTGTGCAGCGCGGGAAACGCGGAGCTGGTACGGGAGCTGGGGGCCGCCGAGACCGTCGACTACGCACGCGAGGACTTCACGGCCGGCCGGCGCCGCTTCGACGTCGTCCTCGCCAACGCCGGGCGGTACCCGGTGCGGGCGCTCGGGCGCGTGGTGGTACCCGGTGGCCTGGTCCTCGTCAACGACGGCAGCAAGGAGGGGCTGCTCGGCCCGCTGCCCGACCTGCTGTCGGCACCCCTGGTGTCCCGGTTCAGCCCCTACCGGGTGCGCAACGTGACGGCGACGTCCAGCGGCGCCGACCTCGCCGTCCTTGCCGGCCTGGTGACCGGCGGCGTGCTACGGCCCGTGGTCAGCGCGACGTATCCCCTGGACCAGGCGGTGGAGGCGGTCCGGCAGGTTGCCGGGCACGGGCACGCGCGCGGCAAGCTGGTGGTCACGCCCGCCTGATGGACCCGCCGAACGTGGCGTGGGTCACGTCCGGGAACAGATCAGGGGTCCCGTATGCTTTCCCTCCGTTGGAGGGGAGTACCTCGAAACGGCCTGGCCGTCATCACAGCTGCCGATGACGCCAGCTCGGCCTGGCCGGTCCGTCGTGGTGCGCCGTCGCCTGGTTTCGGTCAGGCTGGTGCACGGGGCGGGCGAGGAAGACCTCCGGTGCCCTGCTGTACCCACCGGAGGCTCGATGCGATCGCGCGTTCCTCCCTGTTCCGGAAGGAAGCAATGGTCCACGAACTGCCCGTGACCTTCGAGATCATCGCGCTCGGTGCGATGGTCGTCCTGCTGGTGGCCGATCTCCTGATCGTCGGGCGACGCCCCCACGTGCCTTCCATGAAGGAGAGCGCGATCTGGGTGGGGTTCTACGTGGCCCTGGCCCTGATCTTCGGTGCGATCGTCTGGGGGGTCGGCGGCGTCACCCCGGCTGCGGAGTTCTACGCCGGCTGGCTCATGGAGTACTCCCTGAGCGTCGACAACCTCTTCGTGTTCGTCATCATCATGGCGCGCTTCGCGGTGCCGCGTGACCAGCAGCAGCGGGTGCTGATGGTCGGCATCATCATGGCGCTCATCTTCCGTGCCGCCTTCATCCTCGCGGGTGCCGCGCTGATCGAGCAGTTCACCTGGCTCTTCTACATCTTCGGCGCGTTCCTCATCTACACGGCCATCCACCAGGCGCTGCCGGAGAGCGAGGAGGACAAGGACGACTACAAGGAGAACGTCCTCATCCGCCAGATGCGCAAGGTTCTCCCGCTGCACCACCAGTACAACGACGGCAAGCTCACCACCACGATCGACGGGCGCCGGCTCTTCACGCCCCTGATCATCGTCTTCCTGGCGATCGGCTCGACGGACGTGCTGTTCGCTGTCGACTCGATCCCCGCGATCTTCGGCATCACCCGTGACCCGTTCATCGTGTTCGCGACCAACCTGTTCGCCCTCATGGGCCTGCGGCAGCTCTACTTCCTGCTGGGCGGCCTGCTCGACCGGCTGGTGTACCTGCCCTACGCCCTCTCGGTCATCCTCGGCTTCATCGGCGTCAAGCTGATCCTCGAGGCGCTGCACACCAACTCGCTGTCCTGGATCAACGGTGGCGAGGGCTTCCACTGGGCCCCCGAGATTCCGATCTGGCTGTCGCTGACGGTGATCGTCGTGTCGCTGGCGGTGGGCACGATCGCGAGCCTGATCAAGTCGGCGTACGACGCGCGCAAGGAGGCGGAGAAGCCGGTGGAGGAGCCCGCGTCCTCCGACTCCACGTCGTAGTCCCTGCGCACCGCGGTCCCCGCGCAGCACGGCCGGCGGCCGCGCCCACACCGGTGGGCGCGACCGCCGGCCGTCTGCCGCCGTGCGGTGGGTGGTCAGACGACCGTGTAGTCCACCTGGATCGAGAAGATGTCCTGGCCGCCGGACCGCAGCGTGCCGGTGAACGCCCGGTCGTGCGCGTCGGGCTCGGTGGGCGCCGAGGGCTCGACCTCCACCGTGCACGTCCGGCCCGCCGCCGCGAGGTGGTCGGCCCGCAGCCGGTAGGAACCCGGCTGCCACCGGGCGTCCGGCCCGGCCGCCGCCTCCAGGACGTGGTCGAAGAGTGCGAACGTGGCGTAGCCCGCCACGGACACGGGCAGTGCGGGGTGCCCGGCGAAGTGTCCCTGGCACAGCGACGGGTTCACGGTCATCCGGGCGGTGGCGCTGCGATCGTCGGCGGACACGTCGGTGAGCGGCGCGGGTGCCGCGTACGGCTGTGCGGGTCCGGTCGCGTCGGGTGCCGTGGCCGGGCCCATCAGGCGGCGGAACACGGGTACCGACAGCACCAGGTACTCCATGTCGAGCCGTGCCACCAGGGTGCCGTCGGCGTCGTGCAGCTCGGTCTCGGCGACCGCGCGGTTGCGGCCGGACATCCGGGCGCTGGCGGTGCCGTGCAGGGGACCGCCGCCCCGGCCGGGCGGGGACCCGGTGGGCGGGTACATGCGGCCCACCCCGCGGTGCGCGAGGTAGTAGTGCTTCCCGGGCGCCGGGTTCGTGGTGGCCGCGGCGCACAGGCCCAGGATGGCGAGGTGTCGTCCGGCCTCCGCGATGTTGATCACGGGTGCCTGGCGTCCGGTGGGCGACTGGACCGGGACGGTGGCGCCGGCCAGCCCCGGGGCGGGGCTGACCAGGTCACCGAGGGCGTAGTAGGGCGGCGTCACGCAGATGCGCGGGCCGATGTCCGCGTAGGTCGTCGTCGTGCTCAAGACAGAGGTCATGCCTTGCCTCCCCGAACGTATGGAGCAGTGTCCGAACAGGCATCATGTGCATCACGCAACGCGCCACGCCATCGACGAAACCTGATGTTTGCGTAAAAATCTTCACATGGCGAAGTATTGGGACTATCGGGCGAAACCGCCGATGACCACGTCCCAGGCGCGCACGCTCCGCTCGGCGATCACCCCGCGGGTCGCGAACGGGTCCTCGTCCAGGATGCGCAGGGCCTCGTCGGCCGAGTCCGCCTCGACGACGACCAGGGCCCCGGTGCCGCCGTCGACGGGTCCCGACGCCCGGACGACGCCGTCCGCGTGGAGTGCCCGCAGGAAGTCGCGGTGGCTGGGCCGGACCTCGTCGCGCGTCGTGACGTCGTCGGTGTACGTGTAGCTCACGGCGTAGGTGCTCATGGGCGCCAGCCTGCCATCCGGGCGGGCGAGCCGGTTAATTCTTGATGAAGATGCTCGTCACCGGCACGCACGGGGCCCACACTCGGACCATGGACGCAACCGGGAACCACTTCGACCTCGTCGTGATCGGCTCCGGCCCGGGAGGGCAGAAGGCCGCGATCGCGGCCGCCAAGCTCGGCCGGCGGGTCGCCGTGGTGGAACGGCGCGACCAGGTCGGCGGGGTGAGCCTGCACACCGGCACCATCCCGTCCAAGACGCTGCGCGAGGCCGTGCTCTACCTGACCGGCCTGCAGATGCGCGACGTGTACGGCTCCAGCTACCGGCTCAAGGAGCACATCACCGTGCCGGACCTGCTGGCCCGCCTGCAGCACGTCATCGGGCGGGAGATCGAGGTGGTGCGCAGCCAGCTCGCCCGCAACCACGTCGAGACCGTGGCCGGCACCGCCCGGTTCACCGGGCCGCACGACGTCGAGGTGACCGACGCCGAGGGCGACGTCGTCCGGCGGCTGAACGCGGACAAGATCGTCGTCGCGGTCGGTACCCGCCCGGCGCGGCCCGCCCACGTCGCGTTCGACGGCGTCCGCGTGGTCGACTCGGACGGCATCCTGGACCTGGCCGAGGTGCCCCGGACCATGGTGGTGGTCGGGGCCGGCGTGATCGGGATCGAGTACGCGTCGGTGTTCGCAGCGCTCGGCACCCGGGTCACGGTCGTGGAGTCGCGCCCGAGGATCCTCGACTTCTGCGACTCCGAGGTGGTCGAGGCGCTCAAGTTCCAGCTCCGCGACCTGTCGGTGACGTTCCGGCTGGGCGAGACGGTCGAGTCCGTCACGGCGGGGGAGGGCGGCACGATCACCACGCTCGCCTCCGGCAAGCGGATCCCTGCCGACTGCGTGCTGTACTCCGCCGGGCGGCAGGGTGCCACGGACGGCCTCGACCTCGGCGCCGCCGGCCTGGAGGCCGACGCCCGCGGGCGCCTCCAGGTCGACAAGCAGTTCCGGACCGACGTCGAGCACGTGTACGCCGTCGGCGACGTCATCGGGTTCCCGGCCCTGGCGGCGACGTCGCAGGAGCAGGGGCGGCTGGCCGCCTACCACGCGTTCGGGGAGCCGGTCTCCTCGGTGCTGGAGCTGCAGCCCATCGGCATCTACACGATCCCCGAGATCTCCTACTGCGGGGACACCGAGGACCAGCTCACGACCGCGGGCGTGCCGTACGAGGTCGGTGTCGCGCGCTACCGGGAGCTCGCCCGCGGGCAGATCGTGGGCGACTCCTACGGCATGCTCAAGCTGCTGGTCTCGACCGAGGACCGCACCGTGCTGGGCGTGCACGTCTTCGGGACCGGGGCCACGGAGATCATCCACATCGGGCAGGCGATCATGACCACCGGGGGCACCGTGGACCACCTCGTCGACACGGTGTTCAACTACCCGACGCTGGCGGAGGCCTACAAGGTCGCCGCGCTGGACGCGACCAACAAGATGCGCGACGTCGCGCGGTTCGGCCTCTGACGACGGCGGCGCCCGGTCCTCCGCAGGGGAGGCCGGGCGCCGCGGCGCGAACGTCAGCGCGAGGGGTGAGCCGGGCTCACTTGTCGCCGGTGACCGCGGGGACCTCGGCGTCGGCGAGCGTGACGAGCGCCTGCGCGTGGACCGCGTGCTGCCACGTGCCGAGGTCGGCGACCGTCTTGATCCTGAGCTCGGCGAGCATCTCGTCGTGCTTCGGCGTGAGACCCAGCAGCGCCGACGGCGGGGCCGCCAGGATCGCGGCGATGCTCTGGTCCTTGTAGGCCTTGTCGACGAGCTTGTTGAGGTTCAGGCTCACGTGCCTGCCTTTCGTCCGTGCGGTCGAGGAGCGACCGGGCTTTCACCCGGCCGGTGGAAGGATGTCGCGATCCAGTCCGATCTGCAACTTTTGCCCGACTTGTCGGTCTCGCCCCGCCGCCCGGCGTCCGCCTTCTTGTTGTTGTGTTCAAAGAATGAACCAGTCCACTCCGTCCTCTTGCAGGGCTGGACGTTCGTCCGGTTGACTTGGTGACCGTGGTGGTCTCGGAGCTGTCGACCCGGTTGGCCGCTGCGGTCCGGGCCGCCCGCACAGCGGCACGCCGCGGCCCGCTCCAGCCTGCGGTCGAGGGCCTCCCGCACGACGCCGCCGCATGGCCCCCGGTGCTGCTCGACCCCGCGCGTGCCGTCGTGCCGTTCGTCGGACGCGAGCGGGAGCTGACCGACCTGCGCTCCTGGGCCGAGGCGGACGTACCGGTCAGCCTCCGGCTCCTCGTCGCCCCCGCGGGCTCCGGCAAGACGCGGCTCGCCGGCGAGCTCGGCGACCGGCTGGGCGCCTCCGGCTGGACCGTCGTGGCCGTACCGCGCGGGCGGGAGGCCGCGGCCGTCCGCAACCGCCCCCCGGGCGACGTCCTGTTCGTGGTGGACGACGCGGCCACCCGGCTCGGCCTGGCCGCCATGCTCGACGCCCTGGTGCGGCCCGCGCGCGGGCGCACCCGGGTGCTCCTGCTGGCCCGTGTCGCCGGCGAGTGGCTCCGGCGGCTGCGCTGGGGGTCGGTGCTCTGGGAGCACCTCGATCCCGGCGACGCCGCCCAGACCGCGCTCGACCAGCGGCTGGATCCCGGCCTGCCGGACTCCGTCGTGCTCGACGGCGCGGTCGCCGCGTTCGCCGAGCACCTCGGCGTGGCGAACCCCGGTGTCGCCGCCGTCCGCCTGCTGGACCCGGCCGGCGGCGCCCGCGTGGCCGACCTGCACGCCGGCGCGGCGCTCGCCGCGCTCGTCGCGGCCGGCGTCCCCGTGCCGGAGGACGAGCCGAGCCCGCTGCGCGCCCTGCTGGAGGTCGCGGCCGACTCGTGGGCGCGGTCGGCGCGCGAGGCGGGTCTCGACCTCGACCGCGAGCAGGTGCAGGACGTCGTCGCCGCGGCCTGCCTGCTCGGGGTCGAGGACGCCGCGGGTGCGCGCGACGTGCTGCGCCGCGTGGTGCCCGGCCTGCCGGGGCGGGCGGGGGCGCGCTGGCTGCTCGGGCTGCCGACCAGCGCGGCGGAGCTCGGTCCGAGTCCGGCGGGCCCGGACCGGGTCGGCGACCTGCTCGTCGTGGACCGCCTCGGCCGGTCGGTGGCTCTCGTCGGCTCGTGCACCTGGGGGCTGTCCCGGAGGGTGGCGCTGCGGGTGGTCCGGATCGCGCGGCGCCTGGAGGTCGAGCTGTCCGAGGTGCCCGGCGCCGCGGCGCTGTCCGCCGAGCTCCTGCGCCGGGCCGCGGACTCCTACGGTGACGACCCGCGCGCGCTGCGGACGGCGTTCCTGCTCAAGCCCCGCAGCATCTCGGACGCCTCGGCCGACGACGTGGACCGGGGTGAGCGGGCGGTCGCGGCGGCCAAGGACGCCGTGGGTCGCGCCGAGGCGCTGGTCGACCTCGGTTCGGCGCTGCGGGACGTGGCGCGCCTGACCGAGTCGCTGGAGGTGCTGGGCACGGGGGTCGCCGCCTGGCGCCGTATCGCCGCCGGCGACCCCGACCGGTACCGCACCGCGCTCGTCTCGGCCGTCAACGCGCTGGGCTCGGCGCACTGGCGCGCCGGCCACACCCGGGAGGCGCTGGCCGCCCAGCGAGAGGCGATCGAGCTGTGCCGGGCGGCCCCGGAACGGGACAGGTCCTGGTGCGAGGCCGAGCTGGCGCGCGTCCTGCTCAGCCTGAACGTGCTGCTGAGCGACACGGGCACGCCGCAGGAGGAGGAGGAGACCTTCGCCGAGCTGCTCCCGATCCTGCGCAACCTGGTCGCGCGCGACCCGCGGCAGTGGGCGACGTTCCTGACCACCGCGCTGTCGAACCGGGCCGTGACCCTCACCGAGAGCCGTCCGGAGGAGGCCGTCCCGTTCGCGCTGGAGGCCGTCGAGCTCAGCCGGCGGATGGTGCTCCTGGCCCCGGAGCGGCACCGGTTCGAGCTCGGCTTCGCCCTGACCAACCTGGCCAACGCCTACGCCGCCCTCGGCCGGGACCGGGAGGCCATCGAGCCGCTCGGCGAGGCCGTCGCGCTGCGCCGCGAGCTGGTCCGCGAGAACGCGGCGGCGCACACGTGGACGCTCGCCTACAGCCTGGCGTCGCTCGGGGCGGTCCTGTCGCGGCTGGGCGAGCTCGACGAGGCCGTCTCCCTGGAGCGGGAGGCCGTGCTGCTGCGCCGCCGGCTCGCCCGGGAGCATCCGGCACGGTACCGCCGGATGCTCGCGGCCTCGCTGTCCAACCTCGCCGTGACGCACTCGCGGGCGGGCGAGCCGGAGGAGGCCCTGCCGTTCGAGCGGGAGGCGGTCGCGATCCGGCGGGCGCTCGCCGAGGAGGGCCAGCCGGGCGAGGAGTACCTCGCCAGCTCGCTGTCCAACCTGGGCGTGCTGTACTCGGAGCTGGGCCGGGCGGCCGACGCCGTGGCCCCCACCGAGGAGGCCGTCGACCGGCTCCGGCGGCTCGCACGCCGGGACCCCGACCGCTTCGAGCCGGACCTCGCCGACGCACTGCTCAACCTCGGCGCGGCGCTGATGGACGCGCGCCGTCCCCGTGAGGGTGTCGAGCCGACCGCCGAGGCGGTGCGGGTGCGCCGGGACCTCGCCCGGCGCAGCCCGGACCGGCACCTGCCGGCGCTCGCGGCGGCCCTGTCGAACCTTGTCTCGGTGCACCTGGACCTGGAGGAGTGGGACGCCGCGGCCGAGCACGCGCAGGAGGTCGTGGACGTGCGGCGCCGGCTCGTCGACGGCTCCTATGCCCACGAGCAGGACCTGCTGCGGGCCCTTGACCTGCAGTCCCGCGTGCGGCGGTCGCGCGTCGCGGGTGGCCCGGCGGTCCGTTGAGCCGGGCGGGTGTGACACGTCTGTCAGTGTGATCCATAGAACAGGCGTGCGAATGTCGGTGAGCCGCCCTAGGATGCCTCTGTGAGCAATCGTCTCGTCGTCTCGGGTGCCCGAGAGCACAACCTCAAGAACGTGGATCTGGACCTGCCCAGGGACCGGCTCGTGGTGTTCACGGGGCTGTCGGGGTCGGGCAAGTCCTCGCTCGCGTTCGACACGATCTTCGCCGAGGGTCAGCGCCGGTACGTCGAGTCCCTGTCCGCGTACGCCCGCCAGTTCCTGGGCCAGATGGACAAGCCTGACGTCGACTTCATCGAGGGTCTGTCGCCCGCGGTGTCGATCGACCAGAAGTCCACCAACCGCAACCCGCGGTCCACGGTCGGCACCATCACGGAGGTCTACGACTACCTGCGCCTGCTGTTCGCGCGCGCGGGCACCCAGCACTGCCCGGTGTGCGGCGAGAAGGTGCAGTCGCAGACGCCGCAGCAGATCGTCGACCAGATCCTGGAGCTGCCGGAGGGCACCCGCTACCAGGTGCTGGCGCCCGTGGTGCGGGGCCGCAAGGGGGAGTACGCGGACCTCTTCAAGGAGCTGCAGGCCAAGGGCTTCTCCCGGGCCCGGGTCGACGGCGAGGTCGTGCAGCTGACCGACCCGCCCACGCTCGAGAAGAAGCTGAAGCACGACATCGAGGTGGTCGTGGACCGGCTCGTGTCGCGCGACGGCGTGCAGCGCCGGCTCACGGACTCGGTCGAGACGGCGCTCGCGCTGGCGAACGGGCTCGTGATGATCGAGCTGGTGGACGCCGACATCGACGACCTGGGCCGCACGCGCAAGTTCTCGGAGAAGCGCGCCTGCCCCAACGAGCACCCGCTGGCGCTCGACGAGATCGAGCCGCGGACCTTCTCGTTCAACGCGCCCTACGGCGCGTGCCCGGAGTGCACGGGCATCGGGTTCCGCCTGGAGGTGGACCCCGACCTGCTCGTGCCCGACGACGAGAAGACGCTGCGCGAGGGAGCCGTCGCCCCGTGGGCGCAGACGTCCTCGGAGTACTTCGAGCGCGTGCTGTCGGCCCTGGCCGACGAGATGAAGTTCTCGATGGACGTGCCGTGGCGGGCCCTGCCCGAGCGGGCGAAGGACGCGATCCTGCACGGCCGGGACCACAAGGTGCACGTGCGGTACAAGAACCGGTGGGGCCGCGAGCGGCAGTACTCGACCGGGTTCGAGGGCGCCGTGACGTTCCTGGAGCGCCGGCACCGGGAGACGGACTCGGACTGGTCCAAGGAGAAGTACGAGGCCTACATGCGTGAGGTCCCGTGCCCCACGTGCGGTGGCGCGCGGCTCAAGCCGGAGGTGCTCGCGGTCAAGGTGGACGGGCTGTCCATCGCCGACGTCTCGCGGCTCCCGGTCGGCGAGGCCGCGGAGTTCCTCAAGGGCATCGAGCTCGGCGTGCGCGAGGCGCAGATCGCCACCGAGGTGCTCAAGGAGATCCACGCGCGCCTGGGCTTCCTGCTCGACGTCGGCCTGCACTACCTGACGCTGGAGCGGCCCGCGGGCACGCTGTCCGGCGGCGAGGCGCAGCGCATCCGGCTCGCGACCCAGATCGGGTCCGGCCTGGTGGGCGTGCTGTACGTGCTGGACGAGCCGTCGATCGGCCTGCACCAGCGCGACAACCGCCGGCTCATCGACACCCTCACCCGGCTGCGGGACCTGGGCAACACGCTGATCGTCGTCGAGCACGACGAGGACACGATCCGTGCGGCCGACTGGATCGTCGACATCGGGCCGGGCGCGGGCGAGCACGGCGGCCACGTCATCCACTCGGGCGACTACGCGGGCCTGCTGGAGCAGAAGGACTCCCTGACGGGGGCGTACCTGTCGGGCCGTCGCTCCATCCCGGTGCCCGCCGTACGCCGGCCGACCGACCTGGAGCGGCAGGTCACGGTGGTGGGCGCGCGGGAGAACAACCTGCGTGACGTCGACGTGTCGTTCCCGCTCGGTGTGCTGACCGTCGTGTCGGGCGTCTCCGGCTCGGGCAAGTCGACGCTCGTGAACTCCATCCTGTTCACCGTCATGGCCAACCAGCTCAACGGCGCACGGCGGGTGGCAGGGCGGCACCGGCGGGTGACCGGCCTGGAGCACCTCGACAAGGTGGTGCACGTGGACCAGGGGCCCATCGGCCGCACGCCGCGGTCGAACCCCGCCACGTACACGGGCGTCTGGGACCGGATCCGCAAGATCTTCGCGGAGACCGAGGAGGCGAAGGTCCGCGGCTACGGGCCGGGGCGGTTCTCGTTCAACGTCAAGGGCGGCCGCTGCGAGGCCTGCGCCGGTGACGGCACGATCAAGATCGAGATGAACTTCCTGCCGGACGTCTATGTGCCGTGCGAGGTCTGCCACGGCGCGCGGTACAACCGCGAGACCCTCGAGGTGCACTTCAAGGGCAAGACGGTGGCCGACGTGCTCGACATGCCGATCGAGGAGGCCGCCGACTTCTTCAAGGCGTTCCCGGCGATCTCACGGCACCTGTCCACGCTGGTCGACGTCGGCCTGGGCTACGTGCGGCTGGGGCAGCCCGCGCCCACGCTGTCCGGCGGTGAGGCGCAGCGCGTGAAGCTCGCCGCGGAGCTGCAGAAGCGGTCGTCGGGGCGTTCGGCGTACGTGCTGGACGAGCCGACCACGGGCCTGCACTTCGAGGACGTGCGCCGTCTGCTCGGGGTGCTGCAGTCCCTGGCCGACAAGGGCAACACCGTGATCGTGATCGAGCACAACCTCGACGTCATCAAGAGCGCCGACTGGGTGATCGACATGGGCCCGGAGGGCGGCAGCGGTGGTGGCACCGTGGTCGCGCAGGGCACGCCCGAGGCCGTGGCCGCCGTGCCGGAGAGCCACACCGGCACGTACCTCGCGGAGATCCTGGACGCCGAGGCGGTCGCGGCGGCCGCGTCGGCCCCGCGAGCGACGAACGGCACGGCAAAGCGCAAGCCGGCGACCCGGAAGCCGGCCAAGGCGAAGGCGGCGGCGAGCGCGTGACGCCTGCCCGTCGAGGCGTGCCGCGCGCGCCTCGGCGGGCTTGCAGGTTCCTGCAAGCCGTCCGTGCGTGCGTGGTGTTCACTACGGGTCATGCGAAAGAACGGACAGATCAAGCGCGCCCTCACGGCGGTCTTCGGCGTCGCGCTGGGGGCCACCATGCTCACCGCCCCGCCGGCGGCGGCCGCCGAGCAGATCGCGCACACCTGCGTGGGCGAGCAGGTCATCCGCTGCGCCAACGTGGAGATGTCGTCCCCCGGGGTGTTCAACGCCCACGCGCGGGTGACCGACACCGCCGGCGGCGGTGACTACGAGGTCCGGGTCCGCGAGATGTACCTCCAGATCCTGCGTGACGGGATCTGGTGGACCGTCTCGGAGGCCTACCCGGCCGAGACGTGGGAGCCCGTCCAGGACGTCCACCGCACGCCGTCGTGGTCGTGCGGGTCCTCCCCGCAGAGGCGCATGCGGGCGGTCGTGACCATGGAGTGGCAGGACCAGGACTACGTCATCGGCAGAGGCACGATCTCCTCGGGGAGCGTCACGGTCTGCCCCCGTACCTGACGGCACTGCCGGGAACGGCGTGCACGCCACGTGACCGAGCCGCCCCCTGGATCCAGGCGATCCAGGGGGCGCCTCCGTTGGCGGATCGGTGCCCGGATCCGCCACGGGTGCGGCGAGAGCCTCAGGCGTGGCCTCCAGGGCAGGCGCCCCCTAGGGTGGTCCCCATGAGCGGAGCCACGCATGACTACGCCGTGACGGTGCGGTGGACCGGCGCGGGGGAGGCAGGTACGTCGTCGTACACCTCCTACTCCCGGGACCACGAGATCGACCTGCCGCACAAGCCGCCCCTGCCCGGGTCGGCCGACCCGGCGTTCCGGGGCGACCCGGCCCGCAACAGCCCGGAGGAGCTGTTCGTCGCGAGCCTGAGCCAGTGCCACATGCTGTGGTTCCTGCACCTGGCGGCGGAGTCCGGGCTCGTCGTGCGCGAGTACACGGACGCCGCCACGGGCACCATGCGGGTCGAGTCGCGGGGCGAGGGCGCCTTCACGGACGTCACGCTGCACCCGAGGGTCGCGGTGGACGCCGGCGAGCTCGCCACGGACGAGCACCTGGCCGCCCTGCACCACAAGGCCCACGCGATGTGCTTCATCGCCCGCTCGGTGAACTTCCCGGTCCGCGTGGAGCCCACGCCGCTGCACGTCGTCGCCTGACCGGGCGCGGCCGCGACGGGGCGGCCGCGCCACCCGCCCGGGGCCGGCCGTCCGTCGGGGGACGACACCGCGCCCGGGGGCGCCGTCGTGTCAGTGGCAGCGCATAGGTTGGTGCCATGGCGGATCCAGCAACCTACAGGCCCAAGGCGGGAGAGGTCCCGACGTCGCCCGGTGTCTACCGGTTCCGCGACGAGCACGGCCGCGTCATCTACGTGGGCAAGGCGAAGAACCTGCGCCAGCGCCTGGCGAACTACTTCCAGGACGTGGCGCACCTGCACGAGCGCACGCAGCGGATGGTGACCACCGCGGCGTCGGTCGAGTGGACGGTCGTGGGCACCGAGGTCGAGGCGCTCGCGCTGGAGTTCACCTGGATCCAGCAGTACGACCCGCGGTTCAACGTGAAGTACCGCGACGACAAGTCCTACCCGTACCTCGCCGTGACGCTGGGCGAGGAGGTCCCGCGGGCCCAGGTCATGCGCGGCGCCAAGCGCAAGGGCACCCGCTACTTCGGCCCCTACGGACACGCCTGGGCCATCCGCGAGACCCTGGACCTGCTGCTGCGGGTGTTCCCGATCCGTACCTGCTCGGCCGGCGTCTACAAGCGGGCGGGCCAGTCGGGCCGGCCGTGCCTGCTCGGGTACATCGACAAGTGCTCGGCACCCTGCGTGGGGCGGATCAGCGTCGAGGACCACCGCGCGCTCGTGCTGGACTTCTGCGACTTCATGGCGGGCGACACGGCCAAGTTCGAGCGCCGGCTGACCAAGCGCATGCAGGAGGCCGCGGCCGAGATGGAGTACGAGCAGGCCGCCCGCCTGCGCGACGACATCGAGGCCCTGCGCCGCGCCACGGAGAAGAACGCGGTGGTGCTCGGCGACGCCACCGACGCCGACGTGTTCGCGCTGGTGGGCGACGAGCTGGAGGCCGCGGTCCAGGTGTTCCACGTGCGCGGCGGGCGCATCCGCGGCCAGCGCGGCTGGGTGGTCGAGAAGGTCGAGGACATCAGCGACGGCGAGCTCGTGGAGCACCTGCTGCAGCAGGTGTACGGCTCGGCGGAGGAGGCGAGCGGCGCGGAGGCCCGCGACGCGGTGCCCCGCGAGGTCCTCGTCCCCGTGCTGCCCCCCGACCTGGACCAGGTGGGTGCCTGGCTCAGCGGCCTGCGCGGCGCCCGCGTGGACGTCCGGGTGCCCCAGCGCGGCGACAAGCGGGAGCTGGCCGAGACGGTCCGCAAGAACGCGGAGCACGCGCTGATGCTCCACCGCACCCGCCGTGCGGGCGACCTGACCACCCGCAGCCAGGCGCTGCGCGAGATCCAGGAGGCGCTGGACCTCGAGTCGGCGCCCCTGCGCATCGAGTGCTACGACATCTCGCACACCCAGGGCACCTACCAGTCCGCCTCGATGGTCGTCTTCGAGGACGGCCTGCCGCGCAAGAGCGAGTACCGCTCGTTCAGCATCCGCGGCTCGGACGGCGACGGTGCACGCGACGACACGCAGGCCATGCACGAGGTGATCACCCGCCGGTTCCGTCGCTACCTCGCCGACCGCCTCAAGGCGAACGACGTCGAGATCTCCGCGGGCGACCTGCCCGCCGGGGAGGACCCGGCGGGCGCGCTGCCCGGTGGTGAGGTGGCACCCGACGCACCCCAGGAGAAGGCGCGGTTCGCCTACCCGCCCAGCCTCGTGGTGGTCGACGGCGGCCCGCCCCAGGTCGCCGCCGCGAAGCAGGCGATGGAGGAGCTCGGCATCACCGACGTCGCGCTGTGCGGCCTGGCCAAGCGGCTGGAGGAGGTGTGGGTGCCGGGGGAGGAGTACCCCGTCATCCTCCAGCGGTCCAGCGAGGGCCTGTACCTGCTGCAGCGCGTCCGCGACGAGGCGCACCGGTTCGCGATCACCCAGCACCGCCGTCGGCGCAGCAAGGGCATGACCGCCTCGGTGCTCGACGACGTCCCGGGCCTCGGGCCGGCCCGCAAGAAGGTGTTGCTGTCCCACTTCGGCTCCCTCAAGCGGCTGCGGGCCGCGAGCGTCGAGGAGATCGCCAGCGTGCGGGGCATGGGAGCCACCACGGCCGCGGCCGTCGTGGCCGCCCTGAAGGCCTGACGCTGGCATGCTTGGAGCCATGAGCAACACCGAGCCGTCGCCCACCACGGCACCCGAGGGGATCGCCGCCGTCGAGGCCGCCACGCACAGCCCCGAGCGCAGCGACCCGCAGGTGCTCGTGATCACCGGGATGTCCGGCGCGGGCCGGTCCCGGGCCGCGGCCGTGCTGGAGGACCTCGACTGGTACGTGGTCGACAACCTGCCGCCCATGATGCTCGTGCCCCTGGTCGACCTCATGGCCAAGGGGTCCAGCATCGAGCGGGTGGCCGTCGTCGTGGACGTGCGCGGCCGGGAGTTCTTCTCCGAGCTGGACAAGGTGCTCGTGCACATGACGGAGGCCGGCGTCGCGTACCGGATCCTCTTCCTCGACGCGAGCGACGAGGTGCTCGTGCGCCGGTTCGAGCAGGTGCGCCGCCCGCACCCGCTCCAGGGTGACGGCCGCATCCTGGACGGCATCGCCGAGGAGCGGTCCGTCGTGGCGACCCTGGCCGAGCGCGCCGACCTGCGTATCGACACCTCCGACCTGTCCGTGCACGACCTCGCGCGGGAGATCCGCGCCTGGCTCGCCCATGACGCGGTCGAACAGCTGCGCATCAACGTCATCTCGTTCGGGTTCAAGTACGGCATCCCTCTGGACGCGGACCACGTGGTGGACGTACGGTTCCTGGCCAACCCCTACTGGATCACCGAGCTGCGCCACCTGACCGGGCGTGACCAGCCAGTACGCGACTACGTGCTCGCCCGGCCGGGGGCCGTCGAGTTCATCGACCGGTACGTCGACGCCCTGGCGCCGGTGCTCGCCGGCTATCTCAACGAGGAGAAGCGCTACGTGACCATCGCCGTCGGGTGCACGGGCGGGAAGCACCGGTCCGTCGCCATCTCCGAGGCCATCGCCGAGCGGCTGCGTGCCCGCGGGCAGCTCGTCTCCGTCTCGGCACGCGACCTGGGCCGCGAATGATCCCGCACGCGCCGGGAGCGCCCGACGTGCCCGCCCCGGAGTGGAGCAAGAACCCGTCGGTGGTCGCCCTCGGCGGCGGGCACGGCCTGTCCGCCAGCCTGTCCGCGCTGCGGCTCATGTCGGACCGCCTCACGGCCGTCGTGACGGTGGCCGACGACGGCGGGTCGTCCGGCCGGCTGCGCGACGAGCTGGACGTGCTGCCCCCGGGCGACCTGCGGATGGCGCTCGCAGCGCTGTGCGACGACTCCGAGTGGGGTCGCACCTGGAGCGCGATGCTGCAGCACCGCTTCTCGTCGTCGGGCGAGCTGGACAACCACGCGATGGGCAACCTGCTGATCGTGGCGCTGTGGGAGCTGCTCGGCGACCCGGTGGAGGGCCTCGACTGGGTCGGCCGCCTGCTGGGTGCGCGGGGGCGGGTGCTGCCGATGGCGTCGGTGCCGCTCGTGGTCGAGGCGGACGTCCGGCACGCCGCCGAGCCCGGGGAGCCGGAGCGTCCGCTGGAGACGGTCGTCGGGCAGAGCCGGGTCGCCGTGACCGAGGGGCGCATCGAGCAGCTCCGGCTCCTGCCCGCCGACCCGCCCGCCTCCCCGGAGGCCGTGCAGGCCGTGCTCGACGCCGACTGGGTGGTCCTGGGGCCGGGCTCCTGGTACTCGTCGGTGCTGGTGCACCTGCTGGTCCCGGCGCTCGCCGACGCCCTGCACGCCACGAAGGCGCGCCGCTGCGTGACGCTCAACCTGTCCGCGGAGAACGGTGAGACCGAGGGCCTGACCGCCGTGGACCACCTGGAGGCGCTGCACAAGCACGCGCCCGGCCTGCGGATCGACGCGGTGCTGGCCGACCCGTCCGCCGTCGAGGACGTGGCGGCCCTGGAGGCCGCCGCCGCGTCCATGGGTGCCCGCGTCATCATGCGGCAGGTGCGCCGCGGTGACGACACGGCCCGGCACGACGGCCTGCGCCTGGCCGCCGCCTACCGGGACGTGTTCGAGGGCGTCTACGGCGACGTCTGACCAGCGCACGACGCCATTCGCTACCGGGATGTCCGCGATGCGAGACCGCTCCTGGACACCGTTGACATGCCCGGAGGGCGGCCGTAACTTCCCGCGCACCGAAACCCGATCAGTCTGATCGGATTTCCGGACCGGAGGGAGACCGGCATGGCACGAGCGATGAACGGCACGGTGCGGACCACGCACGCCCGCTCCCTGTGTCGCGTCCCGCGGTGGTGTCCAGCCGGTCGCTGACCGCACCTGCCCGACCTCCGGCCCTGCGCTGCTGCTCCTGCCTCGCCCGGGCCCGCGCCCCACCACCCGCTCCACCGCACCTCGCCCCCCGCGTCACCCCGGTGACGGACCTTCGTGCACCCTCGCGCAGGTCCGCCTCGCCGTGCCCCGAGAGGACACCCACATGGCCCCGCACCACTCT
Organism: Promicromonospora sp. NPDC052451; assembly: GCF_044547525.1. NCBI lineage: Bacteria > Bacillati > Actinomycetota > Actinomycetes > Micrococcales > Promicromonosporaceae > Promicromonospora > Promicromonospora sp. NPDC052451. Next base: position 36,553 of record NZ_JBIUAP010000022.1, read on the forward strand.
CACCACCTGAGCCGACGGCCCGCCGCTCGCCGGCCCGCCCCGACGTCCGCCGTCCGGCAGCCCGCCGCGACGTCACAGGCCGGCGCCGACCGCGCCGTCGCCGGATCCCCTGGCAGTCACGGCGCGCCGCGCCAGGCACCGCAGGGGTCCGCCGGACGCCGTCGTGTCGCACCGGTCGTGACGACGGCCCTGGTCACCGGTCTCGTCCTGACCGGCTGCGCCGGACCGGGCGAGGCCGGAGCCGGCGGCAGCACGCCCGCGGACCCGACGCCGGGCGGCACGCTCCGGTTCGCGCTCGGCGCCGCACCGCAGGGTGTGGACCCGCAGCAGGTGGGTTCCAACGTGAGCATCTACGTGGCGCGCCAGCTCGCCGACTCGCTGACCGACCAGGACCCCGCCACGGGTGAGATCGAGCCGTGGCTGGCCGAGAGCTGGGACGTCAGCGACGACCTGACGCACTTCACGTTCCACCTGCGCGACGGCGTGACGTTCTCGGACGGCAGCGCGCTGGACTCCGCGGACGTCCGAGCGAGCTTCGACGCGATCGCGGGCGACCTCGGGGCCACCGCACCGCTCGCGGCGAGCTACCTGGCGGGCTATGAGCGGACCGAGGCGCCCGACGACCGCACCGCCACCGTCGTCTTCGACGCACCCAACGCGCAGTTCCTGCAGGCCACGTCGACGGTGTCGCTCGCGATCCTCGCCGAGGAGACCGCGCAGGCGGACCCGGCCGAGCGCCTCCAGGGCGACGTCGTCGGCTCCGGGCCCTTCGTGCTGGAGAGCTACACGCAGGACAAGGGCGCGGTGCTGACCAGGCGCGACGGCTACGACTGGGCCCCTGAGCCGGCCGCGCACGCGGGCGAGGCGTACCTGGACCGCATCGAGTTCTCCGTGGTGCCGGAGTCCGGGGTGCGGGCCGGGGGACTCGCGTCCGACCAGTTCGACGCCGTCGGCGACGTGCTGCCGCAGGACGTGCCGCAGGTCGAGGGCTCGGGCGGCGCCGTGCTGACCCGCGCCAACCCGGGCGTGCCGTTCGTGCTGCAGCCCAACCTCACCCGCCCGCCGCTCGACGACGTCGAGGTGCGCCGCGCGCTCCTGCCCGCCATCGACCGGCAGGAGCTGGTCGACACCGTGCTGTCCGACGCGTTCGAGCCGGCCACCGGCATCCTCGCGTCCACGACGCCCGGGTACGCCGACCTGTCGGACCAGCTCGCCTTCGACCCCGAGGAGGCCGGGCGGATCCTGGACGACGCAGGCTGGGTGCCCGGCGAGGACGGCATCCGCGTCAAGGACGGCACGCCCCTGCAGATCGAGGTGACGTACACCCCCGTGTTCACCGGCAGCGGGCCGGTGCTGGAGCTCGTCGCCCAGCAGCTCCGCGCCGTCGGCGTGGACCTCACGTTGCGCCAGCTCACGGCCGCCGAGCAGACCACCGCCCAGGACTCCGGCGACTACGACCTCTACTACTACAACGTCACCCGGGCCGACGCCGACATCCTGCGCACCCAGTTCTCCACCGCCCAGCGGAACCTGAGCCTGCGCGAGCCGGACGACGTCGTCGACCCGCTGCTGGACGAGCAGCTCGGGGAGGCCGACCCCGGCGCCCGCGACGCCCTGGTCGCGGACGCCCAGCGGGCGATCCTCGACGAGGGGCTCGCGGTGCCGCTGTTCGAGCTGGCCCAGTCGATCGGGGTGCGCGGAGACGTGCACGGCGTCACCTTCGACGCCTCGTCCCGGCTGCTGTTCCACGACGCGTGGATCGAGCAGGAGTGATGCTCGTCCACGTCCTGCGGCGGCTCGGCGGCGCAGCCGCGGTGCTCTGGGCCGCCTTCACGGTCTCCTACCTGATCCTGTACCTGCTGCCCAGCGACCCGGTGGCGATCATGCTCGACCAGGGCGCCGGGGGAGAGCGCGTGGACCCCGCCCGGGTGGCCGAGCTGCGCGCACGCCACGGGTTCGACCAGGGGCCGGTCCAGCAGTACCTCACGCTGCTCGGCCGCACCCTGACCGGCGACCTCGGCACGTCGATCAGCAGCGGCGCCCCCGTGGCCGGCCTCATCGCCGACGCGTTCCCGGAGACGGCGAAGCTCGCGGGCCTGGCACTCGTGCTCGGCCTGGCGGGCGGCGTCGGGATCGCGACGCTCGCGTCGTGGACCCGGGCCACCTGGCTGCGCGACCTGCTGCTGGCGCTGCCGCCGCTCGGGGTCGCCGTGCCGGGGTTCTGGGTCGGCCTCGTGCTGCTCCACCTGTTCTCGTTCACCTGGTTCCTGTTCCCGGCGGTCGGCAACGAAGGATTCGCCTCGCTGGTGCTGCCGGCAGTCACGCTCGCCGTCGGGCTCTCCGCCGTCGTCGCCCAGGTGCTGTCGCAGGGGCTGCGCGAGGCGTGGCGCGCACCCTCCGTGGAGACCGTGTTCGCCAAGGGAGCCGGACGAGGCCGGGTGCTCGGTGCGCACGTGGCGCGCAACGGCTCCCTGCCCACCGTGACGGTGCTGGGCGTGCTGGTCGGCAACCTGCTCGGCGGCACCGTGGTGGTCGAGACCGTGTTCTCGCGCCAGGGCTTCGGCCGGCTGGTCGAGAACGCGGTGACCACGCAGGACATCCCCGTCGTCCAGGGGCTCGTGGTCGTCGCCGCCGCGGTGTTCGTGGGCACGAGCCTCCTGGTGGACCTCGTCCACCCGCTGCTGGACCCGCGGGTGCTGACCGGCGCCCGGCCCGCGGGCCCCGGACCCGGAGGTGCGTCATGAGCTCCGCACAGACCCGTGCCCTGCCCCGGGCCCTCGCCCGCCCCGTCACCCTGGGTGCGCTCGCCGTGGTCGTCCTGGTGCTGCTCTGGGCGGTCGCCCCCGGCCTGTTCACCGGCCACGACCCGGTCACCGGGGTCCCCGCCGACAAGCTGCTCGCTCCCGGTGCCGGCCACTGGTTCGGCACGGACCACCTCGGCCGTGACCTGTTCGCGCGGACCGTGCACGGCACGAGCCTGTCCGTGCGCGCCGCGCTCCTCGCCATCGGCGTCGCGCTCGTGGCCGGGTCCGCCGTCGGGCTGGTCGCCGGCTTCGCGGGCGGTCCCGTCGACGAGGCGCTCATGCGCGCCACGGACGTGCTGCTGGCGATCCCCGGGCTGCTGCTGTCGCTCGCCGTGGTGACCGCGCTCGGCTTCGGCACCGTCAAGGTCGCGGTGGCCGTGGGCGTCGCGTCCGTGGCGACGTTCGCGCGCGTCATGCGCAGCCAGGTGCTCCGCGTGCGGCACGCCACCTACGTCGAGGCGGCGCGGCTGGCCGGCGCGAGCCGCGCCGCCGTCGTGCTGCGGCACGTGCTGCCCAACTCCGCCGGGCCCGTGCTGGCGCTCGCGGCGGTCGAGCTGGGTGCGGTGCTCCTGGCGGTGTCGGCCCTGAGCTTCCTCGGGTACGGGGCCACGCCGCCCACGCCCGAGTGGGGCTCGCTCGTGGCCGAGGGGCGCGACTACCTGGCCGTCGCCTGGTGGTACTCGACGCTGCCCGGCCTGGTCATCGCCCTGTTCGTGCTCGCCGTGGGCGTGCTCGGCCGGGTGCTCGCCCGCGACGGAAGGACGGACCGATGACATCGACGACGAGCGCGTCCACGGCCGGCGGGCTGTCCACGGACGACCTGCTGACGGAGGCCCGGCCCGGCGCCGCGCCGTCGGGCAGCCTGCTGCGCGTGCGCGGGCTGCGGGTCGCCTACGGCGAGGGTGAGGTCGTGCACGACGTGGACCTCGACGTGCGTGCGGGTGAGGTGGTCGCCCTGGTGGGCGAGTCGGGCAGCGGCAAGTCGACCACGGCGCACGCTCTGATCGGCCTGCTGCCCGACGGCGGCCGCGTCACGGCCGGTCAGGTGCACCTCGCCGCGCCGCAGGCCGGGCCGGGCCCGCGCGCGACCGCCGGGGTGACGCTCACCGACCTGCTGCCGGACGCGTGGCGGCGCGTGCGGGGCGTGCGCGTGGGCCTCGTGCCGCAGGACCCGGGCGCCGCGCTGGACCCGGTGGTGCGGGTGGGCGAGCAGGTCGCGGAGGCCCTCGTGGTGCACGGGACCCCGCGCCGGGCGGCGCGCCGGCGAGCGGTCGAGATCCTGCGCGAGGTCGGGCTCGACCGTCCGGCCGCGCGGGCACGGCAGTACCCGCACCAGCTCTCCGGCGGCATGCGGCAGCGCGTCCTGGTGGGTATCGCGACGGCGTGCGAGCCGCAGCTCGTGATCGCCGACGAGCCGACGTCGGCGCTGGACGTGACCGTCCAGCGTCGCGTGCTCGACCTGCTCGCCGACCTCACGTCCCGCGCCGGTACCGCGGTGCTGCTCATCACCCACGACCTGGCCGTGGCCGCCGACCGCGCGGACCGGGTGGTGGTGCTCAAGGAGGGGCGCGTGGTGGAGGAGGGACCGGCCGCGCGCGTGCTGGGCGCACCGGAGCACCCGTACACCCGCGAGCTCGTGGCCGCCGTGCCCGGCTGGAACCCGGCGCCCAGAAATAATGTGCCAAGCGCGTCCGCGCCGACCCCGGGCCACGTGCCGGACGGTCACCTCGTCGCCCCAGGTGACGCAGTCCGCCCCGACGACCCGTCGCCCGTGCTCCTGGAGGTCCGTGGGCTGGTCAAGGAGTTCCGCCTCGGCCGGCGGGAACGCCTGCGCGCCGTCGACGACGTGTCGTTCGTCGTGCCCCGCGGCTCCGCGTTCGCGCTGGTGGGGGAGTCAGGGTCGGGCAAGTCGACCACGGCACGGCTCGTGCTCGGCCTGGAGCGGCCCGACGCGGGCGCGGTCGAGCTCGACGGAGTCCCAGTGGGCACCGGCCGCGCCACCCGGCGGCGCACGCAGCTGGTGCACCAGGACCCGTACTCGTCGCTCGACCCGCGGTTCACGGTGTCCGCCGTGGTCGACGAACCGCTGCGGGCGCACCGGGTGGGCGACCGGGTCGAGCGCCGGGACCGAGTCGCGCACCTCCTGGAGCAGGTGCACCTGTCGCCCGACCTGGCCGGACGCCGGCCCGCCGAGCTCTCGGGCGGGCAGCGGCAGCGGGTGGCGATCGCCCGGGCGCTGGCGCTCGACCCGGAGCTGCTCGTGCTGGACGAGCCGACGTCGGCGCTCGACGTCTCCGTGCAGGCGCGGGTTCTGGAGCTGCTGGCCCGCTTCCGCGCAGAGCGTGGCCTGACCTACCTGTTCGTCTCGCACGACCTGGCCGTGGTGCGGCAGGTTGCCGACCACGTCGGCGTGCTGAGCGCCGGGCGGCTGGTGGAGCACGGACCCGTCGGTCGCGTCCTCGATCACCCCGCCCACCCGTACACCGCCGACCTGGTCGCGGCGATCCCCGGTGCCGGCCGCGGCCGGCACCCCCAGCGGAAGGACTGACATGACCGATCCCCGGAGCACGACGATCGCCACGGACCTCACCGGCCCCGTCGCCCCGCCCGACCTGTCGGCGGCCGAGCGCGAGCACGCCGCGTGGCGTGCCGCTCGCGAGCGGAAGCTGTGCGAGCCCCACGGGTGGTTGAGCCCGGTCGCCCTGCTGTGGCCGACGTCGACGCCGCGGCCCCTGCCCGGCCTGCCGGGCGAATGGTGGGTCGCGGACGGCAGGCTGTTCACCCGGCCCACGGCCGGTGACACGAGCGCGCTGGTGGGCGACCTGGTGCGCTACGGCGCCCCGACGTCGGTCGCCGTGGCCGAGGGACGTTCCCTGGTGCTCGGCACCTACCTGCCCGAGGGCCGGTCCGGCGCGGACGGGGAGCAGGAGGTGGCCGTCGAGGTGGTGCGCCGTACGGGCCGGTACGGCCTGCGCCTGCGCGATCCCCAGGCCCCCACCCGTACCGGGTTCTCGGGCGTGCCCGCGTTCGCGTACGACCCGGCCTGGGTGCTGGACGTGCCGGTGCGGTGGTTCGACCGGGCCGTGAGCCTGACGGTCGGCGCGGCACAGCCCCGCCTCGTGCACCACGTCGAGGCCGTCGGCGAGGTGGAGATCGCGCACGACCACCTGCTGCTGCTGACCGGAACCCTCGCGCAGCCCCGGCTGCTGTTCACCGACGAGACGGACGGTGTGGCGCCGTGGCGGGTCCTCCGGGCCGGGGTGCCCGGCGAGGAGCCGGCGGCGTCGGACACGCTGCGCCTCGACCTGAACCGGGCGACCGCTCTGCCGTTCGCGTTCACCGGCTTCGGCACGTGCCCCGCCCCTGCGGCGGGCAACCACCTGCCGTTCGCCGTGCCGGCGGGCGAGAAGGCACCCCGATGACCACCCTGCCCCCGACGGCGACCACCGCGCCCCGGCCGCCCGGTCGCGGCCCGGTGGCGGAGGTGCGTGACGTGCACCTGTCGGACCCGCTGGTCGAACCGCTGCTGGCCGGGCTCTCGGCCGAGTACCGCGCCCGCTACCACGACCTCCTGACCGAGGAGCAGCACCGGGCGGAGATGGCGCACTACGCCGCCGCCGAGTTCGCCCCGCCGGTCGGGTCGCTGGTGCTCCTGCTGGAGGACGGCGAACCGGTGGCGGGCGGCGCGTTCCGGCGTCGGCTGGAGCCCGAGCTGGGGGAGGACGCGCGCCTGGAGCGGCCGGGTACCCGCGACGCGGGCGGCGTCCCCGTGGTCCCGACGGCGGAGCTCAAGCGGATCTGGACGCACGCGGCGCACCGGCGGCGCGGGTTGGCGCGGCGGGTGCTGGGCGAGCTGGAGGCACGGGCCCGCGACCTGGGCTACCCACGGTTGTACCTGACCACGGGTCCGCGCCAGCCGGAGGCCGCCGCCCTGTACCGGTCCGCCGGGTACCGGCCGCTCACGGCGGCCGCGGCGGGCGAGCCGGTCGCCACGCCGGACCTGGTGGGCGACGTGCCGTTCGGTCCGCTCCCGTTCGAGAAGTGGCTCACGGCATGAGCGCGGAGCTGGCCGAGGGCGAGTCGCGCCTCCTGTACCCGCCGCCGGGGCTCCCACCGGGGGCGGGCGGCCCGGCGTCGGCGGGCACCCCGGACGAGGACCTGCGCGTGGTGGGAGCCAGGCACCCGGGTCGCTGGGTCGCCACGGCGGTGGTCGGCGTCCTGCTGGCCATGGTGGTCTCGTCCCTGGTCACGAACGACCGCTGGGAGTGGGACGTCGTGGCCCGCTACCTCACATGGCCCTCGATCCTGGAGGGCGCGTGGGCCACGGTGCGGCTCACGGTGACGGCGTCGGTCGTGGGCTTCGCGCTCGGCACGGTGCTGGCCCTGATGCGGCTGTCCCGCTCGCCGCTCCTGCAGGCCGTGTCGTGGGCGTACACGTGGGTGTTCCGGTCGGTGCCGCTGCTGCTGCAGCTCCTGCTCTGGTACAACCTCGCGTACCTGTACCCGGTGCTGAGCCTGGGCATCCCGTTCGGACCGGAGCTCCTGTTCTTCGACACGCTCGACCTGATCGACAAGTTCTGGGCCGCGATCCTGGGCCTCGGCCTGTCGCAGGCGGCGTACAGCGCAGAGATCGTCCGCGCCGGCATCCTCGGCGTCGACCAGGGGCAACACGAGGCCGCCGCCTCCCTGGGCCTGCCGCGGCACCGCCAGGTGCGGCGCATCATCCTGCCGCAGGCCATGCGGTCCATCGTGCCGACGGCCGTGAACGAGGTGATCGGCCTGCTCAAGGGCACCTCGATCGTGTACGTGCTGGCATACGGCGAGCTGTTCTACATCGTGAGCGTCATCTACGGCCGCAACGGCCGGGTGGTGCCGCTCCTGATCGTCGCCGCGATCTGGTACCTCGCGCTGACGACGCTCATCACGGTGGTCCAGTACTACGTCGAGCGGCACTACGCCAAGGGCGCGCTGCGCACCCTGCCGCCCACGCCGGTCCAGCGCGTGCGGTGGGAGCTCCAGGTCGGCTGGTCGCGCCTCACCGGCTCCCCCGTGCCCGACGGCGTCCCGCCCGCCCTGGCCGCACGCGTCCGGGTCTGCCGGTGGGTCGCGCCGCGCACCGCACCCACCGGACCGAAGGGAGGTGCCGCATGACCGGTGGACTGCTGGAGATCCGGGGCGTGCACAAGTCGTACGGCCTGCTGGAGGCGCTGCGCGGCGTGGACCTGACGGTCCGGCCGGGCGAGGTCGCCGCCATCATCGGCCCGTCCGGGTCGGGCAAGTCGACGCTGCTGCGCGCCATCAACCACCTGGAGAAGGTGGACCGCGGGTTCGTGTCCCTGGACGGCGAGCTCATCGGGTACGCCCGGCGCGGCAGCACCCTGCGCGAGCTCACCGAGCGCGAGATCCTGCGGCGGCGCACCCGCATCGGGTTCGTCTTCCAGAACTTCAACCTCTTCCCGCACCTCACCGTGCTGGAGAACGTCGTCGAGGCGCCGATCTTCGCCCAGGGCCGGCCCCGCGCCGAGGCCGAGGCGGAGGCGCGCGAGCTGCTCGCCCGGGTCGGGCTCGCCGACCGGGCAGGGGACCGCCCCCGGCAGCTCTCCGGCGGCCAGCAGCAGCGCGTCGCCATCGCCCGCGCGCTCGCCCTGCGGCCCGCCGTCGTCCTGTTCGACGAGCCGACGTCTGCCCTGGACCCCGAGCTCGTGGGCGAGGTGCTCGGCGTCATCAAGGAGCTGGCCGGCACCGGCACCACGCTCGTCGTCGTCACCCACGAGGTCGGGTTCGCCCGCGAGATCGCGGACACCGTCGTCTTCATGGACGAGGGCGTCGTGGTCGAGCAGGGGCCGCCCGCCGACGTGCTCGACCACCCCGCCAACGACCGCACCAGGGCCTTCCTGGAGAAGGTCCTGTGACCCTCGACCTCCGCCTGAACCCGAACCCCGCCCCGACCCTCGACCGCCGCCCGAACCCCGCCCCGACCCCCGCCCCGAAGGGAACCACCGTGACCGTCTCCCGACGCGCCACCCGCCGCCTCCTCGCCCTGACCGCCGTGCCGCTGCTCGCCCTGACCGCCGCCTGCTCGGCGGCCAGCACCGAGCGCCCCGAGACGGAGGAGTCCGCCGGCCTCGCCGGGAACGCACCCGAGTCCGCCGGTCTTCAGGTCAGCACCAGCCCCGACCAGGACCGCGTCCGCAGCACCGAGTCCGCCGACGCCGTGGCCCTGCTGCCCGACGAGTGGGCCGACAAGGACGAGATCACCGTCGCCGTCAGCGGCAGCGGCGCCCCGCCGCTCGTCTTCCTCGCCGACGACGACAAGACGCCGATCGGCCACGAGACCGACATCGCCCAGCTCGTCGCCGACGCCCTCGGCAAGGACCTGAACCTGGAGGTCAAGGCCTGGGCCGACTGGCCGCTCGCCCTCCAGTCCGGCGACGTCGACGCCGTCATCTCCAACGTCACCGTCACCGAGGAGCGCAAGGAGACCATCGACTTCTCGAGCTACCGCGTCGACGAGCTCGGCTGGCTCACCGCCGCCGACTCCGACCTGGTCATCGACTCCCGCGAGGACATCGCCGGCAAGGTCGTCGGCGTCGGCTCCGGGACCAACCAGGAGAAGATCCTGCTCGAGTGGGACCGCCTCAACCAGGCCGACGGCCTGGAGCCCATCCAGGGCCCCGAGTACTACGAGCAGCTCTCCGACGTGCTGCTCGCCCTCCAGTCCGGCCGCGTCGAGGCCTACGTGGGCCCCAACGCGTCGCTCGCCTACCAGGCCGCCGTCTCCCCAGAGGACTTCAAGGTGGTCGGCACCCTGAACGGCGGCTGGCCCGACACCGCGCAGATCGCGGTGGCCACCAAGAAGGGCGCGGACGCCGCCGACGCGGTCACCGCCGCCCTCAACCACGCCATCGAGGACGGCTCCTACCAGCAGGTGCTGGAGCGCTGGGGCCTCGAGGTCGAGGCCGTGGACCGCGCCGAGACCAACCCGCCCGGCCTGCCCAAGACGGAGGAGTGAGTCCCCATGACCGAAGCCATCCGCGTGCCCCTGTCCGTGCTCGACCTCGCCCTGGTCGCCGACGGCTCCACCGGCGCCGCGGCGATCCAGCGGGCCGTGGCGCTCGCGGTCGACCTCGACGCCCTCGGCTACCGGCGCGTCTGGTACGCCGAGCACCACCTCGCGCCCGGCGTCGCCTCCGCGGCGCCCGCCGTGCTCGCGGCCGCCGTGGCAGCCCGCACCGCGCGCATCCGCGTCGGCTCCGGGGCCGTGCTGCTGTCCACGACGTCGCCCCTGATCGCCGCCGAGCAGTTCGGCACCATCGCCGCCCTGCACCCCGGCCGGGTCGACCTGGGCCTGGGCCGCGCGTTCACCGTCCCCCGGCCGGCCCCGGCCGCGACCGGGGGAGACGAACGTGGGAACAGTCGTGCCAAGGCGGCCCAGAACCCGAACAAGTCCACGTTCGACGGCGGGCGGGCAGCGGCGAGCGCCGGCGCCGTACCGCGGCTCGTGGACGGGCTGTACGTGCCGCCCGCGCCGCCGAACGGGTTCAACGACCCTGCGCTGCGCGAGCGGATCCTCGCCCAGCAGGAGGTGATCGGTGCACAGCGCGAGCCGGCCGGCTTCCGCGAGGAGGTCGAGCTCGTGCTCGACGTCCAGCGCGGCACCTACCGCGACCGCAGCGGCGGCGCGTACACGAGCCCGCCCGTCGAGGGGGCCCAGTTCGACCTCTGGCTCCTCGCGTCCAGCGGCGGCGAGAGCGCCCGCGTCGCAGGCGAGCTCGGCCTGCCGCTCGCGGCCAACTTCCACGTCAGCCCCGCCACCGTGCTGGACACCGTGGCGGCCTACCGGGAGGCGTTCCGGCCCGGGGTGCTCGCCGAGCCGTACGTCATCGTGTCGGCCGACGTCCTCGTCGCGCAGACCCTCGAACGCGCCCGCGTCCTGGCCGAGCCGTTCGCCGACTGGGTGCTGTCCATCCGCCGCGGCGAGCGCGGCGCCATCGCCTACCCGTCGCCGTCCGCCGCGACCGCCTGGACCGACCGGCCCGACGCCGAGCGTGCCCTCGTGGCCGACCGCGTGGACACCCGGATCGTCGGCGACCCGGACACCGTCGTCGAACGCCTGGAGACGCTCGTGCGCGTCACCGGCGCCGACGAGCTGCTGGTCACCACCGCCACCCACGACCCTGCCGAGACCCGCCGCTCGTTCGAGCTGCTGGCGCGGGCCTGGGGCACCGGTGAGCGGGCCGCGACGAGCCCCGGCCGGGTGGCCAGCGGCGTCTGAACCCGGCCCGGTCCACCGTCCGACAACCAACAACCCCGCACGCCCCCACGCGAAGGAGAACCCCATGCCCGTCGAGTTCCTCGGCATCGCCGCCACCAGTGACGCCTCCGAGACCACCGCCCGCACCACCGCGCCCTTCGACCCCGACTACCTGGTCCGCATCGCGCGCGCCCACCGGGACAACGGCTGGACCCGCATCCTGTTCGCCTACGGCTCCTCCGGGCCCGAGCCGGCGGCGCTCGCGGCCCACGTCGCCGCGCACGTGCCGGACATCGAGCTGCTGCTCGCGCACCGGCCCAACGTCTCCTACCCGACGTACGCCGCGAAGACGTTCGCGACGCTGGACCAGCTCTCGGGCGGGCGGCTGTCGGTGCACTTCATCTCGGGCGGCAACGACCACGAGCAGGGCCGCGAGGGCGACACCCTCACCAAGGACCAGCGGTACGCCCGCACCCGCGAGTACATCCAGATCGTGAAGCGGGCCTGGACCAGCGGCGAGCCGTTCGACCACCACGGCGAGTTCTACGACCTCGACGACTTCGTGCTCGACGTGAAGCCGGTCGAGGGCCACGTGCCGACCATCTCGTTCGGCGGCTCCTCCGACGCCGCCTACCCGGTCGGCGCCGCGGAGGCCGACATCTACGCGGTGTGGGGAGAGCCGCTGGACCGCACCGCGGAGCAGATCGCCCGGGTGCGCGCCGAGGCCACCGCGGCGGGCCGGGCGACGCCGCCGCGCATCCACGCCGCGTTCCGGCCGATCATCGCCCCGACGGAGGAGCTGGCCTGGGAGAAGGCGCACCGGGTGCTGGACCGGATCGAGGCGCGCAAGGCGGCCCAGGGCGGTGTGCTGAGCCGACGCCACCCGATCGACAAGCCGGAGAACGCGGGCTCGCAGCGCCTGCTGGAGATCGCCGCCCAGGGCGAGCGGTTCGACACGGCGTTGTGGACCGCCACGGCGAAGGCGACCGGTGGCGCCGGGAACTCGAACGCCCTGGTCGGCACGCCCGAGCAGGTGGCGCAGGCGCTGCTCGCGTACTACGACCTGGGCGTGCGGGTGATCTCCGCGCGCGGCTACGACCTGCTCGACGACGCGATCGACTTCGGCAGGTACGTCATCCCGCTCGTCAAGGAGGGCGTGGCCGAGCGCGACCGCGCCACGGCGACGTCGGGTCCGGCTGCGGAGGCGGCGGCCTGATGCGCTTCCAGGTGCTGGACATCGCGTTCAACCCGCCCCACCCCGTCACCGGCCGCGAGGTGCCGCCCGCCGACCGGCTGAACCGGATCGTGGACACCGCGGTGCTCGCGGAGGAGCTCGGGTTCGACTCGTTCGCGGTGGGGGAGCGGCACGCCGGCCCGGTGCTGTCCTCGGCCCCGACGGTGCTGCTGGGCGCGATCGCGGCCCGTACGTCCCGCATCCTGCTCTCCACCGGCGTCACGGTGCTGTCCCTGCACGACCCGATCCGGCTCGCCGAGGACCTGGCCACCATCGACCAGCTCAGCCGCGGCCGCCTGGAGATCGTCATCGGCAAGGGCAACGAGGACCTGCAGTACCCGCTGCTCGGCCTGGACATCGCCAAGCAGTACGAGTACCTGCGGGAGAACTACGAGCTGCTGCGGCTGCTGCTCTCCGCCGAGGACGTCACCTGGGAGGGGCGGCACCGGCACCGGCTGGAGCACGCGACCACTCTCCCGCGCCCGTTCGCGGGGCCGTTCCGCATCTGGCACGGCTCGGCGACGTCGCAGTTCGCCGTCGACCTGGCCGCCGAGCACGGCGACCCGATCGTCAGCGCGAACGCCCTGCAGCCCCGGGAGAACTACGCCGTGCTCATCGACCGGTACCGGGAGCGGTACGCGGCCGCTGGGCACGACCCGGCCTACGGGTTCGTGGGCGCGGGCTCCGGCGGGCTGTTCCTGGCCGACACCACGGAGGCGGCCATCGAGCAGTACCGGCCGATCTACGAGGGCCAGGTGCGCCAGCAGGACCAGCGGAGGCACGCGCCGGGCGCCGTCGGCAAGGTGACGAGCTTCCGCACGCTCCAGGACGCCGTCGACCGCGGGCCCGCGCTCGTGGGCTCGCCCGAGCGGGTGGCCGAGAAGATCCTCGACTACCACGCGTCGTTCGGGCACGTCCTGCAGTCCGTGTCCGTGAACCACCTGCTGGAACCGGCCCGGCAGGAGGACGTGCTGCGCCGGTTCGCGGCCGAGGTGGTCCCCGTGGTCCGTGCCGAGGTCGGCACGGAGCTGTGGGGTCCGCGGGACGCGCGGCGCGCCGCCGGGTTCACGGCCGCGCACGGCACGGGGCCGCTCGCCGAGGTCGGTCCGGGGGTGGACGGCCCCGAACGGCGACACGCCGGGACAATTGCCCCGAGTTTCCGCGATTCCACCCCGTCAGCCCGGCGGTGACCATGGCAGGATGACGCCATGGCGCTCACGGGACAGGTCAAGGAGGAGCTCGCTCGGGTGAGGGTTGCGAAGACGTCGTGCCGCAAGGCCGAGGTCTCCGCGACGCTGAGGTTCTCCGGCGGTCTCCACATCATCTCCGGTCGGGTCGTGATCGAGGCGGAGCTCGACACCGAGTCCGCGGCGACGCGGCTGCGGCACGCGATCCACGACCTGTACGGGCACAGCAGCGAGCTCATCGTGGTGCAGGCGGGCGGGCTGCGGAAGAGCTCGCGGTTCGTGGTGCGCGTGGTGCGCGAGGGGGAGTCGCTGGCCCGTCAGACCGGCCTGCTCGACGCCCGGGGCCGCCCCGTGCGCGGGCTGGCCCCGGAGGTCGTGTCCGCCGGGGTGCAGGAGGCCGAGGCCGTCTGGCGCGGCGCGTTCCTCGCCCACGGCTCCCTCACGGAGCCCGGGCGGTCGATGGCGCTGGAGGTGACCAGCCCCGGGCCGGAGGCGGCGCTCGCCCTGGTGGGCGCCGCGCGCCGCCTCGGCGTCGCCGCCAAGTCCCGCGAGGTGCGGGGCATCGACCGCGTCGTCATCCGCGACGGCGACTCCATCGGCCGCATGCTGGAGCGCATCGGCGCCCCCGAGACGCTCAAGGTCTGGGAAGAGCGCCGCGAGCGCCGCGAGGTGCGCGGCACCGCCAACCGCCTGGCGAACTTCGACGACGCGAACCTGCGGCGCTCGGCCCGGGCCGCGGTGGCGGCGGGGGCGCGCGTGCAGCGGGCGTTCGAGATCCTGGGCGACGAGCTGCCCGACCACCTGCGGCAGGCCGGTGAGCTGCGGCTGGCGCACAAGCAGGCGTCGCTGGAGGAGCTGGGCCGCCTGGCCGATCCGCAGCTTTCCAAGGACGCGGTGGCGGGCCGGATCCGCCGGCTGTTGTCGACGGCCGACAAGCGTGCCCTGGAGCTGGGTATCCCGGACACGGAGGCCGGCCTCCCCGCGGACCTGCTCGACCTCTGAGCGGAGCCGGACCACACTTCACCCGGACCGTGCCGGGTGTGCCGCTTCCGGTTTGTGAGAACGAACAGAACCGGGAGTTCCACACTGTCCGGCTCGGGTCACGGTCGGGTGCGGTTCGGGTATAGGCTCGAAATCGTCAGGTGACGACGCCGTGACCATCGCGTTTCCCGTTCGGGTCGTCGCGAGGTCGCGGTGCCCGGAAAACCCTGACGAACGCACTTCACCGTCGGCCATCGACGGGAGTGGCGACAGATACAAGGAAACGTGTGCGCCGGGACGGCCGGCGCCCCTGAGGAGGGCATTGTGACCATCCGCGTCGGCATCAACGGCTTCGGCCGTATCGGCAGGAACTTCTACCGGGCTCTCGTGGAGTCGGGTGCGGACATCGAGGTCGTGGGCGTCAACGACCTGACCGACAACAAGACTCTCGCGCACCTGCTCAAGTACGACACGACGCTGGGCCGCTTCGGCAAGTCGGTCGACTTCGACGACGACAACATCATCGTGGACGGCAAGAAGATCCGTGCGCTGGCCGAGCGCGACCCCGCGAACCTCCCCTGGGGTGAGCTGGGCGCGGACATCGTCATCGAGTCCACGGGCTTCTTCACGGACGCCACCAAGGCGAAGGCGCACATCGACGCCGGCGCCAAGAAGGTCATCATCTCGGCCCCGGCCAAGAACGAGGACGCGACGTTCGTCATGGGCGTCAACCACGAGCAGTACGACGCCGCGGCGCACCACATCATCTCGAACGCGTCGTGCACCACGAACTGCCTCGCCCCGCTGGCCAAGGCCCTGAACGACTCGATCGGCATCGAGCGTGGCCTCATGACCACGATCCACGCCTACACGGGTGACCAGAACCTGCAGGACGGCCCGCACAAGGACCTGCGTCGTGCCCGTGCGGCCGCGCAGAACATCGTGCCCACCACCACGGGTGCCGCCAAGGCCGTCGCCCTGGTGCTGCCGGAGCTCAAGGGCAAGCTGGACGGCTACGCCCTGCGCGTGCCGGTCATCACCGGCTCGGCCACGGACCTCACCTTCGAGGCCCCCCGCGACGTCACCGTCGAGGAGGTCAACGCCGCGGTCAAGGCTGCCGCCGAGGGCCCGCTCAAGGGCGTCCTGGAGTACGTGGACGACGAGATCGTCTCGTCGGACATCGTGACCAACCCGCACCAGAGCATCTACGACGCGAAGCTCACCAAGGTGATCGGCAACCAGGTCAAGGTCGTCTCGTGGTACGACAACGAGTGGGGCTACTCGAACAGCCTCGTCTCGCTCACCGTGTTCGTCGGCGAGAAGCTCTGACGCCTCTCGTCCCGGCGTGAACCCCGACGTCCGCGTGCGCATCGGCCAGCCGGCGCACGCGGACGTCGTCATGTAACGAAGCTTCGACCGGCCTCGTGGCGGCCGGTCCCCGACCTGGAGTGCTCATGAAGACCATCGACTCCCTCGGCGACCTGCGCGGCAAGCGCGTCCTGGTCCGCTCAGACTTCAACGTCCCGCTCGACAAGGAGACCGGGGCGATCACCGACGAAGGGCGCATCGTCGCCGCCCTGCCCACGCTGCGGCGTCTGGCGGACGCGGGTGCCCGTGTGGTCGTGACCGCGCACCTCGGCCGGCCGAAGCCGACGGACGGCTTCACCCCGGAGGCGAAGTACTCGCTGGCGCCGGTCGCGGAGCGCCTGGGCGAGCTGCTCGGCGCCCCCGTGGCGCTGGCCGAGGACCTCACCGGCCCGTCGGCGCAGAAGACCGTCGCGGACCTGGCCGACGGCCAGGTCGCCCTGCTGGAGAACGTCCGTTTCGACCCGCGCGAGACCTCGAAGGTCGACGCGGAGCGTGCCGAGCTCGCGGGCGAGCTGGCGCAGCTCGCGGACGCCTTCGTCTCGGACGGCTTCGGCGTGGTGCACCGCAAGCAGGCCTCCGTGTACGACGTCGCGCAGGTGCTTCCCGCCGCGGCCGGCGACCTGGTGCTCAAGGAGGTCGAGTCGCTCTCGAAGGCGACCGGCGACCCGGAGCGCCCCTACGCCGTGGTGCTCGGCGGCTCCAAGGTCTCGGACAAGCTCGGCGTCATCGCCAACCTGCTGACCAAGGCCGACCGCCTCCTCATCGGTGGTGGCATGGTCTTCACGTTCCTGGCGGCCAAGGGCCTGTCGGTGGGCAACAGCCTGCTGGAGAGCGACCAGATCGACACCGTCAAGGGCTACCTCGCCACCGCCGAGGAGAACGGCGTCGAGATCGTGCTGCCGGTCGACATCGTCGCGGCGGACTCGTTCGCCGCGGACGCGCCGCACCAGGTCGTCGCCGCCGACGCCATCCCGGACGGCACCATGGGCCTCGACATCGGCCCCGAGTCGGGCAAGCTCTTCGCCGGCAAGCTCGCGGACGCGCGGACCATCGCGTGGAACGGCCCCATGGGCGTGTTCGAGTTCGACGCGTTCGCCGCGGGCACGCGTGCCGTGGCGCAGGGCATCGTGGACGCGACAGCCGCCGGCGGGTTCTCCATCGTGGGCGGCGGCGACTCCGCCGCGGCCGTGCGTGCGCTCGGCTTCGACGAGGCCGGGTTCAGCCACATCTCGACCGGTGGCGGCGCGAGCCTGGAGCTGCTGGAGGGCAAGGAGCTCCCCGGCCTCACCGTGCTCGCCGACTGACCGCCCTGATCCCAGAAGAAAGAAGAAGAACGTGGCAACCACCCGCACGCCCCTGATGGCGGGCAACTGGAAGATGAACCTGGACCACCAGCAGGCGATCAGCACGGTCCAGAAGCTCGCGTGGTCCCTCAAGGACGCCAAGCACGACTACGCGGCGGTCGAGGTGGCGGTGCTGCCGCCGTTCACCGACCTGCGGTCGGTGCAGACCCTCGTGGACGGCGACAAGCTCGAGCTCGTCTACGGCGCGCAGGACGTGTCCAAGCACGAGTCCGGTGCGTACACGGGCGAGATCTCCGGGGCGATGCTGTCCAAGCTGGGCTGCACCTACGTCGTCGTCGGGCACTCGGAGCGCCGGGAGTACCACGCCGAGTCGGACGAGCTGGTCAACGCCAAGGTCCGCACCGCCTTCGCGCACGGCCTGACGCCGATCCTGTGCGTCGGTGAGGGCCTGGAGGTGCGCAAGGCGGGCGACCAGGTCTCCTACACGCTGGCGCAGGTCGAGGCGGCGCTGGCCGACGTCCCGGCCGAGCAGGTCGCCAAGATCGTCATCGCGTACGAGCCCGTCTGGGCCATCGGTACCGGCGAGGTCGCCACGCCCGAGGATGCGCAGGAGGTCTGCGGTGCGATCCGCCGGGTGCTCGGCGAGCTGTGCGACCAGACCGTCGCCGACGGCGTCCGCGTGCTGTACGGCGGCTCGGTGAAGTCGGGCAACGTCGCGCAGATCATGGCGCAGCCCGACGTCGACGGCGCCCTGGTGGGCGGCGCGAGCCTGGACCCCGAGGAGTTCGCGAAGATCGCGCGCTACCAGTCCCACGTCACCGCCTGAGACCAGAGCTGAGCGCACGTCAGGCGTGCAGGTCACCCCGGTGATCTGCACGCCTGACACGTCGTGGTTCCGAGACCGGTACGCAACCTGGCTGAGGTACTCTCACTCGGGCGCGATGTTCCAGGTACGGCTCCCTTTCCAGGCTTCACGAAGTCCTGAACAGGGGGTTCGCACTGTGAGGTACGTCTCGCTTACTCTTGACCGGAAATCCGCCGCCGGGTGACGCCCGGCACACCTACAACCGAGGACGTGAACCCGTGGACGTGCTCCGCATCATCCTGGAAGTCCTGCTGGTCCTGACCAGTGGCTTCCTCACCATGCTCATCCTGCTCCACAAGGGCAAGGGTGGCGGGCTGTCCGACATGTTCGGTGGCGGTATCTCGATGGGCGCCGGCTCGTCCGGCGTGGCCGAGCGAAACCTCAACCGCATCACCATCGCCTTCGCCCTCGTGTGGGCCGTGGTGATCGTCCTGCTCGGCCTCATCCAGAAGGTCAGCTGACCCGGTCGCCAAGCGCCTAGCAGCTGACGGCCACACACAGAGGGGACGACAGACGTGGCATCAGGCGGTCATGCGATTCGAGGGAGCCGGGTAGGCGCCGGCCCCCTCGGGGAGACGGAGCGGGGCGACACGGCCCCGCGCGTCCGAGTTTCTTACTGGTGTGCCAACGGGCACGAGACGGCGCCGAGCTTCTCGGTGGGTGAGGACGTGGAGGCCCCCGCACAGTGGGACTGCCCCCGCTGCGGCTTCCCTGCCGGGATGGACCCGGTCAACCCGCCTTCCCCCGTGCGCAACGAGCCCTACAAGACGCACCTCGCCTACGTGAAGGAGCGCCGATCCGACGAGGACGGCGCAGCACTCCTGGAAGAGGCGCTGGAAGCGCTGCGCGTCCGCCGTGGCGGCCGCGTCGCAGGCTAAGAGAATTAGCACGCCGAGGGAGAACCACGGCGACGTAGAACTGGAGCGGAACGAGCACCCGGGAAAGGGGCCGTTCCGCTCCAGTTCTCTGTTCTCCCTCGCCGTTCTTCTACGTCGGCGGGGTCCCGGCGGCCTCGGCATCCAGGAGCCACAGCGTCCGGGACAGCCCGACGGCGCCCGCGGCGGGCACCTCCGACACCGGGTCGCCGGTCAGCGCGGCCGCGACCCGGTCCGCCTTCTCGGCACCGGCGGCCACGACCCACACCTCACGCGCGGACCGGATCGCGTCGAACGTCAGCGAGACCCGCTCCGGCGGAGGCTTGGGCGATCCGTGCACGCCCGTGGCCACGCCCTGCGCGGCCAGACCCTCGTGCCCGGGGAACAGCGAGGCCACGTGCCCGTCCGGGCCCATGCCGAGCAGCAGCACGTCGAACGCAGGCACGGGCACCGACCCGTCGCCTGGCGCCGCGTGCTCGCCCAGGAGCGCGGCGTAGGCTGCAGCCCCCTCCTCGGGCGTCGCCACCGACGACGGGCCGGGCATGGGGTGCACGTTGGCCTCCGGGAGGCCGTGCCCGGCGACGAGCGCGTCGAGCAGGGCCTCCCGTGCCTGCGTCTCGTTCCGGTCAGGATCGCCGTCCGGGAGGAACCGCTCGTCGCCCCACCACAGGTGGACGCCCGACCAGTCGACGGCCGGCACCAGCGGGCTCGCGGCCACGGCCGCCAGCGTCGCGATACCGACCGTGCCGCCCGTGAGCACGACGTGCACGGGGGAGCGGACCGACTGCACGTCCAGCACCCGCGTGAGCAGTCGTGCGGCCGCCGCCTGGGCGAGCACCTCCTTGTCGGGGTGCACGACGACGAGCCGCACGCCGGTGGCCTGGGACATCAGGCCGCCGTCCGCGTCGTGACGGTTCCCAGGCCCCGGATGAGGGTCTCCTCGAAGACCTCGTCCGGGTCGAGCCGCCGCAGCTCCTCGATGAGGGCCTCGTTGAGCGCCCGGATCGGCAGGGCGATCCGCCGCGCCGGCTTGCCGGGCTGCGTGATCGTCACCGTGCGCCCGTCGGGGCGGTCGAGGACGATCGGCCCGCTCTTGCGCTCCAGCGTCACCCGCGTGATCGCGTCGTCGCTGTCGGTGCGCACCACCTCGGCCGGGCAGTTCAGCCGGGCGCCCAGCCAGCCCGCCAGGAGGTCGAGCGACGTGTGCCGCTTCTGCCCCTCGACGGTCACGCCGAGCACCGGCTCGTACGGCGGCTGGTCCACGGCCGCCGCGATGAGCGCCCGCCACAGGGTGACGCGCGCCCACGCGAGGTCCGTGTCCCCGGGGGCGTACGCCCCTGCGAGGTTGCCCAGCATCTCCACCGGGTTCTTGGCCACCGTGCTGTCGATGATCCGCCGGGTCGCCATGGCGCCCACCGGGTCCTGCGACGGCACCGCCGGCGCCTCGCGCGGCCACCAGGCCACGATCGGGGCGTCGGGCAGCAGCAGCGGCATCACGAGCGTGTCCGTCCGCTCCAGGAGCGGGCCGAAGGCGCGCAGCACCACCACCTCGGAGGCACCGGCGTCACCGCCCACGCGGATCTGCGCGTCGAGCCGTGCGTCCGTACCGCGCGCCGCGGGGGCCACGACGATGACCCGGCACGGGTGCTCACGGCTCGCGTCGTTGGCGGCCTCGACCGCCTCCTCGACGTCCCGCTCGTCGGCCAGGACCACCAGGGTGAGCACGCGGCCCAGGGCCACCGCCCCGCCCTCGTCACGCAGGCGCACCAGGCGCTTGTTGACGTCGTTGGTCGTCGTGTCCGGCATGTCGATGATCACGGTCGCCTCCAGGTCCTGCCGTCGCGCTCCATCATGGCGTCTGCCGACGCCGGACCCCAGGTGCCGGACGCGTACGGCTCGGGCTGACCCTTGCGTGCCCAGTACGACGTGATCGGGTCGAGGATCTTCCAGGAGAGCTCGACCTCCTCCCGCGTCGGGAACAGCGGCGGGTCGCCCAGCAGCACGTCCAGGATGAGCCGCTCGTAGGCCTCGGGGGAGGACTCGGTGAACGAGTGCCCGTACCCGAAGTCCATGGTCACGTCACGCACCTGCATGGCCGTGCCCGGCACCTTGGCGCCGAACCGCATCGTGACGCCCTCGTCGGGCTGCACGCGGATCACCAGGGCGTTGTTGCCGAGCTCGGACGTCAGGGACGACTCGAACGGCAGGTGCGGTGCCTTCTTGAACACCACGGCCACCTCGGTGACGCGGCGGCCCAGGCGCTTGCCGTGGCGCAGGTAGAACGGGACACCCGCCCAGCGGCGGTTGTCGACGTCGACCCGGATGGCGGCGAAGGTCTCCGTGGTGGAGTCCTTCGCGATGCCGTCCTCGTCCAGGAAGCCCTGCACCTGCTCGCCGCCCTGCCACCCGGCCTCGTACTGGCCGCGGGCGGTGTGCTTGCCGAGGTCGCGCGGCAGGCGCACCGACGAGAGCACCTTGATCTTCTCGGCGCGCAGCTCGGCGGCGTCGAAGTTCACCGGCTCCTCCATGGCCACCAGGGCCAGGAGCTGGATCAGGTGGTTCTGGATGACGTCGCGGGCGGCGCCGATCCCGTCGTAGTACCCGGCACGGCCGCCGATGCCGATGTCCTCGGCCATCGTGATCTGCACGTGGTCCACGTAGCTCGAGTTCCAGATGGGCTCGAACATCGTGTTCGCGAACCGCAGCGCCAGCAGGTTCTGGACGGTCTCCTTGCCCAGGTAGTGGTCGATGCGGAACACCGAGTCCGGGTCGAACACCTTCGAGACCACGGCGTCGAGCTCGCGCGCGCTGGCCAGGTCGTGGCCGAACGGCTTCTCGATGACCACGCGGCGCCACGCGTCGACCCCGTCGCCGTCGGCGTCGTTGTCGGGGCGCGACAGCCCGTGCTTGGAGAGCTGCTCGCACACCACCGGGAACGCCGACGGCGGGACGGACAGGTAGAACGCGTGGTTGCCGCCGGTGCCGCGCTCCTTGTCCAGGGTCTCGACGGTCTCCCGGAGGCGCTCGAACGCCTCGTCGTCGTCGAAGGAGCCCTGCACGAAGCGGATGCCCTCGGCGAGCTGGCGCCACGTCGCCTCCCGGAACGGGGTGCGGGCGTGCTCCTTGACGGCGTCGTGCACCACCTGCGCGAAGTCCTGGTCCTCCCAGTCGCGCCGGGCGAAGCCCGTCAGGGCGAAGCCGGGCGGCAGCAGCCCGCGGTTGGCGAGGTCGTAGACGGCCGGCATGAGCTTCTTGCGCGACAGGTCACCCGTCACACCGAAGATCACGAGACCGCTCGGGCCCGCGATGCGCGGCAGCCTCAGGTCGAGAGGGTCGCGCAGGGGGTTGACCCCCTGCGCGATCTTGGCTGGCCTCACCGCTCGCCGGCCCCGTCGAGCCCGGCCTTGGTGGTCGTCAGGAGCTCGTCCCAGCTGACCTCGAACTTCGTCACGCCCTCGTCCTCCAGCTGTGCGGTCACCTCGGCCATGGAGATGCCCTGCGCCTCGATGGCCGCGATGGTCGCGGCCGCCTGCTCGCCCGAGCCGGTCACGGTGTCCGCCAGCACGATGCCGTGATCGGCGAACGCGTCGAGCGTCTTCTCCGGCATGGTGTTGACGACGCCGGCCACGACCAGCTCGTCGACGTACATCGTGTCGCGGTACGCCGGGTCCTTGACGCCGGTGGACGCCCACAGCGGACGCTGCGGCTGGGCACCGGCGGCCGCCAGGGCGGCCCAGCGCTCACCGGCGAAGACCTCCTCGTAGGCGGCGAACGCCAGCCGGGCGTTGGCGATGGCGGCCTGGCCGCGCAGCGCGAGCGCCTCGTCCGTGCCGATCGCGGTCAGGCGCTTGTCGATCTCGGTGTCCACGCGGGACACGAAGAACGACGCCACCGAACCGATCACGGACAGGTCGTGGCCCGCCTCCTTGGCCTGCTCCAGGCCGGCCAGGAAGGCGTCCATCACCGCCCGGTACCGCTCGATGGAGAAGATCAGCGTCACGTTGACGCTGATGCCCTTCGCGAGGGTCGACGTGATCGCGGGCAGACCCTCGACGGTGGCGGGGATCTTGATCATCACGTTCGGCCGGTCGACCGTCTCCCACAGCCGGACGGCCGTGGTCTCGGTCGCCGCCGTGTCACGGGCGAGCCGCGGGTCCACCTCGATGGACACCCGGCCGTCCACGGCGGACGTGGCGTCGTAGACCGGGCGCAGCACGTCGGCGGCGTCCCGGACGTCGTCGGTGGTGATGCGCTCGACCGCGGACTCCACGTCGGACCCGGCCAGCTCGGCCAGGATGCCGTCGTACGCGTCGCCGTGGGCGAGCGCGGCCGCGAAGATCGTCGGGTTGGTCGTCACGCCCACGACGTTCTTCGTGGCGACCAGCTCCGCGAGGTTGCCGGTGCGCAGCCGCTCACGGGACAGGTCGTCGAGCCAGATGGCGACACCCGCCTCGGACAGCCGCTCGGTGGGGCTGACGTTCTCGCCGCTGTCGCTGGTGCTGTCAGTCATCGTGCCCTTCCTCTCTCGTGTCCAGGTGTTCCGGCGCGGTTCAGGACGCCGCCTCGATCGACTCCTTGGCGGCCTGGGCGACCGCCTCGGCCGTGATGCCGTACTCGGCGTACAGGGTCTTGTAGTCCGCCGAGGCGCCGTAGTGCTCGAGCGACACGATGCGGCCGGCGTCGCCGACGACCTCGCGCCAGCCCTGCGCCACGCCGGCCTCGACCGACACGCGGGCCTTCACACCGGACGGGATGACCGACTCGCGGTAGGCCTCGTCCTGCTTGTCGAACCACTCGCGCGACGGCATGGACACCACGCGGGCCTGGACGCCGTCGGCCGCGAGGATCGCGCGCGCCTCGACGGCGAGCTGCACCTCGGACCCGGTGCCCACCAGGACGACGTCGGGCGTGCCCTCGGTGTCCAGCAGCGTGTAGGCGCCCTTGAGGGTGCCCTCGGCGCCGGCGAAGCCGTCGGTGCCGCGCGGGTAGGTGGGCACGTTCTGCCGGGTCAGCACGAGGCCGGCCGGGTTCTTCGTGTTCTCCAGGATGCCGCGCCACGCCCAGGCGGTCTCGTTCGCGTCCGCCGGGCGGACGACGTCGAGGTTCGGGATGGCCCGCAGCGCCGCGAGGTGCTCGACCGGCTGGTGCGTCGGGCCGTCCTCGCCGAGACCGATCGAGTCGTGCGTCCAGACGAACGTGGACGGGATGCCCATCAGCGCGGCCAGGCGGACCGAGGCCCGCATGTAGTCGGCGAACTGCAGGAACGTGCCGCCGTACGGACGGGTCAGGCCGTGCAGCACGATGCCGTTGAGGATCGAGCCCATCGCGTGCTCGCGGATGCCGAAGTGCAGGGTGCGGCCGTACGGGTCGCCCGGGAACTTCTTGGTCGCGTGCTCGGTGGGCACGAACGACGGCACGCCGTCCATGGTCGTGTTGTTGGAGCCGGCGAGGTCGGCCGAGCCGCCCCACAGCTCCGGCAGCACGTCCTTGAGGGCGGTCAGCACCTTGCCCGACGCCGCACGGGTCGCGACGCCCTTCTCGCTCGCCTCGAACTCGGGCAGCGAGTCGGTCCAGCCCTCGGGCAGCTCGTGCGTGCGCAGGCGCGCCAGGAGCGCGGCCTGCTGCGGGTTGGCCTCCGACCAGGCGGCGAAGGCGGCCTCCCAGGCCTCGCGCTGCGTGGCCTGGCGCTCGGCGACGGAGCGCGTGTAGGCCAGCACCTCGTCGTCGATGGCGAACGTCGCCTCGGGGTCCAGGCCGAGCGCGGACTTGAGACCCTTGATCTCGTCGGCGCCCATGGCCGAGCCGTGGATGCCACCGGTGTTCTGCTTGGTGGGCGACGGCCAACCGATGATGGTGCGCAGCGCGATGATTGACGGCTTGCCGGTCTCCGCCTTGGCGGCGTCGAGCGCGGCGGCCAGCGCGTCGGTGTCCTCGGCGTAGCCCCCGTCGCCCGAGGTCCAGTCCACGCGCTGGGTGTGCCAGCCGTAGGCCTCGTAGCGCTTGAGTACGTCCTCGGTGAACGCGATGTTGGTGTCGTCCTCGATCGAGATCTTGTTGTCGTCCCAGATGACGATGAGGTTGCCGAGCTGCTGGTGACCCGCCAGCGAGGACGCCTCGGAGGTCACGCCCTCCTGCAGGTCGCCGTCGGAGGCGATGACGTAGACGTGGTGGTCGAACGGCGACTCACCGGGGGCGGCGGCCGGGTCGAGCAGGCCCCGCTCGCGGCGCGCGGCGAACGCCATGCCGACGGAGGACGCGAGGCCCTGGCCCAGCGGGCCGGTGGTGATCTCGACGCCCGCGGTGTGGCCGTACTCCGGGTGGCCCGGGGTCTTGGAGCCCCAGGTGCGCAGCGCGGCGATGTCGTCGATCTCGAGGCCGTAGCCCGCGAGGAAGAGCTGCAGGTAGATGGTCAGTGACGAGTGGCCGGCGCTCAGCACGAAGCGGTCGCGGCCCAGCCACGACGGATCGGCCGGGTCGTGGCGCATCGCCTTCTGGAAGAGGAGGTACGCGGCCGGCGCGAGCGAGATCGCGGTGCCGGGATGTCCGTTGCCCACCTTCTCGACGGCGTCCGCGGCCAGCGCCTTGATGGCCTTGACCGCTCGCTCGTCGAGCTCCGACCACTCCAGGGGCTTCAGCACGGGGTCGAAAGCGTTCACGAGTCCTCTTTCTCTCCGCCGGCGGCCCCTGTCCTGCCCGGAGAGCGGACGGGCCTCGGAGCCGTGCAGCGTGCGTGCGGCGGCGGCGGGATGCCGGCCGCCCTTTATTCGATGGCGTCAACAACCCTATACGCGCGTGTCTTCCGTCGCGCAGGGCTGTCCACAGGCTGCACAGGCCCCTGGCCGGGGACATATCTCACAGGCTGCTGCGGGAATGCGGGGCGCGACCGGGTCGCGGGGCGACGTACCATGGGCACGCACCGCGTCGGCAACAGGGCCTACCAGGTGCGACACCGACCTCCGGACCCTCCCGAACGGAACTGCGACGCGCGTGAGAACGAGCCACCCGACCACCGGCCAGACCGCGCGTGCCGAGACGTCCGGCGCCGAGGAGCCCACCGCCGACGTCGGACAGCGCCCGGGCGGCTGGTTCCTGCGGAGGGCGGGTGCGTACGTCGCGCTGACCAAGCCCCGCGTCATCGAGCTGCTGCTGGTGACCACGGTGCCCACGATGATCCTGGCCGCGGACGGCCTGCCGGGCTTCTGGCTGATCGTGGCCACGCTGATCGGCGGCGCCGGCGCCGCGGGCAGCGCCAACGCGTTCAACATGTGGTGGGACCGGGACATCGACCAGGTGATGAACCGGACCAAGAAGCGCCCGCTGGCGACCGGGGAGATCACCCCGCGCGCGGGCCTGGTGTTCGCCTCGATCCTCGGCCTGCTGTCGCTGGCGTGGTTCGCGCTGGTCATCAACTGGGCCGCGATGTGGCTCACCCTCGCGGCCATCGCCATCTACGTGGTCGGCTACACGATGATCCTCAAGCGCCGCACGCCGCAGAACATCGTGTGGGGCGGCATCGCGGGCTGCATGCCGGTCTTCATCGGCTGGGCCTCCGTGACCGGTGGGCTGAGCTGGTCCGCGCTCGCGCTGTTCGGCATCATCTTCTTCTGGACGCCGCCGCACTACTGGCCGCTGTCGATCAAGTTCAAGAAGGACTACGCGAACGCGAACGTCCCGATGCTGCCGGTGGTCAGCGACGACAAGCGCGTGGCCGCCGAGATGGTGGGCTACACGCTCGCGATGATCGCCTGCTCGCTCCTGCTGACGCCGCTGGCCGGGATGTCCTGGGTCTACACCGTGGTGGCCGCCGCGCTGGGTGCGTGGTTCCTGTGGTCGACGATCGCCATGCTGCGCCGGGCCCAGGGCCGCGCGAGCGGCAAGCTCGGCGCCATGAAGGTGTTCCACGCGTCGATCACCTACCTGTCGCTGCTCTTCGTCGCGGTCGCGGTGGACGTCTTCCTGCCGTTCTGAGGTCACCGCCGGGGGTGTTTCGTCAAGGCGGTCTTCTGTTCATATTGTTCGGGCCCATGTAGTGGTTCATGATTCGGCCCGTGTCGGTGTCCCCGCCTAGGCTGACCTGGTGACCGAGACCCCAGCCGACCGAACCACCGCTCCTGCCGACCAGCCGGCCCCGCAGTCCTCGGGCTACTCCGCGGGTCTGCCGACGGCGTCTGCCGTCGTCCCCGAGAACGACCTCGGGCCGCGCCGTGCCGCCCGTGAGAAGTCGCGGGTCGCCCCCGACTACGCGCGGGCCTGGCTCCTGCTCTCCGCGATGCGGACCGAGCTCTTCGACAAGGCGCAGCTCTCCCGCGCGGACCAGGTGATCCTGGACTGCGAGGACGCCATCGACGTCTCGCTCAAGGACGAGGCGCGCGAGAACGTCATCCGGTGGATCAAGAGCGGTGGCAGCGCGTGGGTGCGGATCAACGACCGCACCGCGCCGTCCTGGGCGGACGACGTCGCCTACCTGCGTGGTCTGGACGGGCTGAACGGCGTGATGCTCGCCAAGACCGAGAGCGCGGACGACGTGGTCGACACCGCCCAGCGGCTCGGCGGCGACGTCCCGGTGATCCCGCTCGTGGAGTCGGCCCTCGGCATCGAGGAGGCCGTGCACATCGCCAAGGCGCGCGGTGCGTTCCGGCTCGCGTTCGGCTCGGGCGACTACCGCCGCGACACGGGCGCCGCCAACGAGCCCATGGCCATGGCCTACCCGCGCACGCGGCTCGTGCTCGCCAGCCGCATCGGCGGCCTGCCCGGTCCCGTCGACGGCCCCACGGTGGGCTCCTCGCACGCGCTGCTGCGCGAGCAGTCCGCCGACGCGGTCAACCTTGGCATGACCGGCAAGCTCTGCCTGGACTTCGAGCAGTCCAGCGTCATCAACGAGTCCTTCGCGCCCAGCCCGTCCGACGTCGCCTGGGCCGTCGACTTCTTCGCCGAGTTCGAGGCCGCCGGCTCGGTGATCCGCGACGGCAGCGACAAGCCGCGTCTCGCCCGCGCCCAGGTGATCCGGTCGCGCGCGGAGCTGTTCGGCATCAACCCGGCCTGACCGCGCCACCCCGCCGGGCCGGGCTCGTCGTGCCCGGCCCGGCGTGGCGTCCTCCCGGCGTGCCCCGCCCCCGTGGCGGGCCGGGCTCGGCATGATGGGGCGGTGTCCACCGCCACGGCCCACCTGCAGCCGTCCCACCCGCAGCGGTCCCACCTGTCCCACCAGGCGTCGTCCCGCCAGGTCTCCGACCGGCCCCGGGGCGACGTGCTCGACCGTGCACTGCGGGACTACCTCGCGCACCTGAGCGTCGAGCGTGGCCTCTCGGCCAACACCGTGGCGGCCTACCGGCGCGACCTGGTGCGGTACACGGCGTTCGTGGACGCCGCCGGCCGCACCGACCTCGCGGGGGTCACCGAGGCCGACGTCACCGGCTTCGTCGAGGCGCTGCGGCAGGGGTCCGACGGCGGCCGGCCGCTCTCGCCGTCGTCCACCGCCCGCGCCCTGGCCGCCGTACGGGGCTGGCACCGGTTCGCCCAGGCCGAGGGGCTCGCGGTCGACGACCCGTCGGCCGAGGTGCGGGCACCCACCCAGCTCCGGCGTCTGCCGCACGCGCTGTCCGTGGACGACGTGGCCGCCCTGCTCGACGCCGCGGGCACCGGCGACGGGCCGCTGCCCCTGCGTGACCGGGCACTGCTGGAGCTCCTGTACGCCACGGGCGCGCGGATCTCGGAGATCGCGGGGCTCGACGTCGACGGCGTGGGCGACCCGGGTGCCGTCCGGCTGCTGGGCAAGGGGTCCAAGGAGCGCGTGGTGCCGGTGGGCTCCTTCGCCCGCGACGCCCTGGAGGCCTACCTGGTGCGCGCCCGCCCGGAGCTCGCTGCGGCCGGCCGGGGGACACCCGCCCTGTTCCTCAACACGCGCGGCGCGCGGATGTCCCGCCAGACCGCCTGGGCGGCCTTGCAGGCCGCCGCCGCCCGGGCCGGCCTGACCGAGCACGTCTCGCCGCACACCCTGCGGCACTCGTTCGCCACCCACCTGCTGTCCGGAGGCGCCGACGTGCGCGTGGTCCAGGAGCTGCTGGGGCACGCGTCGGTGACCACCACGCAGATCTACACGATGGTCACCCCCGACGCGCTGCGCGAGGTCTACGCCGCCGCCCACCCGCGTGCCCGCGAGCGGTAGCCGCCGTCCGAAGGGCGCCACGCCGAGGCTTCGACCCGGCGGTGCCCACACTCTGGTATAGCGTGGCGGGCGTGAGCGAGGCACCCAGCCAGGAGGGAGCGGGCACGATGACCGACATGCTTCTCGGGAAGACGGTCGTCGGCGCACCCGAGGACGCAGACGCGCTGCGCGACGTGGTCGGGCGCGTGATGCCCGACCTGCCGGAGCCCGCGCCGCTGACGAGCCACGGCCCGGCCCGCATCATCGCGATGTGCAACCAGAAGGGCGGGGTCGGCAAGACCACCACGACCATCAACCTGGGCGCGTGCCTGGCCGAGTACGGACGCAAGGTGCTGCTGGTCGACTTCGACCCGCAGGGTGCCGCGTCCGTGGGCATCGGCGTGAACCCGCACGAGCTCGACCTCACGGTCTACAACCTGCTCATGGAGCGGGGCGTGGACATCCGTGACGTGCTCATCCCGTCGGGCATCGAGAACCTCGACGTGCTGCCCGCGAACATCGACCTGTCGGCGGCTGAGGTGCAGCTCGTGGGCGAGGTGGCCCGGGAGTCCGTGCTGGCCCGCGCGCTGCGCCCGGTGATGGACGACTACGACGTGATCCTCATCGACTGCCAGCCGAGCCTCGGCCTGCTCACGGTGAACGCCCTGACGGCGGCGCACGGCGTGCTGATCCCGCTGGAGTGCGAGTTCTTCGCGCTGCGCGGTGTCGCGCTGCTGGTGGAGACCATCGAGAAGGTGCGGGACCGGCTCAACCCGGCCCTGGAGATCGACGGTATCCTCCCCACCATGTACGACTCGCGCACCCTGCACTCCCGGGAGGTCGTGGCCCGGGTGCACGAGGCCTTCGGCGACACCCTGCTGCACTCCGTCATCGGGCGCACCGTGAAGTTCCCCGACGCCACCGTCGCCGCCGAGCCGATCACCGCCTACGCCCCGGGCCACCCCGGTGCCGCGGCGTACCGTCAGCTCGCCCGGGAGCTCGTGGCCCGTGGCGACGCTGCCTGAGGCGGAGGCGCCGCCCGAGGCCGACACGCCTGCCGACGAGCGGCGCTCCTCCCGCACCTTCCAGGTCCGGCTGCACAACTTCGAGGGGCCGTTCGACCTGCTGCTCTCGCTCATCGCGAAGCACAAGATGGACGTCACCGAGGTGGCGCTCGCCGTCGTGACCGACGAGTTCGTCGCGCACATCCGGGAGGCCGAGCGCGCCTCGCGCGAAGCGGCGGAGCGCGGTGAGGTGCACGAGTCCTGGGACCTGGGCGTGGCCAGCGAGTTCCTGGTCATCGCGGCCACGCTGCTTGACCTCAAGGCGGCCCGCCTGCTGCCCGGCGTGGTGGACGAGGACGCCGAGGACCTGGAGCTGCTCGAGGCCCGGGACCTGTTGTTCGCCCGGCTGCTGCAGTACCGCGCGTACAAGGAGGTCTCCAAGCTCGTCGCGGAGCGGATGGCCGCGGGCGGACGCCGCGTGCCGCGCCTGGCGCCCCTGGAGCCGCACCTCGCCGCGATCCTGCCGGAGCTGGTGTGGGACACGACGGGGGAGCAGCTCGCCGAGCTCGCCGCGAAGGTGCTGGCGCCGAAGCCGCCGCCGGTGGTGGGCCTCGCGCACCTGCACGGTTCCGCCGTGAGCGTGCGCGAGGAGGCCGGCGTCATCGTCCGGCGGCTGCGCACCGAACGGTCGGTGACGTTCCGCGCGCTGACGGCGGGGACCGAGCGGCTGGTCACGGTGGCCCGGTTCCTGGCGCTGCTGGAGCTGTTCCGCGACGCGCTGGTCGGCTTCGAGCAGGTCAGCCCGCTGGGCGAGCTCACGGTGCGGTGGACCGCGGGCCCCGCGGACGGGGAGAAGTACCTCGATCCGGCCGCCGGCCCGAGCGAGTTCGACGAGGACGACGAGACCGAGCAGCCCGGAACGGAGGCGACAGCATGACCGTCGAGGAACAGGCCCTGGCCGACGCCCCGGCCCCGGACACGGAGGCCGACGCCGCTCCTGCCCCCGCGGCACCGGACGAGCCCGCGCTCGTCGACGTGCACACGCTCCCGGGCGGGGCGCACGCCGCGATCGAGGCGGTGCTCATGGTGGCGGACGCGCCCATCGGCGCGGACCGTATCGCGGCGGCGCTGAACCTGACCCAGGACGAGACGGACGACGTCCTGCACGAGCTGGCCGACGAGTACGCCGGCCACCTCGGCGGCCGGCCGCGCGGCTTCGAGCTGCGCCGGACCGTGGACGGGTGGCGCATCTACTCCTCCTCCGCGCACGCGGACCCCGTGGGCCGGTTCGTGCTGGACGGTCAGTCGGCGAAGCTGAGCCAGGCGGCGCTGGAGACGCTCGCGGTGGTCGCCTACCGGCAGCCGGTCACCCGGGGCCAGGTCAGCGCCGTGCGCGGCGTGAACGTGGACGGCGTGGTGCGGACGTTGCTGACCCGGGGGCTGATCGCCGAGATCGGGCAGGACCCGAGCTCGGGTGCGGTGTTGTTCGGAACCACGGGATACTTCTTGGAGCGGATGGACCTCTCGTCGCTCGACGAGCTGCCTCCGCTGGCGCCGCACCTGCCGGACCTCGACACGATCGAGGGGCTGGACGGGCTGGATTCCTAGGTACCTGCGTGGTGCCGGGCCGCCCGGGCGGCGTCCTTCCCGACTCACCGAGAGACGAATCATGAGCAACGAACGCCGCGGCGGGAGCCGCCGCGAATCCAGTGGTGGCCAGCAGCCCCGCCGTGCCGACCATGCGGGCAAGGGCGGCAAGAACTTCCGGGGCGGCAGCTCCGCGAAGAGCCGCGCCCAGGCGAACGCGCCCCGGCGTCGGCCCGCGAAGCCCGCGGAGCAGGGCCGTGACGTGCACGTCGAGGACGGCGTGCGGCTGCAGAAGGTGCTCGCCCAGGCCGGTCTGGGCTCCCGCCGGGCCTCCGAGGAGCTCATCGCGAGCGGACGCGTCGAGGTGGACGGCCAGATCGTCACGGAGCTCGGGGTGCGGATCGACCCGGCGACCGCCGTCGTGCACGTGGACGGGCTGCGGATCCAGCTCGACCAGGCCAAGGTGACGATCGCCCTGAACAAGCCGCTCGGCGTGGTCTCCACGATGGACGACCCGAAGGGGCGCCCGACCGTCGCCGACCTGATCAAGAACCGCGAGGAGCGCCTGTTCCACGTGGGCCGGCTCGACGCGGACAGCGAGGGCCTGCTGCTCCTGACGAACGACGGCGAGCTAGCCAACCGGCTCTCGCACCCGAAGTACGGCATCGCCAAGACGTACCTGGTCACCGTCGAGGGCGAGGTGTACCCGCGCACCGGCCGCGAGCTGCTGAAGGGCGTCGAGCTGGAGGACGGCATCGCGAAGATGGACGCGGTGCACGTGCTCCAGCAGATCGACGGCCTCGCGATGCTGGAGGTCGTGCTGCACGAGGGTCGCAACCGCATCGTCCGGCGCATGTTCGAGGCCGTCGGCCACCCGGTGACGCGCCTGGTGCGCACCCGGATCGGCCCGATCCCGCTGGGTGACCTCAAGCCGGGCCGTACCCGGGTGCTGGGCCGCACGGAGCTGGGCACCCTGATGAACGCGGTGGACCTGTAACCTCGTCCGCTGAGTGCTGGGTACTCGTGGCCCGGGACGCACTCCAGCAACAGATATCCAGCACTCAACGGAAGTGAGCGAGTACGTGACCAGTCCTGTGGTGATCGCCATCGACGGCCCCTCCGGGTCCGGCAAGTCCAGCGTGTCCAAGGCGGTCGCGGCGCGGCTCGGGCTGGCCTACCTCGACACCGGCGCCATGTACCGCGCGGCCACGGTGTGGAGCATGGAGACGGCGGACCTGGACGACGCGACGGCGGTGGCGACCGCCGTCCGCGCGATGCCGCTGGTCATGGGGCTCGACCCGGCCGCGCCCGGCGTGGAGCTGGACGGGCGGGACGTCTCGGTGACGATCCGCAGCACCGAGGTCACGACGAACGTGTCCAAGGTCGCCTCCAACCTGGAGGTGCGTGCCGAGCTCAAGCGGCTCCAGCGGGAGCTCATCGACCAGGAGTCGAGCACGACGCAGGCCGTGCGCTCGGGCGGGCGCGGCATCGTGGCCGAGGGGCGCGACATCACCACGGTCGTGGCGCCCGACGCCGACGTCCGCGTGCTGCTGACCGCCTCCGAGGAGGCACGCCTGCGCCGCCGGTCGCTGGAGGTGCACGGCGCCGCCGACGACTCGGCTGTGGACGCCACGCGCGACCAGGTGCTGCGCCGTGACCAGGACGACGCGAAGGTGACGCAGTTCCAGGTCGCCGCGGACGGCGTGGTGACCGTCGACTCCAGCGACCTGGACTTCGAGCAGACGGTCGACGCCGTGCTCGCGGTGGTCGCACGGGCGACGGGGCGCGAGGTCGCGCCGTCGGCGTGAGCCGTGACGCGGTGTGGCAGGTCATACCCACGTGGGTCGGCCTCAGGGCGGCGGGCCTGCGACAATAGGGAGCATGACCCACGACTCCTCTGCATCGGAGGCTGCTGCGCTGGACGCCGCGGCCCGAGATGATGCTGCCCTCGAGCTCGACCTGAACGAGACGGAGGACGACCTCGCGCGCGAGCGGGCGCTGCGCGCCGGCCTGGCGGAGTTCGAGCTCGACGAGGCGGACCAGGAGCTCCTGGACGCCGAGTGGTCCGACGAGGAGTCCGAGGCCGAGCAGATCCTGCCGGTGCTCGCGATCATCGGACGGCCGAACGTCGGCAAGTCGACCCTCGTGAACCGCATCCTCGGCCGCCGCGAGGCCGTCGTCGAGGACAAGCCGGGCGTGACGCGCGACCGCGTGTCCTACCCGGCGGAGTGGTCCGGCCGCCGGTTCATGCTCGTGGACACGGGCGGCTGGGAGGTCGATGTCGCGGGCATCGAGTCCAAGGTCGCCGAGCAGGCCGAGGTGGCCATCTCCCTGGCCGACGCCGTGGTCTTCGTGGTCGACGCCGCCGTGGGCGCCACCGCGACCGACGAGCGCGTGGTCGAGCTGCTGCGGCGCTCCGGCAAGCCCGTGGTGCTGGCCGCCAACAAGGTGGACGGCGCCTCCGGCGAGGCGGACGCCGCCTACCTGTGGTCCCTCGGCCTGGGGGAGCCGTACCCCGTCTCCGCGCTGCACGGCCGAGGCACCGGCGACCTGCTCGACGCCGCGATCAAGGCACTGCCCACGACGTCAGCGCACGGAACGCTGCGGCCCGCCGGCCCGCGCCGCGTGGCGCTCGTCGGGCGGCCCAACGTCGGCAAGTCGTCGCTGCTGAACAAGATCGCCGGCGAGGAGCGCGTCGTCGTCGACGAGGTCGCCGGGACCACGCGCGACCCCGTCGACGAGCTCATCGAGCTGCGCGGCACCCCGTACTGGTTCGTGGACACCGCGGGCATCCGGCGCCGCGTGCACCAGACCCGGGGCGCCGACTTCTACGCGTCGCTGCGCACCGCCGCCGCGATCGACAAGGCGGAGGTCGGCGTGGTCCTGGTGGACGCGTCCAACCCGCTGACCGAGCAGGACATCCGCGTGATCCAGCAGGTCGTGGACGCCGGTCGTGCGCTGGTCATCGCGTACAACAAGTGGGACCTCATGGACGAGGACCGCCGCCCCTACCTCGAGCGGGAGATCGAGAAGGAGCTCGTGCAGATCCAGTGGGCCCCGCGGGTCAACCTCTCGGCGCGCACCGGCTGGCACGCCGAACGCCTCGTGCCCGCGATCGAGCGGTCGCTCGCGTCCTGGGACCGGCGCATCCCCACCGGCAAGCTCAACGCGTTCCTCGGCGAGCTCGTCGCCGCGCACCCGCACCCGCTCCGGGGCGGCAAGCAGTCGCGCATCCTCTTCGCGACGCAGGCCTCGACGCGTCCGCCGCGGTTCGTCATCTTCGCCACCGGGTTCATCGAGGCCGGGTACCGCCGGTTCATCGAGCGCCGCCTGCGCGAGACGTTCGGCTTCGAGGGCACCCCCATCGAGATCTCGGTCCGCGTGCGGGAGAAGCGGCGCCGCTGACGACTCGGGCGGTCCGATGCCCACCGTGCCGCCCGATCGCGGTACCTTCGGGTCGTGCTTCCGGCCAGTATCCCCAGCCCCGACCCCGTGTGGTCGCAGTTCAGCCTGGGCCCGCTCACCATCCACACCTACGCTCTGTGCCTGCTGGCGGGTATCGCCGCCGCCGCGTACATCACCGACCGGCGCCTGCGGGCGCGGGGTGCCGCGCCCGGGCTCGCGCTCGACGTCGCGATGTGGGCGGTGCCGATCGGCATCGTCGGCGCCCGCATCTACCACGTGCTGACCCACCTGGGTGACTTCACGGGGCCCGGGGTGGACCCGTGGGCCTGGGTGCGGATCTGGGAGGGCGGCAACGCCCTGTTCGGGTCGCTGCTCGGCGGTGCCGTCGGTGTCTGGATCGGGTGCCGCATCTCCGGCCTGCGCTTCTGGTCCTTCGCCGACGCCCTCGCGCCCGGCCTGCTGGTCGCCCAGGCGATCGGGCGGCTGGGCAACTACGTGAACCAGGAGCTGTTCGGCCTGCCGACAACGCTGCCGTGGGGCCTGGAGATCCGCTCCGACGCGCCGATGTTCCCCGACGGCACCCCCGAGGGCACGCTGTTCCACCCGCTGTTCCTGTACGAGATGATCTGGAACCTCGTCGGCGTGGCCCTGCTGCTCACGATCGAGCGGCGCGTGACCCGCCGGGACGCGGCACTGGACACGCCTGGCCCGGGCCTGCGCTGGGGCCGCCTGTTCGGTCTCTACCTGGTCTGGTACGGCCTGGGCCGCAGCTGGCTGGAGGCCATCCGCATCGACCCGACCAGCGACGCGCCGCTGGGGATCCCTGCGAACATCTGGACGTCGGGGATCGCGGTGCTGCTCGGCGTGGCGATCGTCGTCGTCCAGGGGCGTCGGCACACCGAACCGGAGCTGTCGGTCTACGTGCCGGGCCGTGAGCCGGCCGACGACGAGGATCCGGACGCGGAGACCACCTCGGCCGAGGCTGACGGCAAGGCCGACCGCAAGGCGGACGGCAAGGCCGAGGACAAGGCGGACGGCAAGGCGGACGGCAAGGCGGACGGCAAGGCCGAGGACAAGGCCGACGACAAGGCCGACGACAAGGCCGACGACAAGGCCGACGGTGGCGTGGAGACCGACGAGGCCGACCGCCCCGTGGATCCCGACGCGAGCCCGGTCGACCCGGCCGGGGCCAAGTAACAGGCGGTCCAGAGGTGCCCGGGAGGCACCCCCGGGGGGGGGGGGGGGGGGGGGGGGGGGGGGGGGGGGGGGGGGGGGGGGGCCGCGCGGGGGGGGGGGGGCCCCCCGCCGGGGGCGGGGGCGCGGCG
>NZ_JBIUAP010000023.1:0-68958 GCF_044547525.1 Promicromonospora sp. NPDC052451
AAGGGCGACGTCATCTCCGTGGCCATCCAGGCCGGCCACTCCCACGTGTTCTCCGCGACCTCGGGCGAACGCCTCGGCTGACCCCACCCGCCGCCCGCGACCCACCTCCCGGCCGTCCCGGACCGGCGGCCGGTGGGGCGCGGGCGGCACCGCCCGCGGCGGAGCGGTGACATCGTCTGCGAAGGGACACGACCCGATGGATCAGCAACAGCGCCAGGCGCTGGACGCACTCGTCGACCAGGTTCCCGAGGGATGGTCCCGGGTGCGGGTCTCAGGACAGGCCTGGGGCGTGACCCGCACGACGCGTGCGAACGGCAAGGTCGTCACGATCAGCGCCGAACGCCTCAGTGACGCGCAGCAGCTCAGCGCGAACGTGTGGGTCACCACCCGAGGAGCCGTGCTCAAGCCGTGCGAGGTGCCGGCCGAGGCCGTCGTCGAGTTCCTGCAGTCCGCCGCACCCGAGCTCTCCGGTGATCGTGACGCCGCGCGTGCCGGTGCGTCGGTCGCGCGGACCAGGCGTGGGTCGTCCGCAGCTGAAGGCGTGGCTCTCGTGCGCTGAGGTGCTCGTTGCCCGGTCTCGTCAGCAGGGGAGTGCGCGCACCGATCGCGCGGCTCGCCGCCATCGGGCCGACCGGCCCCGTCCCGCGGGTGAAACAGGGCGGCGTGCGCACCACGACGAGCTATCGTCTCCGGAAAGCTGGCGAGGGCGACCGCCCGTGGCCGAGGCGACGGCGGCTTGGCACGACCACGTGTGCCAAGGAGGCAGGCCGACATGATCTCTGACGACGTGCAGCGGTCCCTGGGCGTGGCCACGCCACCACCGGTCCGCGTGCTCCACCACCTCGCGGGGCGAGGCGAGGTCGACGAGGCGGAGATCGCCCGGGCACTGGGCCTGGGCATCGACGAGGTGCGCGGAGCGCTGGCTGCGCTCGAGCGGGACCGGCTCGTCGTCCGGGTGAGCGCGCCGGGGGATCCTGCGGGCGGGCGGTGGACGGCGTTCCCGCCGCGGTCGGTGCTCACCAGGCTGCTCGCCCAGCGGCGGCTGGAGCTCGCCGTCTGGGAGCTGCACGTCGACGAGATCGAACGGTCCTACCAGGTGTCGACGGGACAGGTGGCGGGCACGGGCCTGGTCGACGTCGTCGTGGGGGCGCAGCAGGTCAGCGCCCTGTACTGGCAGCTCATGGAGACCGCCACACACGAGGTGCTGCACCTCGCCCGGCCGCCGTACCTCAAGGTCACGCCGGAGACCCAGGGGGAGCGGCCCGCCATGGACCCGGCGGTCACGATGCGCAGCGTGTACGAGAGCTCCACGTTCACCGACCCGGTGTCGCTGGAGACGGCGCTCGGCGGGCGGTCGACCGGGGCGGGGCTGCGTCTGCTGCCGCAGGTCCCGCTCAAGCTGGTCGTCGTGGACCGGCGGATCGCGCTGCTCCCCGCCGAGGGGGACGACGCCGGCGTCGCGTCGCTGGTGGTGCACTCGCCCGCGCTGGTGCGGGCCCTCCTGGAGCTCTTCGAACGGCTCTGGGAGGCGGCGGTGCCGCAGGCGCTGTGGGAGCTCCGCGGCGCCGGGGCGCCGTCGGACGAGGGCGACGAGCCCGTCCGGCACCGTTCCCCGGTCCCGCTGGAGGACCGCACGCGGTCCATCCTCGACCTGATGGCCGGCGGCCTGACCGACGAGGCGATCGCCCGGACCCTCGACATCAGCCGGCGCACCGTCCAGGCCGAGATCACCGCGCTCGCGGAGAAGCTGGGCGCGCGCACCAGGTTCCAGATCGGGCTGTTCGCCGCCGAGCGCGGCCTCCTGCCGCGCATGCACGCGTGACGCTCCGCTCTCTGCTCATCTGCGCAATTGCGCATCCTCCTCCTTGTCGGGCCCGAGGCCGCTCAGCACAGTTGTGCCCCAACAGGGCGCAACGAGGCGACCGGCTCTCTCCAGGACAGCACTCGACACGGGCCCGTCAGGGCCGGAGGAGGAACCATGCGCTTCCCAGGACACCGTCGTGGTGTCGTCTCGATCGCGCTGACGGCGCTGCTGCTCGGGGCCATGGCCCCTGCTCACGCGGCCTCGGCGGCCGCTCCCGCGGACGCCGAGGCGGCCGACCCGGCGCCCGGCACCGAGACGCCCCGGCTCGTGGACGGGCTCGACGAGCCGGTCGACGCCACCGTCACGCCCGACCAGGCGGCCAGGTCCCACCTGACCGACCACCGGTCGCGGTACGCGATCGCGAACGTCGGCGCCACGCTGGTGACCGCCGACGTCGAGCGGGACGGCGCCCGCGAGACCGTGCGGCTGGACCAGCGGTACAAGAAGCTTCCCGTGGTGGGCGGCCAGTACGTGGTCCGCATGGAGAAGCGGGGTGGTGAACGGACGGTCACGGGTACCTCGGGCTCGTACTTCACCGAGCTGGACGTCGACACGACGGCCGAGACGCTGCCTGCGGGGGTGGCCGTCGACCGGGCGGTCGACTCGGTCCGCAAGAGCCTGTCGGCCGGGACGGCGGTGGTCGCGGGCGGTGTGAAGCCGGGCACGGCTCCGTCGGCGGCACAGGCCGGTCTGACCGGTACGGACGAAGGCCTCGCCGTCGTGCCGGCCGGGACCGGCGTCCTTGCCCGTCACGTCGTGGTGAGCGGCGCGGCGCCGGTCACCGGCGAGCCCGTGCTCACCGACGTGTACGTGAGCGCCACCACGGGTGCGATGCTGCTGACCTCCAGCCGCCTGCGCACGCTGGCCGCACCCGGACAGGCCGCCGGTGCGCGCCCGGCCGGAGCGGGGACGGGCGCCGCCACCGAACCGCCGCCGTCCGGCAACGGTGTGACCGACGTGGTCGGCACGGGCACGAAGGCCGACGGCACGGTCGTCGACGTCCCGCTGCAGCGGGAGGACGCGACCGGTACGTACCGCACGGTCGACCTGACGCACACGGTGGCGGACGGGCGGACGGTGCCGGTCACCACGTGGGACGCCACGGAGCACGACTACTTCGACACGGCCGGTACGTGGCCCGAGGGCATCGCGCCGTTCGTCTCGTCGTCCAGCACGCTCGGTGCCGACCTGACCGACCTCGGCGCCGTCGACGCGCACTGGGCCGCGGCCCAGGTCTTCGAGTACTACAAGACCGTGCACGGGCGCGACAGCCTGGACGGCGCCGGCATGCCGATCGACTCCTTCGTGGGCATCACCTACGGCGGCAACCCGTTCGTGAACGCCTTCTGGGACGGCACCAAGATGGTCTACGGGACCGGTGACGCGGAGTACAAGTCGCTCGCCGCCGACCTCGACGTGGTGGGCCACGAGATGACGCACGGCGTCGTGGAGCACACCGCGGGCTTCCTCTACACCGGGCAGCAGGGTGCCCTGAACGAGGCGATCGCCGACTACTTCGGCAACGCGATCGACGTCGACGTGTCCGGCATCCCGATGAGCGACCCGGAGGCGAGCCTCCTGGGCGGCGACCTGTGCCGCACCACGGCCCCGGTCGACTGCGCGCTCCGCGACCTCGACGACGGCATGACGACGGCGGACTTCAACCACCTCATCGAGACCGACGCGCGCTTCGACTACGGGGGCGTGCACCTCAACTCGACCATCGTCTCCGGCGCGCTGTGGGACGTCCGCGAGGCGCTGGGCGGCGACCTGGCCGACAAGATCGTCTACCGGGCGCTGACCGAGTACCTCACGCCGCTGTCCGACTTCGTGGACGGCCGGGAGGCCGTGATCGCGTCCGCGCGGTCGTTCGGGCTCGGGGGCAGGCAGCTCAAGGTGGTGGAGCGGGCGTTCGACTCCCGCGGGGTCACCGCGAAGTGGGAGGAGACCCTGCCCGGCAAGGGCACCACGCTGCTCCTCGACCGTGTCGACACCGGGCTCTACGTCGACATGCAGCCGTCCACGGGCGGTGGCTGGTGGGCGGTGCCGCGGTCCAGCGCCGACGGTTCCGAGCCGCCGTCGATCTGGGTGGGCCGTACCGACGGCCGGGGAGAGCCGCGGCAGGTGTCCGGGAACGACGGGCGCACCAACGGGTTCGCCCACACCGACGGCAAGCGGGTGGTCTGGCTCTCCGTCGCCGCGGACTACTCGGACTACCGGATCATGTCCGCGCCGGTGACCGGCGGGTACAAGCAGGTGCTCTACCGCACCACGAACCCGGTCAACGGGCTCGGGACGGACGGCGGCGTCACGTCGTGGTCCGAGCTGAACCGTGAGACCTGGATGGACGAGGTCCGCTACCTGACGGGCAGCTCTGGTCAGGTTCGCACCGTGGAGCACGACTGGTTCGGCCCGGCGACCGCGCCCACGGTGAAGGACGGCCGGATCGCCTACGTCCGGTACGAGGTCTTCGAGCACGAGGACGGGAGCTGGGACTGGGCGCTCGGCACCGAGGTGTTCGACACCCGCACCGGCAGGACGGTCCTGGCCGGGCTCGACACGGGCGCCGAGAGCGTCAGCTATCCGGAGCTCACCACCCGCGGCGCGTACTGGGTGACGGACCTCGATCCCGGCTACACGGAGGCCGGCGCCTGGCACAACTCGGTGCGGGCGTACTCGTTCGCCACCGGCCGCAGCAAGGTGCTGTTCCACGAGACCTCGCCGCAGGCGAAGCGGGCCTGGCTGCTCACCGCGTCGGACACGACGCTCACCATCACCGAGGAGGCCCCGATGGAGGAGTGGATGAACGCCACCCTCCCCTCGGACCGGCTCATGCCGCGCCTGGTGCAGTACACGCCGGACGGGAAGTACGTCGGCGCTGCCTCCTGCAGCCCGGGGGCGCAGATGTTCGCGTCCGCGGGAGAGGGCCGGACCGTCGTCTTCAAGTCGACGGCGACCTCGGTCACGGGGCTGGCGGTCGCGTCGGGCGCCAAGCGCTGCTGATCCCGCGGGCTCGGCCTGCCGGGACGTCGGTCCCGGCAGGCCGAGCCGTTCTTCGGTGCGACCGTCACACCCGGGTGCCGGGCTGCGGCTTCATGCCGTCCCCGTGACCGGCGTCTCCGCGAGCTCGAGCGTCCAGGAGCTGGAGCCTGGCAGGTGCCTGCGGTGGAAAGGGCTGGGCGCCGGTGAGCCGGTGCGTCCGCGGGGTGGTGACGGCCCGGCGGATCAGCCGAGCGTCGCCGTCGCGACGTCGCCGAGCGCCGTGAAGTAGGCGTCGAGCAGGGGGCGCAGCCGGGAGCCGGGCGTGCGGGCCCACTCCTGCCAGGCGAGGTCGGCGGCGGCGACCGCTGCGGCGGCGAGCGCGCTGGCGGCGCGGTCGTCGCCGAGCCGCTCGCGCAGCACGTCCTCGACGGCCGTCTGATCGCTGCGCCGTTGGGAAGCCAGGTGCGCCGTGAGCGCGGGTACGTCGGTGATCATGCGGATGCGCGCCCGCAGCGCGTCTCCGCGCGCGTCGGCCATGTCGCTCATCGACTCGGCCGCCCTGCGGATGACGGCCCACACGCTCGAGCCGGGCTCGGCCACATCGACGGTCTCGGCGATGCGCCGCGCGAAGGAGCCGCGTGCGGCGGCGCCTCGCGCCGCGGAGACCACTGCGTCCTCCTTCGACGCGAAGTAGCG
Source organism: Promicromonospora sp. NPDC052451 (assembly GCF_044547525.1). Classification (NCBI taxonomy): domain Bacteria; kingdom Bacillati; phylum Actinomycetota; class Actinomycetes; order Micrococcales; family Promicromonosporaceae; genus Promicromonospora; species Promicromonospora sp. NPDC052451. The sequence goes on from NZ_JBIUAP010000023.1 coordinate 5,543, forward strand.
GAAGAACGTCGCGCGCGAGACGCCGATGCCCTGGGCGATCTCGGTGGCCGTGACCTTGTCGAAGCCGTGTTCCGCGCAGAAGGTGGCGGCGGCGTCCGCCAGCTCGGCGCGCAGGATCTCGCGGCTGCGATCGCGCACATCGTGGACCATGAACCGAAGTCTACAGGGTGATACTGTATCTGCCGGATGAGACATCGTCTCATCTTCGCGACACGATCAGAGAGACGGACGAACGACCGATGACCCAGACACCGACCAGGGACATCCCTCTTGCCCCCGACGGCGGCAGCGCGCACGCAGCGGGAGGTGCCGGCGCTCGTCGGCGCGGCCCGCGGGCGATCCTCGCCGTGCTCGCCTTCGCGGGCCTCGGGGCCTCGTTCATGCAGACGATCCTGATCCCGATCCAGGGTGAGCTGCCCGAGCTGCTGGACACCACCAGCGACAACACCGCATGGGCGATCACCGCGACCCTGGTGGCTGCCGCGGTCTGCACGCCCGTCGCGGGACGGCTCGGTGACATGTTCGGCAAGCGCCGGGTCGCCATGGCGCTCCTGCTGCTGCAGGCGCTCGGTGCGATCCTCGCCGGCCTCTCGAACGACGTGGTGACCCTGGTCGTCGCGCGGGCGCTGCAGGGCATGGCGGCCGGCGTCATCCCGTTGGGCATCGCGATCCTGCGCGACGTGCTGCCGCCGCGGAAGCTCGGCGCGGGTATCGCTCTCGTCAGCGCGACGCTCGGCGTGGGCGGCGCGCTCGGCCTGCCGCTGAGCGCGGTCGTGGCCGAGCACCTGGACTGGCACGCCCTGTTCTGGGTCGCGGCCGCCATCGCCGTGCTCGCCTTCGTGGGCTACGCGGTCTTCGTGCCGTCCAGCGCGCTGAGCACACCCGGGCGCGTCGACGTCGCCGGCATCGTCGGGCTGACGCTCGGGCTCGTCGGCGTGCTCGTCGCCGTCTCGCGCGGCGGCGAGTGGGGCTGGGGCGACGTTCGGACGCTGACCATGCTGGCCGGGGGAGTGGTGGTGCTGGCGATCTGGGGCGTGATCGAGCTGCGCGTGCAGGATCCGCTCGTCGACCTGCGGGTCAGCGTGCGCGGACCGGTCCTGCTCACCAACCTCGCCTCGGTGGCGATGGGCTTCGCCCTGTTCGCGTCGAGCGTGGTGCTCCCGCAGCTGCTCGTGCTGCCGCGGGTGACCGGCATCGGGCTGGGGCTGACGCTCACCGTCGCGGCGCTCGTCCTCGCGCCCTCGGGGCTGGCGATGATGGCCATGTCTCCCGTCGCCGGCAAGGTCGAGCGGCGCTGGGGCGCCAAGGTGCTGCTCATCATCGGCGCGGTGGTCCTCGCCCTGGCCTACGGGCTCGCACTGGTCTTCCATGCCGCGGCGTGGCAGATCCTCGCCGTCAACGTCGTCCTCGGTGTGGGGGTCGGCCTCGGCTACGCGGCCATGCCGGCACTCATCATGCAGGCGGTGCCCGTGCACGAGACCGGGGCCGCGAACGGGCTCAACGCACTCATGCGCTCGCTCGGCACGAGCATCGCCGCGGCCGTCGCCGGCGCGGTCCTGGCCCTGTCCGCCACGACGGTCGACGGCGTCACGGGACCGAGCGAGGACGGCTTCCTGCTCACGCTGACGCTCGGGCTCGGCGCGGCGGTCGTCTGTGTGATCGTCGCAGCCTTCATTCCCCGGTCACGGGCGGACCGGCAGGACGGCGCGGCCGAGCCTGCGTGACCCGGCCGCGGGAGCCGGTCGGTCCACCCGCGACCCGCCGCGCCGCGCGACATCACGGTCGTCCGGCGGGTGAACACCAGCACCTGAGAAGGCCGCCGGCACCACAGGCCCGGTACGGCATCATGCCGCGCTCCGTATGCTCAGCGCGTGAACGGCGCACGCAGCAGGCTCGGTCTGAGCACATGGATCGTCCTCGGGATGGCCGCCCTCGCGGCCGCGTGCGTGCTGAGCGGCCTGCTGCCCGCACAGGACGCCCGGGCCCTGGGTGCACGCACCGCACCCGTGCTCGGGTTCGCGGTCGCCATCACGATCGTCGCCGAGCTCGCACGGGACGCCTCGGTGTTCGAGGTGCTCGCGCAGCTCCTCGGCCGCTGGGGCCGGCGCCGGGTGATCGTGCTGTGGGTGTGGGTCGTGCTGCTGGCCGTGGTCAGCACCGTGTTCCTGTCGCTGGACACCACCGCGGTCATCCTGACGCCGCTCGTCGTGCTGCTCGCACAGAGCATCCGGATCCCGCCGCTGCCGTTCGCGCTGGCGACCATCTGGCTGGCGAACACGGCCTCGCTGCTGCTGCCGGTGTCCAACCTGACCAACCTGCTCGCGGCACCCGCGATCGGCGACCACCCCTTCGCGTTCCTCGCGCTGAGCTGGGCGCCGGCCCTCGTCGGCGTCGTCGTGCCCGTCATGATCCTCACCCTCCTGTACCGGGAAGTCCTGTTCTCGACCTATCAGGTCCCCGCGCAGCGCGTGCCCTCCGACCCCGTGCTCTTCTGGGGCGCCGGGCTGGTCCTCCTGGTGCTGCTGCCCTTGCTCGCGGTCACACCGCACGTGTGGGTCCCCGCGACCGCCGCCGTCGTCGTGCTCGTCGTCCTGTTCCTCCTACGACGTCGGAGCGCTCTGCGGCCCGCGCTCGTGCCGTGGCAGGCCCTCGGGCTCGCCGCGTCGCTGTTCGTCCTGGTCGAGACGGCGCACGCCCACGGCCTCACGGCCCTGCTGACGTCGGTGACCGGCGCGGGCCACGGCGCGGGCGAGCTGCTGCGCGTCGCGGGGCTCGGCGCACTGGCCGCCAACGGCGTCAACAACCTGCCCGCCTACCTCGTGCTGGAACCGATCGCCGCGGGCGACCCTGTCGTGCTCATGGCTCTCCTGATCGGCGTGAACCTCGGCCCGCTGGTCACGCCCTGGGCGTCACTGGCGACGCTCCTGTGGCACCAGCGCGTCGTCGCGCTCGGCGTCACGTTCCCGTGGCGACGCTTCGCCGCCTGGGGTCTGGTCGCGACCGTGCCCACGGTGAGCCTGGCCGCCCTGGCGCTGGCGATCGTGGGCGGATAGTCGCGGAGGCGCTCGCCGCCCACCGTCACGGTGGTGACTACCTCGGACAGGGGCGGTGCGGGGGTGTGGCACACCCATGGAGAGCGCGGCCTCCCGCGAAGGACGCGGCGTCCATACGTTGCCTGTGCCGAGGTTCTCGTCCTCACGGCGCACGCCTCGGCGCGACAACCACTGCACATTGGAGGAATCGATGCGGTACACCCCCCAGGAGGAATCGAACCTGGAGGTCGTCCAGGCTGCCCTGGCCGAAGGGGCGGAGGACTTCACGAGGTTCTTCACGGAGATCTTCACCGAGTCCACGACCTGGACGATCGCCGGCCACGGTCCTGTCGCCGGTGAGTACAGCGGTCTGAAGGACCTGCACGAGAATGCGGAGAAGGCGCTCTTCGACCGTCTCGACGGGCCGCTGGCGATCACGCCACGAGGCCTGTGGGCCGACGGCGACGATGTCATCATCCGTATCGACAGCACGGGTCGTGCTCGGGACGGCAAGCCGTACCACAACGGATACCTCTACATCCTGACCATGAAGGACGGGAAGGTCGTGTCCGGCATCGAGTGGCTCGACCTGCACGCCTACTACGACATCGTCGAGCGTGTGACGGTCTGACGGACGCGAGCTGCTCCTCCCGGAGGAGAGCACCACAGCGAGCCGCGGTGTCCCGCGGCTCGCTGTGGTCGTGCGGCTCGCCGCGGTCGTGGGGATCCAGCGCGCCGAGCGTCCCGGGGGACGGGCGGCCGGCGCGAGTGCGCTCAAGGCACTGGTGCCTGGGCGTCAGGGCTCAGGGTGGTGAGCCGCTGCAACGACTCCTCCGCCTCGCTCCCTCGTCGCGCGTCGCAGACCAGGAGGCGCAGGCCTTGCGCCGCGGGGACGACGAAGTCGTGGAACTCGAGCGCGAGCTGCCCGACCACCGGATGGAGCAGTGTCTTGGTCTGGTGACTCTTGCCGATCACGACGTGCGCACCCCACATCTCTGCGAAGTCGGCGTCGGCCTCGGCGAGGTCGTCGACGAGCTCCTGGATGTCGCCGCGTACCGACGCCTTGCCCCACGCCTGGCGGAGCGCCCCCACGGTCTCGAGCGCGACACGCTCCCAGTCCACGTAGAAGTTCCTCGCGAAGGGATCGAGAAACATCATCCTGGCGAAGTTGTCCGCACGCGAGAAGCCCTGGTACAGCGTCCGGCCGAGGGAGTTCGTCGCGAGGATCTGCTGGCTCTCGTTGTAGACGAACGCGGGGTTCAGCGACCACCGGTCAAGAAGTCCCTGGATCTCGGGCGACACGTCCTCGCTCAGCGGAGATCGCTGCTGCACCACGTCTGCGCCGGCCAGGCGGTACAGGTGAAGACGTTCGTCCTCGCTCAACCGGAACACGCCGACCAGGGCGTTCAGCAGCTGCGGGGAGGGGTTTACCTCGCGACCCTGCTCCAGGCGCGTGTAGTAGTCGATGCTCACGCCCGCGAAGGTCGCCACCTCCTCGCGTCGTAGTCCTGCGACGCGCCGATGGCCGCGGGCCAGGCCCAGGGACGCAGGTTCCGTTGCTTCGCGGCACCTGCGCAGATAGGCGCCGAGCTCAGTCCTCATGCGCCGAGCGGTGTCGGCCATGGAGCGACTATAACCAGCACCCGGCCCGTCAGCCCGTGGCCTGGCGCGGCAGGCCCATGATCCTGGACAGCACGGCGTCGACCACCTTGGCCGGCAGGAGCTGCTTCATGGTGACCAGGGTGCGCGCGTCGGCCCCGACGATGTAGCGCGGCCGCGGCCGACGCGCGGTGAGCGCCCGCTCGACCACGGCGGCGACCCGCTCGGGGTCGCCGGCCCTCGCCTCGACGGACCTGTTGAACCGGGCGAGCGCGTCCAGGGCCTGCCCGTAGCGGCGCTCCGCGGACGCGCTCATGACGGCGCGGTCTGCCTCCACCATCGCCGTCGTCTTCGACCGGTTCTGTGAGGTGAAGCTGCCGGGATTGACCATCACGACGGGCAGGTCCCACGGCGCCAGCTCCTGACGCAAGGCGTCCGCGACCGCTTCGACCGCGAACTTGGAGGCACTGTAGGCGCCCAGGAGCGGCGTGGTGACGAGACCGCTCGTGGAACCGATCATCACCAGGCGTCCGTGTCCTGCCCTGATCGCGGGCAGGAACGCCTGGGTCACGGCCACGACCGCGACGACGTTGACCTCCAGCTGCTCCCGGAGGCGGTCGAGGCGCTGGTGCTCCAGCGGACCGGCGACGGTGATCCCGGCGTTGTTCACCACGCCGCCGAGCGGGCCGATGCCGTCCGCCAGGGACGCGAGCTGCCCGCTGTCGGTGACATCCACCGCCACAGGGCGGATGCGCGGGTGGGTGGGGGCGTCGGCGACGCGCCGTGCCCCGGCCACCACGTCATGACCGCGCTCCGCGAGCCTGACGGCGATCGCACGGCCGATGCCGCTCGACGTGCCCGTCACGAGCACCCTCATGCCGTGTTCCCCGAGCCGGCGCTCGACAGGTCGGCCGCGCCCTTCCCGACGTCGACGACGAGCACGGGCCCGGTGCTGTGCGAACGGGCGCGGCCCTCGTGCACGGAGACCCTGTCCTTGGCTTCCTCATGCGTCGGCATGGGGTTCTCTTCCTCTCGTAGGTGACTGCCGGGTGAGCGCTGCCCCAAGGCTGGCTGCCGTCAGCCGGGACATCCAGGACCTGCCGATCCCAGACTGAGGCCGGGCGGGCAGGCTGGAGCCGGCTCGGCGCGACCATCTGTTCCGGCCGGCCGGGCGACGGTCCGGCAGGGCCGGGGCGCGCCGTCGACGGGGGATCCTGTGACACGAGCATCTCTCTCAGCCCGATCCGGGCCGGCACGGTCACGGACGCGGAAGCCGACACGTACCTGTGGCTCCTGCAGGGGAGTCCCGGCCGGTACGACACCTTCGACGAGATCATCAAGGTCGTGAGGCAGGTGATGACCAGCACCTGAGAACGACGTGGAGGTCCACAGCCGTCGGGCCTGCGTGGCCCGGCGTCGTCTACACTCTCCCCGTCTGACCGACAACAGCGTCGGGTCTGGTCGAGTGCCGATGAGCGCCGATCGGGGCTGGAAACCCCGGACGCCCCACTCGTCGAAGGACACTCCCTTGACCTTGCCTGCCTCGGCCGCGCCCGCGCGGCGCTGGTGGATCCTGGCCACCGTCTCCCTGACCCAGCTGCTCGTCGTCCTCGACGGCACCATCGTCAACGTCGCGCTGCCCAGCGCGCAGACCGACCTCGCGCTGTCCGACACGGCACGCCAGTGGGTCGTCACCGCCTACGCCCTCGCCTTCGGTGCGTTCTTGCTGCTCGGCGGGCGTATCGCCGACTTCTGGGGGCGCCGCCGCACCTTCGTCCTGGGCCTGGTGCTGTTCGGGGCCGCCTCGGCGTGGGGCGGTCTGGCGCACTCGGGCGCCGAGCTGCTCGTCGCCCGCGGCGTCCAGGGCGTCGCCGCGGCGCTCATGGCGCCCGCCGCGCTGGCGATCGTGACCGTCACGTTCCCGCACGGCCGGGAGCGCAACACCGCGTTCGCGATCTTCGGCGCGGTGGCCGGTGCCGGGTCCGCCGTCGGGCTGCTGGTCGGCGGCGTGCTCACCGAGTTCCTCAGCTGGCGGTGGTGCCTGCTGGTCAACGTGCCGTTCGTCGCGGCCGGCGTGGTCGCGGCGCTCGTGCTGCTGACCGAGAGCCGCGCCGAGGGTGACCGCCGCTACGACGTGCTGGGCGCGCTGACGGTCAGCACGGGCCTGGCTGCGCTCGTCTACGGTCTGACGCTCGCCGAGGAGTCGTGGACGTCGGCGGCGACGCTGGGCATGCTCGCACTCGGGCTGGTCCTGCTGGCGGCGTTCGTGCTCGTCGAGTCCCGGTCCAACCACCCGCTGCTGCCGCTGCGGGTGGTGCGGCACCGGGCGCGTGCCGCGGCGTTCCTGCTGCAGGCGATCGCCGGCGCGGTGATGATCGGGGCGATGCTGTACCTGACCTTCCACCTGCAGATCGTGCTGGGCCTGAGCCCGCTGCTCGCAGGGCTGGCGAGCCTGCCGATCACCGGCGGCATCATGGTCACGGTCCCGTTCGCGACGAGGCTGCTCAACCAGATCGGCCCGCGCCGGCAGCTCATCTTCGGTCCGCTCATCAGTGCGCTGGGTGTGGCGTACCTGAGCCTCATCACCGTCGACGGCAGCTACTGGGCCCAGGTGTTCCCCGGCGTGCTGGTCATGGGCGTCGGCATGGGCTTCACGTTCGTCCCGCTGCAGAACCTCTCCCTGCTCGGCGTCGCCCCGCACGACGCGGGTGCGGCCGCGGCCACGGCCAACGCGTCCAACCAGGTGGGCGGGTCCATCGGCCTGGCCGTCGTGACGGCCCTGTACGTCGCGGTCACGGCGAACGCCGACGACCCCGCCTCGGCGCAGGCTGCGGTGGAGGGGTACTCCGCGGTGTTCCTCGCCGCGGCCGGCATCCTTGTCGCGGCCGCGGTGGTGGCCGCGGTGCTGATCGGCAAGAACGCGATGAAGGAGGCAGCCGCCTCGGAGCAGGGACCGCTCCTGCACGTGGGCTGACGGTGGCCGGAGCCGCTCGGGCGGCTGATACGTGACGCACGCGCAGACGACCGCGGGGTGTCTCGTGCCACGATGGGCGGTGCGCGTCACCGACCCGCGCGTCCGCCCAGCCCTGACCGTCGAGAGGTACCGTGCAGATGCCCCCTGAGCCCCCGCAGCTCGTCGAGCGGTTCTACGAGCTCGCCAAGAACGGCGACTGGCCGGCGGTCCGCGCCGGCTGGCGCTCGTCACCGGCGTTCGCCCGTGAGTGCGCCCACCACGTGAAGCCGTCGTCCGGCTGGGGATTCCTCCACCAGGCCGCGTACGCGGGTGACCGCGCCGCCGCGGCCGAGCTCCTCGCCTCCGGCGCGGACGCGGGCGCCGTCAGCAGGGAGGGGGAGACGCCGGCCGACGTCGCACGGCGGCGCGGCCATGCCGAGGTCGCCGTCCTCGTCGAGGGCGCGATCGAGGCGGACAACCTCTGGGAGCCGCCGACCAGTGCGGACCTGCTCCCGAGCAGCCACCGGTGGGGCGAGGGGCGGCGGCGTGTCGCCACGGCGCCGATGGTCGTCCAGTACGCGGGCAGCACGGTCAAGATCGAGCCGGGCGAGACGTACTGGGTCGACGACCTGGAGCGCACGCTCGTCGGCTGGCACGGCACCTACTCGCCACCGCTCGGCATGGACGCCTATCCGATGGTCGACACCGGCCCCGAGGTGATGTAGCCCCGCCCGTTCCCGGTGCGAGTGACGACGTCCGGCTCGATGCTGGACGGTGCACGCGACGTCGACCGGGGAGCTGCACATGTCTGACCAGACCACGCCACAGGACCCGACCACCCAGCACCCGCAGCCGGAGCAGCCTGCGGACGACCTGCAGCCGCCGGGCCGTACGGACGAGATGTCGCAGCAGCCGGACCACGGCGAGTCCACCTACGAGGGCTCTGGCCGGTTGGCCGGCAGGTGCGCACTGATCACGGGCGGCGACTCCGGCATCGGGCGGGCGGTGGCGATCGCCTTCGCACGCGAGGGTGCCGACGTCGCGATCTCCTACCTGCCCCAGGAGGAGCCGGACGCTCGCACCACGGCACGGTGGGTCGAGGACGCGGGCCGCACAGCCGTGCTGCTGCCGGGCGACATCCAGGACGAGGAGTTCTGCCGCCGCCTCGTCGCCGACGCGGCGGCCGGGCTCGGCGGCCTCGACATCCTGGTGAACAACGCCGCCTACCAGATGTCGCAGGACGGTGGTCTGCGCGACATCACGACGGCCCAGCTCGACCGGGTGCTCAGGACCAACCTCTACGCGCTGTTCTGGATCACGAAGGCGGCACTGGACCACCTGCCCCGCGGGGGGTCGATCATCAACACGACATCGGTCCAGGCGTTCGAGCCGAGCCCGCAGCTGCTGGACTATGCCACGACCAAGGCGGCGATCCTCAACTTCACCAAGGGGCTCGCGCAGCAGCTGGCGCCGGAGGGCATACGCGTCAACGCGGTGGCGCCGGGGCCGATCTGGACGCCCCTGATCCCCGCCACCCTGCCGGACGAGAAGGTCGAGCAGTTCGGCGGTGACACGCCGCTGGGCCGCGCCGGCCAGCCCGCCGAGCTGGCGCCCGCCTACGTGTTCTTCGCGTCCCAGGAGTCGAGCTACATCACGGGCGACCGGATCGGCGTGACGGGTGGTCGCTCGCTGTGACGGGAGGCGGCATGGACCACTCACGTGTCCCGGTGCTCGAGGCGCTGCAGGAGTTCCGCAGGCGCGGCGACGTCGTGTTCGGCCCACCGGCCCACGGCCAGGGCAGAGGCGCGGACCCTCGGGTCGTCGGGGTGGTCGGCGAGGGAGTGTTCACCTCGGACGTGCTGATGCTCAACGGCCTGGACGACCGCCGCCAGTCGCAGGGGGTGCTGTCGCAGGCGCAGGAGCTCATGGCGGACGCCGTCGGCGCCGAGCACGCGTTCTTCTCCACCTGCGGGAGCTCGTTGTCGGTCAAGAGCGCCATGATCTCGGTGGCCGGTCCGGGCGAGAAGCTCCTGGTGTCGCGCAACGCGCACAAGTCGGTGATCGCCGCGCTGATCATCAGCGGGATCGATCCGGTGTGGGTCCATCCGCACTTCGACGATCACCTGCACCTGGCCCACCCGCCCGAGCCGGACGACGTGCGGGCCGCGCTGGAGGAGCACCCGGACGCGAAGGGCATGCTCCTGATCTCGCCGACCGACTGGGGTACGTGCGCCGACATCGCCGGTGCGGCGAGCGTGTGCCACGAGTACGACGTCCCGCTGCTCGTCGACGAGGCCTGGGGCGCCCATCTGCCGTTCCACGACGACCTGCCGGCGTGGGGCATGCACGCCGGCGCCGACCTGGTGGTCACGAGCGTGCACAAGATGGGCGGCGCCATCGAGCAGAGCTCCACGTTTCACCTGCAGGGCGGTCGGATCGACCCCACGGTGCTGCAGGCCCGCGAAGACCTCCTGGGCACGACCAGCTCCTCCAGCCTCGTGTACGCGACGCTGGACGGTTGGCGGCGGCAGATGGTCGAGCAAGGCCGCGACCTGTTGGGCGGCGCCCTGGAGCGCGCCGCGCGCCTCCGATCCGCGGTGGACGGGCTCGAGGGGCTCGAGGTGATGGGCCGCGAGGTCGTTCGCCCCGGGGGCGCGGCGGACCTTGACCCCCTGGCGGTCACGATCGACGTCCGGCCGCTGGGGATCACCGGGTACCAGGCGGGGGAGTGGCTCCGTGCTCGGTGCCAGATCGACGCCGGGTCCACCGACGCCTGCCGGATCGGCGTCCGCCTCACGCATGCTCATGGTGACGCCGAGGTGCAGCGGCTCGTGGACGCGCTGACGCTCCTGCCCCGCGAGGCGCCCACGCTGGAGCGTCCGCCGAGGGTCGCCCTGCCGCCGGGTCCGTCGTTCGAGGTGGAGACGGCGATGTCGCCGCGCGACGCGTTCTTCGGGCCGGTCGAGCAGGTGCCGATCACCGAGGCGGTCGGCCGTGTCGCGGCGGAGATGGTCAGCCCGTACCCGCCGGGCGTGCCGGTGCTGGCCCCCGGAGAGGTGGTCGGCGCCGAGGCTGTCGAGTACCTCACCACCGGAGTGGCGGCCGGGATGCTCGTTCCCGACGCGGCCGACCCCGAGCTGACCAGCCTGCGTGTGGTCGCGCGGTAGCGGGCGGCCACGGCTGCGGCACGCCGGGCGCCGGTGCCGGTGCCGGGACGCTCACCGCTCGGCGGATTTCTGCTGGTGCGATGCCGGACCCGGATGGGAACGTACCGCGACGGCGTGATCCGGCGTGGTGCCGGCCACCGGAGGGAGAGGGCAGCACAATGATCAGCCTTGCCGAGCTGGACGCCGTGGCGGCGGAGCGATCGTTCAGCGGGACCGTGACGGTCGACGTCGACGATCACAGAGTCCTGGAACGCTCCTACGGGTTCGCGCATCGTGCCCTGCGGGTGCCCAACACCTCGGCCACGCGGTTCGCGATGGCGAGCGGCAGCAAGAGCTTCACCGCCCTTGCGATAATGCGGCAGGTCGTGGCCGGGACGCTGCGGCTGCAGGACCCCGTGCGCCGGTTCCTCCGCGACGATCTTCCCCTGATCGACGACGGCGTCACCATCGAGCACCTGCTCACCCACACCTCGGGGATGGGCGACTACCTCGACGAGGACGACGACTGGGACCCCGCCGACCATGTCCTCTCCGTCCCGGTGCACACCCTGGAGACCGCCGAGTCGTTCCTCCCGATCCTGGACGGCCGGCCGAGCAAGCACGAGCCTGGTGCGCGGTTCACGTACTGCAACGGTGGCTACGTCGTGCTGGCGATCGTGCTCGAGCGGGTCACCGGGCGACAGTTCCAGGACGTCGTGGACGCCGAGGTGATCCGGCCCGCGGGACTGACCGGCACGGCATACCTGCGGTCGGACGAGCTGCCCGGCGACGCCGCCCTGGGCTACCTGCACCCGGAGGGCGACCGGAGCAACGTGCTGCACCTGCCGGTGCGCGGCAACGGTGACGGCGGCGCCTACACGAGGGCCGCTGACCTGCACCAGTTCTGGCAGGCGTTGCATGCCGGTGCGATCGTGCCATCCGACGTGCTCACCGAGATGACCCGCCCGCGTTCGGACGTGCCGGACGAGGACCTGCGGTACGGCATCGGATTCTGGCTGCACCCGGAGGACCCGGCAGTCGTGATGGGCGGCTTCGACGCGGGCGTCGCCTTCCGATCGACGCACGATCCCGCCACCCGTACGACCGCGACCGTGCTGAGCAACTGCACCTTCGGGTCGGGAGCCGTCGTGACGCTGCTCCAGGACTCCTGGCTGGACGTGCTGCCGCCCCGGTCGTGAACTCCGGCTGTCCCGTTCCTCACCGCGGGGCGAATTTCGCCCGACGGTCATGCCGGCTGTCCGGGCGTGGTTCTCCTGCTGAGCGCCACGCGGGCCATGCTGTGGCTGGGAACGCCGCACCTCGGCGGTCTCACCGGTTGGCCGGTGGGGGAGAACGGGCGCGCCGCTGCTCTCAGCAGAACCCGCGCCGCCCGCCGGCGGCCCCGACCTACGCTCAGGCATGGCCGAAACCGTCCCGCCCCCACGCCCGAGGCGCGAGCCGCTGCTGCGCCACATGCTCGGTGAACGTCTGCGCCACCTCCGCCGCCTGCGCGGGGAGACGCTGGAGCAGACGGCCCGCCGGGCCGGGATCTCACCCCAGTACCTCTCCGAGATCGAGCGCGGCGTCAAGGAGCCGTCGAGCGAGATGATCGCGGCGATCACCGGTGCGCTGGAGATCGAGCTGGTCGACCTGGTCCTCGCGGTCGCCGACCGCCTGGTCGTCGTCCGGCAGGCCGTGCCCGTGCGCGGGACGGCGGGGCAGCCCACGTGCCAGGCGGCGTTCGCGCTCGCCGCCTGACGGCTCGGCCGGGGCTCCGGGCTTCAGCCCCCGGTGCCCCGGCCGTCGACGCCGTCCCGCCACGTCAGCGCTGGTCGATCACGTGATCCAGCAGGCCGTACTCCCGCGCCGCTTCGGCGGTGAAGATCCGGTCGCGGTCCGTGTCGGCGCGCAGGGTGGCGGTGCTCTGGCCGGTGTGCCGGGAGAGCGCGGCCTCCATGTCGGCGCGGATGCGCACCACCTCGTCGGCCTGCAGGATCAGGTCCGGGATCGCGCCGCGGCCCTGGGCCACGGGCTGGTGCAGGACGACCCGGGCGTGGGGGAGCGCCGCCCGCTTGCCGTCGGCCCCGGCCGCCAGGAGGACGGCGCCGACGGCGACGGCCTGCCCGACGCAGGTGGTCGACACGGGGGAGCGGATGTAGCGCATCGTGTCGTAGATGGCCATCCCTGCGCTCGGGTCGCCGCCCTCGCAGTTGATGTAGAGCTGGATGTCGCCGTCCGGGTTGCTCGACTCCAGGTGGATGAGCTGCGCGATGAGGGCGTTGGCGACCCCGGAGTCGATCGCGGTGCCGAGGTAGATGATGCGCTCCGACAGGAGCTGGGAGTAGACGTCCATGATCCGCTCGCCCCGCGGGTGCGCGGCGATGACGTTCGGGATGGTGTAGGTGCTCATCGGGCGTCCTCCTCGGTCACGGTGCTGAAGCCGGTCCGCCGGCGCTCGCGCGGCCGGATGCTGTCGAAGCTGGTGACGATCGTGTCGACGAACCCGAAGTCGAGCGCCTCCTGGGCCGTGTACCAGTGGTCGTGCAGGGAGTCCTCGAAGACACGGTCGACCGGCTGGCCGGTGTCCTCGGAGACCAGCCGCAGGATGGTGTCGCGGGTGTGCCGCAGGTCGTCGGCCTGCAGCTCGACGTCCACGGCCGTGCCCGCGATGCCCGCCGAGCCCTGGTGCATGAGCACCCGGGAGTTCGGCAGGGCCCGGCGCTTGCCCTTCGTGCCCGCGGACAGGAGGAACTGGCCCGCGCTGTAGGCGATGCCGAGCACCAGGGTCGAGACGTCGTTCGGGATGGTGCGCATGAGGTCGCGGATCGCCAGCATCGACGGCACCGAGCCGCCGGGGGAGTGGATCCACAGGTCGATGTCGTCGGACGGGTCCTCGGTGGCCAGCGCGATGAGCTGTGTCATCAGCAGCGTGCCGTTGTCGTCGTCCAGGGGTCCGTCGAGGACCAGGACGCGCCGTTCGTACAGCTCGCGTCGGGAGTGGGTGCCGAACTGGGGCGGCTTCGGTGTGTCGGTCATGACCTCACCGTGCACTCCTGGGAGGGGTGCCGGCGGGAACATCTGCCCAGAGCAGGACTGCTCAGAGCAGCGGGCGCGCCGTTCTGCCGTCGCCGAGGGTGCGGACTACTAGCTATAGGTATAGACCTAATGGGTATAGGCTGGAGAGATGAACCGGCCTGCCCTCACCCCCGCCACGGTGGTCGCCGAGGCGGCGGTCCTCGCCGACGAGCACGGCCTGGAGGCCGTCACGCTGTCCGCCGTCGCGCGGCGGCTCGGCGTGCGGACGCCCAGCCTCTACTCGCACGTCCGCGACCACGCCGCGCTCCTGGACGGGATCAGCACGCTCGCGCTGGAGGAGCTCGCGGGCCGGATCGCCGAGGCCGTCGCCGGCCGGGCAGGGCACCCCGCGCTCGACGGGCTCGCGCAGGCGCACCGGTCGTTCGCCCGGGAACGGCCCGGCCGCTGGCAGTCGCTCCAGCGCCGGGTAGGGCCCGCGGTCGCGGCGTCCGACGCCGCCCGGACGGTCGCCGCGCTCATGGACGCCGTCCTGCGGTGGTACGACATCCCGCCGGGCGACCGCGTGACGGTCACACGGCTGGTGGGCAGCACCATCAACGGCTACCTCACGCTGGAGCACGTGGGCAGCTTCGACCACAGAGAACCCGCCCCGGAGGTGTCGTGGCACCGCGCCGTCGACGCGCTCGACACCCTCCTGCGCACCTGGCCGACCGGTCAGGAGACGTGACGCCGGCGAGCCGGCACAGGAAAGGACCCCCATGTTCACCACACCCCTGACCGCAGCGTTCCTGCACGGCACCACGGAGGTCGAGACCACGGCCCGGGGCCTGCGCCCCCACCGTCTCCCGCTGTGGGTCCGCGACCAGTTCCCGGACCCGCAGCTGCTGATGGTGGAGGGCCAGCCGTCGGGCGTGCGCGTGGTGGTGGCCACCTCCGCCCGCACGGTGTCGCTCGTGACCCACCCGCTGCGCGTCGCCTACCGGGGCGCGGACCGGCCACGGGGCGCCGTCGACCTCGTGGTCGACGGGGAGCCCGTCGCCAGTGCCGTGCTCGCCGACGGCGACGTGATCGAGGCGGATCTCGCGACCGGTGCCTCGGAGTTCCGGCCCGGCTCGTCGCACACCACGACGTTCGACGGCCTGCCCGGCGGCGACAAGGTCGTGGAGCTGTGGCTGCCGCACAACGAGTCGGTGGAGCTCGTCGAGCTGCGCACCGACGCGCCGGTCACCCCGGTGGAGCCCTCCCGGCGCCTCTGGCTGCACCACGGCAGCTCCATCAGCCACGGTTCGAACGCGACCGCACCCACCCGGATCTGGCCCGCCGTCGCGGCCCGGCTCGGTGGCGTCGACCTGCACAACCTCGGCCTCGGCGGCAGCGCGCTGGTGGACCCGTTCCTCGCCCGCGTGATCCGTGACACCGAGGCCGACCTGATCAGCCTCAAGCTGGGCATCAACGTCGTCAACCTCGACGGGATGCGGCTGCGCACCTTCGTCCCGGCGGTGCACGGCTTCCTCGACACGATCCGCGACGGCCACCCGGACACGCCGATCGTGCTGGCGTCGGCGATCTTCTGCGCCATCCACGAGGACACCCCGGGGCCGGGCGCGGTCGACCCCGCCACCCTCGGCACCGACCAGGTCCGGTTCGTCGCGACCGGCCGCAGCGAGGAGCAGCGGCAGGGCAAGCTCACGCTCCGGGTGATCCGCGACGCCCTGGCCGAGGTGGTCGAGCGTCGTGCCGACCCGAACCTGCACTACCTGGACGGCACCACGCTCTACGGCCCCGACGACGCCGTCGAGCACCCGTTGCCCGACGCCCTGCACCCGGACACCGCCACCCACGGGCTGATCGGCGAACGGTTCGCGCGGTACGCCTTCGGCGCGGACGGGCCGTTCGCCGGGGCCTGAGGCAGAACCGGTCCGGAGCGGCCTCCGGACCGGTTCACAAGGTCAGACCCGCTCGAGCCGGATCATCGACCAGGACACGGGCGGCAGCTCGGCGTGCGCGTGGTCGTCGGCCACCTTGGCGGACGCGTTGGGCCGCGGCAGCACGGAGGTGGCGTCGTCGGCCGTCGCCGACCAGGTGTGGTCGGGGTTGGACAGCGTCAGGGCCTCCGCCACGCGCAGGCCGGGGAACCCCCGCAGGTCCACCTCGAGCGCGACGTCCTGGGTGAGCGACCGGTTCACCGCGAGCAGCACGACGCCGCCCGTGGCCGGGTCGTGGGTGGCGACGGCGTCGAGCACGGGCACCGGGCCGAACTTGGCCGTCTCCTGCACGGGGGCGTCCACGGCCAGGCGCAGCACGTCGCCGGCGGCGTGGCGGGCCGTCAGCGCGAAGGGGTGGAACGTCGTCTGCCGCCAGGACCGGCCGCCCGGCTCGGTCATGATCGGTGCGATGACGTTCACGAGCTGCGCCAGGGACGCCGCGTGCACGCGGTCGGTGTGCCGCAGCAGCGAGATGAGGAGGTTGCCGACGACCACGGCGTCGGCCACGTTGTAGCGGTCCTCCAGCAGCACGGGCGCCACCGGCCAGTCGTCGCCCGACGGGGGACGCGACTCCGCGCGCTTCTGGTACCAGACGTTCCACTCGTCGAACGAGATGTTGATGCGCTTGGTGTGCTTGCCGGCCGCCCGCACGGCGTCCGCGGTCGCGGCCACCGAGTCGACGAAGTGGTCCATGTCGACGGCGGAGGCCAGGAAGGAGGCGAGGTCGCCGTCCTCCTCCCAGTAGTAGGCGTGCGCCGAGACGTGGTCGACGTGCTCGTAGGACTCGGTCAGCACGGTGTGCTCCCAGGCGCCGAACGTGTCGATCTGCGACCCCGACGAGCCGCACACCACGAGCTCGAGGTCCGGGTCGATCATCCGCATCGCCCGTGCCGTCTCGGCCGCGAGACGACCGTACTCGTGGGCGGTCTTGTGACCGATCTGCCAGGGCCCGTCCATCTCGTTGCCCAGGCACCACATCGTGATCCGGTACGGGTCCTCGGCGCCGTTGGCCCGGCGCAGGTCGCTCCACGTGGTGCCGCCGGGCACGTTGCAGTATTCCAGCAGGTCGAGGGCCTCCTGGACGCCGCGGGTGCCGAGGTTGACGGCCATCATGGGCTCGACGCCCGTCCGGGCGCACCACCGCATGAACTCGTCGACGCCCACGAGGTTGGGCTCGGTCGAGTGCCAGGCCAGGTCGAGCCGGCTGGGACGCTGCTCGACGGGGCCGATCCCGTCCTCCCAGCGGTAGCCCGAGACGAAGTTGCCACCGGGGTAGCGCACCGTCGAGACACCGAGCTCGCGGGTGAGCTCGGCGACGTCGCCCCGGAACCCGTCGGCGTCGGCGGTCGGGTGGCCGGGCTCGTGCAGACCCGTGTACACGCTGCGGCCCAGGTGCTCGACGAACGAGCCGAACGTGCGGGGGCGCACCGGTCCGACGACGAACGCCGGGTCGATGGTGACGGATGCGGACAGCATGGGTGATGTACTCCTCGGTGGTTGGTGCGTGAGGCGTGCGCCGCGCGGGCGGGGCCGCCGTGGCCGGCCGCCCCGCCCGCGCGATCAGCCGGACTACTGCCCGAGCTGGTTCTGCAGGTCGGCCTGCGTCTGGTCCAGGGCGTCCTGGACCGGCGTGCCGTTCTCGTAGATCTCGTTGAGCGTGACCGTGCGGAACGTGTCGTCGACCGTGGGCCAGTTCGGGTCGCTGAACGACTCGAAGTGCCCGATGCCGTCCTTGACCTCGTTGAGCACGTCGAACAGGTTGGTCTGGAAGTACTTGTTGAACTTGTTGTCCGGGTTCTTGGTGACCTCCTCGTCCTCCCAGACGGACATGTTCACCGGGTCGAAGCCCAGCACCTCCCAGACGGCGACGTTCGCCTCGGGGGACAGCTTGGCGAACGCCAGCCACTGCGCCGCGAGGTCCCTGTTCGGCGAGACGGCCGGGACGGCCGCCCCGGTGCCGCCACCACCGATGGTCTGCACGACGGCGTCGTCGGTGACCGGCGCCGGGGCGATGGCCACCTTGCCGGCGAGGTCGGGCATGTAGTCGACGAACCGGGACGTGTACCAGGCCGGGTAGACGATCGCGGCGTAGTCGCCGTCGTTGATGGCGCCGTACGCCTCCTCGGAGTCGGGGCTCCCGCCGGGGATGGTGGAGATCGCGCCGGCGTCCTGCATGTCCTTCATCATCGAGAGGGTCTCGACCACCTCAGGGCTGTTCACCTGCACGTTGCCCGCGTCGTCGATGTACTGCCCGCCGAGCTGCGCCGTGATGAGCGGCTCGAGGAACATGACGCTGGTGCTGGCGACGCCGAAGGCCTTGCCGGTCTCCTCGTGGTACTTGACCCCGGCCTCCTTGAAGTCGTCCCAGGTCTTGATGGTCGTGTAGTCGATGCCGGCGCCCTCGAGCGCCTCGGTGTTGTAGAAGGTGGTGAACGCGCCCACGTGGGTCGGGAACCCGTAGATCGTGCCGTCCTTGCTGTACAGGTCGAGGCGCGCCTGGACCACGTCGTCCTTGTACGGCGCCGCGTACTCGGTCAGGTCGAGCAGCGGCGGGTTCTCGCCCTTGACGAAGTTGGCGAACTTGTTCACCTCGATGTCGACCACGTCCGGCAGGCCTTCACCGGAGTTCACGGCGAGCTGCAGCTTGTTGTGCATGTCGTCGTAGGGGTAGACCGTGACCTCGAGCTGGATCTCCTGGTCCGGGTTGGCCTCGTTCCACCGCTCGGCCATCTCCTCGTAGTACGTCGCGTGCACGTCCGCGAACGTCCACATGTTGAGGGTGGTGGAGCCGTCGGCGTTCTTCGTGGGTGCCTCCGGCTGACCACCACCGCAGGCGGTCAGCGCCGTCACCGCGAGCGCGGCGACCACCGTGGACACCGTCGTCCGTAGCCTTGTCATGAGTTTCTCCGTTATCTCTCGTGAGGGAAGGTGAAGCCTGGGGAGGGGTCAGCCCTTGACCGCTCCCGCGGTGATTCCTTCGATGAAGAACCGCTGGAACGCGAGGAAAAGAATGAGGACGGGGATCAGTGAGAAGAACGCCCCGATGATGAGCAGCTCGTAGTTGTTGCCGTACGGCGTCAGCAGCGTGTTGAGGCCGATCGGGAGCGTGAACTTCTCGGGGCTGCGCAGCACCAGCAGCGGCCAGAGGAAGTTGTTCCAGCACATCATCCCGTTGAGGATCGCCATGGCAGCCATCGCCGGCTTGGTGATCGGCAGCACCAGCCGGAAGAAGATGCCGAACTCGCTCACGCCGTCCATCCGCCCGGCCTCGATGATCTCCTTGGGTATGCCCAGGAAGTACTGGCGGAAGAAGAAGATCGTCACGGCCGAGGCGAGGAACGGGAGCGCGATCACCGTGTAGGTGTCGGCCAGGCCCATGTCGTTCACCTGCACGTACAGGGGGAGCATGAGCATCTCGAACGGCACGGTCATGACCAGGAGCACCATGATGAACCACAGCGTCTTGGTCCGGAACTCGTACATCGCGAAGCCGTAGGCGACGAACGAGCTCACCAGGAGCGTGCCGGCGACCTGCGCGACCGTCAGCAGCAGCGTGTTGACGAACCAGCGGAAGTACGGGCCCGAGTCGGTGAACAGCAGCACGTAGTTGTCCAGGCTCAGCCCGCCGAGGTCGACGTCGAACGTCATGCCCCGCCGGATCACCTCGTTGCCGTCCTGGAAGGTGCCCACGAAGATCGCCAGCAACGGGACCAGGGAGATCAGGGCGATCACGACGAGGAAGGCGCTCTGCACCCACGCCGCGGTGGACGGCCCGCGGCGGCGCGGGGCGGCGGTCGGGACGGTCGTCGCCCGGGTGTGCTCTCGGAGAGCGGCCATCACGCGGCCTCCTTCTTGAAGGTGCCGCTGGCGACGAGGTAGCAGATGTTGATCGTCATGACGATGACGAGCAGCACCACGCCGACCGCGGACGCGAAGCCGAGGTCGTTCTCCTCGATGCCCTTGCGGTAGAGGTAACCGACGACCGTGAGGCCCTGGTTGTTGGGGGAGTTGTTGCCGGCGTAGAGCATGAAGCTCTCCAGGAACATCGCCAGGCCGCCGTAGACGCTGATGGTCACGACGTAGACGATGGTGGGCCGGATGTTCGGGACCGTGATGTGGATGAACTGACGGAACTTGCTCGCCCCGTCGATCGACGCCGCCTCGTAGTACTCGGTGGGGATCGCCTGCATCCCGGCCAGGAAGTACATCATGTTGACGCCGGTCCACCGCCACAGGGCGATGGCCAGCAGCGCCACGAGGCCGGTGAGGTCGCTGCGCAGCCACCGGACGGGGCCGAAGCCGAAGAACTCGGCCACCTGGTTCATCATCGCCGAGTCGGACTCCGCGAAGATGAGGCGGAAGACGATGCCCGCCACGACCACGGAGGTCAGTGCCGGCACGAACATCGACGCCTTGAAGAACGCCTTGATGCGGGTGCTGCCGATGCTCGAGTTGACCAGCGCCGCCAGCGCCAGCGGGATCGGGATGAGCAGCACGAGCGTGAGCACCATGTAGCGCATGCTGTTGAACAGGGCCTGCCAGAAGATGCGGTCCTGCCAGAGCCGCTCGTAGTTGGCGCTGCCGATGAAGGTCGCCTGCCCGTAGAGCACCTCCTGGGTGCTCATCACGAACGAGCGCCCGAGCGGCACCACCCAGAAGACCGCGAGGGTCACCAGGAACGGCAGGATGAACAGGTAGGGCGCGAGCCTCTTCGAGTAGAGGAGCTGTTTCACGGCGGTCTGGTCCTCCTTGATCAGAGCCATGGGGCGATGCCGGCACGACGGGACGGGGGCGCCGATCGCGGGGTGTCATGATGGTCGGCGTGGTGAAGATGAGCGACGTGGCCCTCGAGGCCGGGGTCTCGAAGATGACGGTCTCGAACGTCATCAACGGGCGGCCGGGGGCCAGCGAGGACACCCGGGCCCGCGTGCTCGAGGCGGTGGCCCGGCTCGGTTACCGGGTGAACGCCACCGCGCGGCAGCTCCGGGCCGGCCGCGGCGGCGCGATCGGCCTGCTGGTGCCGCACCTGGACGGGCCCTACTACGCGCACCTCGCCGCCCGCCTGGACACGCTGGCCCAGGCGCAGGGGTACCACGTCATCATCGAGCGCACCGGCGCCAGCCGGGAGGGCGAACTGGCCGCCATCTCCACCGACCGGGTACGGCCCTACGTCGGCCTGGTGTTCAGCCCCGTGCAGATCGACAGTGCCGACGTGCGGGCCGCGGGCATCGAGGTGCCCGTGGTGCTGCTCGGGGAGCGGCGCCTGTCCGGCGAGTTCGACCACGTGATGATGGACAACGTGGGCGGTGCGGAGCTCGCCACGTCCTACCTGCTCGACCGGGGCGCCCGGCGCGTCGCGCTGCTCGGTGGCCGGCCCGACCAGGGCGTCGACAGCATGGCGACGCTGCGCAGCCGCGGCTACCGCAGCGCCCACGCCCGGGCGGGCGTACCGGTGGACGAACGGCTCGTGGTCGACGCCGCCTCGTACACGACGAAGGACGGGTACGAGGCCGTCATGCGGCTGCACCGCGAGGGCGTGCCCTTCGACGGCGCCTTCGCCCTGACGGACGCGGCCGCGATGGGCGCGCTGCGGGCGCTCGCGGACCTCGGCCTGCGGGTGCCGGACGACGTGCAGGTGGTCGGCTTCGACAACGACGCCGAGGGCGAGTACCTCGTGCCGCGCCTGACCACCATGGACCCGGACAACGACTCGATGGCCGAGCGGATCATGGAGCTGCTGCTGCGGCGTGTCGAGGCCGGTGCGGCGGCACCCGGCGAGGTGGTGGAGTCGGTGATGTCGGCCCGGATCGTCGTGCGTGAGTCGACGCTCGGCCACGTACCCGGTCACTAGTCGATCGGTCACGGCGGTCTCTCTCTCGGTGCCTCATCGCACCCGTTGATGTTTATCGATAAAGTAGGGCCTCGCGCGATGGGTGTCAACGGGCCGGGGGTGCCTGCCCGGGTGAGGTCTGCCGACCCTGGTTCCAACGTCGTACTCGACCAGATCACCCTATTGACACAGGTGATCGGGCCGCGCCAGCATGACTCCGATTCGGGCCGTTACGACGTTGTAACGCTGGCCGGGCACTCCGCCGGTCGTCGCCGCGAGCCCGCCCTGTCGACGCGAAGGGAGCCACCCTCCGCGGGCAGGTGTCAGATGGGAGTGAGTCAATGACGATCACCACTCAGGGTCCACGCGGACGGCGGCGCTCGTCGCTGCGCCGGTGGACCGCACTGGCCGCCGCGGGGGCGCTGGCGCTCGCCGGCGCACTCGTCGGCACGGCTGCGGCCACCGCCCCGGCGTCCGCGGCCGAGACGCCCTGGCTCACGGTCCAGGAGGTGCCCGGCCAGGGGGTCTTCGCGCGGTGGACGGTGCCGAACGCCGCCGTCGAGGTGGCCACCGGCCGCCGGGTGTCCCAGGTCGTGGCCCGCGGCAGCTTCGGGCCGTCGGACAACTGGGCCCAGGTGAACCTGGCCCGCAGCGGGTCGAGCTGGACCGACGTGATCGGCCCGCTCGAACCGGGGCTGTACCACTACCAGCTCACCGCCGACGACACGCTGCACTTCGCCGACACCACCAACCCGAACACCAACGAGGTCCAGCCCACGTGGCGCTGGTTCTACGTGCCCGGGCCGGACGGCTTCTTCCTCAACGACGTGCCCGCCGGCACCGGGGGGTCGCTGCAGGACATGACCTTCGAGTCCACCGCCCAGGGGCAGACCCGCACGGCGGTGGTCTACACCCCGCCGGGCTACGACGCGGACCGCGCCGAGCCCTACCCGGTGTTCTACCTCCAGCACGGTGGCGGCCAGAGCTACCGCGACTGGACGGAGCTCGGCCGCGCACGGCAGATCTTCGACAACCTCGTGCGGGACGGCGACATGGTCCCGGCCGTCGTGGTGATGGGTAACGGCAACGGCGTGAACTTCACCGACGAGCTGCTCCAGCGGATCGTCCCGGCGTCCCGGGAGCACTTCAACGTCTCCGACGAGCCGGCGAGGATGGCGCTCGCCGGGCTGTCGATGGGCGGCAGCCAGTCGATGACGGTGCTCAAGACCAACCCCGGGGTGTTCGGCTACGTGGGCACGTTCGGCTTCGGCTTCGGCAGCACGAACGGCGTGGACGCCGAGGCGATCAACGAGGGCACCACCCTCCTGCGGCTCTACACCGGCAACAAGACGGACCTCGCCTACAACTCGGTCGTGAGCTCGATCCCGGCACTGGAGGCCGCGGGCATCGACCACGAGTTCGACGGCATCGACCCCGACCACGGTCACAACTGGAACCACTGGCAGGAGTCGCTGCACGACTTCTCCCAGCGCATCTTCCGCGACCCGCAGGACATCGACGACCACGGCATGAGCCCCGGTCACCTGCCGGCGACGGGCACCTTCACGCCTCCGCCCGCCGGCACGACGCCGACGCCGTACCTGACCGACGACGGCTTCGTGACGTTCGAGGCGCCCGCCGAGTACGACACGGCGCAGACGGTGACGGTGTGGGGCAACTTCGGCCCGTCGAAGCGCTGGGTCCGGATGGAGATGTCCCGTTCCGCCGGCCGGTGGCGGGCCACGGTCGGTCAGCTCGAGCCCGGCTTCTACTACTACCGCCTGCACGTGGACCGCGTGCAGAGGAAGGACACCGGCAACCCGACGAGCGTGACCACCGAACCCACGTGGAGCACGTTCTACGTGCCCGGTGACTCCGCACGCCTCCTGGCGGACGCCCCCGCCGGCACGGGCGGTGACCTGCGGGTGATGGAGTACCCGAGCACCGCCGCGGGCAACCCGACGCGCAGCGCCTGGGTCTGGACGCCGCCGGGGTACGACGCCGACCGCGAGGTGCCCTATCCCGTGCTGTACCTGCAGCACGGCAGCGGGCAGTCCTGGACGGACTGGGTCGAGATGGGCCGGGCCCGGCAGATCCTGGACAACCTGTACCTCGACGGGGCGACCGTCCCGATGGTGGTCGTCATGGCCAACGGCAACGGCGTGAACTTCACCGACGAGCTGCTGCAGCGGATCGTCCCGACCTCCCGGGAGCAACTCAACGTGTCCAGCGCCCGGGACGAGATGGCGCACGCCGGGCTGTCCATGGGTGGCGGGCAGACCGTGACCGCGCTCAAGGCGCGTCCCGGCACCTTCGGGTACGTGGGCGTCTTCGCCGCGGGCTTCGGCGGTGCGGTCGACGCCGCGACCGTGCAGGCCATCAACGACGGCACGACCCTGCTGCGGTTCTACTCGGGCAACATCACCGACACCACCTACACCAGCGTGGTGAACGGGATCGCCACGATGGACGCGATCGGGGTGGACTACGAGTTCAACGGCTACACCGCGCACGGGCACAACTGGGACGCGTGGCAGCTCAACCTGATCGACTTCGCCCCGCGGCTGTTCCAGCACGTCGGTGCCGTGTCGGTGACCCCGGCCGCACCGACGGTGGCCCGGGGCTGGACCGAGCAGTTCACGGCGGAGGTGGCCACGACCCACGGTGCCTCGTCCGCTG
Organism: Promicromonospora sp. NPDC052451; assembly: GCF_044547525.1. NCBI lineage: Bacteria > Bacillati > Actinomycetota > Actinomycetes > Micrococcales > Promicromonosporaceae > Promicromonospora > Promicromonospora sp. NPDC052451. The sequence continues at coordinate 29,803 of NZ_JBIUAP010000023.1, forward strand.
TGACCTGGTCCGTGGAGGGCGCCTCCTCGCCGGGCACCACGATCTCGGCCGACGGCCTGCTCTCGGTCGGGCCGGACGAGACGGCGTCGTCGCTGCGGGTCGTCGCGACGTCGGTCTTCGACCCGAACCGGTCGGCGGCCGCCGAGGTCACGCCCGTGCCGACGGGTACGAAGGCGGTCACGGTGAAGGCCGAGGCGACGCCGGCGTCCGTGGTGGCGGGCGGTACGTTCCGGCTGGAGGTGACCGTGGCGCCCGCGCACCGGACCCACGGCGCGCCGCGGCCGACCGGTGAGGTGGCGGTCACCTTCGGCGGCACGGTCCAGGTGGTGCCGCTGGTGCGGGGCCAGGCGCTGGTCGGCCTGGACACGACCGGCCTGCCGCGGGGGAGGTACCGCGTGCACGTGGCCTACTCGGGTGACCCGACGTACGCGCCGCACGCGGCCGCCTACCAGGAGCTGAGGGTGCGGTAGCCCGGCTTCTGAGAGGCCGGCGTCGCCCTGGTGGGGTCGGCGAGCGCGAGCTCGTCGGCCCCACCCGCGGTCCCGTCTCCGGGGCGGGTCACAGGAGGATGACGGTGCGTTCCCCGGGCGCGTCCTGGTGGGCCCACGCCGCCTCGACCTGGTCGAGCGGGAACGGGTGCGGGCGCACGGCCATGGCACCGGCGGCGATCGCGGCGACGAGCTCCGTGAACTCCCGCAGCATCACCTCCGTGTCCACCGCGCCGAACCCGCTGCCGAGGATGCGGAACGCGTTGGAGCGCAGGGCATGCCCGGACAGGGTGATCGCATCGCCGCCCGTGCCGCCGATCTGTACCCAGTCGAGCACGCGGGTGTGCTGGGTCCGCGCTCCCAGGACGGCGCGCATGGCGAGCTCCGTGGGCGGCCCCCAGACGTAGTCCAGGACCACGTCGACCTCGGCGGCGGCCCGGGCGAGAGCGGCCGCCGTGGCGTCCTGGTCGGGAGTGAGCTGCACGATCTGGTCCGCGCCCTGGGTGGTGAGCTCGTCCAGGCGCGAGCGGTTGCGCCCGGCGGCGACCACGTGGCCCGCGCCGAGGTGCCGGGCGACCTTGACGGCCATGGATCCGGCGTTGCCGGTCGCTCCGTGCACCAGGACCGACTGCCCGGTCTGGAACGGGACGCGGGTGCGCAGCGCGCCCCACGAGGACAGGGCCGGGTTCATGGTCGCGACCAGGACCGCGGGATCAGCTCCGTCCGGCACCGGGATGACGGCAGCCGGGTCGACGGCGATGTGCTCGGCCAGGGTGCCGGCGCCCATGAGCATCACGTAGCCGAGGCTGCCGTCCGCTCGGCGGACGACCGCGTCGGCCCCCGCGAGGGCGGGCAGCGACGTGGGGCTCGTGTAGTGCTTGCCGGCCGCGATGCCGCGGGTTGCGGGGTGCACGCCGACGGCGAGGACGTCCACCACCTCCTGCCCGGGGGCGGGCGCGGGGGCGGGGACGGAGCGGAGGTGCGGCGGCTCGTCGAACGATTCCACGAGCGCGGCGTTGATCATGGACATGCGCATCTTCCTTGGCTGGACGCAGGGCACCGTTAAGAAACGGTGCCGTTTCTTATTGAGCCAGCGTAGGACTGCCCGCTAAGATACGCAAGCGAATCTAATCGCCCGGCGGAGCGGCAGGAGAGGAGAGGTGGGTTCGTGGTGAGCAAGGGGCCTACGGAGGACACACCCACGCGGCGCAGGGGTGCCGCACTGGAGAACGCGATCACCGAGGCCGCCTGGGACGTGCTCGTCGAACAGGGCTACAACGGCTTCACGTACGAGGCTGTGGCGGCGCGCGCCGGCACGAGCAAGCCGGTGCTCTACCGGCGGTGGCCCCAGCGGGAGGACCTCCTGGTCGCCACGCTCGCACGGTACTGGCACCCGATCGACCTCCCGGACACCGGCGGCCTCCGCCAGGACGCCCTCGTCTTCCTCCGGACGGTCAACGCCGAGCGGGCCCGCATGCTGATCCTCATGCGCGTCTGGCTGGCGGACTACTTCCGCGAGACCGGTACCACCTTCGGCGACCTGCGCGGCCGCCTGGGCCTCGCGGACCGGACGCGCCCCTTCGCGACGCTCGTCGACCGCGCCGTCGAACGTGGCGAGCTGGCGGACGTACCGCGATCCGAACGCGTGGTGAACCTGCCCTTCGACCTGGTGCGGCACGACATGCTGATGACCATGGGCGCGGTGCCGGACGAGGCGATCGTCGAGATCGTGGACACGGTGTGGCTTCCCCTGCTCGGTCCGGCGCACCACGGCGCGGGGCGCTGAGCCCGGCGGGGACTCAGTCCGACGTCTCGGGGAACCCCGTGGACTCGCGCCGCACGATGCGGAACGGCGGCTTGATCAGGCGGGGCGGCCGCCGGTCGCCCGGTCCCGCGCCATGCTCGGCGATCCGTTCCACGAGCAGGTCCACGGCGATCCGCGCGATCTCGGCGCGCCCCGCGTCGACCGTCGTCAGGGACGGGACGGAGAACCGGCTCTCGTCGATGTTGTCCACGCCGATCACCGCGACGTCGTCGGGCACCCGCACGCCCGCGGCGGCCAGCTCGCGCAGCGCGCCGAGCGCCAGGCCGTCGTTGAGGCAGAAGAGCCCGTCGAACGGCACCCTGGCGGCCAGCAGCTCGCGCACCGCCTCGGCGCCGTTCCACTGGAACCACGGCGCGGCGACCCGGATCAGGTCGGGGTCCACGGTGAGCCCGGCACTCTCCAGGGCCTCCCGGTAGCCGGCCACGCGGAGGTCGGAGGCGCGCTCGCGGACCTGGCCGTCCGGGTGCGCGCCGATCACCGCGATGCGCCGGCGCCCCACCTCGAGCAGGTGCTCGACGGCGGCGCGCGCGGCGCTCGTGTTGTGCATCGTGACGTGGTCCGTGGGCCCGCCGAAGATCCGTTCGCCGAGCAGCACGCTGGGGAAGTCGGTGGTGAGCAGGTCCTTGTCCTCGGTGCCGAGCCGTTCGGGGGCGTAGAGCAGCCCGTCGGTCAGGTACGGGCGCCGCCGGGTCACGACGTCGATCTCGCGCTGCCGGTCGCCGCCGGTCTGCTCCACCAGGACGCCCAGGCCGCGCTGCTCCGCGGCCCGGATCACCTCGTCGGCGAGCTCGGCGAAGTAGCTCTGGCGCAGCTCCGGGACGGACAGCTCGATCACGCCGGTGCGGCCGGAGCGCAGCCCGCGGGCGGACAGGTTGGGGCGGTAGCCGAGCTCCTCGATGGCCCACTGCACGCGGCGCCGGGTCTCGGCGCGGACCCTGGGGAAGTCGTGCACCACGTTGGACACCGTCTTGGTCGAGACGCCGGCCAGCCGGGCGACGTCCTGCAACGTCACGCTCACGGACCGCCCCCTTGCTCCCTACCGGCCACGACACCAGGTCAGAGGCATCCTAGCGGCGGGCGGGCCCCGTTCCGGCCACGGCAGCGGGTGGTGCCGTGGAGTCACGGACGGTCAGGCTGGTGGCGAGCTGGACGTGGCGGGAGGCGGGCTCGACGCCGTCGGCCATCGCGAGCACGGTCTCCACGGCCATCCGGCCCATCCCCGCCAGGGGCTGGTGCACCGACGTGAGCTGCGGGGTGGTCCACGCGGCCTGCGGCGTGTCGTCGAAGCCGACCACGCTGAGCCGCCCGGGCACCGGGACGCCGAGCTCGCGCGCCGCGGCGATCACGCCGACGGCGATCTCGTCGTCACCGGCGACGATCCCGGTGGGCGCTGCGGGCAGCGCGAGCAGCTCGCAGCCGTGCACCAGGCCCGTCTCGATGGAGAAGGGGTCGCTGCGCACCAGGGTGCGGTCCAGGCTGATGCCCGCGGAGTCGAGCGCCGCCCGGTACCCGTGGAAGCGTTCTCGGGCCGCGGCGGAGGCGGCCGGGCCGCCGATCCAGCCGATGCGCCGGTGGCCGAGCTCCAGGAGATGCTCCGTGGCGGTGCGCGCACCGGCCCAGTTGGCCGAGCCGACGCTGACGGTCCGGGGGTCGTCCACGTCGACGGGGTCGATCATGACGAACGGCATGCCCACCTTGCGCGCCGCCTGGAGCACCGCGTTGGGCCGGCTCAGCGTGATGCCGACGATGCCGACGACCCCCGACTCCTTCTGCTCGCTCACCCAGGCCTGGGCGGCCGCCTTCGTGGCACGCACGGCGCGGTCCGGAGCCAGCCGCACCAGCACGTCGGTCTGCGCGGTCATGGCGGCGGCGAGGAGGCCCTGGAGCACGTTCGAGACGTAGGGGGAGTCCACCACGTCGGTCACCGCGGCGATGGTGCGCGTGCGCGGCGGCTCCCACTGCGCGGTCGTGGGGCGGTAGCCGAGCGCCGCCACGGCCTCCAGGACCCGGGCTCGGGTGTCCTCGGCGATGTCGAGGCGGCCGTTGAGCGCCTTCGAGGCGGTGCCGGTGGACACGCCGGCCGCGCGTGCGACGTCGGCGAGGGTCGGGCGCTCGGTCGAGGGCCTGCCAGCCATGATCTTCCCTTCGTCGAAACTATTTCGAAGGCTAGCGGTCCGTTGATGGGGCGTCAATCCGACTGGGTGCGCGCAGAAGGCGGGGCATGCCTCGGCAGGATGAGGCAGGCTCGACTGTTGACGCCCGGCGGAGCGCGCCGCTACAGTCCCTGCTTGATCGATAAAGTTGCGAAAAGGTTTCGCACGCTCTCAACGAGGAGGGACAGGGTGATGAGGCTCTTGACCAAGGCGCAGGCGGTCTGCGTCGCGCTCGTGACGGCCGGTGCGCTCACCGCGTGCTCGGGCGCGGGAGGTACGGCGGGCGGGACCGGCGGCGGTGGTACCGCGGACCAGCCGGTGACGCTGACGGTGTGGAGCTGGGACGGCACGGTCGAGCTCGCGGTGCCGGGCTTCGAGAAGGCCAACCCCGGCATCGACGTCGAGGTGGTGAACGCCGGCTCGTCGTCCGACGAGTACCAGGCGCTCGACAACGCGATCCAGGCCGGATCGGGCGTGCCGGACCTGGTGATGTTCGAGTACTTCGCGGTGCCCTACTTCGCCGTGCCGGGCAAGCTCGCCGACCTCGGCCCGCTGGGTGCCGCCGACCTGGAGGACGACTACGTCCCCTCGGCGTGGAACAACGTCACGATGGGCGACGGCGTCTACGCCCTGCCCTCCGACTACGGCCCCGCCGTCATGTTCTGGAACGAGGCGACGTTCGCCGAGGCGGGGATCAAGGAGGCGCCCGCGACCTGGGACGAGTACTACGAGGCGGCGAAGAAGATCCGCGCCCTGGGCGACGACTACTACATCACGCAGGACACGAACGACCTCTTCTTCCTGCTGTCGCTCATCTGGCAGGCGGGCGGGCGGCCGTTCGAGGTGGACGGCACCACCGTGCACATCGACTTCACCGACGAGGGCACGCAGAAGGCCGTGGCCTTCTGGCAGAAGATGATCGACGAGGACCTGGTCAACACGAAGATCAGCGCCTGGTCCGACGACTGGAACCGGGCGCTCAACGACGGCACCCTCGCTTCCCAGAACATGGGCGGCTGGCTCACCTCGACCCTGCCCGAGCGGGCGCCGGACGCCGCGGGCGACTTCCGCGTCTCGCTCATGCCCCAGTGGGAGGAGGGCGAGAAGGTCGGCGCCGAGAACGGCGGCTCGGCGTTCGGCATCCCGGAGGCTGCGGCCAACAAGGAGGCGGCCTACACGTTCCTCGAGTACTTCACGCACGGCGAGGGCCTGCAGCCCCGGGTCGACGCCGGAGCCTTCGTGCCGAACACGTCGGTGCTCGACAGCCCCGAGTTCCAGGAGGTGAAGAACCCGTACTTCGGTGACCAGAAGACGGGCGAGGTGCTCGCGGAGGCCTCGAACATCGCCGCCGTCGGCTGGCAGTACCCGCCGTTCTTCGAGTGGGCCCGCAGCACGTACGGCGACATCGCCACGCCGTTCTACACCTCCGGCGAGGGCTCCCTCGCACAGGTGCTGGAGACGTGGGAGCAGCGCTCCGTCGAGTACGGCAACGAACAGGGGTTCCAGGTCGACTAGCCGCCGTCGGCGGACGTCTTGCGCACCGCGGCGCGGGACGTCCGCCCGGCCCCCGACCGGACGACACGAGAGGACTGTCCATGAGCGCGACCCAGCGCACGGCGCCCGCCGTGGCCGCCACCCCGCCTCCACCCGCCGGCGTGGAGCAGCAGTACCGCCGGCCTCGTCGCCGGCAGACCGGCTGGGCGTTCGTCGCACCGTTCGGTGTGCTGTTCGCCCTGGTGTTCATCGTGCCCATCGCCTACGCCGCCTACCTCAGCCTCTTCCAGGACCGGATGGTGGGCGGCCCGTCCTTCGTGGGCCTGGCGAACTACACGAAGCTGTTCGGCGACGCCCAGTTCTGGGACGGCGTCTCCCGCGTGGTCTGGTTCACGCTGATCCAGGTGCCGGTCATGCTCCTGCTGGCCCTCGCGCTGGCGCTGGCGATGGACTCGATGCGGCTGCGCGGCATGCGGTTCATGCGCGTGGCGATCTTCCTGCCCTACGCGGTGCCGGCCATCGTCTCCACGCTGATGTGGGGCTTCATGCTCGGCGTGCGCTACGGGCTGTTCGGGAGCATCAACGGCTGGCTCGGCACCGACCTGGACCCGTTCCGGCCCAGCACCACGCTGATCGCCATCGGCGTGATGGTCACGTGGGCCTTCACGGGCTACAACATGCTCATCTTCGGCAGCGTGCTCAAGGCCGTCCCGCACGAGCTGTACGAGGCGGCGGCGATCGACGGTGCGGGGGAGTGGCGCGTCATCCGCGCGATCAAGCTGCCCGCGCTCCGGGGCTCGCTCGTGATCACCGTCATCTTCTCGATCATCGGCACCTTCCAGATCTTCAACGAGCCGCAGATCCTCCCGTCGATGGTGGCCAACAGCGGGATCACGACCTACTACACGCCCAACCTGTACGCCTTCAACCTGGCGTTCACGGGCTCCCAGCAGGGCTATGCCGCTGCTCTCGCCCTGGTGATGGCCGCGTTCACCATCGCCATCGCCTACGCGGTCCAGATCCGTGGCATGAAGAACGCCCTCGACCAGTAGCAGCCGGAGACCTCTCATGACGACCACCGACGTCCGGCGTCCGGGCGGCCCGCGCCGACGCCTCCACACCCTCACCAACCCCCGCACCAGCGGCACGCTGACCTTCCTGACGGGGTTGTTCACCCTCTACTGCCTGATACCGCTGGTCTGGCTGGCCATCAACGCCACCAAGTCCCAGGCGGACTTCGTCTCCAGCTTCGGCTTCTCGTTCGGCACGCGGTTCGCCCTGTTCGACAACATCGCGGCGGTCTTCACCTACGACGGCGGCATCTTCAGCCGGTGGCTGCTCAACACCGTGCTGTACGTCGTCGTCGGGGCGGTGGTCTCCACGTTCCTGGCCGCGCTGGGCGGGTACGCCCTCGCCAAGCTGGAGTTCACGGGCAAGCGGGTGTTCCTGTTCGTGGTGCTGGGGGCCATCTCCGTGCCCGGCATCGCGCTGGCCATCCCGCAGTTCCTGCTGTTCGCGCAGCTCGGCCTGACGAACACGCCGTGGGCGGTGCTGATCCCGTCGTTCCTCAACCCCTTCGGGCTGTACCTCATGTGGGTGTTCGCCGCGGAGGCCGTGCCCACCGGGCTGCTGGAGGCCGCGAAGATCGACGGCGCGGGCGAGTTCCGGACGTTCTGGCAGATCGCCCTGCCCCTGCTCGTGCCCGCCACGGTCACGGTGCTGCTGTTCTCGTTCGTCTCGATCTGGAACAACTACTTCCTGCCCCTGATCATGCTCAAGGACCCCGACTGGTACCCGCTGACCGTCGGCATCAACCAGTGGAACAAGCTCGCCTCCACCGCCGGCAACGGCGAGCTGCTCCAGAACCTCGTCCTGACCTCCTCGCTGCTCACGATCGTCCCGCTGATCGTGGCGTTCGTCTGCCTGCAGCGCTACTGGCAGTCGGGTCTGAGCCTCGGCGCCGTCAAGGGCTGACGAAGCCTGACCGACCCCCACCACTTCGACCATCACGACGGGCCGCTCCGAGCGGGTCCGTGGGTTCTCCACGCCCGTCCGACACCCGCGAGGGAGACACACCAATGGCGGACAGCACGACGACCCTGCCCGACCTCACGATCGACGGCGTGACCGCCGTCGGCGCACCGCTGCGGCACATCTGGAACGAGTGCGTCGGCGCCGGCCGGGCGAACGAGGCGCTGCGCGCGGACTGGCAGCAGCACTTCACCGAGGCGGTGACGGTCCTGGGCGCGCGGTACGTGCGCTTCCACGGCTTGTTCCACGACGACATGTTCGTCTACCGCGCCTCCGACGGCGGCGGGTTCGGCCCGCCCACGCCGCTGGACGAGCCGGTGCTGACCTTCAGCTACGTCGACAAGGTCTTCGACTTCATCCTCGCCTCCGGGGCCCGGCCCTTCGTCGAGCTCGGGTTCATGCCGCGCGAGCTGGCGACGGAGACGGAGACGCTGTTCTGGTGGAAGGCCCACTGCAGCCCGCCCACGGACATGGAGCGGTGGACCTGGCTGGTCACCGCGACGGTGGAGCACTGGATCGAACGCTACGGCCTGGACGAGGTGCGGCAGTGGCGCTTCGAGGTGTGGAACGAGCCCAACCTGGTGCCCTACTTCTGGACCGGCACCCGGACGCAGTACTTCGAGCTGTACGAGGCCACGGCCCGCGCCGTCAAGGCAGTCGACCCGGAGCTCAAGGTGGGTGGGCCCTCGACGAGCGTGTTCGTGCCCGACGACCGCTACGCGGGGGAGTGGGAGGACCGGTCCGCCGAGCACGCCACGGCCGAGGCGCAGGACGTCGACGCGCTCGACTGGCGCCCCGTGTGGATCGAGGAGCTCATCGACTGGTGCGCGCGCCGCGACGTGCCGCTCGACTTCCTGTCCACCCACCTGTACCCGACCGACCTGGCCTTCGGGGCCTCCGGGCAGGTCCGACACATCCGCCGCCACGTGGACGCGACCCACGACGACCTGGTCGCGCTCCGGAAGATCATCGCCGCGAGCCCGTTCCCCGACGCCGAGCTGCACATCACGGAGTGGTCGAGCTCCCCCTCCAGCCGCGACGCCATCCACGACACCCTCTTCGCCGCCACGTACATCACCCGCGCCTACCTGCGGTGCGCGGCGCTCGCGGACTCGGTCTCGTACTGGACCTTCACCGACGTCTTCGAGGAGGGTGGCGCCGGCATCGGGCCGTTCCACGGCGGCTTCGGCCTGGTGAACGAGCAGGGCCTGCACAAGCCGACGTACCACGCGTTCGCGATGCTGTCCCGGCTCGGGGACACCGCGCTGGCCGTCACCCCGCACGGGACGATCACCCGGGACTCCGGTACCGGCAGCGTGTCGGCCGTGTTCTTCAACTACCCCGACGACATGGGCGCCGACGGCGTCGGCTCGGAGACGACGTACGCGGCCACGCGTGCCCTGGCGGAGAAGGGCCCGGCCCGGCGGATCCGGCACACGGTCGAGGGCCTCGCGCCCGGCACCGTCTTCACCGTCGAGTCGATCGACTGGGACCACGGCAACGTGGCCGAGGCGTGGCACCGGATGGGTGCCCCGCTCAACCTCACGCCCGCGCAGACGGCCGAGCTGCGCGGGGTGGCCGACACGCTGCGCGTCGGCACGCTCACCGCCTCCGACGCCGGCGTGCTGGACATCGACCTCGACCTGCCGGCCTGGTCGGTGCTGTCGATCACGCCGGCCGGGTGATCTCGGCGGCGGTCGAAATGTTTCGGTGAGTGGCGCCTGCCGTCGACCGCGGATTTCGGGCGACTGGCCGGGACATCCGTGGGGTTATCCGGTGTGGCGCGGTGTGGGCGGACCGCATCTGGCGCCTTGTGATTTTCGGTGGTTCGAGGTAGAAACGGTCGGGACGAGGAGGCAGGCTTGACGAAGACGACCCGGGCACTGCGCCCCAACCTCGCCGCCGTGGCCGCGCACGCGGGCGTGTCGACCGCGACGGCGTCCAAGGTGGTGAACGGGCGGCCCGACGTGGCCGAGAGCACCCGCGAACGGGTCGAGGCGGCGATCGCGGAGCTCGGCTACCAGGGGCCCACCCGCGTCAGCACGGCGCACACCGTGGAGCTCATGGTCGACGCCCTGAACACCACCTACGCGACCCAGATCCTGCGGGGCGTGGTCCTGGCCGCCGAGGAGCTGGACCTGGAGGTCGTCGTCGGCCGGGTGCGCCGCCGGTCGGCGAGCGGCGTGCCGGAGTCCAGCGCGGCCTGGGCCAAGCGGCTGGCCGCGGCCGACCGGGTGGGCGCGATCGTGCTGACCTCCGGGCTCGGCCCGGACGTCTACGCGAGCCTCGCGCGCGCCCGGGTGCCGCTGGTGGTGATCGACCCTCTGGATCTCAGCGAGGAGGGCGTGGTCTCGGTGGGGTCCACCAACTGGCTCGGCGGGCGCAGCGCGGCGGAGCACCTGGTCGGGCTGGGGCACCGGCACATCGCGGTGGTCGCCGGGCCGGCGGAGTCGCTCAGCGCCGTGGCGCGCCTGGACGGTTTCCTGACCTACTGCCGGCAGCGGGACGTGCCGGTCGAGGCCGACCTGGTCCGGCCGATCCGCTTCGACCACGACCAGGCGGTGGAGGTGGCGGAGCAGTGGTTCCGCCGCCCCGACCCGCCCACGGCGGTCTTCGCCGGGAGCGACGCGCAGGCGATGGGCGTGCTGGAGGCGGCCCGGCGCACCGGCCTGCGGGTCCCGGAGGACGTCAGCCTCGTGGCCTACGACGACACACCGCTCGCGTCGTGGGCCAACCCGCCGCTGACCGCCGTCCGGCAGCCGCTGGAGGAGATCGGCCGGCGAGCCCTGCTGACGGTGCAGGCGCTGCACGAGGGCAAGCCCGTGGACTCGCACCACATCGAGATCGCCACCACGTTCGTCGTCCGGGACTCCACCGCCGCGCCCCGGGCACAGCTGCTCCGCGACCCGCGGGGCTGAGCGGCGGGCCCTGCGCCCGGCGCACCCATGACCACCCCCGGCGGGCGAGCCGCCCGGCGGGACACCCAGATGCCGGACGGCATCGCGGATCGACGGAGATCACCCATGCGTACAGCCGAGGACTGGCCCATCGCGGCCAACATGCTCTCTTTCGGGTCGACGGCGGCGGACGGCACCCCCAACGTCGACGCGCCCGCCGAGTCGTGGCGGGCCCAGCTCCAGCAGGTGGCCGACCTGGGGTTCGCGCACGTGGACCCGACCGACGCCTGGCTGTCGATCGGCGAGCTGAGCGACGCCCGGTTCGCCGAGCTGCTCACCGTGCTCAAGGAGACGGGCCTGACGGTGCCGTCGGTGTCCACCACCCGGCGCAGCGTCATCGACGCCGAGCGGGGCGAGGACTACCTGCGCTTCGGCCACACGATCATCGACCGCGCGCCCGCGCTCGGCGCAGAGGTGGTCAACTTCGGCTTCATGCAGGCCCTGACCCCCGCCCAGGAGAAGGCCCTCTGGTTCTGGCTGGCCGAGGGGCACCACGACGACCTCGACGACAAGGACGCCTACGCCCTGGCCGTGGCCCGCATCCGGGAGCTCGCCGACCACGCCCGCGAGGTGGGCGTGCAGGTCAGCCTCGAGATGTACGAGGACACCTACATCGGCACGCCGGACCTCGCCGTGCGGTTCGCGCAGGACGTCGACCGGGACAACGTGGGCCTCAACCCCGACCTGGGCAACCTGGTGCGCCTGCACCGGCCCATCGAGGACATCCCCACGATGTTCGAGAAGGTGCTGCCCCTGACCAACTTCTGGCACATCAAGAACTACACGCGTGACGAGGACCCGGCCACGGGCGCCTACGCCACCCACCCGACCCCGCTCGTGCAGGGCGTCGTCAACTATCGCGCGGTGATCCGCCGGGCCCTGGAGCTGGGCTTCGAGGGCGTCTTCGTGTGCGAGCACTACGGGTCGGACAGCCTCGGCGTCGCCGCCATCAACCGGGAGTACATCCGCGAGGTGCTCCGCGGCGCCGGGCGCTAGCCCCCGGAACCCCCAGGTCCCCCGAGCAAAGGTGCAGGAGACATGACCTACGTCCACAACAGACCGGAAGACTTCGTCCCCGAGGCGCTGCGCGGCCTCGTCAAGGCCCACCCCGGCCGGCTCCGCCAGGTGCCCGGCGGCATCGCCCGCGCGGACGGCACCCGCCCCGGCAAGGTCGCCGTCGTCGTCGGCGGGGGATCGGGCCACTACCCGGCGTTCGCCGGGCTGGTCGGCGACGGCCTGGCCGACGCCGCGGTGTGCGGCGACATCTTCACCTCGCCGTCCACCCGCCAGGTGCTCGACGTGTGCCGCGCCGCCGACGCGGGCGCGGGCGTCTTCGTGACGTTCGGCAACTACGCGGGCGACGTGCTCAACTTCGGCGCCGCGGCCAGCCGGCTGCGCGCCCAGGGCACGGACGTCACCATCCTCCTGGTGACCGACGACGTCGCCTCCGCCCCGGCCGACCGCGCCCATGAACGACGCGGCGTCGCGGGCGACCTCGTCGTGTTCAAGCTGGCCGGCGCCGCCGCGGAGGAGGGCGCCGACCTCGCCGAGGTCAACCGCCTCGCCTCCCACGGCAACGACCGCACGCAGTCGTTCGGCGTCGCTTTCGACGGCTGCACCCTGCCCGGCCACGACCACCCGCTGTTCGGCCTGGAGCCGGGCACCGCCGGGTGGGGGCTGGGCATCCACGGCGAGCCCGGCGTCGGCGAGGAGGCCCTGCCGAGCGCGGCCGAGCTGGCCGCCGAGCTCGTCGACCGCGTGCTCGCGGAGCGTCCCGCCGACGCAGACGGCCGCGCCGCCGTGCTGCTCAACGGGCTCGGCACCGTCAAGTACGAGGAGCTGTTCGTGCTCTGGGACACGGTGCACGACCTGCTCGTCGAGCGCGGCGTGACCATCGTCGCCCCGCTGGTCGGCGAGTACGTGACCAGCCTCGACATGGCCGGCTGCTCCCTCACGGTCACCTGGCTGGACGACGAGCTCGAACGCCTCTGGCTCGCGCCCGCCGACGCTCCCGGCTTCCACCACGGCAGCTGGCGCCCCGCGCCGGCGGCCCTGCCCGACCCGCTGCCCGACCACCTGCCCGGCGAGCCCGAGACCGAGCTCGTGGCCGCCACCACGCCCGAGGGCATCGCGGCCGCCGGTACCGTCGCGAGCCTGTTCCACCGCGCGCAGGTCGCCCTGCACGACGCCGAGCAGATGCTCGGCGACCTCGACGCCGTCGCGGCCGACGGCGACCACGGCCGGGGCATGTGCCGCGGCATCGACGCCGCCGTCCTCGCCGCCGACGCCGCCGTGCGGGCCGGGGGAGACGCCCCGTCCGTGCTGCGCCGCGCCGCCGACGCCTGGGCCGACAAGGCCGGCGGCACGTCGGGCGCGCTGTGGGGCGTGGGCCTGCTCGCCCTGGCCGACGCGCTCCCCGCGGACGCCCGGGTCACCCTCGACCATCTCGCGGCCGGCGTCACCGCCGCGCGGGACCAGATCCAGGAGGTGGGCGGCGCCCGGGTGGGCGACAAGACGCTCGTCGACGCGCTGCACCCCGCCGCCGAGGCGCTCGCCGCGGCGGCGGCCGCGGGCACGCCGTCGGCCGACGCGTGGCGGGCCACCGTCGAGGCGGCGCAGGAGGGTGCGCGCGCCACCGAGAACATCGCGGCCCGCCGGGGCCGCGCACGGGTGCTGGGGGACAAGAGCCTCGGCGTCCCGGACCCGGGGGCGACCTCGCTCGCCCTCCTGCTGGGCGAGGCGGGTGCCGAGGCCGGCATCCCCGCGCCGACGACGACGGAGGTGGAGTGATGGTGGAGCAGCTGCGGCTCGTGATCGGCTCGGACGACGCCGGGTACGAGTACAAGGAGATCCTCAAGCGGGACCTGGAGGCGGACCCGCGTGTGGCGTCCGTGGTCGACGTCGGCGTGGGCGACGACGAGCACACCGTCTACCCCCGGATCGGGGCGGCGGCCGGACGGCTCGTCGCCGCCGGCGAGGCCGACCGGGCGCTGCTCGTGTGCGGCACCGGGCTCGGTGTGGCCATCTCGGCCAACAAGGTGCCCGGCGTGCGGGCCGTCACCGCGCACGACTCGTTCTCCGTGGAGCGCTCGGTGCTGTCCAACGACGCCCAGGTGCTCTGCTTCGGTCAGCGCGTCGTGGGCATCGAGCTGGCCCGCCGGCTCGCCCGCGAGTGGCTCGGCTACCGGTTCGACCCGGGGTCGCCCTCGGCGCCCAAGGTCGCCGCCATCGGCGAGATCGAGGACGGCGCCGGTCAGGACGACCCGGTGTCCTGCGCCTGAGCCTGTCCGCAAACGTTTCAGTCGGTCCGAGAGGAAGAAACATCATGGTCACGAGCATCAGTCCGGTCGCCGTCGTCGGCGCCGGGTACATGGGCGGGGGCATCGCGCAGTCGTTCGCGCTCGCCGGGCTCCCCGTCACCATCGCCGACGTCTCGGCCGAGGCGACGCAGGCCGCGTACGCGCGGCTGCTCGAGGAGGCTCGCGAGTTCGAGGACGCCGGCCTGTACGACGCCGGCGCCACCGACACGATCCGCGCCAACCTGACCGCCGCCGCCTCCATCGAGGAGGCCGTGGCGGACGTCGACTTCGTCGAGGAGGCGGTGTTCGAGTCGGTCGAGGTCAAGCACGACGTGCTGGGCCGCATCTCGGCCGCCACGCGCCCCGACACGATCATCGGCAGCAACACCTCGACCATCCCCGCGCGGGTGCTGGTCACGGCGGTGACGGGCCCCGAACGGTTCCTCACGGTGCACTTCTCCAACCCCGCGCCCTTCATCCCCGGGGTCGAGCTGGTCCTCAGCGAGCACACGGACCCGGGCGTGGTCCCGGTGGTGCGCGAGCTGCTGGCCAAGGCCGACCGCCAGGGGGCGCTCGTCGCCGACGTACCGGGGTTCGTGCTGAACCGCCTCCAGTACGTGCTGCTCAAGGAGGCCATGTCGATCGCGGAGGAGGGCATCGCGTCCCCGGAGGACATCGACACCGTGGTGCGGACGACGTTCGGCTTCCGGCTCGGCTTCTTCGGTCCGTTCGCCATCGCCGACCAGGCCGGGCTCGACGTCTACGCGGGCGGGTTCCGCACGTTCGAGGAGAACTTCGGCGAGCGGCTGTCGACGCCGGCCCTCATCCAGGAGGCGGTCGCCGGGGACCGCAAGGGCGTCAAGAACGGCAAGGGCCTGCTGCGCGACTACACGCCGGAGCAGGTCAAGGCCCTGGTCGCCTACCGCAACAAGGCCTACGGCGAGATGGGCCGTCTGCTGCGGGCCCTCGGCCCGGCGCCGGCCTGACGTCATGGCGCGTGCGTGCCGGACGCCGGGGACGCCCCCGGTGTCCGGCACGCGCGGCGGGCTAGCGCTGGAGCGTGAGCAGGCCCGGCCGGTACGGCAGGAGGCCGTAGTCGACGCCGTCCGAGCTGGGGGAGCGGCCCTGGTACAGGAGCTGCAGGTTGCAGGCGTCGACGGTCATGGTCTGGTCGGCGCTGGTGCGGATGAGCTCACCGTGGCTGATGTCGTTGGTCCAGGTGGCGCCGCTGTTGGCCTTGCCCGCGAACGGGTTGCCCTCGGTCGCGGCCTGCGGCGTCCAGGACCCGGAGAGGCTGGTGGCCGTGAACGAGCGGAAGTAGCGCCCGTTGGCCCCGATGGCCTCGACGATCATGAGGTACTTGGTCTGGCCCTGGAGCTTGTAGACCTGGACGGCCTCGAACAGGTTGTTCGTGGTGTCGCTCATGATCGTCTGGTAGGAGCTGCCGAAGCTGCCCGGGAAGTTCCCGATCGGCATGCTCGCCCGGTAGATCTTCCCGTTGTCACCCGCGAAGAAGAGGTACATGTTCGTGCCGTCGCCGATGAGCGCCTGGTCGATGGGTCCGGTGCCCGAGCCGGAGATCGACCCGGTGAACAGCGGGCTCGCGGCGGACCAGCCGTTGGGGTTCGTGGGGTCGCTGGAGGTGCGGTACATGAACGGGGCCGGTCCCCACTGGTAGGCCAGCACCCAGACGTTGCGCGGCGCGAAGTAGAAGAGCGTCGGTGCGACGGTCCCGGAGGACATCGTGTTCTGCGTCGCGCCGGCCATGTCCGACCAGCTCGAGAAGAGGCTGAAGTTCATCGACCCCCAGGACGTGCCCGTGTCGTGGGTGGTCGCGTAGACGAGGTGCCGGCCGTTGTACGGCGCCGTGGTGAAGTCCTTGAGCGAGACCCAGCCGGCCTTCGGGGTGGCCAGCGGTCCGGTGGACGTCCAGCGGTAGGTGGACGGCAGCTCGCAGGCCGACGTCGAGCTGTTCACGAGCGAGGCGTCGTCGACGGACAGGCCGTCGGTGCCCGCGGCGGTCTCCACGTAGAACGTGGCGGACGACAGCGTCCCGGACCACGAGACCGCCGCGCTGCCGGTGAGCTGCGTCCAGCCGGTCGAGCTCAGCGCCCCCTGGGCGAGGTTGACGTAGCTCGTGGTGCCGCCGGCGGTGACCGCCAGCGTGACCCGGCCGGTCGGCGTGCCGCTGTGGGCGCGCACCCAGACGCTCGCGGTGTAGGTGGCGTTGTTGGTCAGCGCCGAGGTGACGGTCTGGGCGGGGCCGTTCCACGCCGCCGTCCGCCCCGTGTGCGCCAGGGCGCGGCTGCCGCCGTGGACGGGGCTCGTGCTGGAGGCCAGCGAGCCGGCGCCGAAGACCGACCAGCCGGTGGTGCCGTTCTCCAGGTCGCCGTTGGTGAGCAGGTTGGTGCCCGCCGCGGCGGCGGGCGGTGCCTCGGTGGCGGCGGGCAGCGCTGCCGCCGAGGCGAGCGCCAGCGTCGCGGCCAGGCCCAGTGCAAGACGTGCGATGGACTTCCTCATCCTTCGCTCCTGTTCCTGCCGGGGCGCGGCGCAGCACCACGCCCGGGCATGGGTGGTGTCCTACCGGCGGCGTGGTGGATGCCGCGGCTCATGGGAGCCGTCTGCCGGGGATGGTGTGAGCGCTAACATCCTTGTCGCGGAACGGGCCCTGGCAGCGATAGGTGTACCGATACAGTAGCGGGCTCGCGTCTGGCATACAAGACATCTCGGGCAATGGCGCGACGGTCGGGCCGCGGCCGTGTTCCGGGCGTGTGCGCCGGCTCACAAGCGCTCCAGGGAATGCGGACGAGCATCGTCCGGTTGGCAGGAAGGTCAAACGGACGAACGTCGTCCGTATCGAGGGTGCCGATGCGGCGCCCCGCACGCGAGGAGATCGACATGAGTGACCTGGCTGAGCTGACCCGGCGTCTGGATGCGCTGGAGGCGGTCGAGGAGATCAAGAAGCTGAAGGCCCGCTACTTCCGCTTCGTGGACGAGAAGAAGCACGACGAGCTGGCGGCGCTGTTCACGCCGGACGCCACGCTGGTGACCGACGGCATCACCTGGGGTTCGCCGCGCGAGTTCGCGGACACCATCCGGGACCTGACGGGCGACGCGCCGTCGGTGCACCACGGGCACATGCCGGAGATCGAGATCCTGGGCGAGGACTCGGCCTCGGGCATCTGGGCGATGGAGGACCTGCTGACGTTCCCCGTGGGGCCCGAGGCCCCCGAGGGGCACAACGGCTACGGGCAGTACCGTGAGACGTACCGCAGGGTCGACGGCCGGTGGCTGATCGACTCGGTGCTGCTGACGCGCCTGCGGATGGACGCACTGGAGAACTGGGACCCGGATGCCTGACCTGGACGTCACCACGGATGTCCGCGCCGACGCGCGGCGCAACCGGCGCCAGCTGATCGTCGCGGCCCGGGAGGCCATCGCCTCCCGCGGCCTCGACGTCTCGGCACTGGACATCGCCACGGCCGCCGGAGTCGGGGTGGGCACGCTCTACCGCCGGTTCGGCACCAAGGAGTCACTCCTGGACGCGGTGGTGGTCGGCCTCTACGACGAGATGCTCGACAGCGCGCAGGAGTGCCTCGCGATCGAGGACCCGTGGCAGGGCCTGAGCCGGTTCGTCATGGACCTGGCCGGCGCGCACCGGGACAGCCGGGGTGTGGCGGAGGTGACGGCTGCGTGCGACACGGTGCCCACGCCGGAGATCGCGCAGCGGACCACGGCGCTGCAGGACGCGGTCATCCGGCTCACCGAACGGGCCCACGCCGCCGGAGCTCTTCGCGCGGACGTGACCTGGCAGGACGTCATGATCGGATCGCGAGCCGGCCTGGACACCGACCACTGCCTCGGCGTCGACGCGGGGCCCGACGGCTGGCGCCGCATCATCACCCTCCTGCTCGACGGGATGCGTGCGCCCGGGTACACGCCGCTCGCCGGCGAGGCGCCGTACCTGCACGGCTCCGACTCCTAGCACCCGCGCAGCACGCGCCCGGGTACCAGCACCAGCACGCGCGACGGACCGCACCACGCCCTGCCCTGGTCGTGGTGGGATCCCGTGCGCCCAGACCTGAACGAGGAACTTCGGTATGAGAGCCATCGGTATGACGACGTTCGGCGGACCCGACGTCCTGCACGAGATCGACCACCCCGAACCCGAGGTGGGTGACCACGAGGTGCGTGTCCGCGTCGCGGCGGCGACCGTCAACAACGGCGACCTCCTGATGCGGCGCGGTGCCGTGCACCAGCTGCGCCATGCGGCCCCCTGGGTGCCGGGGATGGAGGCGGCGGGCGTCGTGGACGCCGTCGGGGCCGGGGCGGCGGGACGCTTCCGCGTGGGCGAGGCGGTGACGGCGCACGTGTGGCCGATCGACCCGCGCGGTGGGGCCTACGGCGACCTCACCGTCGCGCACATGGATCGCGTGGTGCACGCACCGCACGGCGCCTCGATCGCGCAGGCGGCCACCCTGCCGATGAACGGACTGACCGCCTACGGGGCACTGGAGGCGGCGGGCCTGCGGGAGCCGGGCACCGTGGCGGTGATCGGCGCCGCGGGTGCGGTCGGCGGGTACGTCGTGCAGCTCGCGGTGGCCGCGGGGCACCGCGTGGTGGCGGACGCCGCAGCCACCGACCGCGAGCTGGTCGAGAGCCTCGGGGTGCACGTGGTCGTGCCTCGTGGGCCGGACGTGGCGGAGGCGGTCCGGGCGGCCGTCGGCGAGGTGGACGCCGTCGTGCTCGCGGCGATGCCCACGCTCGACGCGGCCGCGATCGTGCGGCACGGCGGCGCCGTCGTGTCCGTCTTCGGGTTCGGCGACCCGGTGCAGGCCGCCACCGCGCGCCGGCGCAGGGTCCGGCTCGCCGGCGTCGTGGTCGACGACGTCGCCGGTCCCGCGCCGAAGCTGCGGCACCTCCGCGAGCTGGCCGAGAGCGGCGGGATCACCTTGCGGGTCGCCGACGAGGTCCCCGCCGCGGAGGCGGCGGGGGTCCATCGGCGCATGGAACAGGGCGGTGTGCGCGGCCGGATCGTGCTCCGGTTCTGAGCTCCGGAGGGCGGGGTGCGACCTGGTGGGCGCCGGTCACGCGACGCCGGCGGTCGACCCGCTCCCGCGCAGCTCGGCCAGCCCCGCGGCGACCGTGACGCCCGGCCGGTAGCCCAGCTCCGCCCGGGCCCGCGAGATGTCGTAGCTGCGGTCGCGGCCCATGACCGCGACCAGCCACCGGTCGAGCGGCGGCGGGGTGGGGCGGCGCAGCAGCCGCCACACTCCGTCCAGGAGCGCGGCGACCGGTACGGCGACGGCGGACGGCACGCTGCGGGCGCGGCTGACGTCGGCGCCCGACGCCCCGAACAGGGGCGTGAACAGGTCCCGGATCGGCATCGGCGAACCGTCGGTCACGTAGTAGACGCCGCGGTCCCGGCCTCGGGTCAGCGCGGCCGAGGTGGCCGCCGCGAGGTTCGTCACGTGGACGAAGTCGATGACGTGCCGTCCGCCGTCGATCCAGGCGAACTGCCCGGCGGCGGCCGCCCGCGCGGCCTCGGCCAGCGTCGTCATGCCCGGGCCCCAGATGAGCGGCGGGCGCAGGACGACCAGGGTCGTGCCCGGGGTGCTCAGGTCGGCCAGGGCGCGCTCGGTCGCGAGCTTGACCCGGCCGTAGGCGATGAGGGGCCGTCCCGTCGGCGTCGTCTCGGAGACGACGGCGGGCCCGCGGTTCCGGTCGGTCGAGACGGCGGCGGCGCTGACGAGCACGAACCGACCCACCCCGGCGGCGGCCGCCGCGGTGAACAGGGCGACCGTGGGCCGGTGGTTGTCCCGCTCGAACCCGGCGTCCGGCCCCCAGAAGGCCATGCGGGCCGCCGCGTGGACCACGGCGTCGCACCCGTCCAGGGCGCCCAGCCAGGCGGGCCCCGGTCGCGTGCTCGCCGGATGCCCGGCAGGGTCCGGGCCGTGCAGGTCGGCCAGGTCGCCGAGCACGGCCGTGGCCCCGGCCTGCTCCACGCGCCGCGCCGACTCGGGGCTGCGGGCCAGTGCCCGCACGGTGTGCCCGTCGGCGACGAGGCGGGTGATCATGTGCTGCCCGACGAATCCGCTGCCGCCGGTGAGGAAGATGTCCATGGGACCGATCCTCGGCGGGCGGGCGCGGCTCAGGGAGCCACGGCTCTTCCTGGTACAACCGGTACCACGACCTGTCGGCCCCGGTGCCGGAAGATGGTGGCATGGAAGAGCTCGGTGTCGCCCTGCGGACCTGGCGGGACCGCCTCACGCCCGGCGCGGTGGGCCTGCCGCACCACTCCCCGCGGCGGGTGGCCGGGTTGCGCCGCGGCGAGCTCGCGCAGCTCGCCGGCATCTCGGCCGAGTACGTGGTGCGGCTGGAGCAGGGCCGGGCGACGACGCCGTCGGCCCAGGTGTGCGCCGCGCTGGCCCGTGCGCTCCAGCTCACGGACGAGGAGCAGGCCCACCTGCTGCGCCTCGCGGGCCACGCCGCCGACCCGGACCGGGTGCCGCGGCTCGTGCCCGGCAGTGTGCACCGGATCGTGGAGCAGCTCGCCGCCAGCCCCGTGGCGGTGTGCGACGCGAGCTGGCAGCTCCTGCACTGGAACGCCCTGTTCGCGGCGACGTTCGGGGATCCCTCCCGGCTCGCCGACGAGGAGCGCAACGCCCTGCTCTTCCAGTTCGAGGACCACGAGAACCGGCTGCGGTTCACCGCTGCCGAGCGCGACGCGTTCGAGAGGTCGCTGGTGGCCGACCTCCGCGCCACCACGAGCCGGTACCCGAAGGACCCCGACGTCCGGGCCCTGGTCGTGCGGCTGAACCGGGGCGAGCGGTTCCGTGCGCTGTGGGAGCTCCGGGCGGTGGGCGACCACCAGGGGGCGCGCAAGATCGTGGTGCATCCGGACGTGGGCGACATCGCGGTCGAGTCCAACGTGCTGACCACGCAGGGCACGGACCTGCGCCTGGTGGTGGACACGCCGCGTGATGCGGAGGCCAGGAGCAAGCTCGAGCTCCTGTCCGCGCTCGGCCTGCAGGAGATGGCGCCGCGGCGGGGTTAACAGGCTGGGACGGCCCCGTACGCCGCGTACGTGCCGCATGCGTCGTCCTCGAAGGTGCTGCTCACGTTCGGGGACGGCTGATCCCTCCGGGCCCGGTCAGCGCCGAGGACCGCTGCGGCCGGAACGCGCCCAAGGGGCGCGGTCCGGCCGTACGTGCCGGGCTCAGCGCCGGCGTTCCGCCTCGACGAGTGCGGCAACGCGCTCGCGCTCCGCGCGGGGCCAGGTCTCCCGGGTGACCAGGATCCCGACCAGGCCCACGACGGCAGCGCCCAGGTACAGCACCGACGCGCCGGGCCAGCCGAACGCGCCGACCAGCGCCGCGGCGATCAGCGGCGCGAACCCGCCCAGGGCCGCGGCGAGCTGGTAGCCGAGGGACGCGCCCGACGTGCGGGTCGCGGTGCGGAACTGCTCGGTCAGGAGCGCGCCCTGCGTCCCGGTGAGCGCGGCGTGGATGAGACCGATGCCGATCACGAACACGGCCACGACCAGCACGGGGCTGCCCGTGTTGGCCATGAGGTACATCGGGAACGCGAAGAGCATGGCTGCCACGCACCCGGCGATGTAGACCGGGCGGCGCCCGACCCGGTCGGTGAGCGAGCCCGCGAGGAACGTGACCACGACCGCCGTGATGCTCGCCGCGGTGATCGCACCCAGCGCGGTCGGGCGAAGGTCCGGGTTCCGCTCGGAGATGTAGTTGAGCAGGTACGTCGCCGTCGAGTAGTACGCGAACGACTCGACGACACGCAGCGCGATCACCCGCAGGATGCCTCGCCAGTCGTCGCGAAGGGTGGCCAGGAACGGGTTCTTCTCGGTCTTGCCCGTGGCCACGGCCTCCTGGAACTCCGGCGACTCGGACAGGCGCGAGCGCACGAACAGCGCGACGACGACGAGCACCGCGCTGAGCAGGAACGGCGTGCGCCACTTCCAGTCGCCCGGGAGGGACGCGCTGAGCGCGAACATGCCGCTGGCCAGGGCGATGCCGAGCGGGTTGCCCGACTGGGGGATCGCGGCGAACATGCCGCGGCGGTGCCAGGGCGCGTGCTCGTACGCCATCGTGATGGCGCCGCCCCACTCGGCACCGAACGCGAGGCCCTGGATCATCCGGATGACCACCAGCAGGACCGGTGCGGTCGCGCCGATCTGCGCGTAGGTCGGCAGCACGCCGATCAGCACGGTGGCACCGCCCATGACGATCATGGCGCCCACCAGGACGGGCTTGCGGCCGAACCGGTCGGCCAGGTAGCCGCCCACGGCGCCGCCGAGCGGGCGCATCACAAAGCCGACGGCGAGGGTCGCGAACGCCAGCAGGGTGCCGGTCAGGGGGTCGCTCTCAGGGAAGAACACGGCACCGAAGTACAGCGCCGAGGCGGTGCCGAACGCGACGAAGTCGTAGTTCTCGACGCTGGTGCCGACGGCGGCCGCGACCGCGGTCTTGACGCGGTCCTTCGACCCGAGCGGCGAGCGCCGCGCTGGTGTCGTGGTGGGCATGGGATCTCCTTTGATCGTGGATCGGTGGTGGAGCTCGGCGGGGCGGTCAGTCGCGGACGGGTGCGAGGTCGTCCAGGGCATTGAGCTTCGCGACGCGGCGCCGGGTGTCGGCGTCGTCGTCGAAGGTCGCGGCGAGGAACTCCCGGACGATCTCGGGCACGAAGGCGCGGGGTGCGAGCCACGCGCCCAGGGCGACGGCGTTCGCGTCGTCGTGCTCGACGGCCTGGTGGGCGGAGTAGGGCTCGTTGGCCAGTCCGCAGCGGATGCCCGGGATCTTGTTGGCGGCCATGATGGCCCCTGCTCCCGTGCCGCACACGAGGATGGCGCGGTCGGCCTCGCCGGCCAGCACGGGGGCGCACGTGGCCTGCGTGATGTCGGGGAAGTCGACCGGGTCGGTGCTGTCGGTGCCGCAGTCGACGACCGTGTGCCCGAGGGCCTCGATCGACTCGCGGACCAGGTCCTTGAACGGGAAGCCGGCGTGGTCGGCTCCGAGGGCGACTCTCATGGGTGGTTCCTTCCTGTGCGGCCGGCGGCGACCGGGCCGCCGGGGGTCGGGCCGGCGGCGGCCGGACGGGGGCCCGCCGGGACGGTCTTGCTGCTCGCGGTGGCGAGCCGGGGCTCGACCTCCGCGAGTGCCGGGATCGAGGGCGTTGCACCCGGGCGGGTGACGGCGAGGGCGCCGGCGACGACGGCGCGCCGCACGGCGTCGGCGGCGGGAAGGTGCCACGACGCCGCGAGGTAGCCGACGAACGTGTCACCCGCGGCCGTCGTGTCCACCGCGGTCACGGCGGGTGCGGGGACCCGGACGAGCGCGCCCGACCGGTACACGAGGGCGCCGGCCGCGCCCAGCGTGCAGACGACGTCGGTGCCGAGCCGGGCGGCCACCGCGGCGACGTCGCCCTCCGGGCCCGACGGCCCCAGGCCGAGCAGGCGGGCCACCGCCTCCAGCTCGTGCTCGTTCACGACGAGCAGGTCGACGTGCTCGACGAGGTCCGCGGCGCGGGCCGGCGCGGGCGCGGCATTCCAGATCACCGTCGCCCCCCGAGCCGACGCCGCTGCGGCCGCGGCCCGGGAGGTCGCCGCCGGAACCTCGTGCTGGAGCACCAGCACGTCACCGGGGACGAGCTGCGCGCAGGCCCGGCGGACGGCGTCGTCGTCGAGCGCGGCGTTCGCACCGGGGACGACGATGATCGAGTTCTCGCCCGCGTCGTCCAGCAGCACCAGGGCCCGGCCGCTCGGCAGGTCCGACCGGGTGAGCAGGTCGGTGTCGATGCCCTCGGCGGCGAGGGCGGCGGCGAGGGGGTCGCCGTCGGCCGCACCCACCGCTCCGACCATGCGCACCCGCGCTCCCGCACGGGCGGCGGCGACGGCCTGGTTGGCGCCCTTGCCGCCGAGCGAGGCGGACGCCTCCCGCGCGAGCACCGTCTCGCCGGGGCGCGGCAGGGCTCCCAGGCGTAGCGACGTGTCGGCGTTGACGCTGCCGACCACGGTGACCCGCGCCGTCACGCGTCGGCCCCGGCGTCGGGCACGTCGTCCTGGCCTCGCCGGTCGCCGCCGGACCGGTCCACGAACGACGTCGCGACCTGGTGCGAGGCCCCCGGCCGGCCCTCGATGACGTCGACGAGCGCCTCGACGCCGAGCCGGCCGATGGCGGTCGCGTCGTTGCGCACCGCGGAGATGGGCGGGCTCACGAGCGAGAACCAGTCCAGGTCGTCGAACGACACGATCTCCACGGCGCCGAGCCCCGACGCCGCATCCTCGCGCAGCGCGCGGGCGACCCCTAACGTCATCAGGCCGTCGGCGCTGAGCACTGCCGTCGGCCTGGCGTTGGAGGACAGGACCGCCCGCATCGCCTCCACGCCGCTCTCGGCACGGAAGTCGCCGTGCGCGATCAGCCGCGGATCGGCGGACAGCCCGAGCTCGTCGCGCACGCGAAGGAAGGCGGCGCGCCGCTCGCGGCCGGTCGAGATCTCCGGCGGGCCACCCACGAACGCGACCTCCCGGTGGCCGCGCTCGTGCAACCAGGTCAGGGCACGGCGGACGCCGTCCTCGTTGTCGGTGGCGACGGTGGGCACCTCCAGCCCCTCGACGGACCGGTCCACGAACACCAGCGGGAGGCCTGAGTCGCGCAGCGAGCGCAGCCGGGTCACGTCCGACCCCTGCGGGGCGATGAGCAGGCCGTCGATCCGCTGCGAGGCGAAGGTGCGCAGGTACGCGGCCTCCTGCTCGGCGTCCTCGTCCGCGTTGGCGAGCAGCACGGTGTAGCCGCGGCGCTGTGCCTCGCGCTCGGCCGCGTGGGCGAGCTCGGAGAAGAACGGGTTGCGGATGTCGGACACCAGGAGGCCGAGCACGTCGGTGCGCGAGCGGCGCAGGGACCGGGCCGGGCCGTTGGCGATGTAGTTGAGCTGCTTCGCCGCGGCCGTGACGCGGGCCCGCGAGTCGGGGGACGTCTGGCTGCTGCCGCTCAGCACGCGTGACGCGGTGCCGAGGGACACACCGGCCAGTGCTGCGACGTCCTTGATCGTGGCCACTCTGCCCCGCCTTCCGTGGAAACGTTTCCATGAGGTTCTGTCCGCCAATGTGCCACGGCGGCCGGTCCGGACGCAAGTACCGCGCCGTCGCGGCGGGCCGGCGACCGGCCTGCCGGGCGGGTCGCTAGGATCCCTGGACGACAGCATCGTCGGCGCGGCCCGTGCGGGTCTCCGGGGTGCCGGGCCGGAGAGGACGGGGTGTGGCATGGGGCAGGGCAGGCGGCCGCCGACGATGGTCGACGTCGCGCGCGCGGCCGGCGTCGCGCACATCACGGTGAGCCGGGTGGTCAACGACGAGCCGACGGTGCGCCCGGCGACCCGGGAGCGGGTGCTGCGCGCCATCGAGGAGCTCGGCTACCGCCGCAACGACAGCGCGCGCATGCTCAAGAGCGGCCGCTCCACGATGCTCGGCGTCGTGCTCGCGGGCTCCGAGCTGTTCGAGCTGCCCCGCATGCTCCTGGGCATCGAGCAGGCCGCCAAGGACGCCGGCCACTGGGTGAGCCTGGCGAGCTGGCAGGGCGGCACCCACGAACAGCTCGAGCAGTGCCTGGGCCGCCTGGTGGGCCAGGGCGCCGCCGGTGTCGCCGTGATCGCCGACCGTCCGGTCGCGCTGGAGGCGCTCGACCGGACGGTCGCGCGGGTGCCGATCTCGGTCGTGATGTCCGGCAACGTCGGCAACCCCGCGATCGGGTCGGTCGAGCTGGACCAGGAGGAGGGCGCGCGCCTGGCCACCCGGCACCTGCTCGACCTGGGTCACCGTGACGTGGTGCACCTCAGCGGCCGCCTGGAGACCTTCGACGCCCGGGCGCGCGTGGACGGCTGGCGTGACGAGCTGCACCGTGCCGGGATCACCGCACCACGACTGCTGCACGGCGACTTCAGCGCCCGCAGCGGGCACACGCTCGCGGCCGGGCTGGCCGACGCCGGCACGCTGCCCACCGCGATCTTCGCCGGCAACGACCAGATGGCGCTGGGTGTGCTGTCGGCGCTGGCCGCCCGTGGCCGCTCGGTGCCCGGCGACGTGTCACTCGTGGGTTTCGACGACATGGCCGGCTCCGACTACCTCGTGCCCGCCCTGACCACGGTCCGGCAGGACTTCGTGACCCTGGGCCGGCTGTCCATCGAGGTGCTGCTGGGTCTCATCGGCGGGGGAGAAGCTCGTCACCACCTGCTGCCCCCGACGCTCGTCGTGCGCGACAGCACCCGCGCCGTCTGACGGCGCACCGTAGCCGACGTCGCGGAAGGTCAGGGGCGCGGCGCCTGACGGCCCCTCGGCGACCAGGCCGAGGAGCACGCCGACGAAGCCGCCCGCGGTCTCGGTGCTCAGTGCCGTGTGCGGGAAGGTCGCCAGGTGTACCTCGCCGCCGGCGGTCCCGGCGGTGAACGCGTAGGACTCGCCCTCCGAGCGGATCCGGAGCACCACGTCACCCGTCACGGGGACCTCGGGCCGGACCACCTCCGCCCCGCCCACCCGTCCCGTGACGCGTGCGCCCCAGCCGCCGGCGGTGCGGTGGACGCGCGCGGCGAGGTGTGTGCCCTCGTCCTGGAAGGCGACCACGCCGGCGTCGTGCCCGGCGACGTCGGCGGTGCTCACCGTCGCGGTCAGCACGAAGCGGTGCATGTCCTGGCGGCGTGCGAGGAACGCAGGCACACCCCGGCCCGCCAGCGGTGCGGGCCGCGGGCGCAGTGTGACGGTGCCGGGCGAGACGGCCGCGTCGACCGGGCCGCGCAGCGAGACCCAGTCGGCAGGGCCCGTGGTGACCGGCCCGCCGGGCGTCACCCCCTGCACCCGCCCCACGCCGGGCGCGAAGACCGGGCCGTGCCGGTCCCACTCGACGGGGACGAGCAGTACCTCGCGACCCAGGGTGTGGTGCCCGTGCACGGGGCGGACGCCGAGCACGAGTGCCCACGCCGAGCCGTCCGGGGCCTCGACGATGTCGGCGTGCCCGACGTTCTGCACCGGCTCGCCGGAGCCGAGGTGGCGGTGGGTGAGCAGCGGGCTGCGCGGGTCGGTGCGGTACGGACCGGTCACCGAGGTGGCGGTCGCGGCGGTGACCGCGTGGTTGCGTTCGGTGCCGCCCTCCGCGGCGACGAGGTGGTAGCGGCCGTCGCGCTCGTACAGGTGCGGGGCCTCGACCCACTGACCGGTCAGAGCGCCGTGCCACAGGACGTGCGTCGGTCCGGTCAGCGTGAGCGTGGCCAGGTCGAGCTCGCGCAGCCAGATCTCGCCCGGTCCGGTGGCATCCGGCGCGGTCGCGTCGCGGGCCGCCGTGAACCAGGCCCGGCCGTCGCGGTCGAAGAACAGCGACGGGTCGATGCCGTCGGCGTCCAGGCGGGTCGGGGGCGTCCACGGTCCCGCGGCGTCCGTCGCCGTCGTCACGTATGTGGCCGCGCCGCGCCGGTCACGGGCGACCGTGAACACCACGTAGAACAGCCCGTCGTGGTGCCGGATGGTCGGCGCCCAGACACCGTCGGACACGGTGCTGCCCTCCAGCGGGAGGCTGCTCGCCCCGTCGAGCACGTGCCCGGCAAGCTCCCAGGTGACCAGGTCGCGGCTGCTGTGCACCGGGATCCCGGGGTGATAGGCGAACGACGAGGTGACCAGGTAGTACTCCTCGCCCACCCGGCACACCGAGGGATCGGGGTGGCAGCCGGGCAGCACGGGGTTGAGGACGGGGCGCACTGTGCTCTCCTTCGCGCGGCGACGCGCTCTTGACGAAATGGCAACGTTGCCATCAGCATAGGGGCACTTCCTACCCGGGCCCGCAGCCAAGACGCCGGGCCCGGCCTGACCCACATCGAGGGAGATGTGTCATGAACACGCACAGCACCGGATCCGGCCGCGTGCGGCGCCTGCGCGGCGTCGGCGCCGTGGTCGCCGCCACGAGCCTCGCCCTGGCGGGGTGCGCGGGGGGCGGCTCCGCGGAGGCGGGGGCCGACGGCCCGGTCACCCTGGAGTTCTGGACCTGGTCCCTGAAGGAGGCCGACCCCGCCGCCCAGGCGATCGTCGAGCAGTACGAGGCCGAGAACCCCGGCGTGACGATCAAGCTCTCCGAGGTGGGTGGCACCCCCGAGACGTCCTCGAAGCTGCTGGCGGCCGACCGCGCCGACGAGGTGCCCGACATCGTCCAGGTCGAGTACCGCGCGCTGCCGTCCCTGGTGACCGCGGGCGTGGTCCGCGACATCACGCAGGACGTGGCGCCGAACCGGGACGCCGTGGCCGACAACATCTGGGCGCTGAGCACGCTGGGCGACCAGGTCTACGGCGTGCCGCAGGACATCGGGCCGATGATGCTCACCTACCGCACCGACCTGTTCGAGAAGTACGGCGTGCAGCCGCCGACCACCTGGGCCGATTACGCCGAGGCGGCGGAGAAGATCCACGCAGCCGACCCCGAGGTGTACCTGGCGAGCTTCTCCGCGACGCAGCTCGAGTTCTTCGCGGCCCAGGCCGCCCAGGCCGGCGCCCGGTGGTGGGACACCGACGGCGAGACCTGGTCGGTCGGGATCGACGACGACGCCTCGCTGGAGACCGCCGACTTCTGGCAGGACCTGGTCGAACGGGACCTGCTGTCCGTCGAGCCGTTGCTCACCCCGGAGTGGAACGCCAAGGTCAACGACGGCAAGATCCTGAGCTGGGCGGCCGCCGCATGGGCGCCGAGCGTCATCTACTCGGTCGCCCCGGACACCGCGGGCAAGTGGGCCTCGATCCCGCTGCCGCAGTGGACGCCCGGCGACGCCTCGGTGCCGTTCCTGGGTGGGTCCACGTACCTCGTGCCCGAGAAGTCGGAGCACGCCGAGGAGGCCGCGAAGTTCGCCGCCTGGCTCGGGGCCTCCGACGAGGGCTCGGAGCTGCTGCTCACGCTCGACCTGTACCCGGGCGGCAACGCGGGCCGCGAGGCGACGCTCTCGAACGACCCGCCGCGCCTCATGCCGCAGCAGGAGGACTTCTACCAGATCGCCGACCAGGTCATCGACGACACGACGATCCCCGTGGTGTGGGGGCCCAACGTCAACGTCGCGACCAACGCCTTCGGCGACGCGCTCAACAAGGCTGCCCTGGACGGCACCTCCTTCCGCGACGTGTACACCTCGACCCAGGAGGCCGTGGTGAACGACCTCGAGGAGTCCGGGTACACCGTCGGGCAGCCATGACGGCCGTCGCCTCCGCCCGCCGGCCGGCCGGTCGCCGTGGCCGCCGGTCCCGGGAACTCGTCCCGTGGCTGTTCGCGTCCCCCGCGGTCGTGCTCTTCGTCTGCTTCCTGCTCGTCCCGATCGGCTACGCGCTGTACCTGAGCTTCCGGGGCCTGCGCATCGAGGGGTCCGGCGCCTTCGGGCGCCGGACCGAGGGGTTCGTCGGCCTGGACAACTACGTCGCGGCCGTCACCGACCCCGAGCTGCTGGCCGGCTTCGGCCGTTCGCTGGTCTACGGTGCGATCGCGATCCCGACGGTGCTCGGGCTGGCGCTACTCTTCGCGGTGCTGCTCGACACCCCGCGGGCCCGGCTGACGAGCTTCGCCCGGACGGCGATCTTCCTGCCCTACGCCGTACCCGGTGTGATCGCGAGCCTGCTGTGGGGGTTCCTCTACCTGCCCAGCACCAGCCCCGTCAGCTACGTCGCCCGGGAGCTGGGCGGCGGCAGCCTGGACTTCTTCGGCTACCCGACGCTGTACTTCGCGATCGCGAACATCGCGCTGTGGTCGGGCGTCGGGTTCAACATGATCATCATCTACACCTCGCTGCGCTCGATCCCGCAGGAGATCTACGAGGCCGCGCGCATCGACGGCGCGGGCGAGTGGGCCATCGCGTGGCGGATCAAGATCCCGCTCGTCACCCCGGCGCTGGTGCTGACCGGGCTGTTCTCCGTCATCGGGACGGTGCAGCTCTACAGCGAGCCCGCGACCCTGCGGCCGCTGGCCACCACGATCTCGTCCACCTGGGTGCCGCTGATGGCGATCTACCAGGAGGCCTTCGGCAACGACAACCTGGGTGGTGCGGCGGCGGCGTCGGTCCTGCTCGCCGTCGGCACCCTCGCCCTCTCGCTGATCATCCTGCGCTTCTTCCAGCGCCGAGCGTTCGGAGACGCCTGATGACGACCCTCACCGCCACGCGCCGCCCGACGGCGCCGGTTACCACGTCCCGCCGTCGACCAGGCTTCTCGCCCGCGGCCACCCTGGTGCTGCTCGCCGGTGCCGTCTACTGCCTGGTGCCCGTGGCGTGGGTGGTGATCGCCGCGTCCAAGTCGCCGCGCGAGCTGTTCACCAGCTTCTCGTTCCTGCCCGGCTCCGGCCTCGCCGACAACCTCGTGGACCTGGCCACCTACGGCGGCGGCGTGTTCTGGCAGTGGGGTGCGAACAGCCTTGTGTACGCGGGCGTCGGCGCGGTCGCCTCGACCGTCGTCTCGGCGATGGCCGGCTATGCGTTGGCCAAGTTCCGGTTCCGAGGGAGCGAGACGCTGTTCGCCGCGATCCTCGCGGGCGTCCTCGTGCCGGGCATCGTGCTGGCGATCCCGCAGTACCTGCTGCTCGCGCAGCTCGGCCTGGCCGGGACGATGTGGTCGGTGCTGCTGCCATCGGTCATCAACCCGTTCGGGATCTTCCTGTGCCGGGTGTTCGCCCAGGCGGCGGTGCCCACCGAGACACTGGAGGCCGCGCGGCTCGACGGCGCGGGCGAGGTGCGGGTGTTCACCACGATCGTGCTGCCGATGATGGCCCAGGGGCTGGTCACGGTGTTCCTGCTGCAGTTCGTGGGCATCTGGAACAACTTCCTGCTGCCGTTCATCATGCTGTCCGACCAGCGGCTGTACCCGATCACCCTCGGCCTGTACACGTTCCTGTCCCGTGGCGCGGGGGACTCCGACCTCTACCCGCTGGTCATCACCGGGTCGGCGGTCTCGGTGGTGCCGCTGATCGTCATGGTGCTGCTGCTCCAGCGGTTCTGGCGGGCGGACCTGCTCGCGGGCGGCCTCAAGGGGTGAACGCCCCCCGGTAGGGCGATTGCGAAGAAGACGTGGTGAAAAAGCACACATACGCGGCATTTGTCGCTATCGTCGTGCCGTCCCGAGTCTCGCCCTCGCCCCTGCTGGAAGAGAAGACGATGAATCCGACTGCGGCAACGAGCGACCCCGGCTCGGTGCTGGCCGGGTCACGTCCCGGCCGGTCGCCGATGCGGCTGCACGATCCCGTGGACGTCCCGGCCCTCACCGACGTGCTGTCGGCGCATGACATCGACGCCGCCTGGTCCGGCCTGCGCCAGGAGTGGGGCGAGGCCGCGCCCGTCGACCTCGGGGCGGGCACCCGGGCCTGGCTGGTGAGCGGGTACCAGACCATCGTCATGCTGGCCCGGGAGTCCGGCATGGTCACGACCGAGCCGGGTGCCTGGAACGGCACGCCCCGCGTGCCGCTGCCCGCCCCCGTGCGGCCGTGGTTCACCACCGGGCCGGGCCGTCGGGTCGACACGGCCTCCGGTCCGGCGCACGCGCGGCTGCGGGAACCGCTCGACGAGGCGCTGGCGGCCCTCGACGCGACCGACGTCGGCGGGGTCACGCGCGAGGTGTGCCAGGAGGTGGCCGGCCGGCTGGACGGCCGCGAGCAGGCCGACCTGATGCGCGACTACGTGGCCCCCGTGGCCCATCTCGCGTTCGGCGCGGTCCTCGGGCTGGACCCCCGGACGGGCCGGCAGGTGTTCGAGATCGCCGACGCCCTCGCCGCGGGGGTGCAGGACGCCGCGACCCTCGACGAGCTGAGCTTCCTGCTCGGCGGGCAGGTGATGAGCCGCGACACGGGCGGCGGCCTGACGCCGGCCGGCCTGCTCGCCCGCCATCCCGCGTACGAGGGCACCGACGAGGCGGTGGCCGGCATGCTGTCGGTGATGACCGGCGCGAGCCTGGGCCTGCAGGCGTGGCTGGGTCAGGCCCTGCTGCTCGCCCTCGCCGACGAGGGGTTCCTGCGCCGCCTGTCCGGCGGCCGGCTCGGCACGGACGAGGCGCTGGACGAGGTGCTGTGGCACGCGTCCCCCGTCACGGTGCTCGCACCGCGGTTCGCCGTGAAGGAGGGGCACCTGTTCGACGACGTCACCTACGTCGAGCGCGGTGACGCCGTCCTCCTGGCGGTCGGCGCCGCGGCGTCGGACCCGAGGATCCGGGGCGACGCGTGGGACGGGCTGGGCAACCGCGCCCACCTGGCCTGGGGTGCGGGCGCGCACCGGTGCCCCGCGCCGCGGCAGGCGCGGCTGATCGTGCGGACCGCCGTCGAGACGCTGCTGCGCCAGGTCGAGCCCGTGCTGGCGACCGGCGTCGACGAGATCCGCTGGGCCCCTGACTTCCGCTTCCGCCGTCCGGCCGCGCTGCCGGTGACCTTGCGGCGCACGGGTCCCGGTGGCTGACGCCGCCGCGGCCGCGGCCGGCGCAGTACGACACCGAGAACACCACTGGAGGAACTTGTGAGTCGCACGACACGCGTGCTGAACACCGTGCTCGCCCCCGTCGTGAAGGGGTACCAGGACCCCGACCGGGCCTGGGCCGACGCGGTGGCGCAGGTCGAGAAGGAGGCCGGCGCCGCCGACCGCCGGTTCGCCGACGACCTCGGCGCGGTCGTGCGTGGCGTGGCCGAGATCCCGCGGCTCTCCCCGCTGGGCTGGTCGCTGATCATGGCCGACGTCAAGGCCCGGTACGCCAACCGGCTCCGGGTCGAGCGGGTGCTGGCCGAGCACCCGGAGATCCTCGACGAGCCGATCACGGCCCCCGTGGTGGTCTGCGGGCTGCCGCGTACCGCGACCACGTTGGCCCACCGGGTGCTGTCCGCCTCGCCGCAGCACCGCGCCCCGCTCCTGTGGGAGATGCAGGACACCGGCTTGGCCGACCCGCGCGCGGAGCGCAAGCTGGTGCGGCAGCTCTCCCGGGGCGCCGCCATGATGGAGCGGTTCGCGCCCGACATCCCGCACATCCACCCGATCGGCGTGGACCGGCCGGAGGAGTCGATGTTCCTGCTGCCGCACGGCAGCCACTGGCCGATCCTGCACGGCCTGATGCCGGCCTACACCGCATGGCTGGCCCAGCGGGACCTGACGGGCGACTACGAGTACCTGAAGCGGTGCCTCCAGGTGCTGCAGCACGGGCGGACCCCGCGGCGGTGGTTCCTGAAGTACCCGGCGCACCTGGGTGACATGGACACGATCAAGAAGGTCTTCCCAGACGCCACGTTCGTGTGGACCCATCGGGACCCGGTCACGGTCATCGGGTCGTTCTGCAGCCTCGTGGAGACCTTCTGGGGCATGTACCAGCACGACACCGACCGGCAGGTGATCGGCCGGTTCGCGCTGGAGCACCTGGCCGCCCAGGTCGAGCGCGGCCTGGAGCTGCGCAGGAACCTGCCGCCCGCCTCGATCGTGGACGTGCCGTACCACAAGCTCAGCGCCGACCCGTTCACCGAGGTGCCGCGGCTGTACGCGGCGATCGGGGCCACGTGGACGGCCGAGGACCAGGACCGCCTGGCCGACGTGGTCGCCAAGCCGCGAGGCACCCCTTCCCACCAGTACGACCTGTCCCGCTACCTGGACCCCGCGCAGGTGGAGCGGACGTTCGCCTCCTACAACCGCCTCCTGGACCGCCTCGACATGCGCGACGCCGAGCCCGCCGTGGAGCTCTGACCGGCTGCGGTCCGTCAGGTCTTCAGGAACGCCCCGGAACGTTCGAGCACGAGCGGTGCCGTCTCCGGGCTGCCGTTGAGCGGGACGATCTCCACGGGGGTGGTCGACGAGCCCAGCACCGCGCGCGGCACCGGCCCGAGCCGGACGAGGTGCCGTAGGTCGCGGTGGTGCCGGGCGAGCACGAGGATGTCGCCGTCGGTCGCCGCCCCGAGCAGGGCGGCGACCGGCTCGCCGTGCAGCAGGGACGTCTCCACCGGGACGTCGGGGAACGCGGCGGACCACTCGTGGACGGCCGTCTCCAGCATCCGTGCGGTGGACTGCTCGTCGGTGCCGTGTCCCGGTGCGGCACCGGCCTCAGGGGCCTCCTTGACGTGGACCACCCGCAGCTCGGACCCGAGCACGGCCGCCGTCGCGAACGCGTGCGACAGGAGCTCCCCGGCACCGCCCGGAGACTTCACGCCGACGACGACACGGCCGTGGTCGCTCGGTTCCCAGTCGGCCGGGACGACCACGACGGGGACGCTCGACCGCTCGGTGACACCGAGGGTCGTCGCACCCGTGATCAGGCGTTCGAGCCCGCGGCGGGACTCGCGTCCCAGCACGACGAGGGCGCCGTCCGCCGCCGCCGCGACCAGCTCCGGTACCACGGGGCCGTGGCCGAGCAGCGGGTCGACCTGCACGTCGGGCGCCGACGTGCGCGCGTTCGACACGGCGCGGTCCAGCACCTGCTGACCGGCCCGCCGCAGGTAGGTGGTCTCGCGGGCCTGCGTCGGCCACATGCCGCCCTCCGGCAGGACCGAGGGCGCCACGTGCACCATCCGCACCCAGCTGCCCCGCGCGCGGGCCTGGCCGATGGCGTACCGCAGCGCTCCCGAGCCCTGGCCGGTGCCGTCGGCGTCGATGCCGACCACGATCGCCGGCGGTCCCTGACGGACGTTCATCATGTGCCACCCCCTCCTGCTCCCACACGCGAGCCTGCCCGCCGCCGGGACCGGCCGGCAGGGGCGAGAGTCACCCGCCGACGGGACCTATGTCCGTCGGTGGCCGGCAGCCGCCGACGGCACGCGGGGGCGGTGGGCGACCAGGACGCCGAGCGGGGCCGAAGGTCCCGCGGGCGCGGGGCCGAGGGCCCTGACGGGCCGGCACGTGCACGGGCCAGTGTCGCGGTGTCGGAACAGGCCGGAGCTCGGGGGAGGTGCGCCGCGATGCGGGTACTCGTGGTCTATGAGTCGATCTTCGGCAACACCGGGCTGATCGCCCGGGCGGTCGCGGCGGGCATCGAGCTGGGCATCAGGACGGGCGTCGAGCTGGGCACGGAGAAGGGCCTCACCGCCGGGACCGACGCTCCGGCGCGCGTCGACGTCGTCGAGGTGGGCCGGGCCCCGGCGGTCGTGCCGGAGGACGTCGGGCTGCTGGTCGTGGGCGGCCCCACGCACGCCTTCGGCATGTCGTGGCCCTCGACCCGGCGCGACGCCGCGGCGCTGGCGCCCAAGGACGGCGAGGTGCTGACGCTGCGCGGGCTCTCCCGGGAGCGGGGGATCCGCGAGTGGCTCGGCGACCTGCCCGGGACGCGGGTGGGCGTGCCGACCCGGGCCACCACCTTCGACACCCGCACGTCCGCGCACCTGACCGGCTCGGCCGCCCGGGCGGCCGCCCGCCGCCTGGCCCGGCTGGGCTATCCGATCGTCGCGGCGCCCGCGAGCTACCGCGTCGTCGACGTCACCGGCCCGCCGGCCGACGGCGAGCAGGGCCGCGCCCGGGCGTGGGGCAGCAGCCTCGGGGTCTGGGCCACGGCCCGGCGGGGAACTCCCGCGTCCTGACCCGGTGCCCTGACCCGGTGCCCTGACCCGGTGCCCTGACCCGGTGCCCTGCTCGTCAGCGCCCGCTGTCAGGTCGGTCACCCGGTCCGGGCGTCAGGCGTGGACCACGATCACCGGGCCGGCCGCCCGCCGCAGCACGGCGTCCGCGACCGAGTTCCACACGCGGCCGGCGAGTACTGAGTGCGGGCGGCCGCCCACCACGACCAGGTCCTCGGGGCCGAGGCCGTGCAGCAGGGCGTCGGCGGCACCCTCGTCGCGGAACGTGAGCACGGCGGACACGGCCGGGTACTTGCCGGTCCACCGAGCCACCCGGTCGTGCACGTCCTGCCGCTCCGGGCCGCCCGGGGCGTCGGGTCCGGTGCCCGGCGCCAGGTCCGGGTCGAGCCCGTGCACGATCTCCAGGGGGCAGGCGCGCTGCTGCGCCTCTGCGAACGCCATGCCGAGCTGCGGGTCGGGGTCGTCGCCGTCCATGCCGACCACCACCCGGCGCGGGTCGCCGGTCCATGCCCCGGCGGGGACCACGGCCACCGGCCCGGGCGCGGTCGCCGCCGTGGCCGCCGACACCGAGCCGAGCGCGGCGCGGCCCCATCCGCCGAGCCCGCGCCGGCCCACGACGACGAGGTCGTTCGCGGTCGACCGCTGGGTCAGCACGTACGCCGGCGTGCCCGGGATGATGCGCTGCTCGACGTCGTGGCCACCGGGCCGCGCGCCGTCGAGCCGCGCCACCGCCCGTTCGACGGCATCGCAGGCGTCGGTGCGCGTGTTCGCGTGCACCAGGGCCGTGCGCGGGCTCGACGGCTCGGTGCCGTAGGCGCCCAGCACGGTGAGCCGTGCGGAGTGCCGGTCCGCGGTGAGGGCCGCCCAGTCGACGGCGGCCATGCTCTCCGCGGACCCGTCGACCCCGACGACGATGCCGCGGTACCAGGTGGTGTCCATGACGGCCTCCCTCGTTCCACGGGCGGACCGCCCGTGACCCCAGCGGACCATGCGGCGGGCCGCGGACGGCAGGGCGGGAGGGCCCGCCGGGGCGGTCCAAGGGCTCACCTTTGCCGGGACGAAGGTCCCGCCAGGGCAAGGCGGGCCGTTCGTCCTACCGCTCAGGGGCCGTTCGGCCCCTGCTCCGGCCTGGCCTGCCCGCGAGACTGGCGATGCCGGCCGCGCACGGCCGGGGCGACGACGCTTCGCCGGCCGTGCGCGTGTCCGGACCACGGGAAGGGAGCGGGTGACCATGGGACGACTCGACGGCAGGGTGGCGGTCGTGACGGGCGGCGCCAGCGGGATCGGCCGGGCGATCGCCCTCCGGTTCGCGGCGGAGGGGGCGGCGGTGCTGGTCACGGACGTCCAGGACGACGCGGGCGCGAAGGTGGTCGCCGAGATCGCCGAGAAGGGCGGCCGCGCGGTGTTCGCGCACCACGATGTGGCGGACCAGGAGGCCTGGGCCGCGGTGGTCGACCGGGCGGTGACCGGGCTCGGCGGCCTCGACATCCTCGTGAACAACGCCGGCATCGGTGACCTCGGCTCCATCGAGGACACCACCCTGGAGCAGTACGAGCGCACCATCGCGGTGGACCAGACCGGCGTCTTCCTGGGCACCCGAGCTGCGGCCGGTCCGCTGAAGGCGTCCGGCCACGGCTCGGTCATCAACATCAGCTCGATCTTCGGCACCAGCGGCGGTTTCGGCACCTCGCCCGCGTACCACGCGGCCAAGGGCGCCGTGCGGACGCTGACCAAGAACGTGGCCCTGGCCTGGGCCCGGGACGGTGTGCGCGTCAACTCGATCCACCCGGGGTTCATCGACACGCCGATCCTGGACGCCGCCCGGGGCACACCGTTCGAGGCGGCAATGCTCGACGTGACCCCGATGGGACGGCTGGGCCGGCCCGAGGAGGTCGCCGCCGCGGCCGCGTACCTGGCCGGCGACGACGCGTCGTTCGTCACCGGCTCCGAGCTCTACGTGGACGGCGGGTACATCGCCCGCTGAGCCCGGTCCCCGGCCGTCCGCCGTTCGATTCGGCACGGCGCCGACCGTGGGATAGCCTCCGTGCCGTGCGCGTGATCTCGCTGCTCCGCTCGGCCGTCGCCGGTCCTCGGCGGGGCCTGGCCGGAGCGCTGGCGATCCTCACCGTGATCGTCGGCGTGGTCGCGATGCACTCCCTGAGCGGTTCGCCCGCGACCCACGCGCACCCCGTGCCGCACGAGGCCGCACCGGCCCAGGTCGCCGCCGCACACCCCGCCGCCGTGCCGGTCATGACTCGAGCGGCCGAGCAGCCCGCCACCGTCGCGCCGGTCGTCGACGCCCCCGCGGGCCACGCCGGGAACGAGCGGGACACCGGCCCCTGCTGCAGCGGGTGCGGCGGGCACGACGCCGCCATGGCGATGTGCCTCATGATCCTCGTCGCGCTGCTCGCCCTGGTGGCGCCCGTACGGCGTCTGCTCTGGCGCGCACCGGTGGCACTGACGGCCGCGCTGCCGCCAGCGCGCGCGACCCTGGGCGGCCTCGCCGCGCCGTCCCTGCACGAGCTCTGCATCTCCCGGACGTAGACCCCGGCCCCGGCGCGCACCCGCGCCGGCCCGAGAGCGCGACCGTGCCCGAGCACCGTCGCGCCAGTGAGTGCTACCCCGAGACGACACCAGAGGAAGACCCCATGAAGCGCACCTTTCTGTCCACGACCGTGTCCGCGATCGCCCTCGCCGGCGCCCTGGCCCTGACGGGCTGCTCCGGTTCCGCGGACCCGGAGCAGGACACCGCGACCGCGGCCGGCGAGCACACGGCCCACAACGACGCGGACGTCATGTTCGCGCAGATGATGATCCCGCACCACGAGCAGGCGATCGAGATGGCGGACGTCGTCCTGGCCCGGCCCGACGCCGACCCGCAGGTCACGGAGCTGGCCACGCAGATCAAGGCCGCACAGGCCCCGGAGATCGAGACGCTCGGCCAGTGGCTCGACACCTGGGGTGCCGAGCGCACCTCGGAGCACGGCGGGCACGCCGGGATGGACGGCATGATGTCGGAGGACGACATGCAGATGCTGGCCGACGCGGCCGGCCCCGAGGCCGACCGCCTGTTCCTGGAGCAGATGATCGTGCACCACCAGGGCGCCGTCGAGATGGCGCAGGAAGAGGTCGAGTCGGGCGAGGACGCGGGCGCCGTCGAGATGGCGCGGACGATCGTCGACACGCAGGCGGCCGAGATCGAGACGATGGAAGGCCTGCTCGCCTCGATGTGACCGCTGGTGGTGGGGGGGGCCGGGGGCGCGCCCCCCCCCCCCCCCGCCGCGGGGGCGCGGGGGGGGGGGCGGCCCGGGGGGCGGGCCCCCGGGGGGGCGGGGCCGGCGGGCCCCCGGGCCGGCCCGCCCCGCGGGCC
>NZ_JBIUAP010000024.1:0-52675 GCF_044547525.1 Promicromonospora sp. NPDC052451
CCCGCAGGAAAGTCACGACCTCGCAGGGCAGGCACGACCCCGCAGGAAAGTCACGACCTCGCAGGGCAGGCACGACCCCGCAGGAAAGTCACGACCTCGCAGGGCAGGCACGACCCCGCAGGAAAGTCACGACTCGGAGGGCACTCACGACCTCGCGCGGACATGCCCACGAGACAAGCCTGCCGGGCAGCAAGCCGGGGTCAGCGCGGGGTGACGCCCAGGCGGGAGAGGGCCTCGCGGACCGACGGGGTGCCGAAGCTGCCCGGGGCGGGCGCGAGCGCCGCGAACGCCGCCGAGCGGTCGACGCCCGCGACCAGCATCACGAGGGCGGCCCGCAGGTCGCCGTCGGTCGCGGCCAGGGCGTTCTCGCAGACGTCCGGCTCCAGGTCGGTGGCCTGCGTGAGCAGGCGGACCAGGCGACGGCGCAGCTTGGCGTTGGTGGCGAGCACCTCGACCATGAGGTTCGAGTAGGTCTTGCCCAGCCGCACCATCACCGCGGTCGAGAAGGTGTTCAGCACCATCTTCTGGGCGGTGCCGGCCTTCATGCGGGTGGACCCCGTGATGGCCTCCGGCCCCGTGTTCACCAGGATGGGCACGTCGGCCTTCGGCGCCAGGGCCGCGAACGGGTTGGACGCGAGCAGCACGGTCCGCGACCCGCGCGAGCGGCCCATGTCGAGCGCGCCACCGACGTACGGGGTGTTGCCGCTGGCCGCGATGCCGAACACCATGTCGGCGGGCCCCACGTCGGCGACGAGCGCGGCACCGGCGGCGCCGTCGTCCTCGGCGCCCTCGACGGCCTTCTTGAAGGCGCCGAGGCCGCCCGCCAGGTGCGGCACGAACATCTCCTCGCCCACGCCGTAGGTGGGCAGCAGCTCGGCGGCGTCGAGCAGGCCCATGCGGCCCGAGGTGCCCGAACCGACGTAGTGCACGCGCCCGCCGGCCCGGATGCCCTCCACGGCCAGGTCGACCGCCTCGACGATGCGCGGGTGCGCCGCGCGGACGGCGGCGATCACCGCGGCGTCCTCGTCGGTGATCATGCGCACCATGTCCGCCGTGGAGACCACGTCGATGTCACGGGTGCGCGGGTTGCGCTCCTCGGTGGGTGAGACCGGGCGTGGCGCCGACTGTGCGTGCCGTTGGAATCCCGCCTCCGCGATCATCGGCGTGCCCCTTTCCCTCGCTGATCCTGTGCTCTGTCTCGCTGTGTCCGTAGTTCATCGCCCCTGGAGGCGCGCGACGGCGGCCGCCGCGTTCGCACGACCCGTCCCGCACGCCACCACGACCGCCGGCCCCCCGTCACGCAGCGTCCCGAACCAGTCCTCGACCGGTCCCGGAAGGCCCGTGTGGACCGCGACGAGGTCCGGCCGCACGGCCCAGAGCTGTTCCAGCCGGGCCCGTTCGGCCGAACCCGGGACGGGTTCACGGGTGATCACGACGAGTGGTTCGCGGCGCGGTGCCATGTTGGACAAGTGTCCAGGAAATTCTGCACCACGTTCGAGCCTGCTTCTGTCGAGATCCGCCGATACACCGTACCGGGTGAATCGGGCAATAAGCACGGCAAGTCCGCGTTCATCCAGGCCGAGTTCTGCGGGCATCTCCCCGGCAGGGCTCTGACCAGGGATGACACCCGCGGACGAATCGTCGACGGCACGCAGGTCGCCCGTCTCCGGCGGGTCCGCTGCTCCCTCGGCACCACTCTCCAGATCACCCTCGGCGGGGAGCTCCCGGGCTCCCGGCCAAGCCGCCGCGAGCGCCGACTGCACGTGCCGCGCCGTGCGACCCGCCGCGTGGTCCAGCCGGGTCCGCAGGTCCACGACGTCGGGCGACGCGTCGGGCGGCAGCGGCACCGGGCCGGCGCCCCGCACGTGCACGACGACGTCCGCGATCCGCGCGCCGACCTCGGCCAGCTCCGCGAGAGCCGCCCGGGCGGGGGCGGTTCCCGTCGTCGTCCCTGCCGCCGCCCGACGGCCGCGGACGTCCGCCGCCAGTGCCCGGTTCCGGCCCGCGGACTCCTCCAGGCGCTCGACGGTCAGCCGGCCGGATGCGACGGCGGCGGTGAGCGCGTCGTACGCCTCGGTGTAGAGGGCCGGGTCCAGGCCGAGGCAGAGCAGGTCGGCGCCGGCCTCGACGGCGCGCACCGCGGCCTCCCCCACCGTGCCGGTGAGCCGGCGCAGGGCGCCCATGTCGAGCGCGTCGGTGACGACCGGCCCGTCGTGGCCGAGCTCGCGCAGCAGCCGCGTGGCAGCGGGTTCGACGGAGGCGGGCGCGGGCCCGATCGCGGGGAAGAGCACATGGGCGGTCATGACGGCGTCGAGCCGGGACTGGTCGCGCGGTCCGGCTCCGGGAGCCTGGCCGCCGTCGGTGCACAGGGCGCGCGCGAACGGGACGAGGTCCCGCTCCCGGACGACGGCGAGGGGCGCGTCCACGACGGGCAGCCCGATGTGGGAGTCCACGGTGGTGGCGCCGTGCCCGGGGAAGTGCTTGCCGCACACGCCGACGCCGGCGCTGCGCACGCCGCGGGCGAAGGCGATGCCGTGCTGCGCGACGACCTCGGGCGTGGTCCCGAAGGCCCGCACGCCGACCACGGGGTTGTCGGGCTCGGACACGACGTCGAGCACCGGGCCGAGCAGCAGGTCGACACCGGTGGCCGCCAGCAGCCGGCCCAGTGCACGCCCGGCGTCGAGCGAGACGGCGGGCCCGCCGGGGTGGACGCCGAGCGCGGCCGCCCCGGGCAGCGAGGACCCGCTCGCGGCCTCCAGGCGCGACACGTCGCCGCCCTCCTCGTCGACGGCGACGAGCAGGTCGGGCGAGATCGCGTGCAGCGCCGCGGAGAGCGCCGCGGTGGTCTCGACGTCCGGCGTGTTCCGGGCGAAGTAGACGACACCGGCCAGGCCGGCGCGGGCGGCGTCGGCCAGCCAGCCGGGGACGTGCCCGCCGGGGCTCTCGAAGCCCGGCAGGAGCACGCCGTTCACGGCCCGCCCGAGGCGGCCGCCGAGCTCCGCGCTCATGCCTTCACGGCCCCCGAGGTCAGACCGGAGGCGAGGCGCCGCTGGACCAGCACGAAGAAGATCATCACGGGCACGGTGATGATCGTGGAGGCCGCCATGATGGCGCCCCAGTCGTTGGAGTGGATGCCGAAGAACGACCGCAGCCCGATCGCCACGGTGTAGCTCTCGGTGGCACCGCCGAGCATCGTCATGGCGAAGATGAACTCGTTCCACGCCGTGATGAAGCCGAAGATGCTGGTGGCCACGAGCCCGGGCGCCACGAGCGGCAGCAGGACCGACCAGAACATGCGGCCCCAGCTCGCGCCGTCGAGGTAGGCGGCCTCCTCCAGCTCGACGGGGACGGCCGCGACGAACCCGCGCAGCATCCAGATCCCGAACGGCACCGCGAGCGCCACGTAGACCACGACGAGGCCGAGCAGGGTGCCGAGCAGCTGGAGGTCGCGCACCTGCACGAACAGGGGGATGACGAGCGCCTCCAGGGGCACCATCTGCACGATCAGCACGAGCATGAGGATCTGGGTGCGCATGCGGAACCGGAAGCGGGCCACCGCGACGGACGCCAGCAGCGCGAGCAGCGACGAGACGAGCACGGTGCCGAGCGCCACGAGCAGCGAGTTGCGCAGGAACGTGCCGAACCCGCCCTCGGTGAGCACGAACGTGTAGTGGTCGAGGGTGGGCTCGGCCGGCCAGAAGCTGCTGGTGTGCCCGGCCTGCGCGTCGAGCGAGCTGTTCAGCATCCAGTAGACGGGGAACAGCGTGAACACGAGCAGGAGGGCGACCAGCACCCCCTTGCTGACCTGGCGCAGCGGGGACCGTCGTGCACTCATCGTTCCTCCTCCGCCAGCACGGTGCGGACGTAGACCGCGGTGATCGCGAGCAGCAGCAGCGTGAGCAGCACGGCGATGGCCGAGCCGAACCCGTACCGGTTCTGCCCGAACGACTCGACGTACGACCACACGCCGAGGTTCAGCACCGACCGGTTCGACCCGGCGCCGCCGGGCATGAGGTACACCTGCGCGAACACCTTGAAGTCCCAGATGGTCGACAGGATGATCACGACGGCGAACACCTGCCGCAGCTGCGGCACGATGATGGAGAAGAACCGCCGGAACGAGCCTGCGCCGTCCATCTCGGCGGCCTCCAGCATCTCCTTGGGCACGCCGAGCAGGCCGGCGAGCACGGTCACCGCGACGAACGGGAAGCCGTGGTGGATCACGTTGAGCAGCACGATCGCGTAGAAGGTCCACCGGCCGGTGAACCAGTTGGTGGGGTCGTCCAGGAGCCCGAGGTTCATCAGGGTGTCGTTGAAGACGCCGCGGTCGGCGTCGAAGATCCAGACCCAGACGTACGTGCCGGTGACGGCGGGCATGGCCCACGCCGCCATGATCGCGCTGGAGGTCACGGTGCGCCAGAACGTGCCCAGGGAGGCGAGCAGCACCGCGACGGCCGTGCCGAACGCGACCGTGCCGGCCACGGACAGCACCGCGAAGCCCACGGTGTTGGGCAGCACCACGGTCCACAGCTCGGGGGCGGTCAGGATCTCGGTGTAGTTCCGCAGGCCGATCCAGTTCGGCTCGCCCGTGGTGATCTCGCGCAGGCCGTAGTCCTGCAGGGAGAACAGGAACACCCGCACCAGCGGCCACAGCAGCAGGACCGCCAGGACGAGCAGGGCGGGCGCGAGCAGCAGCCAGGGCCGCGCCGCGGCGGCCCTGGCCCTGCCCGACCAGCTGCCCGACCGCCCGCCGGCGGTCCTGCGGGCCGCCGGGCCGGCCCCCGTCGGGACCGGCCGCGGCGTGGGTGGGGCCGACGCCGTCATCCAGCGCCGTTCAGCACGTTCGTCATCTCCTCCGCCGCGGCGGCCGACGCCGTGGCGACGTCCGACTCCCCGGAGAGGATCGACTGCATCATCGTGCTCGTCGTCAGCTTCGCCTGCACCGCGCCGTAGGTGGGGGCCGCGGGCACGGACGCGCCGCCGTCCACGAACTGCTCGGCGAACGGCGCCACCAGCGGGTCGGTGCTCGCCAGGGTCTCGTCCAGCAGCGACACCTGGCCCGGGAAGTACCCGGACTGCTCGGCCCACTGCTGCGCGAACTCGCCGGTCGTCATCATCTCGATGAACGTCCAGGCGAGGTCCTTGTCCTGCGCCGTCTCGAACATGCTCAGGTGCGAGCCGCCC
The DNA here is from genome assembly GCF_044547525.1 of Promicromonospora sp. NPDC052451. Classification (NCBI taxonomy): domain Bacteria; kingdom Bacillati; phylum Actinomycetota; class Actinomycetes; order Micrococcales; family Promicromonosporaceae; genus Promicromonospora; species Promicromonospora sp. NPDC052451. Next base: position 5,185 of record NZ_JBIUAP010000024.1, read on the forward strand.
AGCACCGACGGCGCGATGCCGCCGTCCTGCCCCGGGATCGGCACGGCGGCGAACTTGCCCTCCATGTCGGCGTTGGCCTCGACGATCGCGCCGGGGGTCCACGAGCCCATGACGGCCATGCCCACGTCGCCCGCGGCGAACGAGTCCAGCACGTCCGTCTCGCGCCACGTCGTGGCTCCGGTCGACGAGTAGCCGCCCTCGGTGGCCAGGCCCGTCCAGAACTCGATGCCCTCCTGCGACTCCGGGCTGTCCAGGCCGGACGTCCAGATGTCTCCGTCCAGCGTCGCGACCTCGCCGCCCGCGCCCCAGACCCACGGGTACACGGTGAACTCGGCGTCGCCGGGTACCGCGACCGCGATCTTGTCGGGGAACTCCTCCTTGAGCCCCGCGGCCGCCTCCTCCAGCTCGTCCCACGTGGTGGGCGGCTCGACGCCGGCCTGCTCGAACATCTCCGTGTTGTACACGAGCGAGCGCACGCCGGCGTACCAGGGCATGCCGTAGAGCTGCTCGTCGTACGTGCCCGCCTCGACCAGGCCCTCGACCAGGTCGTCGGTGACCCCGGCCTGGTCCACGTACTCGTCGAGCGGGGCGAGCGCGCCGGCGTCGGCGAACTCGGGGGTCCAGGTGGTGCCGGTCTCGGCGACGTCGGGGGTGGTGCCACCCGCGATGGAGGTGACGAACCGGTCGTGGGCGTCGCCCCACTCCACGAACTCCACGTCGAGCGTCGCGCCGGTCTCCTCCTCGAACGCCGCGGCGACGTCGTCGAAGAACGCGTCGGCGTCGGGGTTGGTGCCCTGCATGATCCAGACGCTGAGGGAGCCGTCGCCCTCGGTGTCGCCGCCGCTACCGCCGCCGCACGCCGCCACCGTGGCCGCGAGAAGCACCGCGCCCGTGGCCGCTGCCACCGGCCGCCGCATCGCTCGATTCATCGTTCGGCTTCCTTTCGCTCGGTGCCGCGAGAGTAGCCAGGTGATATTTCTGAGAAATGAACTTCCCAATACGCGGCATTGCGTGGAGATTACTGACGCACTGATGTATCTGCTAGGGGTGTTACCAAACCGTGATTGCCCATCATGGCACGGTCTGTCCGTACCGGCCCTAGGGCACGCGCGCCGTCCATTCCGGGGTGCCGAACTTCGACTCGACGAGCTTGTCCGCCAGCTCCCACTCCCGCGTCGTGACCTCTCCGGTGACCGTCCGGTACCGCGCCCGGAACGCGGCCTCCAGCGCGTCGATGACCTCTGCCCGGCCCAGCCCGGTCTGCGAGCGCAGCGGGTCCACGCGCTTGTTCGCGCTGCGGGTGCCCTTGTCGCTGAGCTTCTCGCGACCGATCCGCAGCACCTCGGTCATCTTCGTGGCGTCCATGTCGTACGCCATGGTCGCGTGGTGCAGCACGGCACCCCCGGCGAGCCGCTTCTGGGCGGCGCCGGCGATCTTGCCGGCGGGCGAGGCGATGTCGTTGAGCGGCACGTAGGTGGCGTCGATCCCGAGCCCGTGCAGGGCGCCGATCACCCAGTCGTCCAGGAAGGCGTAGGACCGCTCGAAGCTGAGCCCGTCCACGAGCGAGCCCGGCACGTACAGCGAGTAGGAGATGGTGTTGCCGGGCTCCATGAACATGGCGCCACCGCCGGAGATCCGCCGGATCACGCGGGCCCCGTGCCGTGCCGCGCCCTCGGCGTCGACCTCGTTGCGCAGGGACTGGAACGAGCCGATGATGACGGCGGACTCGTCCCACTCCCAGAACCGCAGGGTGGGCCCGCGGCGGCCGGCGCCCAGCTCCTCGGTCAGGACCTGGTCGAGCGCCACGTTGAGCAGGGGCGAGACCGCGGGGGTCCGGATCACCTCGAACTCGTGGTCCTCCCAAGCGGTCGCACGGCCGAGCGCCCGCCGGGTGGCCACGGCCACGGCGTCGGCGTCGAACCCGACGGCGGTGGCCCCCTCGAGGGCACCCCGCACGGCCTCGGCGAGCTGGGCCTTGGAGGCGTCCGCGGGCATCCCGTCGAGCGCCTCCCCCATGGCCTCCAGCGCCTCGTCGGGCTCGAGGAAGAAGTCTCCGCTCACCCGCGTCCCGGCCAGCCGCCCGGCGGCCAGACCGGTCTCGACACGAACCAGCTTTCCCGATGGAACCTTGTACTCTCCGCGCACGTGTTCACAGTAGGCGACGGTGCCTGCGGTGTCCGACGCCGGTCCCCGCCTTAGGTACGGAAGGTGGGGTTCCCGGCGTCGGGCACATCCGGACTTTTGGCGAGAAGGCGCCGCAGATCAGGCAAGAATTTACTCCTCTCTTTAGACAACCTTGCCCTGGTTTCGTGTCAGAATGACCGGGTGTCCGAACTCGCACTGGGTATTGATGAGACGGCGGTCGACGCCTGGGTCGTCGCGCTCGACGTAGGCGGCAGTGGCTCGCGCCTGGTCGCCGAGTTCGGCAACTCCGTGAACCCCGAGCGCATCAGCCTGAACGGCCGCGCCGTCAAGGTGAACCACCGGGGCAGCGACGCCCCGGCGGTCGTCGCCTCCCTGTGCCAGTCGTTCAACGCGTGGGCCGCCCGGATGGGCGTGGACGGCATGAGCGACGGCAGCACCGCGCCCGTCGCGTCCGCCGCCGTCGGCATCACCGGACTGACCTCGCTGGTCGAGAAGCCGCTCGAGGTGCACGACATCCTCGCCCGCGAGCTGCGGACCAACCGCACCGCCGTCGCCGGTGACGCGCTCACCGCCCACCTGGGCGCGCTGCGCGGCCGCGCGGGTGCTGTGCTCTCCGTGGGCACGGGCGCCGTCGCGTTCGGGTACGACGGCGTGAGCCGCTGGCGCCGCGCCGACGGCTGGGGCCATCTGCTGGGTGACCTGGGCGCCGGTGTGTGGGTCGGCGGCGAGGCACTGCGCGCGGCGGGCCGCTACCACGACGGCGCCAGCCGTGGTGGCTCGAAGCGCCTGCTGGACGCCGCGGTCGCCAAGTTCGGCCTCATCGAGAGCTGGCCCAACCAGTTCTACAAGAACACCCAGCGCGCCCGGCAGCTCGCCTCGATGGCCCCGGAGGTCATCATCGCGGCCGCCGAGGGGGACGGCGTCTCGATCCGCATCCTGGAGGAGGCGGGCCGGCACCTCGCCGACACGCTGTCCAGCGCCCTGGGTCGCGGCATCCCGCCCCTGGCCTCCACGACCGGCCGCCTGGTGCAGGAGGAGTCGCCGCTGACGGTGTCGCTCACCAAGCACCTCTCGGAGGACCGGCCGGACGTGTCGCTCGTGCCGAGCGGTGGCACGCCGCTGGACGGTGCGCTCCACCTGGCCCGCCGCCTGCGCGACACCCCGCAGTCGGTGGCCGGCTTCCGGCCGTGGCTCACCGTCCGCGTGGACGGTCACCACACGCTGCGCGAGTCCGCCGAGGACGCGAACGCGAACGACATCCTCACCGCGGAGCTGTCGGCCACCGAGCTGCCGGGTGACGACTTTCAGTGACGCCGAGCCGTCGGCTGCCTCCTTCACACCCCGTTGTGCCCGAATCCCCGGTACGGGTGTATGTTCCGAGCCCTAGGCCTACCACCCGATCTGCGGGAGATGCGACATGACAGGTGACGTTCTCGTCCGACTCAGGCGCGCACTGCCGACGCTGCGCCCAGCGGAGGCGCGTGTGGCGCAGACGGTGCTCGACGACCCGAACACGGTCGTCGCCTCGACCATCACCGAGCTCGCCGGTCACGCCGACACGTCACAGGCCACCGTGGTGCGGTTCTGCCGCGCCGTCGGCTACGCGGGCTACCCCGAGTTCCGGATCGACCTGGCGCAGGCGACCAGCCGGCGCGAGGTGGAGATGGAGCGGTCCGGTATCGCCGAGGGCGAGATCAACCAGACCGACGACATCGAGGCCGTCGTCTCCAAGATCGCGTTCCACGAGGCGCGGACCATCGAGGAGACGGCCCGCATGATCGACACCGCGGCGATCGAGCGCGTGGCCGTGGCCATCTCGGAGGCCAAGCGGGTCGACGTGTACGGCGTGGGCTCCTCCAACCTCGCCGCGGCGGACCTGGCGATGAAGCTGCAGCGCATCGGCGTCTTCGTGTTCAGCTCCCCCGACCCGCACCAGCAGCTGGCCTCCTCGGCGCTGCTCGAGCCGGGCAACGTCGCCGTGGCCGTCTCGCACTCGGGCCAGACGCGCGAGACCAACCAGGCCCTGGAGATCGCGCGCCGGCGCGGCGCGCTGACGGCGGCCATCACCAACTTCCCCGACGCCCCGATCGGCCTGGTGTCCGACGTGGTGCTGGCCACCACGGCACGCGAGACGCAGTTCCGGGTGGGCGCCATGTCCAGCCGCATCGCGCAGCTCACCGTGGTGGACTACCTGTTCGTCCGTGTCGCCCAGCGCACCTACGACCGGTCCTCGGCCGCGATCCGCGCCACCTACGAGGCCGTCCGCGACCCGCAGCTCCACGTCGGCGCCGCCAAGCTGGACCGCCCGGCCGCCGTCTGACCCACGTCGCCGAGAACAGAACGGTGGCGGGACAGGACCTCAGCGGTTCCGTCTCGCCACCGTTCTGTCTCGCCAGGGCGCTACCTCACGGGCGGGGTTCCACGCCCGAGGTCAGCAGGCCGTAGACGTACGCCTCCGTGACCGCCTCCCAGGCGGCCTCGACCATGTTGGGGCCGACGCCGACCGTGGACCACGACCGCTCGCCGTCGCTCGTCTCGATCAGCACCCGCGTGATCGCGTCCGTGCCGAGCTCCGTGTCCAGGATCCGCACCTTGAAGTCGATGAGCTCGAACCGGTCCAGCTCCGGGTAGACCCGCGACAGCGCGTGCCGCAGCGCCTGGTCCAGGGCGTTGACCGGCCCGTTGCCCTCACCCGTGGTGACGATCCGCTCGCCGCCGGCGCGGATCTTGACGGTCGCCTCGGCCACGGCGGCGGCGTCGGGCGCGTGGACCGACGGCGGGGCGGCGCCGGCCGGCACCGTCTCCACGATGGTGCGCCACGACTCGACGGCGAAGAACTCCGGGCGCTGCCCCAGCTCGGAGCGCAACAGCAGGTCGAACGACGCGTCGGCGGCCTCGTAGGTGTAGCCCGCGGCCTCGTCGTCCTTCACGCGGTTGGTGACGCGCGAGAGCAGCTCACCCTGGCCCGCGAGGTCGAAGCCGAGCTCACGGCCCTTGAGCTCGATCGACGCGCGGCCGGCCATGTCCGAGACCAGCATGCGCATGTCGTTGCCCACCAGCGTGGGATCGGTGTGCTGGTACATGTCGGGGTCCACGCGGATGGCGCTGGCGTGCAGGCCGCCCTTGTGCGCGAACGCGCTGGCCCCCACGTACGGCTGCCGCGCGAACGGCGAGATGTTGGTGATCTCGCTGATGGCGTGCGAGATCCGGGTCGCCTCGCGCAGCCCGCCGTCGGCCAGCAGGGTCATGCCGCCCTTGAGCTCCAGGTTGGCCACGACGGTGATGAGGTCGGCGTTGCCGGTGCGCTCGCCGTAGCCGTTGACCGTGCCCTGCACGTGGGTCGCGCCCGCCTCGACGGCCGCCAGCGAGTTGGCGACGGCGCAGCCGCTGTCGTTGTGCGCGTGCACGCCGAGCAGGCCGTCCGCCTCGGCGCCGGTCGAGGCCCGCAGCTCGTGGACGATCTCGCCCACCCAGGTCGGCAGCATGCCGCCGTTGGTGTCGCAGAGGGTGACCACCTCGGCACCGGCCTCGAACGCGGTGGTCACGGCGCTGGTCGCGTACTCGCGGTCGAACCGGTAGCCGTCGAAGAAGTGCTCGGCGTCCAGCACCACGCGGCGGCCCTCGCCCACGAGGAACGCGACGGTGTCGCTGATCATCGCGAGGTTCTCGGCGCGGGTCGTCCTGAGCGCGCGCTCGACGTGCCGCACGTCCGACTTGGCCACGAGCGTGACCACGGGGGTCGCGGCGTCGAGCAGCGCGCGCACCTGCGGGTCGTCCCCCGCGCGCACGCCCGCCCGGCGGGTGGCGCCGAACGCCGCGAGCACCGCGTTCTTCAGGGTCAGCTCGGCGGCGGCCCGGGCGAAGAAGTCGGTGTCCTTGGGCACGGCCCCCGGCCAGCCGCCCTCGATGTAGCCGACGCCGAGCTCGTCGAGCAGCGCCGCGATGGCGAGCTTGTCGGAGACGGAGAGGCTCATGCCCTCCTGCTGCGCGCCGTCACGCAGCGTCGTGTCGTACACCTGGAACGAGGGGGTGGTCATCGAGGCTCCCAACCATGTGTGCGACCTGGCCGTGCCAGGTCTTCAGGCCAACAAAAAAGACCCTCCAGGGTGTGGAAGGTCTGCGCGCCCGGTGCGATTCTCGCCGGACGCGCTACGAAATGATGATCACCTGTCGCGGGGTGGAGCTCGGGGTGAAGCGCTGAGTCATGCGGGTCATGGTGCCACAGCCGGACGATCGGCAAAAGCCCGGCCCAGGATCCGGACGCGGCCCCGGCCCTGCCGGGCGGCACCGCGGCGCGGACCCGCACCCACGGTCACCCCTCCGGCCGCAGCCCCGCCGCGACGAGGTCGAGCAGGCGCTCGGTCCGGTCCGGCCGGCCCTCGGCGCCCACGAACAGGAGCGCCCCGAGCAGCAGCGCGGCGACGTCCGACGGGTCGACGTCGGCACGGAGCACCCCCGTCCGCGCGCCCTCCTGGAGGATCGAGCCCAGGGCAGCCGCCACGCGCTCCCGCGTGACGGACTGGTCGATGCGCCCCGTCGCCCAGCCGGTGCGCAGCGTGTCGAGCATGCCGCGCTTGGTCGCGACGAAGGCGGCGTAGCGGTCCATCCACGCCCGGAGCGCCTGGTCGGGCGGGAGCTGGCCGAGCAGCTCGGCGGCGCTGGCCGCGACGGCGTCCAGCTCGGCACCGTACACGGCCTCGACGAGGTCCTCGCGGGTGGGGAAGTGGCGGTACAGCGTGCCGATCCCGACGCCGGCAGCGCGGGCCACACGTTCCAGCGACACGGTGTCGTCCGACGCGGCAAACACCTCCTGGGCGGCGGCCACGAGCTTGCCGCGGTTGCGGAGCGCGTCGGAGCGCGCCGGACGGCCGGATGCGGGGACAGACAAAGCGGAGGCACCTCCGGTTGTGCTACGGTCGAAGAGCGGAGGGTCCTCCGCTTCATCCATCATCGCACGAGGACTGGTCTTCCATGACATCCAGCACCGCTCCCGAAACGCCCGGCACCCCGCGCCCCGGCGGCACCGCGCCGCTCGCCGGCCACACCGTCTCCCGCGTCGGCTACGGCGCCATGCAGCTCGAGCGGCTGCACGGTGACCGCGCGGCCGCGGCCGCACTCCTGCGCCGCGCGGTCGAGCTCGGCGTCGACCACTTCGACACCGCGCAGTTCTACGGCAACGGCTTCGTCAACGAGCTGCTCCGCGACACGCTCCGGCCCGAGGACGGCGCCGTCGTCGTCTCCAAGGTGGGGGCCGACCCCGACCCGCACGGCCCGGTGCCCCTGCGCGCGGCCCAGCGGCCCGAGCAGCTCCGGGCCAGCGTCGAGGACAACCTCAGGAGCCTCGGCACCGAGCAGATCCCGGTGGTGAACCTGCGCCGCATGGACACCCTGCCCGGCGTCCTGGCGGAAGGTGACCAGGTGGTCGACCTCGACGACCAGCTCGCGGTCATGACCGCCCTGCGTGACGAGGGCAAGATCGGCGCGATCGGGCTGAGCAGCGTGACGCAGGACGTGCTGCGCCGGGCGCTCCCGGCCGGCATCGCGTGCGTGCAGAACGCGTACAGCCTGGTCGCCCGCCCCGACGAGGAGATGGTGGACCTCTGCGCGGCCCACGGCATCGCGTGGGTGCCGTTCTTCCCGCTGGGCGGCGCGTTCCCCGGCATGCCGAAGGTCACCGACGAGCCGGCGGTGCTCGCCGCGAGCGCCACGCTCGACGTCACGCCGTCGCAGGTCGGCCTCGCCTGGCTGCTGCGCCGATCGGCCGGCACGCTGCTCATCCCGGGCACCGGGGACGCCGGTCACCTGGAGCAGAATGTCGCGGCGGGCGCCCTGGCCCTGAGCGAGGAGTTCGACGGGGTGCTCGCCTCGCTCGACGCCGTGACGTCGCGCGGTGCGGACGTGCGCCTGGCCTGAGCGCCGGGGCTCCGGTTTCTCCGCCCTCCCGGCCGGGAGGGCGGAGAAACATCGGCCGATGTCGGGAATCGCGCTTCTCGCGGTGAACTTTGAACTTTTGTTTGCTAATCGGCATAAGTCCGGATAGGTTGCTCGGGACGACGACGTCGGACCGGGGAGCAATGATGCACGACGCCTCTGCACGCCATCACGCCGCAGAACGCACTGGAGTCTGGTTCGTCGGAGCCCGTGGCTCCGTGGCCACCACCGCGACGGTGGGCCTCGCGGCCATCGCGGGCGCCCAGGCGCCGCCGACCGGCTGCGTGACCGCGCGGGAGCCGTTCGCCTCCGCGGGCCTGCCCGAGTTCGCCGACCTCGTGGTGGGCGGGCACGACATCTCGGCCGTCACCATGACCAAGCGCGCCGAGCGGCTCGTGGAGACCGGGATGATCCCGCCGCGCCTGCTCGCCGCGACGCACGACGCCGTCGAACGGGCCGACGCCGAGGTGCGGCCCGGGTACGACCCGCACGCCGGCCACGGCTCCGGGCCGGACGCCGCCGTGTCCCAGCAGCCCGTGTCCCAGCAGGCCGTGGCCGAACGCCTCGCCGGCGACATCACCGCGTTCCGGGACCGGCACGGGCTCGCCCGGGTCGTGGTGATCGACCTGTCCTCGACGGAGCCGCCGGTCACCGACGTGCCCGAGCTCCACGACCCTGAGGCCCTGCTGACCGCCCTGGCGGACCCGGACCGCGCGGTGCTGCCCGCGTCGTCGGTGTCGGCGTACGCGGCGATCCTGGCCGGGGCGTCGTACGCGGCCTTCACCCCCTCGGCGGGCATGGGCGTGCCCGCCCTGACGGCGCTCGCGCGGGAGCGCGGCATCCCCGTGGCCGGGCAGGACGGCAAGACCGGGCAGACCTGGCTGCGCACCGTGCTGGCTCCCGCGTTCGCCGCCCGCGGCCTGAAGGTGCTCTCCTGGTCCGGCACCAACCTGCTGGGCGGCGGCGACGGCGCCACGCTCGCCGACCCCGACGCCGTGCGCAGCAAGCTCGCCACCAAGACCCGGGGCCTGACAGCGCTGACGGGCAGCGAGACCACGCCCCTGCACATCGACAACGTGCCCGACCTGGGCGACATCAAGGTCGCGTGGGACCACGTGCACGTCGAGGGCTTCCTCGGGTCGCGGATCACGCTGCAGACCACCTGGAGCGCCCACGACTCGATGCTGGCGGCCCCGCTCGTGCTCGACCTGGCGCGCCTGCTCGCCCTCGCCCACGCCGCCGGGATCAGCGGCCCCGTCCCGGAGCTCGGCTTCTTCTTCAAGGACCCGTGGACCTCCGACGTGCACGACGCCGCCGCCCAGGCGGTCGCGCTGGAGGACTGGGTGCGCCGCACCGCGCAGGCCCGCCCATGACGACGCGCGCGTCCCGCCGCTTCACCCCTCGCTTCAACCCTCCGCTGCGCACGCAGTCGTCGGCTCCCGGCGACACGGCGGCCGGCCCGACCGCCGCGCGCCGCGCCCGGCTCGCGGACCTCGCGGAGCTGGTGCGGGCACCCGCCGCGCTGTCCGTCGTCGGGGACTCGCTCGCCGGGCTGGCGGCCGCACGGGCCGCGGCACCCGTGCCGCTGCGCGCCCGCCATGCGCTGCTGCCCGTCGCGTCCGCGTGCCTGTACCTCGGCGGGATGGCGCTCAACGACTACGGCGACCGGCACGTCGACGCCGTCGAGCGCCCCGAGCGGCCCATCCCGTCCGGCCGGATCACGCCCCGGGGCGCACTCACGGTCGGCGCCGCGCTCACCGCAGGAGGCCTGACGGCGGCGGGCCTCGCGGGCGGACGGCGGGCGCTCGCCGTCGCCGTGCCGCTCGCCGCCTGCGTCTGGACCTACGACCTGGTCGCCAAGGACCGGCCGGCCGGTCCGTTCGTCATGGCTGCGTGCCGCGGGCTGGACGTGCTGCTCGGTGCCACGCCGGGCCGCGTGCGGGCCGCGCTCCCGGCCGCCGCCGGGCTCACGGCCCACACCCTCGGCGTCACCGTGCTCTCGCGCGGTGAGGTGCACGGCACGTCGCCGCAGGTGGCCGGGAGTGTGGCCGCCGGAACCGTGGCAGGGGCCGTCGCGGCGGCCGCCACGCCGTCGCGGAACGGGAACGGCGGAGCCGTCGCGCGGTGGGCCACCGTCGCGGCGGCCGCCGCCTACACGACGGCTGCCCTGCCCGGCCAGGTCCGCGCGGCGGCCGAGCCGACCGCGGCCAACGCCCGCACCGCCACCCGGTCCGGGATCCAGGCCATGGTGCCGCTCCAGGCGGCATGGGCGGCGCGGGCGGGAAGCCTGGGCACCACGGCGCTGCTCGCCGGGGTGGCCGCCGCCGGGTACGGGCTGCGGCTGCTGGGCCAGGCCCGCGGCCGGGCGGGGGTGAGCATCACATGAGGCCCCCGTTCCTGCTGGGCTACGGCACCAACGGCTTCGGCGACCACCCGCTGCACACCGCGCTCGACGTGCTCGACGACGTGGGCTACGACGCCGTCGCGCTCACGCTCGGGTTCCCGCACCTGGACCCGTTCGCCCCCGGTGCGCCCACCGAGGTCGCCGCCGTGCGGTCCCACCTGGCGCGCATGCGCGGCGGCAAGGGAGCGGCGGTGGTCGTCGAGACCGGCACGCGCTACCTGCTCGACCCGCTGCGCAAGCACCGGCCCACGCTCGTGGACCGCGACGCCGCCCTGCGGATGCGGTTCCTCGAACGGGCCATCGAGGTCGCGGCCGACCTGGACGCCTCCTGCGTCTCGTTCTTCTCCGGGATCCTGCCCGACGACGCCGCCCCCGCGGACGGCTGGGCCCGGCTCCGCGACCGCATCCCCGCGCTGGCCCAGTACGCCGGCGAGCGCGGCGTGCGGCTCGCGATCGAACCCGAGCCCGGCATGCTCGTCGAGACGGTCGACGACGCCCTGCGTCTCCTGGCCGACGTCGGCGAGCCGCCCGAGCTGGGCATCACCGTCGACGTCGGGCACTGCCTGGTGGTCGAACCCGGCGGTGTCGAGGGTGCACTGCGCGCCGCCGCGCCCCACCTGAGCAACGTGCAGCTCGACGACATGCCCCGCACCCACCACGAGCACCGCCCGTTCGGCGAGGGCGAGATCGACCTGCCGCAGGTGCTCGCCACGCTCGCCGACATCGGCTACACCGGCGTCGCCGCGATCGAGCTGCCCCGCCACTCCCACGACGCGCCGCGGCTCGCCCTGGACGGCCGGGCCGCCCTGATGCGGGCGTGGGCCGCGGTCATCGGAGCGCCCCTCAGCGAGAGGACCGTGTCATGAGCACCGACACCCCCACCAGCCCGGACGCCGGCCCGGACCCCGCATCCGCCTGGCTCGCCGCCGCCCGCGCCGACGTCGCGCGCGACCCGGACACGATCACCCGCGCGTTCGCCCTGGCGGCCCGCCGGGTCGGGCGCGGCCCGGTGCACCCCGCCAGCGACCCGGCCGGCGTCGTGCACGGCACCGTCGACGACGCCGCCCGCGCGGCCCTCGTCGTCGCGCTGGCCGACGCCGTGGGCACCGGCCCCGACTGCGCCGACCGCCTCACCACGCTCTACCACCAGGGCGACGGCGCCGAGCGGCGCGGCGTGCTGCGCGGCCTCGACGCACTGACCGAGCGGGGCGACGTCGGCGACCTCGTGCCCGCCGGGCTCGACCTCGCCGCCGACGCCCTGCGGGCCAACGACCCCAGCCTCGTCGCGGCGGCCGTCGGCCCCTTCGGGTCCCGGCACCTGGACCAGCACACCTGGCGGCACGCGGTGCTCAAGCTCGTCTTCCAGGGCGTGAGCCTCGCGGCCGTGCACGACCTGGACGCCCGCGCCGACGCCGAGCTCGACCGTATGGCCCGCGACTTCGCCGCCGAGCGCCGGGCCGCGGGCCGCACCGTACCCGCCGACCTCGACCTGCTCACCGGCACCAGCATCCGAACCGGCACGACGAAGGACTGACGATGCGCATCCTCGACCCCCACATCCACATGACGAGCCGCACCACCGACGACTACGAGGCCCTGTACGCCGCGGGCGTGCGCGCCGTCGTCGAGCCCGCGTTCTGGCTCGGCCAGCCGCGCACCTCCGTCGGCTCGTTCACCGACTACTTCGACTCGCTGCTCGGCTGGGAGCGGTTCCGTGCCGCGCAGTTCGGCATCCGCCACCACGCCACCATCGCGCTCAACCCCAAGGAGGCGAACGACCCGCGCTGCCGCGAGGTGCTCGCCGAGGTGCCCCGCTACCTGCTCAAGGACGGCGTGGTGGCCGTGGGCGAGGTGGGGTACGACTCGATGACGCCCGAGGAGGACGAGGTCTTCGCCACCCAGCTCCAGATGGCCCGCGAGGCGGAGCTGCCCGTGCTGGTGCACACCCCGCACCGCGACAAGCTCGCCGGCACCCGCCGCACCCTCGACGTGGTGCGCGAGTCCGGCACCGCGCCGGAGCGCGTGCTCGTGGACCACCTCAACGAGACCAACGTCGCCCTGGTGCGCGACGCCGGGGCCTGGGCCGGGTTCTCCATCTACCCCGACACCAAGATGGACGAGGACCGCATGGTCGCGCTCCTGAAGGAGTACGGCACCGAGCGGATGATCGTGAACTCCGCCGCCGACTGGGGCCGCTCGGACCCGCTCAAGACCGTGAGGACCGGGCGGACGATGCTCGCCGCGGGCTTCACCGAGGACGACGTCGACCAGGTGCTCTGGCGCAACCCCGTCGCCTTCTACGAGCAGTCCGGCAACCTCGTGCTCGACCCCGTGCCGGGCTTCACCGAGGGCGCGCCGCCCACCCCCGGCGTCGAGTTCGAGGGCTCGTCCGTGCTCCGCGGCGTGCGGGCCTGAGGGGGCCGGGATGCTGCTCTCCTACTGCACCAACGTGCACCCTGCCGAGGACCTCGACGGCGTCATCGACCAGCTCGCCCGGTACGCCGGCCCCGTCCGCGAGGCCGCGGGCCTGGACACGCTCGGCGTCGGCCTGTGGCTGCCCGCCGAGCTGGCCCACCGCCTGGACCGGTCGGCCGCCGACCGCGACCGTCTGCGCGCGGCGCTCGCCGAGCACCGGCTCCAGGTGCACACGCTGAACGCGTTCCCCTACGGCGGCTTCCACCGCGAGGTCGTCAAGCTCGCCGTCTACTCCCCCACCTGGGCCGAGCGGGCCCGGCTCGACTACGTGCTGGCCTGCGCACGGGTGCTGGCCGACCTGCTCCCCGAGGGCACCGCCGGATCCATCTCGACCCTGCCCCTGGCCTGGCGCGCCCCCTGGACCCGCGCCGACGACGACGAGGCGACCAAGGCCTTCGCCACGCTGTCCGCCGAGCTGCGGGCGCTCGCGGAGCGCACCGGACGCACCGTGCGGGTCGCCGTCGAGCCCGAGCCCGGCTGCGTGCTCGACACCGTGGACGACGTGGTGGCCTGGCTCGCCGCGCGCACCGGGCCCGAGTGGCCGGCCGACCGCCGCATCGACCCCGAGCACGTGGGCGTCTGCCTGGACACCTGCCACCTGGCGGTCTCGTTCGCCGACCCGGCGGGTGCCGTCCGGCGGATCACCGACGCCGGGCTGCGCGTGGTCAAGGTGCAGGCCTCGGCCGCGCTGGAGGTCGCGGACCCGTCCGCGCCGGGTGCGCGGGACGCCGTCGGCCGGTTCGTCGAGCAGCGCTACCTGCACCAGGTGCGCGAGCTGACCGCGGACGGCGAGGTGCTGACGTCCGACGACCTGCCGGTGGCCCTGGGGACCGCCGACCGGCGCCCCGGCCTGCCCGGCGACGGGCCGTGGCGCGTGCACTTCCACGTACCGCTGCACCACGAGCCGGCACCCCCGCTGGCCTCGACGACCCAGGTGCTGCGCGAGGCCGTCGACGCCGTCCGGGCCGCCCCGCACGGCGCCGAGGCGCACCTCGACGTCGAGACGTACACGTGGTCGGTGCTGCCGCCCGACGTGCTGCCCGCCGGGGAGGGCGAGCTGGTCGCGGGCATCGCCGCCGAGCTCCGCTGGGCCACGGGCCACCTGCTGCCCGACACCGTCGGGACCGCCACCCGCACCGAGACCGTCACGGAAGGAATCGACGCATGACACCCGTCCTGCTCCTCGACGTCGTCGGGCTCACCGCCCGCGCCCTGGCCCACATGCCGCGGCTGCGGCGCCTCGCGGGAGCGGGCTGGCAGTCCGAGCTCGCCACCGTGCTGCCCGCCGTCACGTGCAGCGTGCAGTCGACGATGCTCACCGGCCTCATGCCGGCCGAGCACGGGATCGTCGGCAACGGCTGGTACTTCCGCGAGCTGGGCGACGTGTACCTCTGGCGGCAGCACAACAAGCTGGTCGAGGGCGAGAAGCTGTGGGAGGCCGCCCGCAAGCGGGACGCGATGTACGCCGCCGACAACGTCTGCTGGTGGTACGCGATGGGCATGACCACCGACGTCACCGTCACGCCGCGGCCGATCTACCACGCCGACGGGCGCAAGTCGGCCGACGCCTACGTGCGCCCGGCAGCCGTGCACGACGAGCTGGTGGGCCGGTTCGGCGACTTCCCGCTGTTCACCTACTGGGGCCCGACGGCGGCCATCGCGTCGACCCGGTGGATCGTGGACGTGACGCGGCACCTGCTGCGCACGCGGACGTCCCAGCTCACGACGGCCTACCTGCCGCACCTGGACTACGACCTGCAGCGCTTCGGCCCGGACTCCCCCGAGGCGGACCGGGCGGCGGCCGAGCTGGACGCCGTGCTCGCGCCCCTGCTCGACGACGCCGAGGCCGCGGGCGTCACCGTCGTCGCCGTGGCCGAGTACGGCATCGGGCCGGCGAACCGCCCCGTGGACATCAACCGGCTGCTACGCCGCGAGGGCTACCTGGAGGTCTACACGCAGGACGGCCGTGAGCAGCTCGACCCGTGGACGTCGCGCGCCTTCGCCGTCGCCGACCACCAGGTGGCGCACGTGTACGTGACCGACCCGTCGGACGTCGCCCGCGTCGCCGACCTGCTGCGCACCGTCCCCGGCGTCGACGAGGTGCTGGACCGCGAGGCGCAGGCGAAGTACGGGCTGGACCACGAGCGGGCCGGCGAGCTGGTCGTGGTGGCCGAGCCGGGCGCGTGGTTCACGTACTACTTCTGGCTCGACGACGACCGGGCCCCGGAGTACGCACGCGGCGTGGACATCCACCGCAAGCCGGGCTACGACCCCGCCGAGCTGTTCTTCGACCCGGCCGACCCGCTGGCCAAGGCGAAGGCCGGGCTGAACCTCGTGCGCAAGAAGCTCGGCCTGCGCTACGCGATGAGCACGACGCCGCTCGACGGGTCGTACGTGCGCGGCACGCACGGCCGCCTGCCCGACTCGTCGGCGGACACGCCGCTGCTCCTGTGCTCGGACGCGAGGGTCCCGGCGTCGGTCGAACGCTGGGTCACGGACGACGCGGGGCAGGTCCCGGCGGCGTCGGTCAAGGACCTGGTGCTGGACCTGCAGGGCCTGCTGCGCTGACCTCGCGCGTCGTCGCGTCCCCGGGGCACCACGGTGACCCGGGGACGCGACACGCCGGTCCTGTAGCCCCCTGCCGTGCGCCGGGGTCCGATCCGTGGTGGAGTGGACATACGGCTCACAACCGGGAGGTATCTCAATGAGTGACCCGAACCGGCCCTACGACCCCGAGTACGGGGAACAGCCGCCGCCTGCCTACCCTCCGCCGCCCGCCCAGGTGCCCGGCACCCCCACCCAGCCGGTGGGCCCGGCCCGCGGCGAGGCGCACGTGCAACCGGTCACCTCCGGCACCGAGAACCCGCGGCTCGGCCTGGAGGTGGGCCGGTACTGGGCCGGCGCGCTGGCGACGGTCCTGGTGGCCGCCCTGATCGGGCTCGCCGCGGACTTCATCCTCGAGGAGGTGCTCGGCCTGGAGGTCCACGCCCAGGCCGACCTGTTCGGCACGGGCTCCGACCTCATGGCCTGGGTCGTGGCCGGGGCGCTCTTCGCGCTGCTGGCCGCGGTCGTGCTCTACCTCTTCGTGCTCAGCACCCCGCGCCCGCGCTCGTTCTTCGGCTGGGTGGTCGCCCTGGCCACCGTGATCCTCGCCGCCGTGCCGTTCGCCGACCGGGCGGACATCGTCCCGGCGGTGCTCGCGGCCGTGGTCTGGATCATCATCGGGTCGGCGGTCTACTCCCTGCTCACGGGGACGCTGAGCCGCACGGTGGTGCAGCAGCGGGGCTGAGGCTGGGCGTCAGGCGAGGCCCGCGTCGCGGGCCGCGATGGCGGCCTGCACGCGGGACGTGACGCCGAGCTTGGCGAGCACCCGCGACACGTGGGTCTTGGCCGTGGCCTCGCTGATGGTCAGCCGGACGGCCAGCTCGGCGTTCGAGAGACCGGACCCGAGGCCCGCCAGGACGTCGAGCTCCCGGGGTGTCAGGTCCTCCGGCAGGGTGACCGCGGGGGCCGCCCGGCCGCCGGCACCGTTCCCGGTGCGCGGCGCGCCGAGCTCCGCGATGAGCCGCCGGGTCACCTCGGGCGCCACGACGCCGTCCCCCGCCGCGACGTGCCGCACGGCGTCCACCAGGGCGGTCGCCTCGGCCGTCTTGAGCAGGAAGCCCGCGGCCCCGGCACGCAGCGCGCCGAACACGTACTCGTCCAGGTCGAACGTGGTGAGCACCAGCACCTCCGCCAGCCCCTCCTCGACGATCCGCCGGGTGGCGGTCACGCCGTCGGTGCCCGGCATGCGCACGTCCATCAGCACGACGTCGGGGCGCAGCGCCCGCGCGTTCGCCACGGCCACCGCGCCGTCACCGGCCTCGCCGACCACCTCGATGTCGCCGGCCGTCGCGAGCAGCATCCGCAGGCCGGCGCGGATCGCCGCGTGGTCGTCGGCGAGCAGCACGCGGATCATGCGCGACGCCCCGGCGCAGCGCCGTCCGAGGGGTCCGCACGGCGCGGCAGCGGCAGGGTGGCGCGCACGCGCCAGCCCGCACCGGCCGTCTCCCCCGGGTCGCGCGCCGGGCCCGCCTCGAAGGTGCCACCGACCGCCTCCACCCGCTCGCGCATCGACACCAGGCCCAGCCCGGTGCCGCCCGCGCCGACGGGCGGGTGCGCAGGATCGCCGGGCCGTGCGCCGACGTCGCGCACCTCCACCTCCAGCTGCCCGTCCGCCGCGAAGCTCAGGTCGGCGTGGGCGCCGCCGTGCTTGTGCACGTTGGTCAGGGCCTCGCGCACCACCCGGTAGACCGCGTGGTCCACGGCGGCCGGGAGCACGGCAGTGCCCGTCAGCACGCCGTCGGGATCCGTGACCGCCAGGTCGAGCCCGGCGAGGCGCGCCTGGTCGAGCACGGGGGCGAGCTGCGCGACGCGTGGTGCGGCGAGCAGGTCGGAGACACCCGGTCCTGGGCCTGGTCGTGGCCCCGGTCCCGGGGCCTGTCGTGCGCCAGGTCCCGCGGACGAGCCCTCCGCGCTCCCAGCCGTCGTCTCGGCACGCAGCACGCGGATCATCGCCTGCATGTCCTGCAGCGAGGCCAGGCTCTCCGCCCGGACGGCCCGCAGCGCGGCACGGTCCCGGTCCGGCTCGGCCGGGCCCGCGAGCGCCGCGCCCGAGGTGATGGTGATCGCGGACAGGTGCGACGCGACCACGTCGTGCAGGTCGCGTGCGACGGCGGTGCGCTCGGCGCGGACGGCGTCGTGCCGTGCGGCCTCGGCGAGGCGGAGCAGGGCGTTGCCGCGCTCCCGTTCGAGCCGCTCCCGTTCCTCGGCGGCGGCGGCGAGCTCCCGGCCCTGGCGCACGTTGGCGCCCCACCACATCGGCATGACCAGGAGCGTGCTGGCCTGGAGCCCGCCGAGGACGGCGCCGCGGAGCTCGCCGGAGGCCACACCCGCGAGGACCGAGACCGCGAGCACCGCGACCGTGACGCCGGCGACCGCGACCCGCCGTGCCGCCCGGCGTCCGTGCAGGTGGACCGCGTACAACGCCTCCCAGAGGATCACGATGAGGCCCACGCTGCCGCCGAGCGCGACGTCGGCGACGAAGGCGACCGTGGCGACGCCGAGCGCGCCCAGGGGATGGATCCGGCGCCAGACCAGGGCGGTGCAGCCGACGACGGCGGGGACGACGAACCACCAGACCGGCACGTCCGGCGGGCCGCTCCAGGAGGTCCGGACCAGGCCGAGCGCGTCGAGCCCGAGCGCGATGACGAGCAGGCTCGCGGCGGTGATGACGTCGCCCCGGCGGTCCTCGGCCAGCACGGCCCGGGCGAGGGGCTCGATGCGGTCGGGCAGGCGGGGCATGCCACCATCTCAGCACGAGACGGCGCCGGCCGGGTCATCCGAAGGATGTAGGCGGGGTCGGCGCTTCGGCCGATGTGCCCGCCGCCCGCCGGCACGAGGCTGTGCCCCATGGACCTCTTCTCCGCCGAGCTCACGGGGACCGCGCTGGTCGGCGCCCTGGTGGTGCTCGCGCTCATCGACTCCACGAGCTTCGGCACGCTGCTCATCCCGGTGTGGCTGCTGATGTCCCCCGGTCGGGTGCGGGTGGGCCGGATGCTGCTGTACCTGGGCTCGATCGCCGGGTTCTACGCCCTGGTGGGGCTGGCGATCCTGCTCGGCGCGAACGCCCTGAGCGACGCGCTCACCACCCTGTCCGGCACGCGGTGGTTCCTGATCGCGCAGCTCCTGGTCGGCGTGGGACTGTTCGCCTGGAGCTTCAAGCTGGAGCCGGTCGCCGGGCGCAAGCCCGCGGCGGCGGTCGCCGGCGGTGCCGCGGACAGCGCCCCGGTGCCCGTGGGCGCGGCCTCGCCGGTGAGCGGTCCCACGGCGGACACCGCCCCCGCGACGCGTGCGGGCCGGCTGAGCCGCTGGCGCGAACGGGTGCTCGGCAGCGAGTCGGGGAGCGGGTCCGCACTGGCCCTGCTGGCGGTCGGCGCCGGTCTGGTCGAGGTCGCGACGATGCTCCCGTACCTCGCGGCCCTCGGCCTGATCGGTACGCAGGGGCCGGGCTGGCCGGCGTCGGGCCTCTGGGTGCTCGGGTACTGCGTGGTCATGATCGCGCCCGCGCTGGTGCTCACCGCCGCGCGGGTCTTCGCGGCGCGGCTCGTGGAGCGCCCGCTCGGGCGGCTGGACGGCTGGCTGACGCGCAACGCCGCGAGCACCACGGCGTGGGTGGTGGGCATCGTCGGCTTCCTGGTGGCCCGCGACGCGATAGGCCGCCTGTGGGGCTGACGCCGGGAGAGAACCGGGCGAGGCAGGACGACAGCGAGATCGCTGCGGTTCTGCCTCGCCCTGGTTCTACCGGCGGGTCAGGCCAGGCGACGCATCCAGCCGTGCCGGTCCGCGGCGCGGCCGTACTGGATGTCGGTGAGCTCCTGGCGGAGCGCCATGGTGAGCTCGCCGGGCTCCCCGCCGTTGACCTCGTGGTCGAACGTCGCCCCGGCCAGGCGCCCCACCGGGGTCACGACGGCCGCCGTGCCGCACGCGAAGAACTCCTTGATCCGCCCGGACTCGAGCCCGGCCGAGACCTCGGTGAGCGGGATCTGCCGCTCCACCACCTCGTACCCGCGGTCGGCGGCGAGCTGCAGCACCGAGGCGCGGGTGATCCCCTCGAGGATCGAGCCAAGCTCGGGCGTGTGCAGCGTCCCGTCGTCGGTCACGAGGAACACGTTCATGCCCCCGAGCTCCTCGAGGTAGGTGTTGGTGGCCGCGTCCAGGAAGCAGACCTGGTCGAAGCCCTCCCGCTGGGCCTCGAGCTGCGGCAGCAGGCTCGCGGCGTAGTTGCCGCCGAACTTCGCGTCGCCGGTGCCTCCGGGCGGTCCGGCGCGGTGGTACTGCTCGGACACGTAGATCGACACCGGCTGCACGCCGCCCGAGAAGTACGGGCCGACCGGCGAGGCGATCACGAGGTACTCCGCCTCGACGGACGGGCGCACCCCGAGGAACACCTCCGAGGCGTACATGAAGGGCCGCAGGTACAGGGACGAGTCCTCGGTGCCCGGCACCCAGTCGATGTCCGTGCGGACCAGCGCGGCGAGGGACCCGATGAAGTCGTCCACGCTGAGCGCCGGCAGGGCGAGACGGTGCGCCGACCGGGCGAAGCGGACGGCGTTCTGGTCGGGGCGGAACGTCCAGACCGAACCGTCGGCGTGCTTGTAGGCCTTGAGGCCCTCGAAGATCTCCTGCGCGTAGTGCAGCACCGCCGTCGCCGGGTCGAGCTGGAGCGGCCCGTACTTCTCGATCCGCCGGTCCTTCCAACCGTCCGTGCTGTTCCACGAGATCCGCGCCATGTGGTCCGTGAACACCGTGCCGAACTTCGGCGCACGGAGCGCCTCGGCGCGCTCGGCGTCCGACGTCGGCACGTCGGTGGGCCGCACGTCGAAGAGCGCCACCAGGTCTTCGAGCGGGGCGGGGAGGATGGGATCCGTCGTTGTTGTCATGTCGATGCCTTTCACCGGAATGCTGCTGTCAGTCTTCCACGCCCGGCGAGGCAGAGGGAGCGTTCGGAGCCGGGCGCCTGCCCGGACGGCCCTCGACATGCGAGAGCGGCGCCCGGGATCCGTCTCGCGTGACCCGTGCGCCGCTCTCGTGGAACGTGCGTTACCCGGTCACGCGGGCCGCGATGTCGCGGCCTACCTGCTCGGTCGTGCGTACGACGTCGCCACGCTCCGCGAGGTCCGCGGCCACGGCGTCCTGGACGCGCGCGGACTCGGCCGCGAAGCCCAGGTGGTCCAGCAGGAGGGCGACAGAGAGGACGGTCGCCGTGGGGTCGGCCTTGCCCTGGCCCGCGATGTCGGGCGCCGAGCCGTGCACGGGCTCGAACATGGACGGTGCGGTGCGGTCGGGGTTGATGTTGGCCGACGCCGCGAGCCCGATGCCGCCCGAGATCGCGGCAGCCTGGTCGGTGAGGATGTCGCCGAAGAGGTTGTCCGTCACGATCACGTCGAACCGGCTCGGGTTCGTGGTCAGGTAGATGGTCGCCGCGTCCACGTGCGCGTAGTCGGTGGTCACGTCGGGGAACTCCGCGTTCACGGCCTCGACGGTGCGCCGCCACAGGTGACCCGCGTGCACGAGCACGTTGTGCTTGTGCACGAGCGTCAGGTGCTTGCGCGGCCGGGCGTTCGCCCGGGCGAACGCGTCACGGACCACGCGCTCGACGCCGAACGCGGTGTTCACGCTGACCTCGGTGGCGATCTCCGCGGGCGTGCCGACGCGCAGCGCGCCGCCGTTGCCGACGTACGGGCCCTCGGTGCCCTCGCGCACGACGACGAAGTCGATCTCGCCCGGGTTCGCGAGCGGGCTGGTGACGCCCTGGTACAGCTTGGTGGGGCGCAGGTTGACGTAGTGATCCAGCGCGAAGCGGAGCTTGAGCAGCAGACCGCGCTCCAGCACGCCGCTCGGGACCGACGGGTCACCGATCGCGCCCAGCAGGATCGCGTCGTGCGCCTTGATCTTCTCGAGGTCCTCGTCGGTGAGGGTCTCGCCGGTCGCGTGCCAGCGGCGCGCGCCCAGGTCGAACTCGGTGGTCGAGAGCTTGGTGCCCGACGGCGCGAGCGCCGCCTCGAGCACCGCGAGCCCCTGCTCCACGACCTCCGTGCCGATGCCGTCTCCTGCGACGACCGCGAGGTCGATGCCGTCTGTCGTAGCCGCCTGTGCCATGTCCGGAGCCTACGCGTGCGGGCAGCCGGATGAGACGCCGGTCTCACGGAATGGACGCAGCGCGGGCATCCCGCGTCAGTCGAACGACCAGGCAGTCGCACCACCCGGATCCCGCACCCACAGCGCGTTCGCCCGGGTGGGCGTGACCCGGTAGACGTGCCACGGGGCCGGCCCCGCCGACGGCGCGCTGTACGGGGCGGTGAGTGCCGTGCCCGACTCGTCCACCGTCGCCGGCCAGCCGCCGTCCGCCGCGATCTCCGCGATGTGCGCGACCACGCCGGCGTCGGTGACCAGCTCGGCGACGCCGTCGACCACGACGTCGTAGTCGTCGGCGGCCACGGCGATGGTGCACCGCGGCTCACGCTCCATGTTCCGGCCCTTGCGGACGCCGCGGCCGGAGACGACGTAGAAGGCGCCGTCGTCCCAGAACGCACCGACGCCCGTGGTGTGCGGGCTGCCGTCGGCGTTGACCGTGGTGAGCCAGTGCGAGTGCCGGTCGGGGCCACGCCCGCCGGGGGCCTGGTCCCCGATGTCGACGAGCGCCGCGTCCACCGCCGCCCACTCCAGCGGCGGCAGATCGTAGAGGCCTGCAAGGTTCTTGGACGTCACGTGTGTGCTCATACCAGGGCCGACCGCCCGGGCGGTCAGAACTCATCGCCCCGCCGGCACCTACTGGTCCCGGGCCGACAGCACGCAGAACTCGTTCCCGTCCGGGTCCGCCAGCACGGTCCAGGTCGCCGTGGGCGGCTGCCCCACGTCGATCACCGTGGCCCCCAGCCCGACCAGCCGGGCGATCTCGGCGTCGCGATCGTCGCCCGTGTGCGGCGCGAAGTCCCAGTGCAGCCGGTTCTTCCCGGCCTTCTCGTGCTCCACGGGCACGAACACCATGCCCGGTGGCATCCGATGGAACTCCAGCGACTCCGACAGCTCGAGCGCCCACGGCGGAACGACCACCGACTCGCCGTCCGTGTCGAAGATGACCTCCCAGCCGAGCGCCTCGGCCCACCAGCGGGCCAGCTTCTTGTGGTCCGTGGACTCCACCACCGTCGAGTACCAGCGCAGCGCCATCGCCCTCACCCTTCATCAGGATCGTCGCCTGCCGGAGGTCGAGCACCCCCTGACCAGGCCGAGACCACCACCGTAGGGCGAGCCACTGACAACGACGGGGGCGCGCGGTCGCCGGCCCCCGTCGTGGCGGCTCAGGGCTTGGGGTAGAGCAGCTCGAACCGCTCGCACACCAGCGGCATGTCCGGCGCGAACTCGCGGCCCCCGCCGAGCGTCCTGCGGAAGTACGCCTCGTGGCCCGCGCGCCACGACTCCAGCGTGCGGTCGTCCTCGCCCTCCGCGGCCGCGAACTCCTCGTCGACCTGCTCGAACGTCGTGGTCTCGACCCTCGTGGTGCGGATCAGCGCCCGCGGGTGCCCCTCGCCGTCGAGCAGGATCGACAACTCACCGGCCAGCGGCAGGGGCGCGCCCTCGTCCTCGTAGTCCCACAGCGCCGACGACGTCGCCGTCTTGTCGCCCGCCAGCACGGCAGCGAGCAGCTTCTCGGCGAGCTCGGGCTCGTCACCGAACGACCACGCCTGCGGCGGCACGGTCTCGCTCACCGTCTGCCCCACCACGATGCTCGCCTTGGCCATGCCCGCGTACTGCCGCGTGGCCGCCCAGAAGTCGAGGACCTCGGTGGCGAGCTCCGACTCCTGCCCCGACACCGCCTCGGGGTCGAAGGTCGCGGGGTCGAAGGGCTCGGCCGAGGCGTCACCGGTCGGCTCGTTGTCATCCGCGGCCTGCGGGTTCACGTCGTGGGTCACGGGGACATCCTGCCCTAAGCGCCCGTCCGCCACGAGGTTCGGCCCACGTTACGAACGCTGAACGATCCGGTAACGAACACTAAGCGAGTTTGCATGTACAGGACCGGTCATGGTCTGGTGAACGGCGGTTCACGTCGCACCGACGTTCCTTTTCGAGACTTTTCGTAACCAGTTCCTGCCCAGATGAGACCGAGACAACTGCCAAGACGAGGGGGCTCTGTGCCAGCAATCGAGGCACATCACCTGTACAAGGTGTTCGGCCGCAAGGGCCGCGAGGGCGTCAAGCGCCTCCAGGCCGGAGCCGACGCCACCGACCTGAAGGCCGCCGGCCTGACACCAGCGGTCATCGACGCGTCGTTCACCGTGGAAGAAGGCGAGATCTTCGTCGTCATGGGCCTGTCCGGGTCCGGCAAGTCGACGCTGATCCGCATGATCAACGGGCTCCACCCACCGACCGCCGGGCACGTGGAGCTCTACGGCGAGAACATCACCGCCGCCACCGGCAAGGACCTGCGCCGCCTGCGCCGTCAGCGCATCAGCATGGTCTTCCAGCACTTCGCGCTGTTCCCCCACCGCAGTGTGGTCGACAACGCCGCCTACGGCCTGGAGACCCAGGGCGTCGGCAAGGAGGAGCGCCGTGCGCGGGCCCACGAGGCCCTGGAGCTGTGCGGGCTGAGCGGCTGGGACGAGCACCTGCCCAGCGAGCTGTCCGGCGGCATGCAGCAGCGTGTGGGCCTGGCCCGCGCGCTGGCGGCCGACACGGACATCCTGCTGATGGACGAGGCGTTCAGCGCCCTGGACCCGCTGATCCGGCGGGACATGCAGGACCAGCTCATCGAGCTGCAGCAGAAGCTCGGCAAGACCATCCTGTTCATCACGCACGACCTCAACGAGGCCATGCGGATCGGTGACCGGATCGCCATGATGCGCAACGGGCGGATCGTCCAGGTCGGCACCGCCGAGGAGATCCTCACCGACCCGGCCAACGACTACGTCGCCCAGTTCGTCGCCGACGTCGACCGCACCCGGGTCCTGACCGCGTCGTCCGTCATGGAGCCGCCCGCCGCCGTGCTCGGCGCCGAGCAGGGTCCGCGCGCCGCGCACAAGCTGATGCGCGAGCACCAGATCCCGGCGATGTTCGTCACCGGACGTGACCGCACCCTCAAGGGCTACGTCACCGAGGACGAGGTCGGCCGGCACCTGGAGCAGAAGAACCTCGACGGCCTGCTCAGGCCCGTCCCCGAGGTGGCCCGCGTGTCCCCCGACACCTCGCTCGCCGACCTGTTCGGCCCGGCCGCCGAGACCCCCGCCATCGCGGTGGTGGACGACGCCGGCCGGCTCAGCGGCGTCGTCCCGCGCATCACGCTGCTCTCGGCGCTCGCCGCGCACACCGAGACCGACGCGCCGGGCGACGGCGTGACCGGTGCCGCCGGCGCGCCGGCCCCCGACCACCACCACACGAAGGAGGCCGTCCTTGACTGAGATCGCGGCTCCCCAGACGATCGTGCCGCCGATCCCGATCGGCAGCTGGCTCGAGACCGGCTTCACCTGGTTCAAGCAGACGTTCGACGCGCTCTTCGACGTGATCGGCGACCTCATCACGGGCGCCATCAACGGGATCGCGGACCCGCTCCTCGCCGTGGACCCCCTGGTCCTCGTGATCGTGCTCGCGCTGCTCGGCTGGCTCGTGCGCAACTGGAAGCTCGGGGTGGGCGCCCTGGTCGGCCTGGTCCTGATCATCGGGATGGACATGTGGGAACCGGCCATCGAGACCCTCGCCCTGGTGGTGGTGGCGACCGTCGTGGCGCTGATCCTGGGCATCCCGCTGGGCATCCTGGCGGCGCGCTCGCCCGTCGTCAGCCGCATCACCAAGCCCGTCATGGACTTCATGCAGACCATGCCCGGCATGGTCTGGCTGCTGCCGGTGCTCAAGCTGTTCAGCATCGGCGTGGCCGGCGCGCTGGTCGCCACGGTGATCTTCGCCCTGCCCCCGGCCGTGCGGCTCACGGAGCTCGGCATCCGCCAGGTCGACGGCGAGGTCGTCGAGGCCGGGCAGGCGTTCGGCGCGGGCCCGCGCCAGATCCTCAAGGACATCCAGCTCCCCCTGGCCCTGCCGACCGTGATGGCCGGTGTCAACCAGGTGATCATGCTGGCGCTCTCGATGGCCGTGATCGCCGGCCTCGTGGGCGGCGGCGGCCTGGGCAACGAGGTGGTCGGTGCGATCTCGACCCTCAACCTCGCCCGTGGCTTCGACGCCGGGATCTCCGTGGTCATCCTGGCGATCTTCCTCGACCGGCTGACCGGTTCGATCGGCTCCGGCCGGCCCGGACGCGGCCGGCTCCGCGAGCTGCGCGACCGGTTCACCCGCACCCCCGCCGGGACGGCGGCGGGGACGGCCTGAGCCGCTCGGTGCACCACACCACGTCAACCCATCACGTCAACACACCTCACGTGACAGTTCGTAACGAACCCCAGATATACGAAACGGAAGGAAACCGATGATCGGCACCACCGGCAAGCGGATCGGAGCAGCCACGACGGCGCTCGGCCTCGGCCTGAGCCTCGCGGCCTGCAGCTCGGGCGAGGGCAGCGGCGAGAGCGGGGGCGACCAGACGATCACGCTGGGCATCATCCCCTCGTGGACCGACGGCCTCAGCACGGCCTACCTGTGGAAGAACGTCCTCGAGGAGGACGGCTACACGGTGGAGATCCAGGAGATCAACGACGCCGCGCCGTTGTACACCGGTCTCGCCGAGGGCGACATCGACGTCTATCCGTCCGCGTGGCCCGAGGTCACGCACGCCGCCTACATGGACGAGTACGGCGACGACATCGAGGACCTCGGCGCCTACTACGACAACGCCAAGCTGACCATCGCCGTGCCCGAGTACTCCGAGCTGCGGTCCATCGAGGACCTCGTGGGCAGGAGCGCCGACTACGACGGCAAGATCGTCGGCATCGAGGCGGGCGCCGGCCTGACCAAGGCCACCCAGGAGCAGGTCATCCCGCAGTACGGCCTGGACGAGGACGGCTGGGAGCTGCAGACCTCCTCGACCCCCGCCATGCTGAACGCCCTCGACGAGGCCGTGCAGGCGCAGGAGGACATCGTCGTCACACTGTGGCGCCCCTTCTGGGCGAACAACACCTTCCCGGTCCGCGACCTCGAGGACCCGAAGGGCGCGCTCGGCGAGGCGGAGGGCCTGCACGAGCTCGCCACCGCCGGCTTCAGCGAGGAGTTCCCCGAGGTCGCCGAGATGATGGCGAACGCGAAGCTGACCGACGAGCAGTACGGCAGCCTGGAGGACCTGGTCGTCAACGAGCACGAGGGCGACCCGGCCGCCGGCGTCGAGGCCTGGCTCGCCGACAACCAGGACTGGGTCGACTCCCTCCAGGGCTGACCCACCTCGGTGCCGCCTCCGGGTGGTCGGCGGTCCCCGCAAGGTGCGCTTCTACCCAGCGATCGTGCCCACGAATCGCATTGCCGGCGGGCACGATCGCTGGGTGGAAGCGCACTCCTCGCGCGGGGTGCCGGCCGGTTCAGGAGGCCGGCCCGCGAAGCACGGCGCCCCCACGCACCAGCTGGTGCGTGGGGGCGCCGTGTTCTGCCGGCGGGCGCGGGGTCAGCGCGCCGCGCTGCCCTCGACGTAGTCGGAGTCGGCCGGCTTGATCCACGAGAACATCTTGCGCAGCTCGCGGCCCGTGGCCTCGATCGGGTGCTGCTCGCCCTTGGCGCGCAGCTCCTTGAACTCCGGGGCGCCCGCGTCCTGGTCCGCGATGAAGCGCGCGGCGAACGTGCCGTCCTGGATGTCGGAGAGCACGGCCTTCATGTTCTCCTTGACGCGCGGGTCGATGACGCGCGGGCCGGAGACGTAGTCGCCGTACTCGGCGGTGTCCGAGACGGACCAGCGCTGCTTGGCGATGCCGCCCTCGATCATGAGGTCGACGATCAGCTTGAGCTCGTGCAGCACCTCGAAGTACGCGACCTCCGGCTGGTAACCGGCCTCGGTCAGCGTCTCGAACCCGTACTGGACCAGCTGCGAGGCACCGCCGCACAGCACGGCCTGCTCGCCGAAGAGGTCGGTCTCGGTCTCCTCGGTGAACGTCGTCTTGATACCGCCGGCACGCAGGCCGCCGATGCCCTTGGCGTACGAGAGCGCCAGGCCCCAGGCCTCGCCGGACGCGTCCTGCTCCACCGCGACGATCACGGGCACGCCGCGGCCGTCGGCGAACTCGCGGCGCACGATGTGGCCCGGGCCCTTGGGGGCGACCATGAGCACGTCGTGGCCGGCCTCGGGCTTGATGTAGCCGTAACGGATGTTGAAGCCGTGCCCGAAGACGAGCGCGGCGCCCTCCTTGAGGTTCGGCGCGATGTCGTCGGCGTACAGGTGCCGCTGCACCTGGTCGGGCGCGAGGATGACCACCACGTCGGCGTCGCGGACGGCGTCCGGCACGGTGGCGACGGTGAGACCCTCGTTCTCGGCCTTCTCACGGGACGACGAGCCCTCGCGCAGGCCCACGGTGACCTGCACGCCGGAGTCGCGCAGGTTCAGGGCATGCGCGTGACCCTGGCTGCCGTAGCCGATCACGGCAACCTTCTTCTGCTGGATGATCGACAGGTCGGCGTCATCGTCGTAGAACAGCTCAGCCACGGTTCTTGCTCCTCGGTGTGTATCTCGGTAAAGGTCAGGGGGGTTTGTCGCCGCCCGGGACCGACGTTCCGTTTCGGGCAGGCACCTCGTGCCCACCCTCCACGTCACTCTGGTCTCAGGCGGATCGCACCGCGCGCTCGAGCGCACGGTCGGTGATGGACCGGGCGCCCCGGCCGATGGCCAGGGTCCCTGACTTGACGATCTCACGGACACCGTACGGTTCCAGCGCCGCGAGCAGGGCGTCGAGCTTCGCCGCCGGACCCGTGGCCTCGATGACCACGGCCTCCGGCACGACGTCGACGACGCGCGCCCGGAACATCTCGACGACTTCCAGCACCCCGGTTCGGGTGGCGGCATCTGCCCGCACCTTGACGAGCAGGAGCTCGCGGTGCACGGACGACTCGGGTTCGAGCTCGACGATCTTGATCACGTGGACGAGCTTGTTGAGCTGCTTCGTGACCTGTTCCAGGGGGTGTTCCTCGACGTCGACCACCACGGTGATGCGCGAGATCTCCTCGTGCTCCGTGGGGCCGACGGCCAGGGAGTGGATGTTGAACGCGCGACGGGCGAACAGTCCGGCGACGCGCGTGAGCACGCCGGGCTTGTTCTCCACGAGCACGGACAGGGTGTGCCTCGACATGGGGGTCAGTCCTCTCGCTCCCACGCCGGCGAGATGCCGCGTGCGTACTGGATGTCGTCGTTGCTGACGCCGGCGGCGACCATGGGCCACACCATCGCGTCGCGCGAGACGGTGAAGTCCACGACCACGGGCCGGTCGTCGATCTCGTTGGCCCGCTTGATCGCGGCGTCGACGTCGGAGGCGTGCTCCACGCGGATGCCCTCGCAGCCGTACGCGTCGGCGAGCTTCACGAAGTCCGGCACGCGCATGGTGCCGTGCCCCGTGTGCAGGTCGGTGTTGGAGTAGCGCGACTCGTAGAACAGCGTCTGCCACTGCCGCACCATGCCCAGCGAGCTGTTGTTGATCAGCGCCACCTTGATGGGGATGTCGTTGATCGTGCAGGTGGCGAGCTCCTGGTTGGTCATCTGGAAGCAGCCGTCGCCGTCCACGGCCCACACGGTGCGGTCCGGCTGGCCCACCTTGGCGCCCATCGCGGCGGGGATGGAGTAGCCCATCGTGCCGAGGCCGCCGGAGTTGATCCAGGTGTTGGGGTGCTCGTAGCTGATGAACTGCGCCGCCCACATCTGGTGCTGTCCCACGCCGGCCACGTAGATGGCGTCCGGCCCGGTCAGCTCACCGAGGCGCTGGATCACGTGCTGCGGCGACAGCAGGCCGTCCGCCGTCTCGCTGTAGCCGCGCGGGTAGGTGCGGCGCCACTCGTCGAGCTGGCGCCACCAGCCCTCGACGTCGGGGCGGCCGTGCTCCTCGTGCTCCCGCGCCAGCTCGGGCAGCAGGTCACCGATGACCTCGCGCAGGTCCCCCACGATCGGCACGTCCGCCTCGCGGTTCTTGCCGATCTCGGCGGGGTCGATGTCCGCGTGCACCACGGTGGCCAGCGGCGCGAAGCTCGACAGCTTGCCCGTGACGCGGTCGTCGAACCGGGCGCCGAGCGCGAACACGAGGTCCGCCTTCTGCAGCGCCGCCACCGCGGGCACCGTGCCGTGCATGCCGGGCATGCCCAGGTGCTGCGGGTGGCTGTCCGGCACGGCGCCGCGGGCCATCAGCGTGGTCACGACGGGCGCCCCGGACAGGTCCACGAGCTGGCGCAGCAGCTCGGACGCGCCCGCCCGGATGACGCCGCCGCCCACGTACAGGACGGGTCGGCGGGCCGTGGCCAGCAGCTTCGCGGCCTCGCGGATCTGCTTCGAGTGCGGCTTGGTCACGGGGTGGTAGCCCGGCAGGTTCAGCTCCTGCGGCCACGAGAACGTGGTGCGCGACTGCATCGCCGACTTCGCGATGTCCACCAGCACCGGCCCCGGCCGCCCGGTGGAGGCGATGTGGAACGCCTCCGCGATGGTGCGCGGGATCTCCGCCGGGTCCGTGACCAGGTAGGAGTGCTTGGTGATCGGCATCGTGATGCCGACGATGTCCGCCTCCTGGAACGCGTCCGTGCCGATCGCGGCGCTCGCGACCTGACCGGTGATCGCCACCATCGGGATCGAGTCCATGTTCGCGTCCGCGATGGGCGTCACCAGGTTGGTGGCGCCGGGGCCTGACGTCGCCATGGTGACGCCGACCCGGCCCGTCGCGTGGGCGTAGCCGGAGGCCGCGTGGCCGCCGCCCTGCTCGTGGCGCACCAGGATGTGCCGCAGCTTGGCGGAGTCCATCAGCGGGTCGTAGGTGGGCAGGATCGCGCCGCCGGGAATGCCGAACACGACGTCCGCACCGACCTCCTCGAGGGAGCGGACGATCGACTGCGCCCCCGTCACCTCCTCCGGCCCGACGCGCGGTGCGGGGGCCTCGACCTCGGCCTTGCCGCCTACGCGGGACCGAAGCTCGGTACGCACCTGGTCACGCGCCTCGGCGCGCGCGGCGATCTGTGCGGGTGTCGGTGTGCCGGTCATGCGGTTCTCCTGCCGTCGCGCCCCGTCCTGGGGCGAAAGCGAGCGTTCGTGACAACAAAAAAACCCCGGGTCCTCTGATGAGAAGGACTGCCAGGGTGAGCGCGCGGACGATGCCTGTGCTGGGCCTAGGCCGCGCGCTCAGGAAGTACTACGAGAATGATCGTCTGCACGCGCAGCACGTTACGCCGAATCCGGGCCGGTGTCATCCAGCGGGCCAAAGGTCCCACGATCCGAGACGGGCGGAGGTTCCACCCGTCCCCGCGCGCACGGCCCACCGGTACGGCTCACCATCGCATCGCACCGTGCAGCGACGTCGGCGCCGGGTCCACGCCCAGACGCTCCCGCAGCACCGTGAGGTCGTAGGTGCGCTCCATCGCGAGGTGGCTGATCGCGTACCGGGACAGCCGCGGTTCCCGCCCGGTCCACCGGGCGACCCGCTCCCCCGCCCAGGCCAGCACCCGCGCCAGCCGGATCGGGATGCCCACCACCTGCACCGGCCGGAACCGGGCGAACATGAGCAGCTCGATGGTCTCGTCCAGGTCCACCGGCCGCGCGTCGGCCACGTTCGCCACCAGCGGCCGGCCGGCCGCGACCTCCGGCTCGACGTCGGCGTCCAGGGCCGCCCGCACCGCACGGGCCAGCGTGTCGACGTGCGTGAGGTGCTGACGCACCTTGCCGCCGCCGGGCAACGGCAGCCAGGCGCCGACCGCCGCGGACTCGAGGCGCGGCAGCAGCGTCGTGTCACCCGGCCCGTAGACCGCGTGCGGCCGCAGCACGACGACGGGCCCGCGGTCCTCGCGCGCGGCGTCGGCCGCGAGGTACCGCTCGGCGGCGGCCTTGGTGGAGCCGTACGCGTTCATGTAGCCGCGCACGGGCGCCTCCGCCTCGGTCGCGGCCACGCTCGGCGTGCGGGGGTCGTACACGCTGCCGGAGGAGACGTGCACGAAGCGCGCCTCGGGGAACGTCTCGCGGACGGCGCGCGTGCCCTCGACGTTCACCACCCAGGCGCGCGCGTGGCTCCCGCCGTCGCCGACGGCGGCCCCGCAGTGCACCACGGCGTCGACGTGCTCGGGCCGGTCCTCCTTGGCCAAGGGGCCGTCACGCAGGTCCCAGAACTGGTGGGAGACCTGATGGAGGAGCTCCTCGGGCAGACGCGGCACGCGCCGCGAGAACGCGACGACCTCGTGCCCGTGCGCCGCGAGGTCCCGGACGACAGCGCCCCCGACAAATCCTGACGAACCGGTCACAGCCACCTTCATGCGCGCACTGTACCCGCCAGGGATGACACCCAGTTGACCAGCAACCGACGGTCAGGCTTCCGGGACCGCCCGGCGAGCGGCACCCGGGCCACCTCCACCACCAGGTCGGGCAGCGCGCCGTGGTCCAGCACGTCCCCCAGGCGTGCCGTGACCGCCCTGGTCAGCGCGGTGTCCGTGCGCACGCCGGGCCCCTCCGCACCCGCCGGGGCGTCCTCGGCGACCACCACGAGCACCACCCGCTCGTCGCCGTCCGGCACGGGAACACCGACCAGCACGGCGTCCGCCACGCCCGGCAGCTCCCGCAGGCGGGGCTCGAACAGGCCGGGGTAGATGTTCACGGTGCCCCGGATGATCATGTCGCGGTTGCGCCCCACGAGCACGATCCGGCCCCTCGCGTCCCGGTAGGCCAGGTCGCCGGTGCGGTGCTCGGTCGCGGGCGGGCGTCCGGAGTCGACGTCCGACAAGTAGCCGGCCATGAGGGACGGGCCCGTCAGGACGAGCTCCCCCACCGCATCACCGTCCCCCACCGCACCACTGTCCCCCACCGCATCGCCCTCGCCCGCCGCGTCGACGACGGTCGTGTCGATCCGCACCCCGATGCCGTCGAGCGGCCGGCCGACCAGGTCCCCGGACCCCGCCGCCGCGATCTTCTCGTCGGCGTCGGTCACCGCGGCGGGCAGGATCTCGGTGGCCCCGTAGACCGCGAGCCAGCGCGTGCCCGGCAGCACCCGGCGAGCCCGTTCGAGCAGCGCCACCGTGACGGGCGCGGCGCCCACGGCCAGCACGGCCGGGCCCACGGCGGCCGTACCCGTCGACCGTCCCTCCAGGACATCGAGCAACGCGGTCACGTCCGCGGGCACCAGGAACGACGAGTCCGCACCCGCGACCCCGCGCGCGAACGCCTCGGGCGCGTCCTTGGGCGCCCGCGCCGGGATCTCCCACGTGCCGCCCGCCAGCAGCGCCGGCAGGCCGAGGAACATCTGGTCGGTGTGCGCCCGCTGCCCCGGTCGCAGGTCACCCACCTGCGCGAACAGCCCGAGCATCCCGCCGAGCGTGCGCGCGGTGTGCACCACGGCCTTCGGGTCCGACGTCGTGCCGGACGTGAACACCACGAGCGCTACGGCGTCGAGGTCGCTCCCGCCGTCGGGCCGTGCCTCGGGGGCCGGTGTCGTGCGCCCGAGCCGTGCCACCCGCCGGGCACCGCGCGGGACGCCGGGGAGCCACGGCCCCGCGTAGAGGTGCCGCACCGGCAGGCGGCCGTAGTCCGGGAGCAGCAGGCCGCGCGAGCGCGCGACCCGGCGCAGCGCCCCCGACGACACCGCGTACAGCAGCGACTCCGTCGCCGCCCACCGCGGCCGCGCCGCCGCGATCCTTGCGGCGAACAGCTCCGGCGTCGAGCCGGGGTCCACGAAGACGACGGCGCCGCCCGCACGCAGGACGGCGAGGCACAGGACCACACCCTCGGGCCGGGGCCGGATGCTGAACAGCACCCGGTCGCCAGGAGTCATGCCCAGCGTCCGCAGCCCGGACGCGGTGCGCTCGACGCGTTCCGCGAGGTCGCCGAAGGTGACCTCCTCGCGCACGCGGGCGCCGTCGCGACCGCCGAACCAGCGCAGCGCGACGGCGTCGGGCGTCCGGCGCGCCAGGGTGTCCAGGGCGTCGAGGAAGTGGGTCATGCGGCGTCCTTCGCCAGCCGCAGCTCCAGCGACCGGTAGGCCGGGACCAGCACGCCGCGCTCGGCCCGGCGCCGTCCCACGACGGGGACGCGGCCGTCCGTCGCGGCGGCCGCGAGCGCGTCCAGGACCGCGTCCACCTGCGCCGTCGCCAGCGGCATGCCGAGGCAGAAGTGCGGGCCGGCCCCGAACCAGAGGTGCCGCACCGCGGGGTCGACCGGGCGGCCGGGGTCGAAACCGCCGGCCGCCCGGCAGCAGTTGACGGTGGCGATCACCACGCGGTCCCCCGCGGCGACCGGCACGTCCGCCACGGACGTCGCGGCCCGCACCGACCGCAGCATCGCCGGGGTCGGCACCGTGACCCGCAGCCCCTCCTCGACGGCCCGACGGCGCAGCTCCGCGTCGCCGCCCAGCAGGCGGCCGGTCCAGCCGGTGTCGTGCGCGATCGCCAGGAGGCGGGGCACGAACGACTGGACGGTCTCGGTCCCGGTCAGCACGAAGGCCCCGACGGCGCCCATGGCCTCGCGCTCGGAGAGGCCCAGGTCGCGCATGCGCCCGGGCACGGTCGCCGGGTCGCCCGCACGGTAGGCGGCGCGTGCGGGTGCGGTCAGCCGGTCGAGCACCGCGCGCGCCCGGGCCACCTGGGCCCGCGTGAGCCCGTGCCGGTGCAGGCGCACCATGCCGGTGATCGTCCGGGCCGCGACCATCGCGGAGCGCACCGCGTCGTCCGTCGGCGGCAGGCCCACCATCCCGCAGATCACGGCTCCCGCCTGGGCCGTCACGACGGCAGCCAGGTCCACGCCCTCCCCCGCGGCGAGCCGGCGCGTCAGGTCCGGCAGCACGCCGGATCGGTTCTCGCCGTCGTCCCCGGTGCCGGACACGAGCTGCCGCACCGCGCGCGGCGAGAACAGGGGCCCGAGCGTGCGCCGCAGCGCGGCGTGCTCGGCCCCCTCCATGTTGAGCAGCACGGACGGCCCGAGCACGGGCGTCCACAGGTCCGACGGCGCCCCGGGGCCCACCTTCGAGAAGTGGTCCAGGTCGAGCAGCACCTCCCGCGCCAGGGCGGCGTCGCTCACGATCACCCCGATGCGCGGCACCCGCACGACCGGACGGTGCCGTGCCGACCGGATCGCGGGGTAGGCGAGCGGGTGCGCGGCCCGCTGGACGCGTTCTTCCCAGTGCGCCTCGGGCGGTTCAGCACGCCGGCGCGCGGTCGCACCCGGCACGCTCGTCCCGGCGGCGTGGGTGAGGTGGGCCGTCATCGGATGTCCACCACGTCGGGCCGGTAGCGGTGGTCGGCGTACCAGCCGAGGGTGCGGACCAGCCCCCACGCGTGCACGCGCCGGGTCGACGCCCGCACCCAGACCTCGCGGTGCTCGGCGTACCGCGTGGTCAGCCGGCGGACGGCGTTGACCAGGGCACGGTCCTCGTGCACGTCCTCGATCCGGGTGCGCGGGAACCCCCCGGCGCGCTCGTACAGCGAGGCGGTGATCGCCATGTTGCAGCCTGGCGTCATCACGTACGGGCCGAGGTAGCCGTCGTCCTGGTTGCCCGGGCGGACCTTGCCGAACGTGCTCGACGCCCACAGCGCGAACGACAGCACGCCCTGCTGGAACCGCGAGACCGGCAGGTCGTCGGTGCGCGGCACGAGCCGCCCGGCGACGAGCTCGTCACCACCCGCGAAGGCTTCGCGGACCGCGCGGGTCCAGCCCGGCGGCGGCAGGCAGTCCGCATCGGTGCGGGCCAGCAGCTCGGCCCCCAGCGCGATGGCGGCCCGCATGCCGGTGTCGGCCGCGGCACCGGTCCCCTTCTCGGGCTCGTCGACCACGCGCCAGCGCAGCCGCCCCCACTCGGCGGCGGCCTTGCGCGCGACGTCGGCGGTGCCGTCGGTGGACCCGTTGTCCACCACCACGAGGTCGAAGTCGTCGTCCTCCTGCGCGTGCAGCGCCTCCAGCGTGCGCAGGATGCCGTGCTCGTGCGCCTCGTTCAGCGCGGGGACGACGACGGCGAGCCGCGGCCGGTCCGCGCCGGGTGCCGGGGTCACCAGCGCACCACCATCGCGCCCATGCTGATGCCGCCGGCCAGACCGAGCAGCAGCACGACGTCGCCGCGGTGCAGCCGGCCGGACTCCAGGGCGGTGACGAGCTGCAGCGGCAGGGTGGCCGAGGCGATGTTGCCGTGGTCGGCCACCGTGACGACCGTGCGGTCGGCGGGCACGCCGAGCGCACGGTGGACGTCCGCGAGATAGCCGACCGCGACCTGGTGCACCGCGACGAGCGCCACGTCGTCCATGGTCACGCCCGCCCGGTCCAGGGCCTCGCTGACCGGGCCGGGCCCGATCGCCAGGAACGCCTCCCGCAGGCGGGAGCCGTCGATCTCGAAGTAGCTCCGCTCGGGGTCGCGCGGGTTCACCGTGCCGCCCGCGGGCAGCATGCCGACGTCCCAGTGCTGCGACTCCGCGGCGAACACGGACCCCAGGATGCCCGACGGCGGCCCGGCGTGCTCCGCGAGACCGGCCAGCTCGGCAGCGAGCTCGTCCTCCAGACTGCCGGTCCCGGTCGCCTCGACGAGGACGGCGGCCCCGGCGTCGGACATCGTGTAGCCAGGGGCGGACATCGCGTAGGTGCGCCGGTCCGGCACGTCCCACCGGACGCCGCGCGAGGGCATCTCACCGCTCGCCACGAGCACGCGCCGGTAGCGGCCGGTGCCGATCAGCGCCTCGGCCACCTCGATGCCGTTGAGCACGGAGTTGCAGGCGTTCTTGACGTCCATCACCGGGGCGCGCACCCCGAGCTTCGCGGCGACGATGTGGCACGTGGCGGGTTCGATCATGTCCTGCGTCGCGGACGCGAAGATCAGCAGGTCGACGTCGGCCGGCCCCAGCCCCGCCCGGTCCAGCACCGTTCGGGCGGCGGCGACGGCGAGGTCCGAGGCCTGCTGGTCGTCGTCGGCCACGTGGACGGTGCGCACACCCGTCAGGCGCGACACCATCGGTACGCGCGGCGCGACGGCCGGGTTCCTGCGGTGCAGCTCTCGCTCGGCGGTGGCCACGTCGCGGGTGCGCCCGGGCAGGTGCACGGCGACACCCGCGATGCGGGCGACGGGACGTGGAGCGGGGTGCGGCGGCACCGCGGGCGCGTCGGCGCGGGCCGTCGAGGAGGAGCGGACGGCTCGGGCGGTGACCGTGGGCGGCGCGACGGCCGGTTCGGGAAGCACGCGGCACAGGCTAGCGGTCCCCCGCGCGCACAGGCGGGCTAGATGTATTAACGTCTAGACATGCGATCGACAGCGGCAGCAGCCAGTCATGACACGACAGGTGCGCGTTGCTACCGTGGTGACATGGCTGAGCTCCCCGACTGGATGCGCCCCCCGCGCCCGGAGGGCTGGCTCGCCGAGGACCTGGACAATCTGCCGGACGCTCCCCGCCACACCGAGCTGATCGACGGAGCCCTCGTCTTCATGATGTCCCCCCAACGCAACTGGCACCGGCGTGTTATCCACGCCCTCCACGGCACCCTCGCCGCGCAAGCGCCCGAGGGGATCGAGATCAACAGCGGGATGACCGTTCGTCTGGACAGGTACAACCGGCCGGAGCCCGACGTCATCGCGTCGACGGCCACGATCGACCGCAACGCGACCTGGTACGAGGCCGAGGACGTCGTGCTCGCGATCGAGGTGGTCTCACCCGAGTCCCAGCACCGCGACAACGCCGTGAAGCCGCACAAGTATGCCGAGGCCGGTATCGCCCACTTCTGGCGCGTCGAGGACGTCGACTCCGTCACGACGGTCCATGTCTACGAGCTCGACACCCTGACCAAGACCTACGTCCCGGTCGGCATCTTCCGCGACACGCTCAAGGTGGACCTGCCGTTCCCGATCGAGCTGGACGTCCAGGCCCTGTACGGCTGAGGGCAGCTCAGGCCCGCGTGGCCCGGTAGATCTCGCGGACCACGTCCTCGATGTCGGGCTCCTCGACGGACAGGTCCAGCACCTCCACCCGCTCGGAGACCGCGGCGAGCACGCGTGCCGCCGTCGTGCGCTGCGGGTCGAACGCGAGACGCTGGCGCAGGCCGCCCGACTCGCTGCGGACGTGCTCCGTACCTGCCACGTCCACCAGGTCGGGGCTCGCCGCCGCGAGGTCCACCACGAGCTCACGGCGTGCACCGACCGTGCGGGCCAGGCCCCCGAGCGTGCCGTCGAACGCGAGCCGCCCGCGGTCCACGACGAGGATCCGGTCGCACAGCCGCTCGACGTCGCCCATGTCGTGCGTGGTCAGCAGCAACGTGGTGCCGTGCTCGCGCCGCTGCGTCACGAGGAACTCGCGCAGCCGCTGCTTGGAGAGCACGTCCAGGCCGATGGTGGGCTCGTCGAGGATCAGCAGCTCCGGCCGGTGCAGCAGGGCGGCCGCCACCTCGGCCCGCATCCGCTGTCCCAGCGAGAGCTGGCGCACCGGGGTGCCGAGGAACGCGCCCATCTCCAGCATCTCGACCAGCTCGGCGGTGCGGGTGCGCTCCTCGCCGGCGGAGAGCGAGTGGATCGCCGCGAGGATCGAGAACGACTCGTGCAC
Source organism: Promicromonospora sp. NPDC052451 (assembly GCF_044547525.1). Lineage (NCBI taxonomy): Bacteria > Bacillati > Actinomycetota > Actinomycetes > Micrococcales > Promicromonosporaceae > Promicromonospora > Promicromonospora sp. NPDC052451. Next base: position 43,322 of record NZ_JBIUAP010000024.1, read on the forward strand.
GGGCAGGTCCCACCAGAGCTGCGAACGCTGCCCGAACACCACGCCGACCCGGCGGGCGAGCGCACGGCGCTGCTTGAGCGGGTGCAGGCCCACCGTCGTCACCCGGCCGCTGGTCGGTACGAGGATGCCGACGAGCATCTTGATGGTGGTCGACTTCCCGGCGCCGTTCGCGCCGATGTAGCCCACGGACTCCCCGGCCCCGACGGTCAGGTCGAGCCGGTCGACGGCGACGTGCCGGGTCCGGCGCAGCCGGTTGCCCCGCTGGGGCCGCCCCGTGAACACCCGGGTCAGCGCCTCGGTCTCGATGACGTTCATCCACCCGCTCCTCGGTAGTGACGTAGTCCCCAGCGCCAGCAGAGCCCGGCCACGACCACGGACCAGAGCGCGGCGACCGGCGCGCACCAGCCCAGCCAGGCGGGCAGTCCGGCGACGCCGGGCACCCCCAGCAGGGTGGTGACCGGCAGGTACGCCGCGAAGGCCACAGGAAAGACGGTGCCGAAGAGCACCAGCAGGGCGCGGGGCCAGACGGTCGCGGGCTGGGTGGCCGCGTACCGGCCGCCGTAGACGAACGCGTTGGTCATCTCGGCGCCGTTGATCAGGAAGAACTGCAGGCCCGCCGCCGTGACGAACTGGGCCGTGAAGATGACGAACCCGCAGACCAGGGCCAGCACCAGCAGGCCGACGGCGGCCGGGCCCCAGTCGATGTCGTTGAGCACGAGGCCCACCACGAGCGCGGACGCCCCCACCAGGCTGCGGGCCAGCCGGCGCAGGCTGAGGTCGCTCGTCACGAGCTGGGCCAGCACGGGCTGCGGCCGCAGGAAGAAGACGTCGAGCGTGCCCGCACGCACGTAGGTCGGCAGTCTGTCGCAGTGTCCGGCCACCAGGTCGGCCAGGCAGAAGGCGAGGTCGGCCAGGCCGAACACGAGCAGCACCTGGGCGAGCGAGAACCCGCCGATCTGGTCGGCGGCCGTGTACAGGACCCAGACCTCGGTGAACTCGATGACACCGACCAGCAGCGCCCCGACCAGGTCCATGCGGAAGCTCGCGCGGTGGCTCGCCTGCGAGCGGGCACGGCTGGCGAGGACCGCCCGGTAGGCGCGCAGGTGAACCCTCGGCTCAGCCACCCTGCACCTCCAGCCTGCGGCGTCCCGCGCGCGTGGCCAGGTGCCCCGCGACGAGGACCGCCGCGAGCCAGCCGAGCTGCACGCCGATGTGCTGCCCGGCGTCCCACCCGGTGACCCGGCCGGACAGCACGTCGATCGGGAGCTGCATCATCGACGGGAACGGCGTGGCCAGCGCGAGGGTCAGCAGCCAGTCGGGGTAGAGGTAGATCGGCGTGTACAGCCCGGCGAGGAACCCGGAGAGCGACATGTAGAGCACGCTGACGCCGCGGGTCTCGACCAGCCAGAAGCCCGTCGTCGCCACGACGTAGACGGTCGCGTGCGAGATGGCGATGCCGATCAGCAGGCTGAGCAGCCCGAGCGCGGAGGCGGCGGCGTCCGGGGGCAGCGCCATCCCCGACACGAGAACGCCGATGGCGACGCTGGGCAGGCCGCGCGGCAGCAGCGCGAACAGCCCCTTGCCGATGTCGGTCAGGACGTTCGCGGCCTGCACGCTGACGGGCCGGAGGAAGTCGACGGCGACGTCGCCGGACCGGATCCTGGCCTGCAGGTCGCTGCCGCCCCAGAAGTTGACCGAGCCGAGCATGCCCTGCCCCAGCCAGACGAACGCGGCCATGGTGGCCGCGGAGTAGCTGGCCAGCTCACCGCCGGAGCTGTCGACAGCCGCACCCATGATCCCGCCCTTGAGCAGGCCGAACGTCGCGTTGGCCGTCAGCCCCGCGAGCGTCGCCAGCGGGTACGCGGACTGCCCCCGGAACCCGGCCACGAGGAACCGCCAGTAAGGGTTCCTGGCCGGGAGGGGGAGCGAGCGCACAAACGCGAGACGCTACCCGGCGATCGGCCCGGCGTCATCCTGATTTCCCGACACCGTCCAGGCCCCGCGGTCGGCGGCGATGCTGAGCTCGCGCGCAGCCGCCGAGATCTCGCGGGCCAGGGCGAGGTCGCGCCGCGACAGGCCGCCGATGTCGTGCGACGTGGTACGCACCGTGACGCTGCCGTACCGCAGGTCGACGTCCGGGTGGTGGTTCGCGGACTCGGCGAGCACGCCGATGCGCGTGACCAGCCGCAGTCCCGTCGCGAACGACCCGGTGGCGTAGCGCACCACGGCGGCACCTGCCAGCACGCGCCAGTCGCTCACGCCCTCACCCGCCGTGAACTCTCCGGCGGTGATCGCGTCACTCATCTATCGCTCCCTGTGTCGGTGGACCGTCTCGAACGGCCGGGACACCACCATGGCACGGGAGTCCGACACCCCGGTAGGCGGTCGGCCGGGCCCGGCCCGCATGCCGGGCCCAGCCTGTGTCAGCCGCGCCGCAACCGGGCGACGTCGCGCACGGCGCCCCGGTCGGCCGACGTCGCCAGCGCCGCGTAGGCCTGGAGCGCCGGGGACACGTACCGGTCACGGGCGACGGGCTGCCACGGCCGCTCCGACGACTCCATCTTGGCGCGCCGCTCGGCGAGCACCTCGTCGGGCACGTTGACGCGGATCATGCGGGTGTCGACGTCGATCTCGATCTCGTCGCCGTCCTCGATCAGGCCGATCGTGCCGCCCGCGGCCGCCTCCGGGGAGACGTGCCCCACGGAGATGCCGCTGGACCCGCCGGAGAACCGGCCGTCCGTGATCAGCGCGACCTGCTTGCCCAGACCGCGCCCCTTGATGAACGACGTCGGGTACAGCATCTCCTGCATGCCCGGGCCCCCGGCGGGACCCTCGTAGCGCACGACCACGACGTGACCGGGCTTGACCTGCTTGGTCAGGATCTTCTCGACGGCGTCGTCCTGCGACTCGCAGACCAGCGCCTTGCCCACGAAGTGGAAGACGTCGGGGTCGACGCCCGCCGTCTTGAACACGGCGCCGTCCTCCGCGAGGTTGCCGCGCAGCACGGCGAGCCCGCCCTCGACGGTGTAGGCGTGCTCGACGTCGCGGATGCAGCCGCCCGCGCCGTCCGTGTCGAGCGACTCCCACTGGTTGTTCGTGGAGAACGCCTGCGTGGTGCGCACGCCGCCCGGGGCCGCGTGGAACAGGCCGAGCGCGCGCTCGGTGGCCTTGCCGCCGCGGATGTCCCAGTCGTCGAGCCACGCGCGCAGCGTGGGGGTGTGCACCGAGGTGACGTCGTGGTCGAGCAGGCCGCCCCGGTCGAGCTCGCCCAGCAGGGCGGGGATGCCACCCGCCCGGTGCACGTCCTCCATGTGGTAGTCCGGGTGGTTGGGCGCCACCTTGGACAGGCACGGCACCCGGCGGCTGATGTCCTCGATGTCGGCCAGCGTGAAGTCGACCTCGGCCTCCTGCGCGGCGGCCAGGATGTGCAGCACGGTGTTGGTGGAGCCGCCCATGGCCACGTCGAGCGCCATCGCGTTGGCGAACGCCGCCTTGGTGGCGATGCCGCGCGGCGCGGCGGTGTCGTCCTCGTCCTCGTAGTACCGGCGCGCCAGGTCCACGATGGTGCGGCCGGCCTCCAGGAACAGCTCCTTGCGGGCGGCGTGCGTGGCCAGCGTCGAGCCGTTGCCCGGCAGCGACAGGCCGAGGGCCTCGGTGAGGCAGTTCATGGAGTTGGCGGTGAACATGCCGGAGCACGAGCCGCACGTGGGGCACGCGTTCTCCTCGACCAGGCCGAGCGCGGCGTCGTCCACGTTCTCGTCCGCCGAGTAGTTGATCGCGTTGATCAGGTTCAGCGGGGTCTTCGCGACGCCGTTCGCCACGACCGCCTTGCCGGCCTCCATCGGGCCGCCGGACACGAAGATCACCGGGATGTTCAGCCGCAGCGCGGCGTTCAGCATGCCGGGCGTGATCTTGTCGCAGTTGGAGATGCACACCAGCGCGTCGGCCGTGTGCGCCTGCACCATGTACTCCACGGAGTCAGCGATCAGGTCGCGGCTGGGCAGCGAGTAGAGCATGCCGGCGTGGCCCATCGCGATGCCGTCGTCGACGGCGATCGTGTTGAACTCCTTGGCGACGCCGCCGGCCTCGCGGATCGCGGAGGCCACGAGGTCACCCATGTCCTTGAGGTGTACGTGCCCCGGCACGAACTGCGTGTACGAGTTCGCGATCGCGATGATCGGCTTCCCGAAGTCCTCCGAGCCCATGCCCGTGGCGCGCCAGAGCGCGCGGGCACCGGCCATGTTGCGGCCGTGGGTGGAGGTCCGGGAGCGCAGGGGACGGCTCATGACGGTTCAGCTCCTTCGATGGCTGGACGGGCCGCGCGGGAGGCCGGGCACTGTGCGGGGCGGGCGGCCTCTGCACGCTACCTCCGGTGCGCGGGGATGGACACCCGGCGTCCACAGGGTGACCCTGCCCCCCTACCTCAACCCTGGCGGGTGCCGTACGGTCGTACCAGGGAGCCCGCAACGACGCGGATCCTGGCGTGCACGCGACGGAGGTGCTCGACATGCGAGTGACAGAAGCATTGCGGCGCAAGGGCGGTTCGGTGGTCACGATCTCCCGGGACCGCAGCGTGCGCGACCTGCTGGCGCTCCTGGCCGAGCACGGCATCGGCGCGGCCGTCGTGTCCGACGACGGCGTCCGTGTCGACGGCATCGTCAGCGAGCGGGACGTCGTGCGTCGGCTGCACTCCGACGGCGACGTCATCCTGGACGGCACCGTCGAGGCCATCATGACCGCCGCCGTGCACACCTGCGGACCCGAGGCCACGCTCGACGAGCTGATGCCGGTGATGACGGAGCACCGCGTGCGCCACGTCCCCGTGCTCGTCGACGCCCGGCTGACCGGGATCGTGAGCATCGGGGACGTGGTCAAGCACCGGATCGCCGAGGTGCAGGCCGAGCGCGACCAGCTCACGGCCTACATCACCGGCGGGCCGGGCGCCTAGGCCCTCGCCCGGCCCTCGGGCTCAGCCCAGAGTGGCCCGGTACTCCTCCTCGAGAATGCTCATCACGATCGCGTCCGCCCACGTCTCACCGTCCCGGTAGACGTCGCGCAGGCGGCCCTCCTCACGGAACCCGAGCGACTCGTACAGCGCCTGTGCCCTCGGGTTGATGCTGAGCACGTCCAGGCTCACCCGGTGCAGGCCCGGACCGGGCTCGCCGTCGGCGCCGTCGAACGCGAAGCGCAGCACCTCCAGGATGGCCTCCCGGCCGTACCCGCGGCCCCGGTAGTTCGGGAGGAGCTGGAGCCGCAGGTTGGCCGAGCGGGCGTGCTCGTCGAGGTCGTTGAGCACGATCTCGCCGATCATCTCGTCGCTGACGGGCTTGCCGTCCCGGACCGCCGCGGGGCAGATCGCCCAGTCGTAGCGGCCGGGCCGGTCGCTGACCGTGCTCGCCCACTCGTCGATCTGGTCGCGCGTGAAGGTGGCGGTGGTCCCCGTCAGGCGGGTTCCCTCCGGATCCTGGACCGCCTCCCACAGGCGTTCCGCGTCGCGCGCCTCGACGGGACGCAGCCGCATCATCTCGCCGTGCAGGCGCGGCCCCCGGGTCATGCGGCCGGCCTCACAGCCCCCCGCAGCACGGCCCGGCAGGTCACTGACCGATCCGATCCAGCACGAGCTCCCGGACCCGCTTGGCGTCAGCCTGTCCCTTGGTCGCCTTCATGACCGCGCCGATGATCGCGCCGACCGGACCCTGGTTGCCGCCGCGGACCTTCTCGACGATGTCGGGCTGAGCCGCCAGCGCCTCGTCGATCGCGGTGAGCAGGGCACCGTCGTCGGACACGACCTCGAGGCCCCGCGCCACGACGACCGCCTCCGGGTCACCCTCGCCGGCGAGCACGCCGTCGAGCACCTGGCGGGCGATCTTGTCGTTGATGCGGCCGGACTCGACGAGGTCCTGCAGCTGCGCGACCTGCGCCGGCGTGACCGTGAGGTCCTCCAGCGCGATCTCGTCCTGCTTGGCCCGGCGGGCCAGCTCGCCCATCCACCACTTGCGCGCGCCGGCGGCGTTCGTGCCCGCGGCGATCGTCGCCTCGATCAGGTCCATCGCGCCCGCGTTGACGACGTCGCGCATCTCGGCGTCGGCGTATCCCCACTCGCCCTGCAGCCGACGCCGCCGGGCGACGGGCATCTCCGGCAGGGAGGCGCGGATCTCCTCGACCCACTCGCGGCTCGGTGCCACGGGGACCAGGTCGGGCTCGGGGAAGTAGCGGTAGTCCTCGGCGTCCGACTTCACGCGGCCCGACGACGTGCTGCCGTCCGTCTCGTGGAAGTGGCGCGTCTCCTGGATGACCGGGAGGCCCGCGTCGAGCACGCCGGCCTGACGGGACACCTCGTAGCGCACGGCACGCTCGATCGAGCGGAACGAGTTCACGTTCTTGGTCTCGGTGCGCGTGCCCAGCGGCGCGTCGGGGCTCGGGCGCAGCGACAGGTTCACGTCGGCGCGCACGTTGCCGCGCTCCATGCGGGCCTCGGACACGTCCAGCGTGCGGAAGATGTCGCGGAGCGTCTGCACGTAGGCGCGCGCGACCTCGGGGGCCCGCTCGCCGGCGCCCTCGATCGGACGCGTGACGATCTCCACGAGCGGGATGCCCGCGCGGTTGTAGTCGACCAGCGAGTACTCGGCGCCGTGGATGCGGCCGGACGTGCCACCCACGTGGGTGTTCTTGCCGGCGTCCTCCTCCATGTGCGCGCGCTCGATCTCGACGCGGAACACCGCGCCGTCCTCGAGCTCGACGTCGATCCAGCCGTCGTAGGCGATGGGCTCGTCGTACTGCGAGGTCTGGAAGTTCTTGGGCACGTCCGGGTAGAAGTAGTTCTTCCGGGCGAACCGGCAGCTCTCCGCGATGGTGCAGTTCAGCGCGAGACCGATCCGGATCGCGTACTCGACGGCCTTGCCGTTCACGACGGGCAGCGCGCCCGGCAGCCCGAGGCTGACGGGGGTCACCTGCGTGTTCGGCTCGCCGCCGAACGAGACCTCGGCGGCGCAGAACATCTTGGTCAGCGTGCCGAGCTCCACGTGGACCTCGATGCCGAGCACCGGGTCGTAGCGGCGGACGGCGTCCTCGTAGGCGACCAGAGGCGTCGCCGTCGCGGGGGTCTGCACAGTCATCGGGCGAGCTCCGTGGTCTTGAGTTCGGGTGCCTTGTTCAGCAGGGGTCCGCCCCAGCGCGACTCGAGAGCCGCCTCGAGGGCCGCGCCCACGCGGTACATCCGGTCGTCCGCCTTGGCGGGGGCCAGGATCTGGAAGCCGACCGGCAGGCCGTCGTCGGAGAGGCCGTTCGGCAGGGACATGCCCGGGACGCCCGCCAGGTTCGCGGGGATGGTCGCGACGTCGTTGAGGTACATCGCGAGCGGGTCGTCGAGCTTCTCGCCGAACTTGAACGCCGTGGTGGGCGCCGTGGGCGAGACCAGGACGTCGGCCTTCGCGAACGCGGCCGAGAAGTCGCGCTGGATCAGCGTGCGGACCTTCTGCGCGCTGCCGTAGTAGGCGTCGTAGTACCCGGCCGAGAGGGCGTAGGTGCCGAGGATGACGCGGCGCTTGACCTCGTCGCCGAAGCCCGCGCCGCGGGTGGCGCCCATGACTCGCTCCGCCGTGACAGGGCCCTCGGCCGGCTCGACGCGCAGGCCGAAGCGCATGCCGTCGAACTTGGCCAGGTTGCTGGACGCCTCGGCCGGCATGATCAGGTAGTAGGCGTCGAGCGCGTAGGCGAAGCTGGGGCAGGAGACCTCGACGATCTCCGCGCCCAGCCCGCGAAGCTGCTCCAGCGACTCGTCGAACCGCGCGGACACACCGGCCTGGTAACCCTCGCCGGACAGCTCCTTGACCACGCCCACGCGGACGCCCTTGAGGTCGCCCTGCGCGCCCAGCCGAGCGGCCGCGACGACGCCCGGCACCGGCTCGTCGATCGACGTCGAGTCATGCGGGTCGTGCCCGCCGATGAGCTCGTGCAGCAGTGCGGCGTCGAGCACCGTGCGCGTGACCGGACCCGCCTGGTCGAGCGAGGAGGCCATGGCGATCAGGCCGTAGCGGGAGACGCCGCCGTAGGTCGGCTTCACGCCGACCGTCCCGGTCACGGCACCCGGCTGACGGATCGACCCACCGGTGTCGGTCCCGATCGCGAGCGGTGCCTCGAAACCGGCCACGGCGGCCGCGGAGCCACCGCCGGACCCACCGGGGATCCGGTCGAGGTCCCAGGGGTTCTTGGTGTTGCCGAACGCGGAGTGCTCCGTCGAGGAGCCCATCGCGAACTCGTCCATGTTGGTCTTGCCGAGGATCGGCAGGCCGGCCGCCTTGATGCGCTCCACGAGGGTCGCGTCGTACGGCGGGATCCAGTTCTCGAGGATCTTCGACCCCGCGGTGGTGGGCAGGCCCTTGGTCACGACCACGTCCTTGACCGCGATGGGCACGCCGGCAAGGGGGTGCAGCTCCTCGCCAGCGGCGCGGCGGGTGTCGACGTCGGTGGCCGTGGCCAGGGCCTCCTCGGCGGAGACGTGCAGGAACGCGTGCAGGTCACCGTCGACGGCGGCGATACGGTCCAGGTGGGCCTGCGTGGCCTCGACGCTGGAGACCTCCTTGCCCGCCAGGGCGGACGCCAGGGCGGACGCGCTGAGGCGCGTGATGTCGTTCGTCATGTCGTTGCTTCCCATCACTCTTCGCCGAGGATCTGCGGGACCGCGAAGCGGCCGTCCTCCTGCTGCGGGGCGCCCGCCAGGACGTCCTGGACCGGCAGGGCCGGCTCCGGCACGTCGTCTCGGAACACGTTGGTCAGCGGGAGGGGGTGGCTCGTTGCCGGCACGTCTGCGGTGGCGACCTCGCTCACGCGAGCGATGGACTCGACGATCACGTCGAGCTCACCGGCGAGGCGATCGACCTCGTCGGGCCGCAGGTCGATCCGTGCCAGCGCAGCCACGCGCGCAACCTCGTCACGGGAGATGGTGGACATGGCCGCAAGTCTAGTCTCCGGAGGCCATCCGATCTCCCGGATCGCGGCCTGTGCACTGTGAAATCTGTGCAACGCGCCGGCCCGCTCCAGGGGCGACGTCCGGCCTCCGGGACGGCAGAGGGCCCGGGGCCGTCCGGCCGTGGGCGGGAAGCACGCAGCCCCCCGGGACGACGAGCGTCTCCCCAGGGGCTGTCAGGAAGCGGTGAGGTTCCCGCGGTGCCGGCGATCGGCAGGCGGTGCAGGAGCAGAAATGCGTGTGGGGGTGGGAACATGTCCCCGTTGACGGGTTCATGTTCCCACCCCCACACGGGAATGGTTGTCCGGCGGCGTCCTACTCTCCCACCCCGTCTCCAGGGCAGTACCATCGGCGCTATGAGGCTAAGCTTCCGGGTTCGGAATGGGACC
>NZ_JBIUAP010000025.1:0-3464 GCF_044547525.1 Promicromonospora sp. NPDC052451
CTTGAAAGAATTTGAGTGTTGAGAAAGTTATCGGCAAGTTAGTACCGGTCAGCTCCACAAGTCTTCAGTCCTTGCTTCCACATCCGGCCTATCAACCCAGTAGTCTGCTGGGCGCCTCCCACACACAAGGTGTATGGAAACCTCATCTCGAAGCAGGCTTCCCGCTTAGATGCTTTCAGCGGTTATCCCTTCCGAACGTAGCCAACCAGCCATGCTCCTGGCGGAACAACTGGCACACCAGAGGTTCGTCCGTCCCGGTCCTCTCGTACTAGGGACAGCCCTTCTCAAGTTTCCTACGCGCGCAGCGGATAGGGACCGAACTGTCTCACGACGTTCTAAACCCAGCTCGCGTACCGCTTTAATGGGCGAACAGCCCAACCCTTGGGACCTACTCCAGCCCCAGGATGCGACGAGCCGACATCGAGGTGCCAAACCATGCCGTCGATATGGACTCTTGGGCAAGATCAGCCTGTTATCCCCGGGGTACCTTTTATCCGTTGAGCGACGGCGCTTCCACAAGCCACCGCCGGATCACTAGTTCCGACTTTCGTCCCTGCTCGACCTGTCAGTCTCACAGTCAAGCTCCCTTGTGCACTTGCACTCGACACCTGATTACCAACCAGGCTGAGGGAACCTTTGAGCGCCTCCGTTACATTTTAGGAGGCAACCGCCCCAGTTAAACTACCCACCAGGCACTGTCCCTGATCCGGATCACGGACCGAGGTTAGACATCCGAAGCGATCAGAGTGGTATTTCAACAATGACTCCACCCGAGCTGGCGCCCGAGCTTCACAGTCTCCCACCTATCCTACACAAACCGCACCGAACACCAATACCAAGCTATAGTAAAGGTCCCGGGGTCTTTCCGTCCTGCTGCGCGTAACGAGCATCTTTACTCGTACTGCAATTTCGCCGAGTTCGCGGTTGAGACAGCGGAGAAGTCGTTACGCCATTCGTGCAGGTCGGAACTTACCCGACAAGGAATTTCGCTACCTTAGGATGGTTATAGTTACCACCGCCGTTTACTGGGGCTTAAATTCTGGGCTTCGCCGAAGCTGACCCGTCCTCTTAACCTTCCAGCACCGGGCAGGCGTCAGTCCGTATACATCGTCTTGCGACTTCGCACGGACCTGTGTTTTTAGTAAACAGTCGCTTCTCCCTGGTCTCTGCGGCCCTCCCCGCATCCCCCAGCAAGTGGGTTAACGGTTCAGGCCCCCCTTCTCCCGAAGTTACGGGGGCATTTTGCCGAGTTCCTTAACCACGATTCACTCGATCGCCTTAGTATTCTCTACCTGACCACCTGAGTCGGTTTAGGGTACGGGCGGCTAGTCCCTCGCGTCGAGGCTTTTCTAGGCAGCATAGGATCACCAGATTCCCGCATACACGGTCTCTATCAGCTCTCACCCTCAACGACACCCGGATTTGCCTAGGTGTCGGGCTACGACCTTGGACATGGACAACCATCGCCACGCCTGGCTACCTTCCTGCGTCACCCCTGTTAACACGCTTACCTACTACCGGATCAGGTCCCACGCCGCCCCACCAGTGAGACCCGAAGGTCTCGGCGGTGGCTTGGGGTGGTTAGTATCACCGGGCTCGGTATGGGCGGTACTTCGCCGGTAGGAGAATATCAACTCCTTGTCCATCGACTACGCCTGTCGGCCTCGCCTTAGGTCCCGACTTACCCAGGGCGGATGAACCTGGCCCTGGAACCCTTGGTCATTCGGCGGACGGGATTCACACCCGTCATTCGCTACTCATGCCTGCATTCTCACTCGTGTAGGCTCCACCGCTAGGTCACCCTGCGACTTCACTGCCCACACGACGCTCCCCTACCCACCCACACACCTGAACACACACCACAAGGGCGCATGCTGGGCTTGCGATCAAACGCAATGTGAGTGCCACGGCTTCGGCGGTGTGCTTGAGCCCCGCTACATTGTCGGCGCGGAATCACTTGACCAGTGAGCTATTACGCACTCTTTCAAGGGTGGCTGCTTCTAAGCCAACCTCCTGGTTGTCTGTGCAACTCCACATCCTTTCCCACTGAGCACACGCTTAGGGGCCTTAGCCGGTGATCTGGGCTGTTTCCCTCTCGACCACGGAGCTTATCCCCCGCAGTCTCACTGCCACGCTTAAACTTACCGGCATTCGGAGTTTGGCTGACGTCAGTAACCTGGTGAGGCCCATTAGCCATCCAGTAGCTCTACCTCCGGCAAGAAACACGCGACGCTGCACCTAAATGCATTTCGGGGAGAACCAGCTATCACGAAGTTTGATTGGCCTTTCACCCCTAACCACAGGTCATCCCCCAGGTTTTCAACCCTGGTGGGTTCGGTCCTCCACGCCGTCTTACCGGCGCTTCAACCTGCCCATGGCTAGATCACTTCGCTTCGGGTCTAGACCCGGCGACTCAAACGCCCTCTTCGGACTCGCTTTCGCTACGGATACCCCACACGGGTTAACCTCGCCACCGAGCACTAACTCGCAGGCTCATTCTTCAAAAGGCACGCCGTCACCCCTACCAAGGAGGCTCCGACGGATTGTAGGCACATGGTTTCAGGTACTATTTCACTCCCCTCCCGGGGTACTTTTCACCTTTCCCTCACGGTACTTGTCCGCTATCGGTCACTAGGTAGTATTTAGGCTTAGCAAGTGGTCTTGCCAGATTCACACGAGATTTCACGGGCCCCGTGCTACTTGGGATCCCCTCCACCAGGCCGCACCATTTCGTCTACGGGACTCCCACCCACTACGGTCCGGTATTCAACCCGGTTCGACTATGACACGACTTTCTCACTGGCCGGAAGACTGTCAGATCTTCCCGGAAGGTCCCACAACCCCGCACACGCAACGCCTGACAGCTTGACACGCATACGGTTTGGCCTCATCCGCTTTCGCTCGCCACTACTCACGGAATATCTCTTCCTGTCGGTACTGAGATGTTTCACTTCCCGACGTTCCCTCCACACGCCCTATACATTCAAGCGCGGGTAACCGAACATGACTTCGGCTGGGTTCCCCCATTCGGAGACCCTCGGATCACAGCTCGTCTGCCAACTCCCCGAGGATTATCGCAGGCTACAACGTCCTTCTTCGGCTCCTAGTGCCAAGGCATCCACCAATGTGCCCTTAAAAACTTTCGGCAACACTACAATCACAGAAACCAAGACAACACACCCGACAACACCCCGACCCACACGACCCAAAAGGCCCTGCCAGCCAGACCATCGCCAAGCAGTCTTGGAAACATTCAAAGATGCTCGCGTCCACTATGCAGTTCTCAAGCAACGGACGAACCCACCAGAGCGACCCGCACCCACCACCACCGGCACGCCGGCTGGTCTGAAGTGCCACTCAGTGACCCGTGTCCAGTCAGAAACAACCCGTCCCCCACACACCCCACTCACCCACCCCGAAGGGACAAGACCCCCGAAGGGACAAGACCCCCGAAGGGACAAGAT
>NZ_JBIUAP010000025.1:3559-5655 GCF_044547525.1 Promicromonospora sp. NPDC052451
GACCCCCGAAGGGACAAGACCCCCGAAGGGACAAGACCCCCGAAGGGACAAGCTCGTGGCGCATGAGGCAGCCGGTTGCCTCAGGACCCAACAGTGTGCTCAGCAAGCCACCACCACCTGCGACCACCACGTTCCAACCCACCCAGCAAGGAGACAAGCCCCCCACCAACCAGGCGTACTAGCAGCAGCCACCAGCACGGTGACTCTTCGTCAATGTTCCACCCATGAGCAACCACCCCAGACGCGCACGGCCTGGGCCTGGCCTCTGCCACCAGCACCAGCATCACTCCGAAGAGCAGCCCCGCAGGGCACGCCGGCAACCCCGGTCTCCGGGGCCTGATGGAGATAAGCTCCTTAGAAAGGAGGTGATCCAGCCGCACCTTCCGGTACGGCTACCTTGTTACGACTTAGTCCCAATCGCCAGTCCCACCTTCGACCACTCCCTCCCACAAGGGGTTGGGCCGTGAGCTTCGGGTGTTACCAACTTTCGTGACTTGACGGGCGGTGTGTACAAGGCCCGGGAACGTATTCACCGCAGCGTTGCTGATCTGCGATTACTAGCGACTCCGACTTCACGGGGTCGAGTTGCAGACCCCGATCCGAACTGAGACCGGCTTTTTGGGATTCGCTCCACCTCACGGTATCGCAGCCCTCTGTACCGGCCATTGTAGCATGCGTGAAGCCCAAGACATAAGGGGCATGATGATTTGACGTCATCCCCACCTTCCTCCGAGTTGACCCCGGCAGTCTCCCATGAGTCCCCGGCATAACCCGCTGGCAACATGAGACAAGGGTTGCGCTCGTTGCGGGACTTAACCCAACATCTCACGACACGAGCTGACGACAACCATGCACCACCTGTGTACGAGTGTCCAAAGAGAACCCCATCTCTGGGGCTTTCTCGTACATGTCAAGCCTTGGTAAGGTTCTTCGCGTTGCATCGAATTAATCCGCATGCTCCGCCGCTTGTGCGGGCCCCCGTCAATTCCTTTGAGTTTTAGCCTTGCGGCCGTACTCCCCAGGCGGGGCACTTAATGCGTTAGCTACGGCACAGAACCAGTGGAACTGGCCCCACACCTAGTGCCCAACGTTTACGGCATGGACTACCAGGGTATCTAATCCTGTTCGCTCCCCATGCTTTCGCTCCTCAGCGTCAGTAACTGCCCAGAGACCTGCCTTCGCCATCGGTGTTCCTCCTGATATCTGCGCATTCCACCGCTACACCAGGAATTCCAGTCTCCCCTACAGCACTCCAGTCTGCCCGTACCCGATGCAAGCTCACAGTTGAGCCATGAGATTTCACACCAGACGCGACAGACCGCCTACGAGCTCTTTACGCCCAATAATTCCGGACAACGCTTGCGCCCTACGTATTACCGCGGCTGCTGGCACGTAGTTAGCCGGCGCTTCTTCTGCAGGTACCGTCACTTGCGCTTCTTCCCTGCTGAAAGAGGTTTACAACCCGAAGGCCGTCATCCCTCACGTGGCGTCGCTGCATCAGGCTTTCGCCCATTGTGCAATATTCCCCACTGCTGCCTCCCGTAGGAGTCTGGGCCGTGTCTCAGTCCCAGTGTGGCCGGTCGCCCTCTCAGGCCGGCTACCCGTCGACGCCTTGGTAGGCCATTACCCCACCAACAAGCTGATAGGCCGCGAGCCCATCCCCCACCGAAAAACTTTCCAACACCCACCATGCAGTGAGTGCTCATATCCGGTATTAGACCCCGTTTCCAAGGCTTATCCCGAAGTGGAGGGCAGGTTGCTCACGTGTTACTCACCCGTTCGCCACTGATCCACCCCTGCAAGCAGGAGCTTCACCGTTCGACTTGCATGTGTTAAGCACGCCACCAGCGTTCGTCCTGAGCCAGGATCAAACTCTCCGTAAAAGAGAAACATCCACACCCACTCACGTGAGCGCGAACAATGATACCGGCCAGATCAAAACCAAACTGGTTTCAATGATCCAGTCCAAAAAAGAGACCCCCGTCATCCCCGTCCACACCACCATTATGGCGATGCGACCTGAAACAAGAGAGTCAAATAATTGGCATTGACTATCAAGCACACTGTTGAGTTCTCAAACAACCGACGCACACCGT
>NZ_JBIUAP010000026.1:0-3089 GCF_044547525.1 Promicromonospora sp. NPDC052451
CACACCGAGCGCGCCTCGTCCTGCGTCAGGCGCGTGATCGTCCTGCCCAGGTCGTCCGACCGGTACAGGCCGGACGCCGTCGCCAGCCACAGCCGGTTCTCGTCCACCGGGTCGACCACGACCTGCTGCACCAGCACCTCGTGCGCGTAGCTGGTCCACGTCTCGAACCCGTCGGTCGAGACCATGAGGCCGGTGTCCACGAGCGAGGTGTAGCCCACGGCCACGGTGCCCTCGTCGTGCGGGGACAGGGCCAGCGCCGTCGCGCTGAAGCCGCCGGTGGGGCCCACCTGCGTCAGGTCGGCGTCGGACCCGCCCGCGGGCGCCGTCAGGATGCGGCCCCCGCCGAACGCGTTGGCGCCGATCGCCCAGACGGTGCGGTCGCCGAGCGGCGACTGCGTCACCTCGGAGACCTGGCGGCCGATGACACCCTCGTGGCCGATCGAGCCCCAGTTCTGCTCGTCCGGGGCGAGGTCGGCGACGGACCGCTGGTGCAGGCCCTCGAAGTCGACGGCGCGCAGCACGGGCTCGCCGTCGCCGTCGACGCCCGCGTGGACGCCGGAGACGTCGCTGCCGGAGACCCCGGTCTTGGTCCACTCCTGGCCGTCGTCCGTCGTGTAGATGCCGGCGTTCTCCATCGACATGACGATCTGGGTGGCGGGGGTGCCGGGCCAGTGGTCCACGTCGGTGGCGAGCGGGCCGTTCACGGGCAGCGGGTGGGTCTGCCACGTCGTGCCGAGGTCGGTGCTCGTGCTGTAGGACGACAGGCCCGATGCGTACACGGTGCCGTCGGTCAGCGTGGTGACGGTGACGTAGGACTGCTCGGTGTCGGCGCCCTCCGTCCAGGTCGCGCCGGAGTCCGTCGAGGTCAGTGCGACGCCGTCCCCGCGGATCAGCACGGCCGTGGAACCGTCGGCCACGACGCCCTGCGGGCGGTCGCGGTACTCGGTGGTCACGTACGGCTGCGTGACCTCGCTGCCGCCGTCGAGGACGTCCGCGATGCGGTAGACGCCGTCGTAGGTGGTGACGAGCAGGTCGTCGCCCGCGAACGCGGCGCCCGAGACGAGGTCGTCCCACTGCGGGGCGACGCGCCGCCAGCGCTGGCCGCCGTCCTTGCTCAGGTAGAGACCGTCGCCGGTGACCGCGGCGAGCGCGTCGCCGTGGGCGACGAGCTCGCTGATCGCGACGTCCGGGAACGGCAGCACGGTCCAGGTCCGGCCCGCGTCGGCCGTGTGCACGATGCGGCCGTTGTAGCTCGGGTCGAGGGTCACGTTGCCGGCGGCACCGTTCAGGGCGACGTAGAAACCGCCGGGCGTGGCCGTGTCGGCCACGGGGATGCCCCAGCCGTCGGCCACGGGCATGCTGCGCACCCGCTGCCACGTGGCTCCGTGGTCGGTGGTGACGAACGGGTGCACGCCGGTGCCGGCCATCGCCAGGCCGGTGCCCGGGGCGGTGGGGGAGGTGGCGAGCTCACGGGCCGCGCCCGACAGGCCGACCTGCTCCCACGCGCCGGGCTGGTCGGCGCCCTCGGACTGCACGCCGCCCGTACCGGTCAGGGTGCGTCCGCTGACGGTCGCCCGGGCGTCGAGCGTGTACGTGCCGGGCTCGTCCAGCGGCACGGTGCCGCGGTACCAGCCCTGGCTGTTGCCGACGGCGGTCAGCGCCGCGGTGTACTGCTCGCCGGACGGGGCCGTGGCCCGCACGGTCGGCGCCGTCTCGGGTGCCATCGGCGTGCGGACGAAGACGTCGGTGGACCCGGTGGCCAGCGACGGCGAGGACTGGACCTGCAGGGGCCGCACGTACGCCGCGTACGGGACGCGCACGGTGCTGCCGTCCGAGACGGTGCCCACCACGACGCCGGAGGTCTCGCCGTCGACGGCCCCCGCGGCGGGGCTGGTGGTGTCCGGGGTCACCGTGAGGTCGACCGACGCGCTGCGCCCGGCCGGGATGCGCACCTGGCGCGCGGAGAGCTTCGCCTCGCCCGTGCTGCCCGGGGCGGCCTCCGTGGCGAGCCTGACGGTCACGGCCTTGGTGCCGGAGTTGCGCAGCACGACGGTGCTGGTGCGCTCCGGGCGGCCGCCCATGTCGGCCAGCCCGAGGGAGATTGCGTCGGGGGAGGCGGTGACCTGCTGGTCGACGGCGGCGGCGACGTCGAGCGTGCCGGCGCCCACGGCGGACGGCGACGCGTCGGCGTCGGCGGGCTCCGTGACGGGGTCCATGGCCTGCGCGCTGCCGATGAGGGTCGCGCGCAGCTGCTGCGCGGTCTGCTCGGGGCGGGCCTGGGCCAGGAGGGCGGCGGCGCCGGCGACGTGCGGTGCGGCCATCGAGGTGCCGGACATCCGGTACTGGTTCCCGTCCACGCCGAACTCGGCCGGGATGTCGGACATGATCTCGTAGCCGGGGGCCACGATCTCGGGCTTGAGCGTCATCGCGTCGCTCGGGCCGCGCGAGCTGAAGCTCGCCATCGTGCCGGTCCGGTCCACGGAGCCGATGGTGGCGCGCGCGGTGCCCGCCGCGACCTCCGCCTTGAAGGTCTGGTACTGGGCCGAGGCGATGTTCATCATCACCAGCGACTCGCGCCGCAGGTCGAACCCGCCGCCCGCCAGGATGTTCGCGGAGCCCTGCGGGCCCGCGCCGCCGTCGTCCCCGGCCGGGTCGGTCGGGCTCGGCGTGTACAGCAGGGCGCCCACGGCACCGTGCTCCTCGGCGAGCTGGGCCTGCAGCAGGTGCGGGCCCAGGACCTGGCCCAGCGAGGTGGTCGTCATGCTCTGCATGACGACGATCGCGCCGCGCACGTCGCCGGCCTGCTCGTAGTCCTCCTCCTCGAAGCCGTCGCCGACGTCGACCAGGCGGGCCGTGATGCCGCCCGCGGGCGGGTTGGCCGACATCGGGAAGCGCGTGACGTCCAGCGGACGGGGCGCGTCACCCCGCCGGGCGCCGGCCAGCGTGAGCGTGGGGTCGGCGACGCCGGTCACGCTCGCGCCGACGGCGATGACGCCCTCGGCCGCGGCCGGGGAGCTCACGCTCTGGGAGTAGGGGCCGGCGTTGCCGGCCGCGGCCACGACCACGACGCCCTGCTGCACGGCGGCGGT
>NZ_JBIUAP010000027.1:0-3074 GCF_044547525.1 Promicromonospora sp. NPDC052451
CACACCGAGCGCGCCTCGTCCTGCGTCAGGCGCGTGATCGTCCTGCCCAGGTCGTCCGACCGGTACAGGCCGGACGCCGTCGCCAGCCACAGCCGTTCCGGGTTCTGGGGATCGAAGGCGACCTGGTTGATCCGCACCTGGTGTGGATAGGTCGTCCAGTGGGCGAACCCGTCCTGGGAGACCATGACTCCGGCCTCGCGCTGGGTCGCGTAGGACACCGCGACGGTGTCCCCGCCTTCGCCCGTCACCTCGTGCGGCGACACGGCGAGGCTCAGGGCCTTGAACCCGCCATACGGCCCGACGTCGGTCAGGTCACCGTCGCCGGCGCCGGAAGTTCCCGTGCGGATCTTGCCCAGCCCGAGCGCGTCCGCACCGATGGCCCAGACGGCCCGGTCACCTACCGGCGACTGGACCACCTCGTCGAGCTGGAACCCGATCCAACCCTCGTGACCGGAAGGTCCCCAGTCCGGTGTGTCCGCCGAGATCTCGGCGAGCGACCGTGTGTGCAGACCGTAGTCGTCCACGGCACGCAGCACGGCCTCCCCCTCCGCGTCCGTACCGGCCTCGACGTCGTAGACATCGGTGCCCGGGACACCGGTGCGGGCCCAGTGCTCGCCGTC
Organism: Promicromonospora sp. NPDC052451; assembly: GCF_044547525.1. NCBI lineage: Bacteria > Bacillati > Actinomycetota > Actinomycetes > Micrococcales > Promicromonosporaceae > Promicromonospora > Promicromonospora sp. NPDC052451. Next base: position 621 of record NZ_JBIUAP010000027.1, read on the forward strand.
GTCGGTCGCGTAGTAGCCGGCTGCCTCCATCGCGAGGACGATGCTTCCGGTGGGCTTGCCGGGCCAGTGGTCCACGTCCGTCGCGAGCGAGCCGTCAACGGGTAGCGGATGCGTGTCCCAGGTGGCGCCTCCATCGGTGCTGGTGCTGTAGCTCGACAGACCCGCGACGTACACGGTGCCCTCGACCAGCGTGGCTTGCGTGACATAGGTCTGGCCGGTGTCCGGGCCCTTGGTCCAGGTGGCACCGCCGTCGGAGGAGATCAGTGCGAGGCCGTCGCCCTGGATGGCGACGGCGGCGGACCCGTCACCGACGACACCCTGGGGGAAAGGGTCCGCGGCACTGGTCGTGTAGGTCTGCGTGACCTCGCTGCCGCCGGACAGGACGTCAGCGACGCGATAGATGCCGTGGTAGGTGGTGATCAGCAGGTCGTCGCCGGCGAAGGTGGCGTTGGACACGGATCCGCTCCAGGCCGGGGCGACCCGGCGCCAGTTCTGCCCGCCGTCCTTGCTGAGGTAGACGCCGTCGTCGGTCACCGCGGCCAGCGCGTCGCCCTGGGCGACGAGCTCGCTGACGGCGACGTCCGGGAACGGCAGCACCGTCCAGGTGGCGCCCGCGTCCGGGGTGTGCACGATGCGGCCGTTGTAGCTCGGGTCGAGGGTCACGTTGCCGGCGGCACCGTTCAGGGCGACGTAGAAACCGCCGGGCGTTGCGGTGTCGGCCACGGGGATGCCCCAGCCGTCGGCCACGGGCATGCTGCGCACCCGCCGCCAGGTAGCGCCGTAGTCGGTGGTGACGAACGGGTGCACACCCGTGGAGGCCATCGCCAGGCCGGTTCCCGGAGCCTTCGGCGACGTGGCGAGGGCCCTGGCCACACCGGTGCGTCCGACCTGCTCCCACTGCCCGGCCTGGTCGGCGCCCTCGGACTGCACGCCGCCGGTACCGGTCAGGGTGCGGCCGGTCACCGTCGCGCGGGCGTCGAGGCGGTAGGTGCCGGGTTCGTCGAGCGGCACGGTGCCGCGGTACCAGCCGGGGCTGGTGCCGACGGCGGTGAGCGCGGCGGTGTACTTCTCGCCGGACGGCGCGGTCGCCGTCGCGGTGGGTGTCGCCTCGGGGGTCATCGGCGCGTAGACGAACACATCGGTGCTGCCGGTCGCCAGCGAGGGCGAGGACTGCACGTACAGCGGGCGCACGTAGGCCGCGTACGGGACGCGCACGGTCGTGCCGTCAGAGACACTACCGACCACCACGCCGGAGGTCTCGCCGTCGATCTCGCCGGACTCCGGGGTGACGGTGAGGTCGACCGAGGCCTGACGGCCCGCCGGGATCCGCAGCTTCCGGGTGGACAGGTCGACCTGGCCCGTGCTGCTCTTCGACGGCTCGGCGGAGAGCCTGACCGTCACCGCACGGTCACCGGAGTTGCGCAGCACCACGGTGCTGGTGCGGGACGGGTTCGGACCCATGTCGGCCAGTCCGAGGGAGACGGCGTCGGGCGAGGCGGTGACCTGCTGGTCGACGGCGGCGGCGACGTCGAGCGTGCCGGCGCCCTGGCCGGACGGGGACGCGTCGGCGTCGTCGGAGCCGAGCTCCTGGGCGCTGCCGATGAGGGTCGCGCGCAGCTGCTGCGCGGTCTGCTCGGGGCGGGCCTGGGCCAGGAGGGCGGCGGCGCCGGCGACGTGCGGTGCGGCCATCGAGGTGCCGGACATCCGGTACTGGTTCCCGTCCACGCCGAACTCGGCCGGGATGTCGGACATGATCTCGTAGCCGGGGGCCACGATCTCGGGCTTGAGCGTCATCGCGTCGCTCGGCCCACGGGAGCTGAAGTCAGTGATCGTGTCGGTCCGGTCCACCGAGCCGATCGTGCCCGAGACGGTGCCCGCCGCGACCTCCGCCTTGAAGGTCTGGTACTGGGCCGAGGCGATGTTCATCATCACCAGCGACTCGCGCCGCAGGTCGAACCCGCCGCCCGCCAGGACGTTCGCGGACCCCTGGGGACCGGAGCCTTGATCGCCGGTCGGGTCGGTCGCACTGGGCGCGTAGAGCAGGGCGCCGACAGCCCCGTGCTCCTCGGCGAGCTGGGCCTGCAGCAGGTGCGGCACCTGCAACTCGCCCAGGGAGGTCGTGGTGACGCTCTGCATGACGACGATCGCGCCGCGCACGTCGCCGGCCTGCTCGTAGTCCTCCTCCTCAAGTCCGTCGCCGACGTCGACCAGGCGGGCCGTGATGCCGCCCGCGGGCGGGTTGGCCGACATCGGGAAGCGGGTCACGTCCAGCGGCCGCGGGTCGTCGCCCGGTGCGGCGCCGTCGAGGGTCAGGGTCGGGTCGGCGACGCCGGTCACGCTCGCGCCGACGGCGATGACACCCTCGGCCGCGGCCGGGGAGCTCACGCTCTGGGAGTAGGGGCCGGCGTTGCCGGCCGCGGCCACGACCACGACGCCCTGCTGCACGGCGGCGGT